>NZ_JBHXTV010000016.1:0-131880 GCF_042671585.1 Streptomyces sp. NPDC127129
GGCGTCGTCGTCGAGTCCGGCCACCCCCGCGACGTCCTGGGCAACCCCCAGCACGACCGCACCAAGGCGTTCCTCTCCAAGGTGCTCTAGCCGGCATGGAGAAGGGGCGGTACGGGTTCCCGTACCGCCCCTTCTCCGTTCACACGGCCGGGTTACTTCACGGCCAGCACGAGGGTGTCCGAGGGCGAGGCCCAGACGGGCCGGGCCTCCGCGAAGCCGGCGGCGCGGAGGATCTCCGCGTGGCGGCGGGCGGACGGCATGTCGCCGTCGGCGTGCTCGCCGTAGATCTCGAAGCGGCGGGCGGTCGGTGCGGCGAGGACCGGGTCCTTGGCCGCGACGGCCCACCACTCGGCCCAGTCGAGGGCGCCGGCGGCCTTGGCGCGGTCCATGACGGCGTGGCGGTGGGCGCGCTCGGCGGCGTTGATCCGGGGGGTGGTCTCGTCGATCATGTGGTCGGCGTTCATGAAGACCCCGCCGTCCCGGACGAGGCCGGCGAGCTGACCGTAGAGCGCGGTGAGCGGCTCGGTGTGCAGCCAGTGCAGTGCGGTGGCGGTGAGCACGGCGTCGTACGAGTCGTACGGAAGCGCCGCGGCCCACTCCGGGTCCTTGAGGTCGGCGGTCACGAAGGTGACGCGGTCGTCTCCCGCGAAGTACCCCTCGGCGATGGCGAGGAGCGCGGGGTCGAGGTCGACGCCGACGCTGGTCGCCTTCGGGAACCGCTTGAGGAGCCGATCCGTAATACTCCCTGTACCGCACGCCAGGTCCAGGACGCGGGGCTCCGGCCCCACCACGGCCTCGACCATGTCGAGCATCACGCGGAACCGCTCCTCGCGGTCCGGCATGTACCACTCCTGCTGGCGGTCCCAGCTCTCCTGCCAGGCCGCCCAGTCGGTTCCGGTCGTCGCCGCGTCCGTCATCGCCCTACCTCGCCCTCTTCGTAATACCCTCGAAGGGGGAACGTCCATTACCCCCTCCGCACCCGACACTAGACCTCCGCAGTAAGGACTACAAGTGGAACTGGCCTATTACTCGGATTACGCCGTGCGTCTGGTCAACACCGAGGAGCCGGCCCGCAGCAAGGACGCCCTGACGTCGGTCGAGGCGGTCCGCGAGCTCTTCGGCGCGGCCTCCCAGATGGCCCGGCGGGTGACGGACGCCGACGTGACGCGCTTCCGCTCGGTACGGGCCCGGCTGCGCGCGGTCTTCACCGCAGCGGACGACGGCGACCACACCCAGGCGGTGGACCTGCTGAACTCGCTGCTCCTGGAGTTTCCCGTCAGCCCGCAGATCTCGGGCCACGACTACCTGGACGACGAGGGCCATCCGCGCTGGCACATGCACCTCGCCGACCACCCCTCGAACGCGACGGCGGGCTTCGCCGCGATCGCGGCGATGGGGCTGGCCTTCCACCTCACGGAGTTCGGCGCCGACCGGCTGGGCCTCTGCCAGGCGCCACCGTGCCGCAACGCCTACCTCGACACCTCGACCAACCGCTCCCGCCGCTACTGCTCGGACCGCTGCGCGACCCGCGCCAACGTGGCCGCCTACCGGGCCCGCAAGCGCCTGGAGGCCGAACGGCCGGACCGGACCGGCCTCAGCGCGGAGAACAGCCAGGAGACCACCACTCCCACCGAGCGCTGACGCCCGGGCGTGACGGGCCGGTACCGCGCCCGTACGCGTCCGAGCACCAGCTCGGCCGGCACGGCGCCGAAGACCCGGCTGTCGCCCTCGGCGTCCGGGTTGTCCCCGAGCACCCACCAGCCGGCGCCCTGTCGCTCGATCAGACGTTTCACGATGAGCAGATCCTGCTGGAGCGGGTGCCGCAGCACGGCCACGCTGCCGGGCCGCAACCGCCCGCCGTAGTGCACGAGAAGCTGGTCGCCGTGGAGCAGCGTGGGCACCATGGACACCCCCGTCACCTCGGCGATCCCGAACAGAGGCCCGGCCCCCCGCCCCGGCTCCCGCCCCGCGTCCGTCATTCCGGCACCTCCCGATCCGATCGTCCACTCGTACACGAGTCCCATGGTGACCCTGGACTTTTGTCCTAAGCCCTAGGGGGCGCTCGCGAAAACAGCCTTCTCGGGGAGTAATCTCCCACCTGAGAAGACGATCACGAGGAAGGACAGCTCAATGCTCTCCCGCCTGTTTGCCCCCAAGGTGAAGGTCAGCGCCCACTGCGACCTCCCCTGCGGTGTCTACGACCCGGCCCAGGCCCGGATCGAGGCCGAGTCGGTCAAGGCCGTCCAGGAGAAGTACCAGGCCAACGAGGACGCGCACTTCCGCGCGCGTGCCACGGTCATCAAGGAGCAGCGCGCGGAGCTCGCCAAGCACCACATCTCGGTGCTGTGGAGCGACTACTTCAAGCCCCCGCACTTCGAGAAGCACCCCGAGCTGCACCAGCTCATCAACGACACCCTGAAGGCCCTCTCGGCCGCCAAGGCGTCGACGGACCCGAAGACGGGCGAGAAGGCGCTGGAGCTCATCGCCGAGGTCGACCGCATTTTCTGGGAGACGAAGAAGGCCTGACCGAGGCCTCCTTCACCTCGTCGCTGCGCGGCAGGTCAGACGGTAAATACGAACGGCCCGACCCCTTCCCGGGGTCGGGCCGTTCGCCTGTTTCAAGATCCAATGGGAGACGTTTGGGAGACGAGGTCAGGAGACGCGCCGCCGCGTCCAGTCGCCGGGTTCCTGCTCCGGCAGAAGGGACTTCTCCCAGATGTCCTGCAGGCCCTTGGCGATGGCGAGTTCCATCTCGGGCGAGGTGTGCGAGTAGGTTCCCTCCACGCCCTTGAGCCGGTGCCCCATCCGCTCCTCTACGGCCACGCGCGGGTGGCCGGCCTCGTCGAGCCAGACCTTGTGCCCGTGGCGCGTGCCGTGCGGAACCATGTCCTCGACGCCCTCAACGGCTGGCAGCGCTCGCTGCTCGGGACGGCCGCGGCGCGACGGTTCCGCGTCCTGCCCCTTGATGATCGGGTTCCAGAAGCGGCCGTAGAACTGGTCGTCCACCCGGAGCGGGCGGCCGCGCTGGGACGGGAAGACGAGGAGATCGTGAGCCTCCTCCGCCATGGCCTCTGCGAGCAGGTCGGCGACGAACGGCGGCAGGATGAGCGTCCGGTACGAGCTGTACTTCGGCGGCAGCAGGGTGAACCCCTTGGCCAGCTTCAGCTTCTGCCCGGCGCGGAGCCGGTCGCCCAGGTCCATCTCGTTCGCCGCGGCGACGTCGGCCGCGCGCTTCGGGTCGGCGTGCCGCAGGGCGGCGATGGACTCCCACGTGTCGCCCTTGTTGACCACGTGCTTGGCAGGCGTGGTCAGCCACTGCCCTTGCCACTGCACCCGAACGGAGGACCCGTACTTCAGGGCGAGCAGGTGGACCTGGTCGCGCCGGAGGCCAGCGATCTCACCGATGCGCATGCCGGTGTAGGCCATGGTCAGGATCATGGCGGACCACTGGTGGCCACGGATCGCCCGCGCGTTCTCGGCGATCAGCCGCGCCTGGCGAGGCGTCGGCCAGATGTAGACGTCCTCGGCCTCGACGGGCACGTGCCGGCCGCGGCGGCGCTTCGAGCCTGTGGGCATCGGGTTGAACGGGATGAGCTTCTCGTCGACCGCGTCATCGAGGAGCATGCGCATCACGGCCTCGATGTTGTTGACGTAGTTCTTCGAGAACTGGTCGGCGAGCTGGACCCGCCACGCCTTGTACGTCATCGCCGTGATGTCGCCGAGGGGAACGCTCTTCCATCTCGGCAGCACAACGGCGTTCAGCAGGCTGTTGTACGTGCGGTCCGTGGTCTCGGCGACGTCCAGCACTTCCAGCCACTCGGCGGCCCAATCGCCGAGGAGTTTGCGGCCGTCGTTGGGGTTGATGAAGACCTTGCGCTGGACGTCCGTCTCCTGCGCGCGCCCGTGATCGAGGGCGTCCTGCTTCGTGGCGAACCCGCTCTCAGACGCGTACTCGCCGTTGGGTAGTTGGTACCTGACGCGCCACGTCTTACCGCGCTTCTCTGCGTATGCCACAGTCCGCCCCTCCAGGTGCGGAGACGACCGACAGGCACCCCTGACTGTCAGCCATCTACGTACAGACTGCGGCCGGGCGGTCACCTGAGCGGGCAGCCCAGTTGCTCGCACGTGTCGCAGTCGCCTCCCAGACTCCGCACGAGTCTCCGCGCGTCCTGTCGTACGGACTCGTCGGTATGGACTCTCGGAGTCACTACGCACACGATTCTGTCGCCTACCCACCCGGACATTCCCACGAATCCAGGCCCAGGGTCATGCGTGAACAGCTCGTGCATGGGCCTCCTTTCGATGCGCTTGGAAACCCTCAGTGAGAGGAGACTTACATACCGAACGCGTGACCGAAAGACAGTCGATGAATCTTGAATCGAACCCAATGTAACGATTCAACAACAACCGAAAAGTTGTACGGCTACGGGGTTGTGTTCTCACCCTTGGGAGGGACGACGCCGCGTTCGCGCAGCATCTCGACCACCGCTTCACTGAGCTTCGCCATCTGCCCCGCCGGCACGTCCGGCATGACGGCGATCACTGCATCGTGGACCGCTTTCCGGGCTTCCTCGTCCATGCCGGAGGCGGGCGCGAAGCGCGTTCCGCCGACCACGTCCCCGGCCAGCTGCGCCTCCTGGACGCCTTCGAGGATTGCGGCACAGGCGCCGGGCGCCCAGCCGAATGCCGCCTCGATCTTGGCGTAGGTCACGTCACGGACGGACTGCGCGTTCTCGACGCGCATGTACGTCGTGTGCGTGAGGCCCGCCGCCGTGGCCGCCTCCACCTTGTGCAAGCCGAGCTCTCGTCGGCGCTGAATCACGAGCCGCGCAAGTCTCTGCATGTCGGCATGGTCGGGGTTAGCCATGTCCTGATGTTCTCAGGAACTGCTAGGTACCGCCAGGAACACCTTTCAGCCTCTACGCGTTCATCACCTCCTCTTGAGCTGAGCCTAAGATTCCGGATCACAGAACCTGCTAGTTCCTGCTAGTTACTCCCAAGTACTGCTAGGAACTGCCAGCAGAACCTGTTAGCTTCTGTGCATGCAGGCACCCCGACCCACTTTCGAGGTGGACGGGGCGGCAATCCGAAAGATCCGCATGTCACGCGGGATCCAGATCGCCGACCTCGCCCGTCGCGCACACATCAGCCGCAGCTACCTGACGCGGCTGGAAATCGGCGTACGGCGCCACATGCGGCCCCCCGCTTACGCGGCGCTCCGCGCCGCACTGGAGCTCCCCGAGGACGACGAACAGCTGCTCGCCACCCGCGAGCCCAACACCGAATGAGGTGACCCCATGTCCGCCACGGCTCTCGCCACCCTCTCCCCGGAGGACTTCACCGATGTCTCCGAGACCGCGCGTCGGCTCGGCATCGGCGCCCGTCGGCTCCGCGACGGCGTGAACCACCGCGGCTTCCCCGCCCACCGCATGGGCCGCCGGCTGATGTTCAGCCCGCAGGACCGGGCCGAGATCGCGGCCATGCACCGCATCCCCGCGCAGCCGAA
This sequence comes from Streptomyces sp. NPDC127129, assembly GCF_042671585.1. NCBI lineage: Bacteria > Bacillati > Actinomycetota > Actinomycetes > Kitasatosporales > Streptomycetaceae > Streptomyces > Streptomyces sp. NPDC127129. The sequence continues at coordinate 5,507 of NZ_JBHXTV010000016.1, forward strand.
GAACCGCCGCCGCGCCGCCTGACCGAACGAAAGCGGGGCCGCCCGGACCGGGCCTGGTCCAGGAAGCCCCTCGGCACCTCAACGCACTGAGAAGAGGAACCGTGAACCCCAACGATATCCCGCAGTTGACGCCCCGTCCCCGGGACCCGCTGTCCGTGACGACGAGCGACGGCACCGTGTGGGTGCGCTCCGCCATCACCCGGACCGGCCGCGGCCTGTACACCATCGACGGCGTCCACACGTGCCCCGAGCACGTGATGGCCACGCTCGACGAGCTGGCCGAGCACGGGCTACGACCGCAGCAGACCGACCGCGACGACGCCAACGAGGACGTGACGCCGCAGGTGCAGAAGCTGCGCGGCATCCTCGCCGGCCAGCGGGCCGCGCTGGAGGACCCGCACGACTCGGACCTGCACCACGACTACGCGCTCGGCCGCGACTTCCCGGAGCACCCCGGGGGTTCCTGGTGATGCGCCCTCTGTCCGTGTCCCTCGACGAGGGCGCGCTCCGTGGCCACGTGTCGGCAGACGTCTTCCGCTGGAACACGCTCGTTGGACTCGTCCAGGAGTGGGCCGACGAGGAGACCCGCGCGGACGTGATCGCCGCGCTGGACAACCTCGCCGTCGTCGCCGAGGACGTGACCGACGAGGACGAGATCGGTCGCCGGATCGCCGACGTCGAGCGGGTCGCCGAACTGGACCCGGCCCGGGTCGCAGTCACCCTCGACGAGCTCGCCGCGATGCGGGACCAGATCGACCGGGTCATCGACAGCATCCGCCGCACGCATGTCCTCCTCGGGAGGGCGGCGTGATCCACGACCCGAAGCTGTGCCGCCTGTGCGCGGCCCTCCGCCACCCCTCCCAGCGCAACACGCGCCGCACCCTCCCCCTGCTCCTGCCCGCCCAGACCCGGAGGCCCGCGTGAGCGCCCGTGAGCGGCTGCTCGCCGCGCTTCACGGGTCGCCGGAACTGCGGCCGGGCGAAGCCGAGCGCCTCGTGAACGCCTCGCACGCCGAGGTTCTCGCCGCAGCCACGCAGAACATCGTCGCCTCGTGCCCGGACCACGGCACCTCCGAGGAGACATGGATCGTCTGCCACTGCGACGCCGCCAACGAGCTGATGGTCAGGGCTGTTCTCCTGCACCACGCCTCGGACGACGAGCCCGAGCCGGAGACCCCGACGCGGGAGCAGCTGCTGCTCGCCGCCATCGAGGAGCAGGGCGGCGAGTGGACCGCGGTCAAGGCACACCGCTGGCTCGTCGCCAACACCAGTCCGCACCCGCCCCGTCACTTCGCGCGGCACGCCCTCATGTCCCTCGCCGAGGCGAACTGCCTCACACGGCACGAGGCCAAGGGCCGCCGCTACTACACCGTGAGGATGCCGTTCTGATGAGCACCACCCAGCGTGCCGGGGCTTCGGCCCCGGCCGTCGGCCCCATCGAGCCCGGCCTGTACCCCGACCTGTCGGCAGAGGCATACCACGCCGACCGCGCGTCGCTCTCGTCGAGCGGCGCCCGCAAGATCCTCGACACGTGCGCCGCCCTGTTCCGGTACGAGCAGGACCACCCGCAGCCGCCGAAGAAGACGTTCGACTTCGGGCACGCCGCCCACCGCGAAGTGCTCGGCGACGGACCCGAGCTCGTCGTCATCGACGCGCCGCGCTGGGACACCAACGAGCTGAAGGCCGAAGTTGCTGCGGCCCGCGCGGCCGGCGCCGTGCCGTTGAAGCAGCACGAGTACGACCAGGTGCAGGACATGGCCGCCGCGATCCGTCGACACCCGCAGGCCGCCGCCCTGTTCGCGCCGGGCTCCGGGCGCCCGGAACTGTCCGGCTTCTGGACCGACGGGCCGACGGGCGTCACGCGGAGGGTCCGGTTCGACTGGATGCCGAATCGTAGCCCGGGGCGGCTGATCATCCCCGACTACAAGACCTGTGTGAGCGCCGCTCACGACGACCTGGAGAAGGCCATGGCGTCGTACGGCTACCACCAGCAGGCCGAGTGGTACCGCACCGGAGCGACGGCACTGGGGCTCGGCGACGAGACGACCGCGTTCGTCTTCGTCTGCCAGGAGAAGACCCCGCCCTACCTCGTGACCGTGTTCCAGCCGAGCGCCGTGGCCATGCGCATCGCCGCCGCGAAGAACCGGCGCGCGCTGCAGGTCTTCGCCGAGTGCGTCGAGTCCGACCGCTGGCCCGCCTACAGCGACGACGTCGCCTACCTGTCCCTGCCCCCGTGGGCCGAGAAGCGTGAGACCGAGGAGTACCTGTGAACAACCCCATCGAGCGCATGGCGCCCGCCGCCGCCCCCGCCCGGATCGGCCAGGGCACCGCCGTCGAGCAGTCCCGCGCGGTCGCCGAGGTACAGGCCGCCATCGTCGTCGCCCAGCAGTGCCCGCGCAGCATCGGCGCCGCCCGCGTCGCCATGCAGCAGTCCTGCGAGATGCCCGCCCTCGCCGAGCGCGCGTTCTACCGCTTCCCCCGGGCCGGCGGGCCGGTGTCCGGCGCCACCGTGCACCTCGCCCGCGAGCTCGCGCGCTGCTGGGGCAACGTCCAGTACGGCGTCAACGAGCTGCGCCGTGACGACCAGTACGGCGAGTCCGAGATGCAGGCGTGGGCGTGGGACGTGCAGACCAACGCCCGCTCCTCGCAGACGTTCATCGTCCCGCACATGCGGGACAAGAAGGGCGGCGCGGAGAAGCTCATCGATCTGCGGGACATCTACGAGAACAACGCGAACATGGGCGCCCGGCGCCTGAGGGAAGCGATCTTCAGCATCCTGCCGCCGTGGCTCGTCGAGGAAGCCAAGGACATCTGTGCCCGCACGGTCGAGCGCGGCGACGGACGGCCGCTCCCCGCCCGCATCGACGGCGCAGTATCCGTGTTCGCCGGGCTCGGCGTTCCGGCCGAACGGCTGGAGCAGAAGCTCGGCCGGAAGCGGGACCAGTGGACCGGCGCCGACATCGCGCAGCTGCTCATCACCCACAAGAGCATCGAGCGGCGCGAGGTGTCCATCGAGGACGAGTTCCCCGAGCCGCGCGTCACCGCCGCCGAGATCACGGGCGCGGCCGGAGGTGAGGCGTGATGCTCGGTCTCGTCTCCCGCCGTCGCGCGGTCGCCCTGGAGGCGGAGAACCGACGGCTCCGCATGCGGCTGAGGGTCCACGAGGCCCTCACCGTGGACAACGCCCGCACCGTGTACCAGTACGAGCGGCGCCTGGTCCGCCTCTGCCGCGCCGTCGCCGTCGCCCGCCGGGACTACGCCGCGCAGTGCCGCGTCGCCGACCGTCTCTCGGACCAGCTCATGTGCTCCATGGGCTACTCCGACGAGGGCCTCAAGGCACTCGGCAGCGCCGTCCGTTCGGCCCGAGCGGAGGTGCAGCGGTGACCCTCACCTTCACCGACATCTTCTGTGGCGCGGGCGGCTCGTCGACCGGCCTCGTGTCCGCCGGGTACGAGCTGAAGCTCGCCGCGAACCACTGGGCCCGCGCGATTGAGACCCACTCTGCGAACCACCCCGACGCCGAGCACCTGATCGCCGACGTCAACAACTACGACATGCGCCGCCTGCCCAAGACGGACATCCTGTGGGCGTCCCCGATCTGCACCGAGATCAGCCCGGCCGGCGGCCGGAAGCGGACCAAGGGCCAGCTCTCGCTCATGGAGTACGGCTCTGTCCCGGACGCCGCGTGGGAGCGGACCCGGGCGACCGCGTACGACGTGATCCGGGCGACCGAGGTCCACCGGTACAAGGCCGTCCTGTGCGAGAACGTCGTCGAGTTCGCCGTCGACTGGGAGCTGTTCGCCTGGTGGCGCACGGGCATAGAGATGCTCGGCTACAACTCGCAGGTCGTCTCCGCGTCGTCCGCGCACCTCGGCGGCTCGGGCAACGACGGGGCGCCACAGTGGCGGGACCGGATCTACATCGTGTTCACCCGCAAGGGCATCCCGATGCCGGACGTGAAGCCGAGGCCGCGGGCCTGGTGCCCGGCGTGCGGCGAGGACATCGACGCCGTGCAGTCGTGGCGGCCGGGCCGGACGATCGGGAAGTACCGGCAGCAGTACGACTACCGGTGTCCGAACAGCATCTGCCGTCACACGATCGTCGAGCCGTACGTCCGCCCGGCCGCGTCCATCATCGACTGGTCGAACACCGGCAGCCGGATCGGGGACCGTACGAAGCCGCTCGCCGCGGCGACGATGGCCCGAATCCGGAAGGGCCTGGAGCAGTACCCCGAGACCCGCACCGTCCTCACGGTCAACCACTCCGGGCACGACGGCCGCGCGTTCCCCGCCGACGCGGCGCCGCTGCCGTCGCGCACGGTGAAGATCGGTGAGGGGCTGCTCGTCCCGTCCGGCGGCACGTGGAACACCGAGTCCACCCACACCGGGCAGCCGATGCGCACGCGGATGGCGAACCCGAAGGGCTTCGAGGCCCTGGTCGCCGCACCGTTCGTCATCGAGTACCGGCGCAACGGCGGCGCCGAGCCGGTCGGCCGGCCGCTCGCCACCCTGACCGCGCGTGGCAACCACCACGGCCTGGTCATCCCGTACCGCAACGCGGCGCCGAAGACCACGGCCGAGCCGATGCTGACCCTCGCCACGAAGGACAGCGCGGGCCTCGTCAGTGCCCCGGCCCCGGCGGTCGAGGACTGCTACTTCCGGATGGTCCAGCCGCGTGAGCAGCTCCTCGCGCAGCGGTTCCCCATGGACTACGTCGTCCATGGCAACAAGGGCGAGCAGACCATGCAGGCCGGGAACGCTGTGTCGGTGAACGCCGCGCAGTGGCTCGGCGAGCGCGTGAAGGCAGTGCTTGCGTGACCACCGCCCAGACCCCCGCGCCCGGGATGACGACTCCCCTCCCGGGCGCGGGCACCAACTGGCAGGAGAACGGCCTGTGCCGCCAGGTCGACCCCGACCTGTTCTTCCCGGAGTTCGGCACCGCGGCCAGCGCGCGGAGCATCTGCACGGCGTGCGAGGTCCGGCTCCAGTGCCTGGAGTACGCCATCGCGCACGGCGAGCACGGCGTCTGGGGCGCCACCACCGACGACCAGCGCCGAGAGATCCGCCGTACCCGCGACGCCGCCGCCCGCCGCAACGCCGCCTGACCCACCACGATCGAGAGAAGTGAGCCCGTGGGAATCCGCCTCATCGTCGACGTCCTCGACAACGCCCCAGCGTCCCTCACCCACCGTGAGGCCTACGTCCTGGTCGCGCTCGCCGAGGACGCGAACGACGAGACCAGGACGACGTGGAACAGCGTCCAGCGGCCCGCAATGCTCCGCCGCGCTCGCGTCTCCCGCTCGCAGATGTACGTCGTCCTCAAGTCCCTGGTCGCCAACGGCGCGTTGGAGAAGGTGGCCGCCGGCCAGAAGAACGGAACCGCGAAGTACCGGCTCCCGGCCTACCCGGCCGCCACTCAGAGTCCCGAACCCCGGGACACTGAAGTACCGGCTCAGCGTCCCGATCCCCGGGACACTGACGCCCCTCAGCGTCCCGGAAGTGCGGACACTGACACGACCGCTCAGAGTCCCGCGACACGGGACGCTGACCCGTCTCAGAGTCCCGGATTCCGGGACTTCAGTGTCCCGGAATCCGGGACCCCTACCCCTCAGAGCCCCTCACCTACTACCCCCTCATACATGCACGAGGGCGAGCCTGAGGCGGACCTCTCGTACGGCATCCCCGCCGCCGCTCGCCCCCTGATGGATGCGATCCAGCTCGCGGGCGTCAACGTCCGCTGGCCCTTCAAGGGCGACAGCTGGTTCCCCGTCCTGTCGCTCATCAAGAAGTGCGGCGTCCCCGCGATGACCGAGTACGCCGTCCGCGCCGCTGGCCGCACGCCTGTCGACTCCGCCCGCTTCTTCCTCCGCGGCTGGAGCGAGCTCGCCCCGATGCCCGAGCCCGGCGCCGCCCGCCCGGCTCTCCGCGCCGTCGCCGGCGGCTGGCAGCCCTACACCAACCCGACCGACCCGACCGTCTACGAGCAGGGATTCTGATCATGGAGCCCAACACCCTCGGAGCCCAGCCCACCAGCCCCCTTGCCCGCATCATGGCCGGGATCCAGGAGCGTCATCCACACGTCGCCCCCGGCCCTGTGGACGACGCCCCCAGTGAGAACGAGCCCGGCCACCCCGAGTACCACCGGCAGCGCCGCGCACAGTGGGCGCTCACCCGCTGGTCGGCAGCCGTCCCCCCGCGCTACCGCAGCGCCGAGGCGACCCTGCCTGCCGTCCAGGCGTGGGCCGACCGCGTCGCCGTCGACCCCACCACCGCGGGCTCTCTCCTCCTCACCGGCACCACCGGCACCGGCAAGACCTACGAGGCGTACGGCGCTCTCCGCCGCATCGCCGCCGCCGGCAGCACCCACCCCTACGAGATCCGCGCCACCACCGCCGCCGACATGAACGGCCTCCTCCGCCCCAACGGCAGCCCCCGCGGCGTCGAGGAAGAACTCCGGCGCCTCGCCCACATCCCCCTGCTGCTCCTCGACGACCTCGGCTCCGCCAAGGCCACCGAATGGGTCGAGGAGACCACGTACCGCCTCGTCAACGAGCGGTACAACGCCTGCCGCCCCACCATCTACACCTCGAACCTGCCCGCCCGCTCGTCCTCGGTGCCCGACCTCGCGTCCGCGCTCGGCGAGCGGATCGTCTCCCGTCTCTCCGAGGACACCACCGTCGTCGCCATGACCGGCGCCGACCGCCGCCGCCGAGGCGCCGCATGAGCGCGAAGCGGCGCCTCGACCGCGCCCGCCGCCTCCTCGACACCCCTCCGCCCGCCGCCGTCCCCGGCCAACTCCCCCTCATCCCCGACGCTGCCGTAGCTGCCATGGCCGCCGGCCTGGAGGACTACCGCCTGACCACACCCGACCACCAGCAGACCCCCCACGGGGCCGCCGAACGCGCTGCCGAATACCTCGCGTCCAGCGGCTGGACCGTCACCCCCGCCACCTGAAGGAGATCCACATGCCCGAGCGCAACGTGACCATGACCGCCGTCGACGGCACCGACGCCCTCGCCGCCGTCATCATCCGCCCCGGCTCCACCCCCGGCTCCGTCTCCATCGAGGCGTTCGCCAACGGCATGAGCAAGGCCGAAGCCGCCTACGTCCTGCGGCACGTCGCCCAGCAGTTCGAGGCCGAGGCCGCCGCCGAGCAGTAGCCCGCACGCACGACGGCCGCCCGCGGGCAGTGCGGGCGGCCATCCCCATCACCGTACCGAGCCCCAGGAGCAGCACCATGACCTTCGAGTACCGCGACGCCCACGGCCGTATCCTCAGCGCCGTCCCGGACACCGACCTCGACGACAAGCCGGGCATCGCCCTCTGGAGCCGGGGCGAGTACGGCGTCAGCGTCCCCGTGCGCGTCCCGCTGGACCGTGTCGAGGAGGCGGTCGCCGGGATCCGGGACGCCGCCCGTCAGGCCGCCGGACAGCCCACCCAGCACCGCATCCCCCGCGGCCCATGCGGCGCCCCCTGGTCCGACAGCCACGGACAGCCCGGCGACCCCTGCCCCGCCGCCGGACAGACCACCACCACCGAAGGCGAGGGGCAGTGCGGCCAGTGGGGTGGCTGCGTCCTTCCCGCCGATCACCCCGGAGCGCACCGACACCGCCCGCGCCCCGCCGTCGAGCAGCCGGCCGAAGCACAACTCGCCGACAAGGCGTGCGTCGAGGCGCAGGAAGCCCGCTACGCCCTGATGCACCTCATCGGCGACTACAGCGACGAGACCATCGAGCTGATCGACGAGTACCGGGCCGCGATCCTCCGCGAAGCCGCCGACGCAGAGGCGGAGGCGGAACGCCAGATGGCAGCCGTTGAACGCGTGCGTCACGTCCTGGAGATGGAGCCCGTCCTGAACCGCACCGCCCTGGAGTACAGGGGGCTGGTCCAGTCCGCCCTCATGGCCGTCGAGGAGACCCGCTGATGCCCACCCCCGCCGACGACACCCAAGCCCTCTCCGACATCCACATCGGCCGGTCCTGGACCACGCACGAGATCGAGGACACCTGCCCCTGCCCCAAGGCCCCCTGCGGGCTCGTCATCTGGCGGCAGGTGACGGACGCGTGCAGCGAGCACCACTGGTCCGCCGCCAAGTCGATGCGGCAATCCCACCCCGCCGAGCGGTGCGCCCCGTGAGCGCGTTCCTCGACCTCCTCGCCTGGTACCTCGCCGCCAGCTTCACCACCGGCGCCCTGCTCGCCCTTGTCGGCTACGTCCGGAACACGATCCGCGAGCGCACCCGATGAGGCCCGCCTGCCTCGACGACCCGGACGTCCGCTGCGCCTGGGACGACGACGCCGACGGCTGCCCCTGCGTGGATCCCGAGCCCGAGCCCCGTCCCATCGAGACCGTCCCGACAGGAGACCTCCTGTGACCCAACCCAGCCCCGCCGCCGCCCAGCTGCTCAACCTCGCTGACCGCGCTGAACGCCACCAGCTCACCGGGGACGAAGCCGCACGGCTCCGCAACGGGATCAACACCCTGTACGCCGAGCTGGGCAACCTGCGGCTCGCCACGGCCGGGGCCGACCACGTCAGCGCCGCGTGGGCCCGCAAGCTCCGCGAGCAGCGGGAGCGGGCCGAGCAGGCCGAGTCCCGGCTGTACGCCCTGAAAGAGGCTCACGTGGCCCTGGCCGGGAAGGCCGGGAAGGACCAAGCAACCGTTCGACGCGTCCGTGACGAGTGCAACCGAATCGAGGCCGCAGTCCAGGACCACCCCACAGCCCCGGAACTCGCCGGCGGGTACCTCGCCTGCCTCCGACACATCCGCGCCGCCCTCGACGAGCACCAGGAGCAGTGACCCGATGACCGACTGCGGCATGTGCGAGACCTCGATCGAGCACGGCTACCTCTGCCCCGGCTGCACCCGAGCCCTTGCCGAGCGGCTCCAGCGCATGCCGCACCTCTACGCCACCCTGGAGCCCTTCCTCGCCCCCGGAGCATCCGGAGACACCACGGGTGGGCGTACGGGCCGCAGCGAGGCCCCCCTGCCCGTCTCCGTTCACGTCCTCGACCTACGAGGCCCCGGCGGCGTCGTCGGCATCTTGGAGGACTGGCACCGCACCCTCCAGTACGACCGGCGCCTGAGTGCCCCGTCCGCCTACGGATCGATCGAGGGCCGCATCCGCCGCACGTCCGCCGCCCTCGCCCGCAACGCCCCATCGCTCGCCGTCGAGTGGCCCGCCGCCGGCCCGTTCGCCCACGAGATCCGCGACCTCGAAGCGGCGATCGAGACGGTCACCGGAGGCGCTGAGCAGCCCCCTCGCGGGACCCGTCTCGGGCCCTGCCCGGCCGAGCACACCGACGGGACGCTCTGCGGCGCCATCCTCCGCCTCCACCCCGGGGAGCAGCTCGTCACCTGCCCGTGGTGCTCACACACCTACCCGCCCGGCACCTGGACGCAACTGAAGCAGCTCATCGACCACGACGAGCGAGCAGCAGTCTGAGACGCCCCGGGGTGGGTGAGCAGCCCGGCAACTCACCCACCCCGGGACTGTCACAAACCATGACGTAACACCAACTACCGTGCTAAAGTGCGGGAGTTGAGACACGAAAACGGCCCCCAACCCGGTGCTACCAACACCGAACCGAGGGCCTGACCGACCCCTTGCCACAACAAGGAGACCGGCTATGTCCGATCTTGCCATGCCCCACGGCTCGCCCACCACGGCCCCGAGCACCCCACGCGCCAACGGCGCCATCTTCTGGCTGGCCGTCCTCGCCGCCATCACCACCATCGCGCTCACCGCCGCCGCGTTCTGGCTCTCCTACGAGCACCTCCACGACGTCGCAGCCACCCACGGCCTCGCCTCCACGCCCTCCCGCGCCTGGGCATGGCCAGCCACGGTGGACCTCTTCATCGTCGTCGGTGAACTCCTCATCCTCCGCGCGAGCCTGAAGGGCTCCACGGACGGCTGGGCCATCGCGCTGGCCGCCCTCGGATCCGGCGGAAGTATCGCCCTGAACGTCGCCGGCGTAGGACCCAACGCACCCGCACTGCACTACGTCGTCGCCGCCGTCCCGCCCGTCGCCGCCCTCCTCGCCTTCGGCGCGCTCATGCGGCAGATCCACGGCGTCCTGGCAGCCCGCCCCGCCCACGGCGAGCAGCCCGCCGAGCAGGCCCCGGAGACGCCCGAGCAGCCCCCCGTCAAGGACGAGCGGCCTGAGCCCCTCCCTGAGGCCCCCACCGAGCAGCCCGAGCGCGACCGCTTCCTCAGCACCCGCGAGGTCGCCGACCGCTACGGCGTCACCATGAGCACCGTCGGCACGTGGCTGGACCGCGGCATCATCGAGCGCGCGTTCAAGGACCCGCGCCGCGGCAACCTCTACGACCCCGAGACGCTGCCGCCGCTCACGACCACCAGCTGAGCAGCCCGCCCCGGCTCATGCCCGGCTTCGGCCTGCTCTGCCTGCTCGCAGCCCTCGGCGGGCTGCTCGGACTCTGCGCCCTCGCGCTCCACGACGTCCCGCGCACTCTCGGGACCGTCGCCCTCATCCTCACTCTCGCCGCGCTCGGCGCGGCCATCCTCACCTGAGGAACACCCCATGATCGTCGCAACGTTCGGCGGAGTCACCATCGGACTCGCCCTCCTCATCCGCCATCTCACCGAGTGGTGGCCCGGCCGCAAGACCCTGCTCAAGGACCCGCTCGGCCAAGCCGGGGCCCTGCTCCCCTTCGTGCTCGCCTGGTGCTACGGCGCCCTCGCCGTCCTCACCGTCGCCGGGCTCATCGGCTGGGCGGCAGACGCCACCCTGTGGATCTCCAACTGGCTGGGCGACGCCGCGCTCGTCTGGGGCGTCGGCGGACAGGTCGGCCAGACCGGGGCCACTCCCACGTTCCTGCCGCTCACCCAGCAGGGCGGCGGCGTCGTACTCCTCATGACCGTCGCCGTGGTCGTCGCAGCAAAGAAGTCCCGCGCCGGACGCGCCATCAAGACCGGAGCCTGGTGCGGCATCTGCCTCGCCACGTCCGCCGGCGTCGCAGGGTTCGCTGCGGTGCCGCTGGCGCAGGGAGTGAACGCGATCGGCGAGCAGGTGTACGGGGTCCTCGCGTGACCGCCGAGGAGGAGCCGCAGCGCTCACGGGCGGCCGGCGGATGCGTCCTCGTCGCCCTCGCGGGCGTGCCCCTGGCGGTCGCATACGCCGCCTCGACGGAGGCCGGGATCCTCACCACCGTCGGCGCCGCAACAGGGGCCGTGTGGTGGTCCGTACGACGCACCCCCAAGATCCACAACCCCTCCCCTCCCCCACCGAGCCCCCCTTCCGAAGACACGAAACCGCAGTTCACAAGCGTGCCCGACCCCGACAACCCCCACCGCACCCACATCGTGTGGCACACCGAGGAGGTGGCCTGATGGAGTACTGCCCCTCCTGTGGATGGTGGTCCAAGCCCCGCTGCGGCCACTGACTGTCAGACCCCCGACGTACCGTGAACGCACCACATCCGTTCTGCTGAGGCACGCTGCAACCTCAGACCCACAGGCGGAGGACACGCCCCGCCGCCGGAACAGCGCCCGGCCGGCGGGGCGCATCATGTCCCCATGGCCACACCGCTCCTCGTCGACACCCACGCTGCCGCAGCGGCCACCGGGGCCCGCCCCGGGACCATCCGCCAGTGGCTCCACCGCGGCCGCCTCACCCACCACGGATACGACCGCGCCGGCCGCGCGCTCCTCGACCTCCACGAGCTCCAGCAACGCCTCGCCGACAAGCCCGCTTGAACCCAAGGCTCACGGGGTGTAACACTGACCCCACGTCCGGCGTGCCCGGGCTTCGAGCGCACAGGCCCCGACCACCCACCCCGGTCGGGGCCTTCGCCATGTCACGAGACGGCCATACCGGCCCCCACGAGCTCGCCAGTACGGGACGCTGTCCCGATGCTCAGACACCACACCACCGCCGCCCTCGCCGCATGCATGCTCCTCGCGGTCACCGCCTGCGGCAGCAGCGACGCCAAAGCCGACCCGGCCGCCTGCAAGGCCGCCATGTCGAGGGACTACGCCGATGCCATAGCAGCAGGGGAGCAAGCGGAGCAGAGCACGCGCCCACCCGCCTGCGTCGGGATCGACGACGAAACCGCACAGCGCATCGCTGGCGAGCTGATCGCGGAGCAGATCGACGATCAGACCAAGGATCCGGCACAGAGCACCGAGCCCAGCGCCGCTTCCTCCGCGATTCCCCCTGAGTGCCGAGCGTGGATCGAGGCCGAACTCCGAGACTCCACCGACAGCATCGACGCCACCGCCGGCGATGGCGCCTGCGGAGACCTGTCCGGCGAGGAGCTGGACCAGGCCATCGCGGACGTGACCGACGACCTGATCGGCAAGGGGTCCACTGGGACGCCCTGACGGGAGGTGGCGCCCCGTGGCTGGAGACCCGCGCCAGGGGCGCCCCTACCGCCGCCTCGTCGCCGCGCAGAAGGCTCTCGGGCTCCCGTGCGCACGCTGCGGCGGCTACATCAACCCCCACCTCGACCCGCGCAGCCGCTGGTCGTTCACCCTCGACCACATCGTGCCGCTCTCCAAGGGCGGCGACCTCCTCGACCCGGCGAACGCGCGGAGCATGCACCGCCGCTGCAACTCGGCCCGGGGCAACCGAACCACGGCTCCGCAGCGCACCTCACGGAGGTGGTGACGCACCGTGCTGTACGTCATCACCGGCCCGCCGGCCGCAGGCAAGTCCAGCTGGATCCAGGCCCACGCCACCGCGAACGACATCGTCATCGACCTGGACCTCATCACCCAGGCCCTCACCGGCCCCGGCGCCCCGTCCTGGAACCAGGCCAAGGTTCCGGTACGCGTGGCGCTGCAGGCCCGGTACGCGGCCATCGAGGAAGCCTGCCGCCACCTCGACGAGGTCGACGTCTACCTGATCCACACCATGCCCAACGCCAAGGCCATGGCGAAGTACAAGCGGCTGGACGCCAAGGTCATCGCGGTCGACCCCGGCCGTGACATCGTCATGGCCCGCATCGAAGCCATGCGCTCACCCGAGATGGCCCGCGTCGCCACCCGCTGGTACAACCAGCGCCGGAGCATGCCACGCAGCGTCATGCCACAGGCGTCACGCCAGTGGTGACCCACCGCCACCGGGTGACAGAACGCAATCAGTGATCAGACCTGAGGGTGCCACTCGGTGACCGAAGGGGCCGACCCGGAGCAGGTAGGGCAGGAGGCCGGCCCGTTCTTTAGGGGACGAGCGGGCGACCCCAAAAGCTCTTCCCGCCCGATTTTTTGCGCGGCCAAAAAAGATCTTGACCCGAGCCTTACAACTAACCCAATTAGTGACTCTCTGTGACATCACGCAGAGTGATGGGGGTCGATCATGGTTGAAGATCAAACCCAGGATGAGCTTGACAAACTCGGCGTGATCAGTGTCGCGCCCGGCCTCGCGGCGACCGCGCTCAAGCTCGCCCGCGCACTCGATCGGATCGCCGACGGTGACTCCCCGACAGCGCAGGCCCACCTCGCCGACAAGCTCCACGCCCTGCTGATCCGCCTCCGCGGACTCGCGCCCGTCAAGGAGCAGGGGGACAGCGTCGATGAGTTCACTCGCGAGCGAGAAGCGCGCCGTGCGGAAGTCCGCCGGATCCACGGCTGAGCAGCCGCTGTACGGCGCGCAGCGCCCCCGTATCGAGATCGTCCCTCCCGGTTCCGTCTCGACTGCAGGCCAGGAGGCCATCGACCTGGCCGCCAGGGCGGGGCTGCGTCTCGATCCGTGGCAGCAGTACATCCTGCGGACCGCGATGGGCGAGGACGAGGTCGGCGACTGGACCGCGACCGAGGTGGCGATCAACCTCCCGAGGCAGAACGGCAAGGGTGCGCTGATCGAAGCGCGCGTGTTGTGGGGCCTGTTCATCGGCAACGAGAAGCAGATCCTCCTCTCCGCACACGAGTTCAAGACCGTGCTGAACGCCCGGGACCGGATCGAGTCCCTCATCAAGGGGTGCCCTGACCTGCACAAACGCGTCAAGGCGTACCACAGGACCGTGGGCCGCGAGGGAGTTGAGCTGCACGACGGGCGAGAGCTGCGGTACATCGCCCGCTCCAGCGGCTCGGGCCGCGGCTTCACCGCGAACACGGTCATCTTCGACGAGTGCATGGTCCTGGACGACGCGGCCATGGCGGCCCTCGCACCCACCACGGACGCCGTGCCCAACAGTCAGCTCTGGTACCTGGGATCGGCGGGCATCGGCCACCCCTCGGTGCAGCTCGGGCGCCTGCGGGAACGCTCCCTGAGCGCCCTGGAGACCGGCGTCCCGGATCCGACCCTCGCGTACTTCGAGTGGTCGATCGATCCGCACGTGGCCGAGTGCGTGCAGGGCTGCGACGAGCACGACGCCGTGGACACAGTCGAGTCGCTCCTGCGAGCCAACCCGGCCGTCGGCTACCGCCTGGAAGTCGAGAAGTCCCTGAACAGGCGCCTGACCCTGGGCGACACTCTCTACGCGCGGGAGAGGCTCGGTGTGGGCGAGTACCCAGCGACGTCGGCAAGCACGTGGCAGGTCATCGGCGAGGACGCGTGGCGGGCCCTGGCGGACGCGAGGGCCAAGCCCGAGGGCCCGTTCGCGTTCTCGATCGACGCGACGCCCGAGCGGTCACACGCGGCCATCGTGGTGGCCGGCACCTGGCGGGGCGGCACGCACGTCGAGGTCGTCGAGCACCGGCCCGGGATGGACTGGATCGTCGAGCGCGCCCAGCAGCTCCAGGAGCGCTGGGGGCCCCGCTGCTGGGTCGTCGACGGGGGCGGCCCGGCTGGGTCGCTCATCGCCGACCTGGAAGCGGCGCTGGGCCTCACCGTGGTGCAGCCGAAGGCGAGGCAGATCGCGCAGGCCACGGCGCAGTTCTACGACGCGGTAGCCGCCCAGGCGATGAGCCACATCGACCAGCCGCCGCTCGCGGTGGCCCTTGCAGGTGCACAGAAGCGTCCGCTCGGCGACGCGTGGGCGTGGGCCCGGCGCGGCGAGGGGACGGACATCTCCCCCCTCGTAGCGGCCACGCTTGCGAAGTGGGGCCTGACGGCCGAGGTCGACGAGCAGCCGGACCGCGACATCCTGAACAACGTGTGGTGAGAGGGGTATCGGCATGAGCTGGTGGTGGCCCTTCCGCCGCAAGCAGCAGCGCGCGATCACGTACCAGGACGTGTGGGGCGCGGGCGCGGACCCGTCCGCCCTGCGGGGCGGCTCGCAGGAGCGGGCCCTGCGCCTGGCGCCCGTGTACGCCGCCACGCGGATCCTGGCGGACTCCGTGGCGTCCCTGCCGATGAAGTCCTACCTGGCTGCGGGAGACGAGCGCAGGCCCACTCCGCTGCCCGCTCTGTTCCGGCGCCCGGCCGCGGTCGGTACCCGGTATGACTGGCTGCACCGCGCGGTCACCTCGTTGACGCTGAGGGGCAACGCCTACGGGCTGATCGTCGCCACCGACGGCGCCGGGTGGCCGACGCAGATCGAGTGGCTCCACCCCGACGACGTGTCCATCGAGGACAACTTCGCCGCGGTCCCGGTCTGGTACTACAAGGGCCGGCGCCTCGACGACGGGCAGATGTTCCACATCCCGGCGTACACCCTGCCTGGTCAGATCCTCGGCCTGTCGCCGATCGGCTACCTGATGGTGACGACGGAGACGGGGCTGCTGGCGCAGCAGTTCGGCCGGGACTGGTTCGCCAACGGCTCGACCCCCTCGGCGGTCCTGGAGACCGACATGGAGGTCTCCAAGGAAGCGGCCGACATTCTGAAGGCGCGTTTCAAGCAGGCCGCCTCAGACCGTGACGTCGTTGCCCTGGGCGGCGGCGTGAAGTACCGGCCGATCAGTGTCCCGGCCGAGGAGTCCCAGTTCCTGGAGACCATCAAGGCCACGGCCAACCAGATCGCCGCCTGGTACGGCGTGCCGCCCGAGAAGGTCGGCGGCGAGACCGGCGGCAGCTTGACCTACGCCACGGTGGAGCAGAACAGCATCGACCTCCTCACGTGGACGCTGCGCCCGTGGCTGGCCCGCCTGGAGCAGGCGTTCTCCCTGCTCCGGCCGCCGGTCGAGGAGGTCAGCTTCAACGCTGACGCGATGCTGCGCACGGACACCCTGACCCGCTACCAGACGTACCGGATTGCCCGTGTGATCGGGCTGAACAGCATCGACGAGCTGCGCGCCATCGAGGACATGGAACCCCTGCCCGACGGCCAGGGAACCAACTATGCACCGCTGGTCAAGGCGGCGCCCGACGAGAGTGAGAAGACGTGAGCGGCGACGCGGAACGCCGGTTCACCCGGGGCCTTGTCGAGGTCCGGGCGGCTGGCACCAGCAGGACGATCGGCGGCTACGCCGCGAAGTACAACGCCCTGTCGAGGAACCTGGGCGGATTCGTCGAGCGGATCGACCCCTCGTTCTTCGCGAAGAGCGAGGGCGACGGCTGGCCCGAAGTCCTGGCCCGCTACAACCACGACGACAACCGGCTCCTCGGTACCACCGAGGCGCAGACGCTGCGGCTGGTCACGGACGGCACTGGGCTGGACTACAGCGTGGACGTGCCCGCCTCGCGGGAGGACGTCTACGAGCTCGTCCAGCGCGGCGACGTCCGCCGCTCCAGCTTCGCGTTCTACACCTTCGCCGACGACTGGGGCATGTCCGAGCAGGGCTTCCCCGTGCGGACGCTGCTGTCCGGCTCCCTGGTCGACGTGGCCCCCGTGAACACCCCCGCGTACCTGGACACCTCGACCGGTCTGCGCTCCCTCGCCGAGAAGGCGGGCGCCGAGCTGGACGAGGTCCGCCACGCGGCCGACGAGAACGCGCTGCGCCGCTTCCTGGAGAAGCCGCCAGCCACCGTCATCGACTTGGCGCCGAGCGGCGGGCAGGGCGACCCCCACCCGCTTGTGGCGCTTCGGCAGCGGCGCGCCGAGCTTCTTCAGCGCCGCACCCCCTGAGGCAGGGCGACACCCACCTCGACTCCCCAACCCACCAGACATCCCGGCCACCCGGCTGCGGGTGCCGTCGTCTTGCCCCGGGAGGGCACAGTGAGCGAGCTCATCAAGCGGATGCAGGAGCGCCGCGCCAACGTGTGGGAGCAGGCCAAGGCCCTGCTCGACACCGCCGAGGAGAACAAGCGCGATCTGTCGGCCGAGGAGGAGGCCACCTACCAGGCCCTCAACGCCGACCTCGACCAGATCGACGCCCGCGTGAAGGACATGGTCGACGCCGAGCAGCGCGCGAAGGACGCCGACGCGGCGTTCGGCAAGCTGCTGGCCAAGCCGGAGACCGGCCCGACCGGCGGCGACAAGAAGGACAGCGACCTCCGGCGCTGGGCCCGCGGAGAGATGCGCAGCATCGACATCGCCGTCCCGGCCGGGACCAGCTTCCGTGACCTGACCAAGGGCACCGCTACCGCGGGCGGCAACACCGTCCCCACCACGTTCTACGGCCAGCTCATGGCCCACCTCATCGAGGTGTCCGGCGTGATGATGGCCGGCCCGACCGTCCTCAACACCAGTTCCGGCGAGACCATCGAGGTCCCCGTCACCACGGCGCACTCCAGCGCCGCGCTGACCGCCGAGGCCGCAGCCATCTCCGAGTCCGACCCGGCGTTCGCCAAGCGGACCCTGGGCGCCTACAAGTACGGCGTCCTGCTCCAGGCCTCCAGCGAGCTGCTGTCCGACACCGGCGTGGACCTGGAGGGCTACCTCGCCATGCAGGCCGGCCGCGCGCTCGGCAACGCCTTCGGTGTCCACGCCATCACGGGCGACGGCTCGTCCAAGCCGACCGGCATCGTCACCTCCGCGTCGACCGGCGTCACCGGCGGCGCCAGCGTCGCGGGTGCGTTCACCGCGGACAACCTGATCGACCTCTACTACAGCGTCATCGCCCCGTACCGGAACAGCACCTCGTGCGGCTGGATGATGCGGGACGCCACCCTCGGCGCCGTCCGCAAGCTCAAGGACAGCCAGAACCAGTACCTGTGGCAGCCGTCGATCCAGATCGGCGCCCCGGACACCCTGCTCGGCAAGCCGGTCCACACCGACCCGAACGTCGCAGCGGTGGGGCTGGCCGCGAAGTCCGTCATCTTCGGCGACTTCTCCGCCTACTTCGTCCGCATGGCGGGCGGGGTGCGGTTCGAGCGCTCGGACGACTATGCGTTCAACACCGACCTCACCACGTTCCGGGCGATCATCCGGGCCGACGGCCTGACCGTCGACCAGACCGGCGCCCTGAAGGTCTTCACCGGCAACGCCGCCTGACCCGCCTCGCAGGGGCCGCACCGGGCGGTGCGGCCCCTGCTTCACCAGAACGGAGAACAGCATGCGCGTGCGCATGAAGGCCACCCTGTCCGGCACCCGCGACGGCGAGGCCTGGCCCAAGCGCGGCGGCACTGTCGACCTCCCCGACGACGAGGCCCAGCACCTCATCAAGGCAGGCGTCGCCGAGGAGACCGACGACGAGCCCGGGGAGGACAACGTGGCGGCGAGCGAGAAGACCGAGGAGACGGGCGAGGACAGCGGCCCCGTCGAGGAGACCGCGACCCCGCCGGGCGAGCCGGAGAAGGCCGTCCCCGCCCGGCGGCGCGGTCAGGCGAAGAAGCCCGGCGACGAGTAAGGCGGTACGGCGATGGCTCTCGTCACCCTGGCCGAGGCCAAGGCCCAGCTCGACATCGACAGCACCGACCACGACGACGAGCTGCAGCGGTACATCAACGCCCTCACCGCCCCGATCGAGCGGCACGTCGGGCCGGTCGAGGACCGCGAGGTCGCCGAGGTGATCGAGGGCCGCACGGCCACCCTGTGCCTGAGCACCGTCCCCGCGGTCTCGCTCACCTCGATCCTGCCCGTGCTCACCAGCGGGCAGGCCGTCGCCGTCGACACCGTCCACCTCGACGGCGCCAAGGGCATCGTCCGACGCCTGGACGGCGGCAACTTCCGTGGCGGCCTGTGGACCGTCACCTACACCGCAGGGCGGGGCGGGATCCCGGAGACCATCAAGCTCGCCGCGCTCATCCTCCTGCAGCACCTGTGGCGCACCCAGTACGGCGCGGCACGCGGAGGGTCCGGCGGCGCCGATGACTTCGACGTCAACGAGCCCATCGTCGGCTGGGGCTACGCCATCCCGAACCGGGTGCTGCAGCTGCTGGAGCCGTACAAGGTCCCGCCGGCGGTGGCGTGATGGCGACCTCCCGCGTACCGGCCGCCGTCGATGCGCTGCTGGAGATCCTGCGCGCGGCCCCGGCCCTGGACGGAATCCGGATCGTCGACGGCCCGGAAGCGGTGAACCTGACCGAACGCCAGCGGATCCACATCGGCTGGCAGCCGTCCGGCGAGATGGCCGTCTCCCTGGTCCAGGACTTCAACTACGCCGGCGCCCGCACCCGGGACGAGGACTTCGTCATCTCCGGGTACATCGAGGCCCGGGGCGGCGACAAGGACATGGCGCTCCGCCGCAACCAGGCGTTCGCCATCCTCGCCGCCGTCGAGGACGCCCTGCGCGCCACCGACCTCGCGCCCGAGGCCCCGACCCTGAACGGCACCGTCCTGTGGGCCCACCTCACCGCCGGCGACCTGTCCCAGCAGCAGGCCGAGGGCGCGATCGTCGGCATCAACTTCGCGGTCTCCTGCCGCGCCCGCATCTGATCCACCCCTACCAGAGGAGCAAGCGATGGCGCGTGTGCGCTACATCGGCCCGGAGCCGGTCACCGTGCCGGAGCTGGGCAGCAGGACCGTCCACCCGGACGAGATCGTGGCCGTCCCCGACGACCGGTTCGACGGCTACGTCTGCCAGACCGCGACGTGGGAGCCCATCGAGGAACCGGGCGCCGCGACGAAGAAGACCGCGGCGAAGACCGCGAAGGAGGACTGACCCATGGCGATCGGCTCCGGTCTCGGCGCACAGCTCGGCATCGCGCCCGAAGTCACCTACGGCACCTACGTGGCCCCGACGAAGTTCACGGAGATCACGAAGGCCGGTCTGCAGCTGAAGAAGACGACCGCCCAGAGTGCGGGCATCGCGGCCGGCAGGCTGCTGCCGCTCTCGGACCGCCGCGTCGTCACCCAGCGGCAGGCCTCCGGCAGCGTGGACCTGGAGGTCACCACCAAGGGCATGGGCCTGTGGCTCCAGGCCCTGATGGGCACCAGCGTGACCCCCGTGCAGCAGGCCGCCACGACCGCCTACCTGCAGAGCCACATCCTGGCCGACAGCGCGGGCAAGAGCCTGACGATCCAGGAAGGCCTGCCGCTCACCACCGGCACGGTCACCCGGAAGAACTTCCTTGGCTGCAAGGTCACCGGCGCGGAGTTCACCTGCGCGGCAGGCGACATGCTCACCGCCTCGTTCGAGATCGACGCCAAGAACGTCGAGGAGACATCCGTCCTGGCCGCCGCCAGCTACCCGGCGATGGCCCCGTTCCACTTCGTGCAGATGGCGGTCAAGACCGGCACCTACGCGTCGGAGACCTCTCGGAGCGGAATCCGAAAGGCGTCGGTCAAGTTCGAGCGGCCGATGGACACCGACCGCTTCTACGCCGGAGCGCAGGGCCTGAAGGCCGAACCCATCAGCAACGACCAGGTCCGGATCACCGGCAGCCTGGAGATGGACTACGTCGACACCGTCCTCGACGACCTGCACACCTCCGATGCGGCGACCTCGCTGGTCCTGGAGTTCGTCGGCAGCCTGATCGCCTCGACGTACTACGAGACCTTCCGGATCGTCCTGCCCGCCGTGAAGTTCGACGAGGCGCCCCCGACGATCGACGGCTTCGGCGTCCTCAAGCCCACGCTGTCCTTCACCGGCCTGTACGACGGCACCAACCAGCCGAAGATCGAATACATCAGCACGGACACCACCCTGTAAGGAGGTGACCCCGTGCCGCTCGGCTCCGTACAGATCACCGGCACGGGGCAGCTCCTGGAGTTGTCCCGTGCCCTGCGCGCCGCCGGCGGGCCCCGGCTCCGGCAGAACATGACCCGCCGGATCCGCCGCGCGGCCGAGCCGCTGAAGAGCGACATGGAGCAGACGATCCGGAATCTGCCGATCACGGCAGAGCCCCGGCGCTCCGGCAGCCGCGGCGGCGGCCCCTCGCCCACCACCCGGCCGCTGCGGGCCACGATCGCCGGCGCGGTCCGCCTCTCGGTCCGCACCACGGGCACCCCCGGCGCCCGGGTCTGGATCGACAAGAGCGCGCTCCCGTCCGACCTGCAGGGGATGCCGGCCGCGATGAACAACTCCAGCGGCAGGATCCGCCACCCCGTCTACGGCAACCGCCGCCGCTGGGCGAACAACCGCACCACCCCCCTGTGGTGGGAGAGCACCACCCGTGGCCACATGCCGCGCATGCGGGCCGAGGTCGCCCGCGTCCTCGAGGACGTCCGCCGCCAGATCACCTAGGAGAACCCGTTGATCATCATGTACACCCCGGACGGCGGCGAGCCGCAGCGGTTCGACATGCGCAAGCTGAAGACGTCCGAGGCGCAGATCGTGTGCCGCACCACCGACATGCCCTGGGCCCAGGTCAAGCGGGGTGTCCTCAACGACGAGCCGGAGACCATGCGGGCCGTCGTCTGGGCGCTGCTCAAGCGCGAGCAGCCCGCCCTCAGGTTCGGCGAGTTCGACCCCCAGGTCGACGAACTGACGTCCCGGTTCGATGCCCGGGAAGTCGCCGACTACTGCACGGAGATCGGCAAGGCCGGCGGCAGCGAGGACGACATCGACGGGGCCTACCGGGACCTGGCACGCAACGCGGCCGACCCGGACGAGGCGGAGAAGTTCATCGCCGACTTCCGTGGCGCCGGCCCAAAAGAGCCGGCGAAGAGCAGGACCTCGAAGACCGGGTCCTGACCTACCTCGGCCTGTTCGGCCACCTCCTGCACTACACCGCCGAGGACGTCGACAACCTGACCGTCGAGCGGTTCGAGGTCCTCACCGCCTGGATCGACGAGCACCAGGCCCAAGCGAGGAAGGAGGCGAGCGCGGATGGCTGAGCGGCTGAGCTTCACTCTCGACGGCCGGGACAACCTCACCCGTGTCCTGAACAACGCGGGCGACTCCGCCGAGCGGCTGGGCCAGCGCATCGACGAGTCGATGACCCGCGGTGACGAGAGCGTTCAGCGGTTCACCCGGGATGCCAGCGGGCGGCTGCGGGACCTCAACGGCCGATTCGTCTCCACGAGCGACGCTGCCCGGCTCATGGGCGGCGAGACCGCCGGCCTGTCACCGATCCTGCAGAACGTGGCGTCCTCCGCGGCGGGCGCCACGTCCAAGCTCGGCGGCACCGGCGGTGCGGGCATGTCCGGCGCACTCGGGGCGATCGCCGCGGTCGTGGTCCTGTCCCTGCTCCCAGCCCTCGGCGCGCTGGTGCCGATGATGGCCGGTGTCGGCGTCGCCGCCGGAACTCTGGCGCTCGGCTTCAAGGGGGTCGGCGAGGCGGCCGCCCTGGCGGGCGGCGACAAGAAGAAGTACGCCGAGGCCCTGAAGAAGCTCAGCCCGGAAGCCAGGGCGTTCACGAAGGCCCTCGTGGGCATGAAGGGGCAGTTCACCGCGCTCGCCCCTCAGATCCAGAAGGCGATGCTGCCCGGCTTCACCCAGGCTCTGAAGGACGCCAAGCCCGCTGTCACCATCCTCGGCAAGGCCATGACCGAGATGGGCAAGGGCTTCGGCGATGCGGCGCGCGGCGCCGGCCGGATGATGAAGGACTCTGGGTTCCAGAAGGACTTCGCCGCCACCCTGAAGCTGGGCAACGTCTTCGTGCGGGACCTGACGAAATCCATGGGCCCGTTTATCCGATCCCTGCTCGACTTCGGCGCCGCGTCCGGGCCGACCCTGAAGGCGTTCTCCGACGGCATCAGCGGCCTGCTGGCCAAGGGACTGCCCGGGATGTTCGAGGGCCTGAAGACCGGCGTCAAGGGCAGCGCTGCCTTCCTCGACGGCCTGTTCGACGGAATCAACGAACTGCTGCCCGCCATCGGCCGGTTCTCTGGCGCGGTCGCCAACGCGTTCGGGTCGCTGTTCGGCGAGCTGTTTCGCTTCCAGGGGGCGTTCGGCGCCGGCTTCCTCGACGGCGCGACGAAGGCCCTGACCGCCCTCCGGCCGATCCTGAAGGACGTCGGGTTCGGGTTCAAGGCGATGCACCAGCTGATGGTCATCATCGGCCCGACCATCAAGGAACTGGGCAAGGCCATCTTCACCGCGCTCATCCCCGCGGGGATCGAGGTCGACAAGATGCGCGGCCCGTTCCAGCGTCTGTCGGAGGCGATCGAGCGGAACAAGGGCGCGATCCAGGAGGGGGCCCGGATCTTTGCGAACGTCGTCATCGACATGGTCTCGACGGCGCTGGAGTACCTGCCGAAGGTGGTCGGCATGTTCCGCGTCATGTCGACGGGTGTCCTCGTCGCGCTGGGCGTCATCGTGTCGGGCGCGGTGAAGGCGTTCGGCTGGGTGCCCGGCATCGGCGACAAGCTGCGCGGCGCCGAGCGGGAGTTCGGCAAGTTCAAGGACACCTTCGTGCGCGGCCTGCAGACGGCTGAGCAGAAGACCCGCGACTTCGCCCAGGCGACGCTGCCCAGGCTGCAGCAGAACAAGCTGCGGCTGAACATCGACAACTGGAACCAGCAGATCGCCACAGCGAAGGCGAAGCTGTCCGACAAGAACCTCCCGCCGGGGAAGCGCGCGAAGCTGACGGCCGACATCAAGGACCTGCAGGCGAAGATCGCGCAGGCGAAGCGGGAGATGGACCGCCTCGACGGGAAGACGTCGACCACCTACGTGAAGACGGTGTTCATCACGAAGCACGGCACGGTCGGGCACCCGAAGGGTTCCGGCGGCCGTGAGCGGGCCACAGGCGGCCCCGTGTCGGGCCCGGGTACAGCGACGTCGGACAGCATCCCGATGTGGCTCTCCGACGGCGAGTACGTCATCCGCGCGTCATCCGTCGCCAAGTACGGCATGGGCCTGATGGACGCCCTCAACTCGGGCCGCCTGGAGACCGCAGCGCTGGCCACGTCCACCGCCGCCGCCCCCAGACGTGCGGCACCCGGACTCGCAGCCAGCCCCTCCGGCCGCATGTCCATGACCAACAACTACATCACCGTTCAGGGGGCCATCGACCCCGTGGGCACAGCGAAGTCCGTGGAGCGGGTGCTGCTGAAACTGCAGCGAACCAGCGGCAACTGATGAAGGGGGCCCTATGACGGCGACGCACCTCACAGTGCAGGCCGGGTTCGGGTACGCGGTGACCGCGGACGACATCGAGTGGACGGACATCACCGCACGGGTGGCGCTGTCCAGCACCGAGGGCCCCCGGATCACGCGGGGCGCCGAGGACGAGAAGTCAGAGACACAGACCGGCACGTTGAGCCTGGAGCTGGATAACCAGGACGGCGCGGTCACACCGGGCAACTCGGCCTCGCCGTACTACCCGAACGTCAAGCGCAACTGTCCGCTCCGGGTCTTCACCACCGTCCTCGGCGGGAAGAACTACCTGCCCGAGCCCGGTTTCGAGGTGCCGGACACCGGGTGGTCCGCCCTGGACGAGGGCGGGCCCGTACCGGACCCGGCAGCCATCGACACCACGCACGTGAAGTCGGGGACCTACGCGTTCAGGATCGGATGGGACAACTCCGGGACCGGCGGCGTGGTGCAGTGCCCGCTGTACGGGCTGCTGATCGGCCGGCCCTACACCGCTTCCGTGTACGTCTGGGTACCTACTGGCGACCCGGCCGTCCGTCTCGACATCGACGGGACCACCGTCGGCACCGCGTCGTCGCTCACCAACCAGTGGCAGCGGATCACCGTCACGTGGACGCCGACCGCCGCCTCGCACATTCTGCGGATCACCACCAACACCACCTCCCCCACGGTCGGTGACTTCTGCTGGATGGACGAGGCGCAGGTCGAGGAGGGCTCGTCGGCCACCGCCTGGTCGTCGACGCCAGCCACGCATCACGCCAGGTTCTACGGCATGGTCACGTCCTGGCCGATGGGCTGGGAAGGGCTGCACTCGACCGCGAGCGTCACGGCGTCGGACATGCTGAAGTGGCCCGGTCGTCGGCCCGCGCTGGGGCCGATGCTCGTCGAGGAAGTGCAGAGCGACGAGGCACAGCTCTACTACCCGCTCTCCGAACCGGAGTCCAGCACGACCGCTGGCGACCAGTCCGGCTACGCACGGCCCTCGCTCGCGATCGTGCAGGCCGGAACGGGTGGCACGCTCACGTTCGGCCAGGGGATCGGCCCGCCGTCCGACGGCCTGTCGACCCCCGTGTTCACCCCGGCATCGTCGACGCAGGGCAAGTACTTGCGGTGCTTCATCGATCCGCTGCTCACCTCCAGCGGGTCAACCGGCTCCCCAATTCCGGGCACCCTGCTCGTCGAGTTCTGGTTCTCCACCACGACGACGGGCCGCGTCATCCTGACCCTGTCGGCCGGCGCCGCAACCGCGTTCGACAGCGGGATCTACTTCTACCTGGAGACCGGAACCGGGAAGCTCAAGATCACCGAGTTCTACCCGGTCGGGCCCACCGCGCACACCATCGCCACGGCGAACCTCGCCGACGGCGCCGTACACCACGTGGTGTGGGACGAGCTCGGGCAGGACGTGTACGTGGATGGCGTCCAGTACGTCGTTCCCACCAGCACCTGGCAGGACATGCTCGTCCTCACCGTCGGCGCCACCAGCACCGGCACCGACCTGTGGTCCGGCGCCATCAGCCATGTCGCCGCCTACGTCGTCAACACCAGCCATCCCGACGTGGCGGACATCGTCGACCACTACGAGGCGGGCATGACGGGGCACGCGGGCGAGGACTCCTGGACCCGCATGGTCCGCCTCGCGTCCTACGCCAAGATCGCGAGCGTCATTTCGGCGGGCACCTACAGTCCCGTCGCCTCGCAGGGTGAGCTGGGATCCTCGCCGCTCTCGCACATGCGGGACGTCGAGCGCACCGAGGGCGGGAAGCTGTTCGCCGACCGGGCCAGCGCCCAGCTGGTGTTCCAGAGCAGGAGCGTCCGCTACAACCCGACCATCACCGCCAGCATCGAATACGCCGACCTGGAAACGAACGGCGTGGAGTTCTCCGACGACGACCAGAAGTTGGTCAACCTCATCAGGGCGTCGCGGCCGGGCGGCGCCGAGCAGCGGATCCAGTCCGCCGAATCGATCGCCGCTTACGGCACCTACGAGCAGCAGCTCGACGTGCTCAAGACGACTGACGAGGCGGTCGTTGACGCGGCCACGTGGGAGATCGTCCGGTACGCCGACCCCATGCCGGAGATGCGGCAGCTTCCCGTCGACGCGGCGACCCTCCCGACCGCAACCTTCCGGGCCCTCCTCGACGCCGACATCTCCAGCGTCATCGAGGTGACCGACCTTCCCACCCAGGCGCCCGCCGCCACGGCCACGGTCACGGTCGAGGGCTACGTCGAGCAGATCACCGAAGGCGGCCACGCCCTCAACTTCCGGGTGTCCCGCTCCGACATCGACGCCGTGTGGGTCCTCGACGATCCCGTGTACAGCGTCCTGGGCACGTCCACCCGTCTGGCTTACTGAGAGGACCCCGCATGCCCGAGCCCCGCCCGGTCGCCAGGGCCGAGGACTTCTACCAGCCGCCGCCCCGCCTGCCCGCCAACGCCTGGGACCTCGTCCCTCCCGCGATGCGCGCGGTCCGCTGGTACGAGGAAGTACAGCAGCGACGCATCACTATCACCGCCAGCGGGCTGCTCCTCGGCCAGCCCCTCTACGCCCGGATCAACTTCGGCCGCTGGGTGGCCGACTGCACCTGTATGTCCGCCCAGGTCGTCACCCCGACCGACCCGCGCATGTGGTGCGTCGAGTGCGGCACCGGCTGGTGGCAGCTCAAGTTCCCCGACGAGCCGGAGGCGGCCGAGCAAGAGATGGCGCTGCTCCCCGTATCGGAGCGGAACTGGTGGCACCCCGACGACCCCGTCAGGGTGCTCGCGCCGCCGCTCCCGGATCCGCCCGCCGCCGAGACGCCGGAGGTCTGACCCATGGCTCTGGCCACACCGCGGACCTGGGTCGTCGGCGAAGTCGTCACCGCCGCCATTCAGAACCAGGAGATCCGCGACCAGTTCAACGACTTGATCGCCCCCTGGGTTGCCTTCACTCCGACCTGGAATTCCACCGGGACCGCACCGAGCCTGGGCAACGGCACGCTCGTGGGCTGGCACAAGGACATCGGGAAGTCGTGCACCGCATTGTGGGAGATCACCTTCGGGACGACAACCACGTTCGGCACTGGCACGTACTCGTGGGGGATGCCGCACACGGCGAAGAACCCTTCGGGCAGTACGTCGACCCTGAACTATCTGGGGCACGCGCGCGGGCACGGCGCGGACTGGTACGCCGGCGTCGTCGGTGTCGCCCGCGGCACGAACTTGGCGCGGATCTACTCACACCTCGCCGCGACCGAGTGGTCCCCCACCGCGCCGGTCACCTGGACCGCAGTCTCCAGCCGCTACATCAGCGGCGAGGTCACCTACGAGATCGCCTGACCCCGCCCCACCCCTGACGCCCCGCGCCGCCCGGCCGGGGCTTTCGTCATCTCTGGAGGGCCCATGGCCTGGTTCCCGGGCGCGACCCGGTACGAGCTTCAGCCGGAGTCGGATGACCAGCCGGCCATCCGCCCGACTCAGTTCATCGTCCACTCGATCATCGCGCCGTGGACGGCGAAGCGGACGTATGAGTACTGGCGCGACTCGACCAACCTGGAGTCCCACTTCGGCCTCGGGTACGAGGGCGACCTCGGGCAGTTCATCGGCACGGAGACCCGCGCGGACGCCAACTACCTGGCGAACCGTCGAGCCGACGGTACCGGGGCGGTGTCCATCGAGACCGCGTCCAACACCAGCGGCACGGATCCGTGGACGGCTGCTCAGGTTGAGCAGCTCATCGAGCTCGGCACCTGGCTGCACCACCAGCACGGCATCCCGCTGCGGCTCTGCCCCGAGTGGGACGCCCCGGGGTACGGCTACCACCGGCTCCACGCCGAGTGGGCGAAGGACGGCACCAACTGCCCCGGCGACGCCCGCGTGAAGCAGTTCAAGGAGGTCGTGTTCCCGGGCATCGTCGCCCGCGCGACCGGCAAGACCACACCCCCTGAGGAGGACGACATGGACCCGGTCGACGTCTGGGCGTACACGGGCAAGGGCGTGACCCGCGACGCGTACTGGCACCTGCGCGACACCAACACCCTGGCGCTGCAGACCCGCAACGAGACCCGCGAGGTCGCCGCCAAGCTCGACGCCCTGAAGGCGCCCGCGCTCACCGCCGAGCAGCTCAACGCGCTCGCGGCCGCGGTCGCCGCCCACCCCACCCTCGCCGAGCGGATCGCCGAGCTCGTCGCCGACAAGCTCGCCGCCCGCCTCACCAACTGACAGGAGAACCGCCCATGTCCGACGCTGCGAAGCGCACCGCCCGCACCATCCTCCAGACCGCTCTCGGTCTGGCCGTCGCCCTGCCCGCGATCGTCGACGCCTCCGGCATCCCGGCCGCGCTCCCGTGGGTCGCCGGCGCCCTGGCCGTCGCGGGCGGCTTCGCCCGCGTGATGGCCCTGCCCGGCGTACAGCGGCTGCTCCCCGGCTTCCTCCGCACCGACCAGCCGCCGACGCTGACCCTCCCGCCGCGCCAGTAGCCCCACCAGCACCAGCACCCCCGGAGGTCACCGCGTGGACGCTGCGACTCTCGCCGCTGTCGGATCCATCACCGTCGGGATCGTGGCGGCCGCCGCGGCGGCCATCGGGCAGCGCGGCGCCAACCGGGCGAACCAGTCCGGCGCCGTCCTCGGCGGCTACTCCACGCTCGTCGACAACCTCCAGGAGGAGCGAGACAAGGCCTCCGCGAAGATCGCCGAGAACGAGCGGCTCCTCGCTGCGGCCTACGCCGAACTCGCAGGAGAGCGGGCCGACAAGGCCGCTCTCCAGGCGCAGATCATGGAACTCACAGCCGAGAACACGCGGCTTCGCGAGCGCATCACCGAACTGGGAGGGCAACCCTCGTGACCCGCACGCGCATCGTTCTATCCCAGCGGTGGCGGTCCTTCGCCGTAGCCGCGGTCCTGCTCGTCCTGTCGGGCGCGGTGGTGCTCGTGTGGCTGCGGGTCACCCACGAGACCGAGGCGCGTGAGCAGGCGATCGCCGAGGCGAACCTACGGGGCGACGCACTCACGGTCCTCGCGGGCGACGTGCGCGTGCTGCGGGCACAGATCGAGGCGAACGGCGACACCCCTGCAGCGCCCGACCCGGACCGCGCGGTGGCCGACCTACCGCAGCGCACCACCGTTCCCGTGCCCATCCCCGGCCCCAGCGGGCCGGCAGGTCTACCCGGCGAGCAGGGCGAGCCTGGGCAGCCGGGCGCTACCGGACCGCCAGGGGCACAGGGCGAGCCGGGCGCCACGGTGACAGGACCGCCCGGCCCGGCTGGGGCAACGGGTCCACCGGGGCCCCAGGGCGAGCAGGGCCCAGCAGGACGCGATGGGACCGACGGCCGGGACGGAGCCGACGGCACCAACGGACAGACATGCCCAGACGGATACTCGCTCCAGCCCCCGAAGGACGACCCCGACGCGCTCGTCTGCCGCCGCGACACGGCGCCCGCCCCGCTGAAGACCCGTACGCTCCTGCTCGGCCTGGACCCGGCCCGCCGGACCTACCCGTGAACAACGCGACGCCCCCTGTCTGGCCTTCGGGCCGGGCAGGGGGCGCCTTCGTCGTGTCCGGGGTCAGCCGAGCGGGAGCGCCTGGTGCGCGGCCACGATCGTGTCGATGCGGCGCGCGAGGTCGAAGTCCGCTTCGGTCAGCCGGTGGCCGGCGTCGTGGGTGGTGATGGTCGCCCGCAGGTGGTCCATCCGCAGGTCGAGGTCGGCGTGGTGCTGGACCCGGCGCGAGCGGTCCGCGATCGTCACAATCGCTGCCACCGCCGCGTGGTACCGGATCTCATAGGTGCGGGTGATCTCGTCGCCCTTACGCTTCCACCCTGGCAGCGCGGCAAGCCGCTTCGTGATCTCCTCGTCAGACAGCGGCGCAGGTACGGCCATTGTCAGCTCCCCTCGGTCACAGGTGCGAGGACCTCGGCGAGATCCCGCCCGACCGGGGCATCCTGCCACGGCCGCATGGCCCGCTCCAGGGTGACCAACTCCCGCCGCATCCGGGCGGAGCGGGTCTCCACCGCGATCTCCGCCACGGCGCGGGCGATCTCCAGCGCCTGCTCTGGCTCGCGTGCGGCCGCGGCCGCCGTGGCATGCCGGGCCATGTAGACCCCGCGGTCCCGGCGGGCGGTCGAGGGCACGATGTCGAGGACCTGGGACCACAGGGCGCCGGCCTCCGCGCCGAGCCCGAGGCGCCCGTAGCAGGTGGCCCGCTGCACTTCGAGGTACCCGGGAGTCCTGCGGCAGGCGTTGCCCCAGGGGAGGTCGTCGTCGACGCGGCCGAGGAGTCCGTCGGCGGTGTCGATGAGCTGGTCGACGGCTGTGCGGTCGCCGATGAGGCTGGCGCCGTGCGCCTGCTGCTGGAGCGACATCACGCGCACCTTCGGGGCGAGGCGATCGGCGTCGTCGAGCGCGGCCTCGCACAGGTCGATGACCGCCCACCCGTCACCGAGGTCGGTCCGCACCTGCGCCTGATTCACCAGGCTGTACCCGATCAGGTGCGCGTCCCGCGAGCGCATCGCGATCTCCTGGGTCACGCCGCGCCAGAAGCTCGCGGCCTCCAAGTCGCCGGCGTCCTGGTACAGCCAGCCGACGAGCGCCGCGTACGCCGCGCCGACCCGCAGGAGGCCGCGGCGTACCTCGCCCTTCGCGGAGCGGATCAGCTTGTCAATGAGCTGGTACTGCGCGGACACGGTGCCGATGAGGTCGTGGGGGCCAAGGAACATGTCGGCCCTGTAGTGCCCCTCCAGCTGCTGCTGGAAGTAGTCGATGAGGGCAGGGTCGACGTGCTGCGTGGACGTCGGTCCGGGAACGAGCGCGGCGGCGGTCACGCTGACGAATGCACGTCGTTTCACTTCGGCCTCTTCGTGGTGCTCCGGCCGGATCCAGCCGGGGGGTGTGGTGAATCCGAGGTCCTCGGGCCACCGGCCGAGCGCGTCGTGTATGACGATCGCGGTCTCCTCCGGAGGCCAGCCCGGCCGCTCGCCCTCCCAGCGTCGCCATGTCCGCGGGGACACGGTGAAGTGGACGTCGTCGAGGAGCTGCTGCCCGTGGGCGGTGAGCCCGGCGGCGGCCTGCTCGACCGTGCGCCAGCCTCGCCGGAGCCGTGATGCTCGGAGGGCGTCGTTGCGGCTCATGCCGCCAGTGTGTGGTGTCATCGCGCGCCGTTTCGGCCGTGGCCGCGACGTGGCCATGCGTGGCCACTCGATGGCCTATCTGCTCGTTGCCGTGCTCACACATCATCGACTTGAACGCGAAGGGGCGTACAGCGGTTGGCGGATCTGCCCCTCCAACGACGGACGGAGCAGCCATGCGCGAGCAGATCGAGCACAACAGAGCGGACAAGCCCGCGTCCGGAGTTGAGGTCCACTTTGCCGGGCTCCTCCTCCAGGCGTGCGACGCCTTCGAGGAGCAGGCGGAGGCCGCTGCCGAACACGACATCGCCGAGGCACTCGCGCTGCGGCACCACCCCGGGAACGTCGCCCTCGCGGACCTCACCGACCGGCTGCTGTCCCGCTGCGAGGGCATGTCCGGTGGCATCGAGGGAATCCCCGCCACCGAGCGCGACGCGCGCGCCACGGGCGTTCTGGAGACCTGGACCAAGCTGAAGGCCGATGGGCCCGCGGACGGGCCGCTCGGAACCTGGTCGTACACCCGGCAGCTCGCGCTCACAGCCCGGGACATGATCCGCGCCCTCCGCGAGCGCCGCACCCAGCAGCAGTCAGCCGTGGCTACGTTCATCGGCCGCCCTGACCTGCCCCCGCTCGCCCCGGACGCCGGGTGACCGAGTGGCAGCGCCAGGCCGTGTACTGCCTGGTCGTCCTCGGCATCCTCGCCGTCCTGGCCGTCGGCATCACCCACTGACTCCCGCCCCCATGAGGCGGGCCCCTGCACCATCGGCACCCCATCAGGAGGAACCCATGGCCTGCAAGAACCAGCCCGAGCCCGTACCGCCGCCCTGCTCGGCCAACCCCGGCGGCGCGCCCAGCGCCCGAGCGTTACTGAGCGACAGCGCGTTCAACGGCGTGATGCACACCGTCCTGGACAACAACCCCGGCATGGACCCCTCGATGGCGGCCCGGATCGTCGACGAGGGCCTCAAGTTCGTCCACGCCGCGGCGCTCTTCCCGACCGTGCGGATCGCCCCCACCCGCGAGGTCGACGAGGGCTGGCACGCCCTCATCCTCCACACGCACCTGTACGCGACCCTCTGCAGCCGCCTCGGCCGCACCGTCCACCACTACCCCGAGCGCCCCGACGAGTCCCGCCACGACCCGGACGTCATCACCCGCACCCTGGCCCTGATCGAGCAGGCCGGCTACACGCCCGACGCCGAGCTCTGGCGCGGGCCCAAGCAGTCGCTCGTCACGGTCGCTGCGAGCTGCAACCACACCGGGGCACCCGGGGGCTGCGGTCCGATCAACCCGGGCAACTGCGCCACCCATGGCGGCGGCGGGGAATAGGCTCGACGGCCTGCCGACGGAAGGACACCACGCCATGGACGCGCGCGACGTCTCTGCACTGCACGACTCGATGCGTCGATACGGACTCCCTGGAGTCCTCACGCCCGCGGACCCTCGGAACCCGGCGGGTGACTGGCGCGTAGTGGACCCCGCCGACCAGCGGGACATCACCGAGGCGACGCTCGACGCTGTGGCCGCCGTCGGTCGGCAGCAGCCGACCCGCGGGTTCGTCATCGCGCGCGGGTAGCCCCTCGAACGGCCCCGGTCGGACCGTCCCCCGGCCGGGGCTACCGCACGAGGTCTGCGAGCGGGATGCTCAGCGCGTCGGCGATGCGGAGCAGGTGACCGTATCGCGGGTCGCTCTCGCCGGCCTCGATGCGCTGGAGGGTACGCCGGTCGATATCGGTCATCTCCACGAAAGCTTCCTGGGTGTGGCCCGCGTACATGCGGAGGTCGCGGATGCGGCGGCCGAGAGCGCGTCGCCTGTCGTGGACCCAGCCCGGTTGTTCGTGCACTCGACAACGCTCTGAGCTGCATGATCCCATGTCAGCGTCACCAGTGACGCTTTATTCGATCTTGGTCAACCCCCTCAAGCGGCCGCCCACCTGCCGAGCACCCCCGGCGGGTGGGCGGTCTTTCTCATGGGCGAATGGGAGGGGTGGGAGAATCCATGGGAGATGATCATGGAGAGTAGATACGCGACGCTGCTACTTCCTGCTAGATACTGCAAGATAGGCACACCACTAAACTGCAGGTCAGAGGCATACCCGCAGGTCGCGACCAGCGGCGCCTATCAACCCCATCAAGCGACCGCATCTTCTGGGAGACGAAGAAGGCCTGATCTTCCTCCAGGCGGCCTGACCTGCACTTTCGCGGGTCGCATCGCCTACCTGTCCGCACCCGGTCCGCAGGCCGCCGCACACGGCGTCCAGAGCGGACCGGGTGCGGTCTTTTCCGCCCGGCCACGGGGCGCGTGCGCGACCTCCCCCCTCCTCCGATCGATGCCGGACGGCGACATGGCCGGCGCGCGGCGCCGACCGAACCGGGTACCGTCGTTGTCATGTTCTTCCAGACGCCGATTTCCGGGTGAGCGCGTGACGGGCCTCGGCTGACGTCTTCGACGTCGCCGCCCGTCCCCCACCGATGGATCCGTAGATCACTTCACCTCATGACCGGGAGAACCCGTGACCGACAGCAAGAACATCAACAACCCCGTGGGCCAGGGCGGCGGCCAGCGCAAGAAGCTGTCCCGCGCCGAACGGCAGAACAACGGTCCGCACCGCAACCTCGACCGCCGGAATGCGGCGGACAAGAAGGCGGAGCTGGTACGCAAGATGCGCGAGAAGACCGGCGGAACTCAGGGCGCCGGGCAGGCGAGCGACGAACCCGCCCAGAGCTGACGCACGCCGAAGGGGCCTGACCGGAATGTCCGGTCAGGCCCCTTCGGCGTGTACGGCCCTCGTCGGGCCCTACGGGACGCCAGGACGATCAGCGCAGCGGCGCCGTCGGGAGGGTGTAGCGGAGTTTCGGCTTCGACGTGGCGCCCAGGCGGTCGTAGAAGCGGATCGCGCCCTCGTTCCAGGTCGGGGTCTGCCACTGGATCTCCGGCAGGCCGAGGGCCTCCGCCTCCGCGCGCAGGGCCGACATGAACAGCGGGCCGAGGCCCAGGCCGCGTTCCGTCGGTGCGAGGTAGAGGCAGTCCATGTGGAGGTACTCGGCGCCGTCCCAGGTGGAGAGCTCCGGGGCGCACGTGGCATAGCCGGCCAGGCGGCCGTCCGGGAGTTCGGCCACCAGGCAGCGCAGACGGGGAGGTTCCGGCCCGAAGAGAAGGCGGGCGAGGCGGTCCGCCAGGCCCGGGGCGGGCGGAGCGGCCTTCTCGTACGCGGCGTGGTCCGCCGCCAGTTCGGCGACCCGGTCGAGGTCCTCGGGCCGTGCGTGCCGTACGCGGGCGGCGGTCGGCCGCGGCCTCCCCCCGGGGTGGGCCGGTTCGGGCGAGGTGTCTGCGCGGTCCGTCATGCCGTCATCATGCCCGCCCCCACCGACATTCCGTGGTGGCGGAGCCACCGGCGGTACGGAGCCACGCGGAGGGCCGCCTCGCGGTAGGCCTCCGCGAGGTCCGCGTACAGGGGCTCCAGGAGGGCTTCCTCGCGGGCGTAGAGGAGGAGGCGTACCGCCAGGGGGTCGTCACGCAGGGGGCGGATCGCCATGTCCTCGCGTGGCAACGATGTCGGTTGACAGGGCGCCACCGCCTCGCCGAGGGCGATCAGGGAGGCCGCCGTGTGGTAGTCGCCGTGGAGCAGCGGCGGGTCGATGCCGGCCTCGCTCAGGACCCGCCGAAGCCCGTCCCACTCGCCGTCCACCGTCGGGTCGACCATCCAGCGGTCCGCCGCCAGATCGGCCAGCTCCACCACCGGCAGCGCGGCGGCCGGGTGATCGCGGGCCAGCGCGACGAACTGCGGCTCCCGTTCGACCAGGACCCGGGCCAGCAGGCCGTCCGGCACCCGCAGCGGACAGCCCTCGACCTCGTGGACGAAGGCGACGTCCAACTGGCCTGCCGCGACCGACCGCAGCAGCGCGTTGGCGGACACGTCCATGTGCAGCGCGATGTCCGTGCCCGCGAGGCCCTGGCGCAGCCGGCGCAGCCACCCCGGGAGTGCCCTGCTCGCCGTCGACCCGACCCGCAGGAGCGGCCCGTCGGTGCGCGCCGCCGCGGCCCTGGCCTCGGTGATCAGCGTGGCCATCTGGTCGACCAGCGGGCGGGCCCTGCTGAGCACCGACCGGCCGAGCGGCGTGGGACGGCATCCGGTGCGCCCGCGCGCGAAGAGCTCCGCGCCCAGGGAGTTCTCGATCCGGCGCAATTGTGTCGTCAACGAGGGCTGGCTCATGCCCAGTTGCCGTGCCGCCTTGTGCAGGCTGCCCGTCTCGGCAATGGCGCAGAGTACGCGCAGATGTCTCACCTCCAGCTCCATGCCCCGAGGGTAGGGCGGCACCCTGCGCCGCACCAGACACCCTCATCCCTCCAATTGGCGTGAAATCGGAGGGAGTTGGATGAACCGAAGAGGAATGAACGGGAGGAGAGGACGAACCCGGCACCGACCTCCCCGCCCCCGGCGGCGTGATGTGTTCGCGCTATCGCCTGCTGCCATCATCCGCACCCGCCCCGGCTCCCCCGACACTCTCCCCAACCGACCAGGAGGAGCCACCCCCCATGAGACACCCCAAGGTCCTCACCACCTCGCTCGCCGCCACCCTCGGTCTCGGACTCGCCGCCGCGCTGGGCGTCCCCACCGCCTCCGCCGCAGCCGTCGAATCCGGCGCCGCGCCCACCGGATTCGCCGCCTACGAAGGGTCCGCCGAGGACGCCAGGGCGACCAAGGCCTTCCACGAGGCCGTGATGAAGTCCGTGGCGAAGAAGCGGGCCGCCAACCCCGGCGCCGCCGCCGTCACCGTCGTGTACAGCGCCTCCAACGCCCCCAGCTTCCGTACGCAGATCTCCCGGAGCACCCAGATATGGAACAGCTCCGTGGTCAACGTGCGGCTGGTGGAGGGCAGCAACCCGGACTTCCGCTACTACGAGGGCAATGACTCGCGCGGCTCGTACGCCAGCACCGACGGCCACGGCAACGGGTACATCTTCCTCGACTACCGGCAGAACCAGCAGTACAACTCCACCCGCGTCACCGCCCACGAGACCGGGCACGTCCTCGGCCTCCCCGACCACTACTCGGGCCCGTGCAGCGAGCTGATGTCCGGCGGCGGCCCCGGCACCTCCTGCCAGAACGCCCAGCCCAACGCACAGGAGCGGTCGCGCGTCGACCAGCTCTGGCGCAACGGCCTCGCCACGGCCTTCAAGGGGTTCTGACCGCCTGCCCCGAGCCGCGTCCCGGCGGGGCGGACGGCAGCGGCCGCCGTTCGCCCCGCCGAGAGCGAACATCCTTGGATCCGGGGTGTGTTGCGTGAAGGCTGGGAGCACACATCCCGGATCCGGAGGCGTTTGATGACCGCCGAGCACACGAACACCCTGTACGAGGCCGTGGGCGGTGCCGACGCGCTGCGCCGGCTCTCCGAGACCTTCTACGAAGCAGTGCTGGCCGACCCCCTCCTCGCACCCGTCTTCGCCGACTTCACCGCCGCACACGTCGAGCACGTCGCCGTATGGCTGGCGGAGGTCTTCTCGGGGCCCGCCGGGTTCACGGCGGACCTCGGAGGGCATCAGGCCCTGCTCCGGGCCCATCTCGGTCTGGGCATCACGGAGGAACAGCGGCTGCGTTGGATGGAGTTGATGACGGCGGCCGTGGAGAAGGAGCTGCCGGACGACGAACTGCTGCGGCGCCGGGTGGTGGAGTACTTCGACTGGGGGACGCGGATCGCCAAGGACGTCTCGGCCTCGGCGCCGGGCACGGATCTCGGCGAACCCGGCCCCACCCCGCGCTGGGGCTGGGACGGCCTCGCCTGACCACGGCCTCGCCGGACCGCCGGGCCTCGCCACCCGGCGGTCTCTCCCGTCAGGCCGCCTGCAGCAGCCGGCGGCCGAACACCGCACCCTCCGGCAGCTGGCGCCTCACCCGGTGGAGCGCCTCCTCGAAGTCACCGCCCGCGATGCCCGACTCGTAGGCCGTCCCGCCGTAGTGCAGCGTCAGGCTCAGGTCCGCCCGCTCGCCGAGCGTCAGCAGGCAGCTGAGGGTGGCCTGCTGGGCGGCACCGTCCACCACGACGGGGAGCGGCAGGTCCCATTCCAGGACGCAGCCGGTGAGGGTCTCGCCGCTTTTCTCCGCCGCATCCGCAACAACCGCCGCATCCGCGGCGCGCAGGGCGGCGAAGCTCGCGCCCGTGTACTCGACTCCCCTGATGCGGGCGGACACCTGCCGTCCGTCCACCGTGATCACGATCGCTTCCGCGCCGTTGCGGTCCCGGTACCAGCCGGTCCAGACTTCCGTCGACTCCGATGACATGCGCGGACTGTAGCGGTCTGACCGGCTTCTTCGCGCGGCCGGTCACCCTGTGGCCGGACTTCTCCCGGTCTCGCCGTTCTTGCCGGTCACGTGCGGGGTAGCGGCTTCCGTGCCGTCCTCGGCGACCCCCGCGGGAACACCGTTCGCCACCGCGCCCGCGGTCTCCCCCGCGTCGTCGGCGGGCTCGTCGCCCTCGCCTTCGGCGTACTCGGGCCGGACGTAGAGCGCGCACCGCGGGTTACGGCACGGCTGCACTTCCCACTCCGGCACCCAGGCCCCGAGGACCTTGTGCCGCTTCGCGACGATGCCGAGAGAACGTCCGCAGGCCGTGCATGTGGGCGTGGCCTGCGGGTCCCGTACCGTACGCGGGGTTTCGCTGCCCATACCTCCCAGGGTAGGGCGCGCCCCTGGTCACCGCTTCCTGGTGTACGTACGGACGAGCACGCCGTTGTCGAAGGTCCGCACGGCGCCCAGTTCGAAGTCGCGGGGCTCGAACCCGGCGCCGAACATCGGCATACCGGAGCCGTAGACCTGCGGGTACGTCTTGATGATCAGCTCGTCGATCTCCTCGATGAGCTCACCGGCGACGATGGAGCCGCCGCAGAGCCAGATGCCGAGCGGGCTGTCCTCGGCCTTCAGCTCACGGACCCGGCCGACCAGGTCGTCGGCGATCAGCTCGACGTTCGGGTCGGGCGACTCGGTGAGCGAGCGGGTCGCGACGATCTCCCGCATGTGCCCGTACGGGCTGGTGACGCCGATGTCCAGGGCGAGCTGGTACGAGCCGAGGCCCTGGATGACGGTGTCGAACCGCTTGTTGGCGGCGTCGATCCCGAGAGCCTCGCGCCCCTGCCTGGGGACGGTCTCGGGGTACTCCTCGTTCATGAACTCCAAGTACGGCGCGTCCACGAACTTGTACATGGACGTGGCATCCCCCTTCGGGTCGCCGATGAAGCCGTCGATGCTGCACGCGATGTAGTAGGTGAGCTTGCGCAAACCGGTCCTCTTCGTCTGTCGAATGTCCGAGATGTGCGGCCGCGTTCGCAACCACGACAGCTATAGTGCTTCACCTGTAGTGGTTACGCAAGGACTATCTTCCGTAGAGAAGTGGAATCAGGAGGTCCGGTGGCGAGAAATCCCGAGCGGCGTGCGGCGCTGCTCGACGCGGCGATCGAGGTCCTCGCGGACGAAGGTGCCCGTGGGCTCACCTTCCGAGCGGTGGATGCCCGGGCGGGTGTGCCCACGGGCACCTCGTCCAACTACTTCACCGACCGGGACCAGCTGCTCTCCCAGGTCGGGGACCGGATCTTCGTACGGCTCACCCCGGAGCCGGGCTCCGTGGACACGGCCATGCGGCCCGAGCCCAGCCGGGAGCTGGTCGTGGAGCTGATGCGGTGGCTCGCACGGCGGCTGGCCGCCGAGCGCACCTGCTATCTGGGACTCTTCGAACTCCGTCTGGAGGCCACCCGCCGCCCCGAACTGCGCGACCAGCTCACGAAGGTGCTGCGCCACGACCTCGACCTCAACATCCGCCTGCACCTCGAAGGGCGGATGCCGGGCGACGCGGACACCGTCCGGCTGCTCTACTTCGCCTTGACCGGACTGCTCTTCGACCACTTCACGGTCCCCGGGCTCCACGACGACCGCGAACTGGACGACCTCATCGAGACCGTGGTCCGCCGGATCGTCCCGGCGGACCGACCGGTCAGCGCGTCCGGCGGGTGACGAACTCCGCCAGGGCGAGCAGATCCCCGGCCGCGGCCAGGTCGGGGACCGCCCGGGAGAGCTGCTGCACGGCGCGGGCCATGCGGTCGGCCGCCTGGGCCTGCGCCCAGTCCCGGCCGCCCGCCCGCTCGACGGCGTCCGCCGCCGCCCGTACGGCCCGGGTGTCCAGTTCCTTATGGGAGTAGAGCTCGGCCAGCTCCTCCCCCGCCGCGGTCCCGGAGGCGAGCGCCGCGACCACCGGCAGCGACTTCTTGCGGGCGGCGAGATCCGCGCCGGCCGGCTTGCCCGTGCGCTCCGGGTCGCCCCAGATGCCGATCAGGTCGTCGATGAGCTGGAACGCGAGCCCGGCCTCCCGGCCGAACGCGTCCATCGCCGCGACCTCCTCCTCCCCCGCGCCCGCGTACAGCGCGCCGAGGGCGCAGGCGCAGCCGAGCAGGGCGCCGGTCTTGGCGGTGGCCATCGCCACGCACTCGTCCAGCGTGATCTCGTGCGGCGCGCGCTGCTCGAAGGCGCAGTCCGCCTGCTGGCCGGCGCAGAGCTCGATGACACACGCCGCGAGCCGGGCCGACGCGGCGGCCGCGGCCGGATGTCCGTCCTCGGAGAGCAGCCGCAGCGCGAGCGCGAGCACGGCGTCGCCCGCGATCAGCGCCTCGGGGATGCCGAACACCGTCCAGGCCGTGGGCCGGTGCCGGCGGGTCGGGTCCTCGTCCACGATGTCGTCGTGGAGCAGGCTGAAGTTGTGTGCGAGCTCCACCGCGGCGGCGGCCCGCACCGCGGGCGCCGGGTCGCCGCCGAGCGCGCGGGCGGCGGCGAGCACCAGAGCGGGCCGGATCGCCTTGCCCGTCCGGCCGTCGGCCGGGGAGCCGTCGGCCTGCTCCCAGCCGAAGTGGTACATCGCGACTTTCCGTATGCCGCCCGGTAACGACTCGATGGTGGATCGCAGTTGGGGATCGACGACGCTCCGCGTCTGGTCGAGAAGCGCCACGGCGTCCTGGGGGTCGGCCACGGTGTCCGCCCGAGTCATGGTCACAGGTCCCTCTTTCGTCGAAGGCTCGGTGCTCCGTACGGCGGCCGTGACGGGGGCGGGTCGGCACGGCCCCCGTCACGGTCACCAGGGCCGGCGCGTCAGCGCCAGCGGCTGACCTCCACGTTCTCCAGGACTCCCAGGGCGTCCGGCACGAGGACCGCCGCCGAGTAGTAGGCCGTGACCAGGTAGGAGATGATCGCCTGCTCGTCGATGCCCATGAAGCGGACGGAGAGGCTCGGCTCGATCTCGTCCGGGATGCCCGTCTGGTGCAGGCCGATCACGCCCTGCTCGGACTCGCCCGTA
The DNA here is from genome assembly GCF_042671585.1 of Streptomyces sp. NPDC127129. Taxonomy (NCBI): domain Bacteria; kingdom Bacillati; phylum Actinomycetota; class Actinomycetes; order Kitasatosporales; family Streptomycetaceae; genus Streptomyces; species Streptomyces sp. NPDC127129. Next base: position 46,088 of record NZ_JBHXTV010000016.1, read on the forward strand.
CGCATACAGATGATGGAGGTGGTCCGGGCGTCCGAGACCGGGATCTTGTTGCACGGGTAGATCGGAACCCCGCGCCAGGTCGGGATCCGGTTGCCGTTGATCTCGATGGACTCGGGGACGAGGCCGCGCCGGTTGCACTCGCGCCCGAAGGCGGCGATGGCGCGCGGGTGGGCGAGGAACATCTTGGAGCCCCGGCGGCGCGAGAGGAGCTCGTCCATGTCGTCCGGGCTGGGCACGCCGTCGTGGGGCTGGAGGCGCTGCTCGTAGTCGCAGTTGGAGAGCAGGCCGAACTCGCGGTTGTTGATCAGCTCGTGCTCCTGGCGCTCGCGCAGCGCCTCGACCGTGAGCCGCAACTGCTGCTCGGTCTGGTTCATCGGCTGGTTGTAGAGGTCGGCGACCCTGCTGTGGACCTTCAGGACCGTCTGCGCGACCGAGAGTTCGTACTCGCGCGGCGAGGCGTCGTAGTCCACGTAGGTGTGCGGGACGGTCGCCTCGCCGACATGGCCGGCGGAGAGGTCGATCTCGGCCTCGCCGTACTTGTTGGTGCGCTGGTGGGGCAGTGCGGCGACGCTCGCGAGGTGGTCGGCGAGCGAGGTGGCCCGCTCGGCCAGGTTGCGCACGTCGTCACGGGTCAGTTCGAGGACGGTGCAGGCGGTGGCCGCGCGGGCGGTCCACTCCCACGTGGCGTCCGCGTGGGTCAGCGCGCTGTCTCCGAAGTACGAACCGTCGGCGAGGACGCCGAGGATCGCCTCGTCGCCGTACGGCCCCTCGCCGATCTGCTCGATCTTGCCGTGCGCCAGGAGGTGGACGCGGTCGGCGGACTCGCCGGCGGCGGCGATCACCTCGCCCGGCGCGTACTCCCGCTGACGGCACCGCGAGGCGAGCTCGGTGAGCGCCTCCTCGTCCTCGTAACCACGCAACGCGGGGAGTTCGCCGAGTTCGGCGGGGATCACCGCGACACGCTCTCCGGTCTGCACGAAGGTGACGCGGCCGTCACCGACGGAGTAGCTGAGCCTCCGGTTCACCCGGTAGGTACCACCCTGGACCTGCACCCACGGCAACGTGCGCAGCAGCCACCGGGAGGTGATCTCCTGCATCTGGGGCGCGGACTTGGTGGTCGTGGCCAGGTTCCGCGCGGCGGCGGTACCGAGACTCTGCTGCGGGGCTGTCTGTGCCGCGCGGACCTCGTCGCCAACCGAACCAACGGACATGGAACTCCCTCTCGATGTGAATGACCTGCGACTGGAAGCCTTTCAGCACGGAGAGTGCGCGCGCCATTACACAAATGAGTGGGAGTGATCGGCTTCGGGCTGGGCATGCCCTTCGGTTCCACTCGAACAGCGCAGCTCGGGCCGCCCCATGGCGCGGTGTCCGGATCGGCTCGCACACCGGCCGAACGGATAGCCGCGGAGTCATTCGCTCCGGTACTCCGTATACCAGGGGGGCGCTTCGGCCCCGTCCCGTTCCGCTTATCCCGAAGGAGGCGGTCATGGCCTCACCCATGTCCGCGAGCAGGTTCCTCGACGCCCTCCGCGCCGAGGGCCTCTCGGTCGTCCAGGTCGGCGAGTGGCGTACGCACAACCGCAACCACAAGGGCCCCTGGGGCCCGGTCCACGGGGTGATGATCCATCACACGGTCACCCGGGGAACCGCGAACACCGTCCGGCTCTGCCGGGACGGCCACGAGGCCCTTCCCGGGCCGCTCTGCCACGGCGTGATCGCCAAGGACGGCACGGTCCACCTCGTCGGCTACGGCCGCGCCAACCACGCCGGGGCCGGCGACGACGAGGTCCTGAGGGCGGTCATCGCGGAGAAGCGCCTCCCTCCGGACAACGAGGCCACCACGGACGGCAACCGGCACTTCTACGGCTTCGAGTGCGAGAACCTCGGGGACGGCAAGGACCCGTGGCCGAAGGTCCAGCTGGAAGCCATCGAGAAGGCCGCCGCGGCGGTCTGCCGGGTGCACGGCTGGACCCAGCGCTCGGTGATCGGCCACCTGGAGTGGCAGCCGGGGAAGGTCGACCCGCGCGGCTTCACGATGGCCTCCATGCGCGCCCGGATCGGCGAGCGCCTGCGGTAGCGGGGCGGCCCGGAGGAGACAATGGCCGGGTGAACGCGTTCGACCTCGCCCGCCTGCGGCCCCGGCTCCCGTCCCCCCTGGAGCCGGTCGAGGACGAGCGCTTCACCCGGCGCGGCCTGCGGCTGCTGCTCAAGCGCGACGACCTGATCCATCCGGATCTGCCGGGCAACAAGTGGCGCAAGCTGGCGCTCAACCTCCGGGCGGCCGACGGCCGTCCGGTCCTCACCTTCGGCGGCGCGTACTCCAACCACCTGCGCGCGACGGCCGCCGCCGGACGGCTGCTCGGCTTCGAGACCATCGGGGTCGTCCGCGGGCAGGAGCTCGCCGACCGCCCCCTGAACCCCTCGCTGGCGCGGTGCGCGCGGGACGGGATGCGGCTGGTGTTCGTGGACCGCGCCACGTACCGCGCCAAGGCGGACCCCGAGGTGCTGGCCGGACTCCTCGCCCAGTCCCCTCCGGGGACGTACGTCGTCCCGGAGGGCGGCAGCAACGCGCTCGCCGTCGAAGGCTGCGTGGAGCTCGGTCGCGAGCTGCGCGGGGCGGCCGACGTCGTCGCCGTCGCCTGCGGCACGGGGGGCACGCTCGCGGGCCTGGCGGCCGGCCTGGGCCCCGGGCAGCGGGCGCTCGGCATTCCGGTCCTCAAGGGCGGTTTCCTGGGCGCGGAGATACGCGCCCTCCAGGTGGCCGCGTTCGGCGGCCCGCGCGGCGAGTGGAACCTCGACGAGCGCTTCCACGGCGGCGGTTACGCCCGTACGACACCGGATCTCGACGCGTTCGCCCGGGAGTTCGAAGCGTGGCACGGACTCGCCGTCGAGCGGCTGTATGTCGCCAAAATGCTCTACGGACTTGTCGCCCTGGCCGAGGAGGGCGCGTTCGCCCCGGGTACGACCGTCGCGGCGGTGATCACGGGCGCCCCGCAGTGACGGGGCCGCGGGGCCCTGTGGGATGCCCCTCCCTCAGGCTCCCTCCTCCCGGTACGCCGCCGCCTCCTCCAGGTCGAGGCGGCGCAGCAGCGTCCGGAGCATCTCGTCGTCGATGCGGCGCTCGTCCCTGAGCCGGACGAACACTTCGCGCTCGGCCTCGAGCACCTCCCCGGCGAGCCGGCGGTAGGTGTCGTCCGCCGTCTCGCCCGTCACCTCGTTGACGGCGCCGAGGCGTTCCCACACCGCGTTGCGGCGCCGTTCCATGACCGCGCGGAGCCGGTCGGCCAGCGGCTGCGGCAGGGCGTTGCGTTCGTCGCTCAGCAGCGCGTCGAGGCGTTCCTCCGCAGCCTGGGAGGCCTCGCTCTGGGCCTGCGCCTCGGCCAGGGTCTCCGCGTACGTGTCGCGGCCGGGGAGCTTCAGGAGGCGGATCAGGGGCGGCAGGGTGAGGCCCTGGACCACGAGCGTCCCGATCACGGTGGTGAAGGTGAGGAAGAGGACGAGGTTGCGGGCGGGGAACTCCTCGCCGTGCGTCGCGAGCGGGATGGAGAAGGCGATGGCCAGGGAGACCACACCGCGCATGCCTGCCCAGCCGACGATCAGCGGCGCCCGCCAGTCCACTCCCGGTTCCCGTTCCCTGATCCGCTGCGACATCCAGCGCGGCAGGAAGGTGGCGGGGTAGACCCAGACGAAGCGGACGACGACCACGGCCACGAAGACCCCGAGGGCGTACGCGGCCGCCTCGCCGATCCCGTACCGCCCGAGGCCCTGGACGACGTACGGCAGCTGCAGGCCGATGAGCGCGAAGACGGCGGACTCCAGGATGAAGGCGACCATCTTCCACACGGCCTCCTCCTGGATGCGGGTCGCGAAGTCCACCTGCCAGTTGCGGTGTCCGAGGAAGAGGCCGACGACGACCACGGCGAGGACTCCGGAGGCGCCGACCTGCTCGGCCGCCGCGTAGGCGACGAAGGGGATCAGCAGCGAGAGGGTGTTCTGCAGCAGCGGCTCGCCGAGCCGGCAGCGGAGCCAGTGGATCGGGGCCATCAGGACCAGGCCCACGCCGATGCCGCCGACCGCCGCTAGCGCGAACTCGCCGATGCCGCCGGCCCAGCTGATGCCCTCGCCGACCGCCGCGGCGAGCGCGACCTTGAAGGCCGTGATGGCGGTGGCGTCGTTCACCAGGGACTCGCCCTGGAGGATGGTGGTGATCCGGTTCGGCAGGCCCAGCTTGCGGGCGATCGCGGTCGCCGCGACCGCGTCCGGCGGTGCGACGACCGCGCCGAGCACGAGGGCGGCGGTCAGCGGCAGGTCCGGGACGAGGACGTACGCGAGCCAGCCGACCGCCACGGTGGCGAAGAGGACGTACCCGACCGAGAGCAGGGCGACGGGCCGGATGTTGGCCCTCAGGTCGAGGTACGAGGAGTCCACCGCGGCCGTGTAGAGGAGCGGGGGCAGGATGAGCGGGAGGATGATGTGCGGGTCGAGCGTGTAGTCCGGGACGCCGGGCACGTACGAGGCGGCGAGGCCGGCGGCCACCAGGAGCAGCGGCGCGGGCACCGGCGTCCTGCGGGCCGCTCCGGCCACCGCGGCGCTCGCCGCGACGAGTCCCACCAGCTGCAGTGCGTCCATCCCTACGTCCCCGTCCCCGGCTCGTTCCAGCACGTAACCTGGCCATCATGAGCGAGTGTCCTCACGTTGCCGAAATGCCGCGCCCCGAACCGGCGCCGCTGACCGACACCTGTCCCGAGTGCCTGGCCGACGGCACGCACCCCGTCCAGCTGCGGCTCTGTCTGAGCTGTGGGCACGTGGGGTGCTGCGACTCCTCGGCGGGGCGGCACGCCAGCGGGCACTTCTCGACCACCGGCCACCCGGTGATGCGGACCTTCGAGCGGAACGAGCGCTGGCGGTGGTGTTTCGTGGACGGTTCGATCGTCTGAGGGGTGGGTACGACAATCCTCCGCCGGTCGCTCGCAATTGGGCCCCGCAGACCTCTAGCCACTGTCCGTACTCATGGCCTTACCATGAGTGACAGACGGGGGCGGGGTCCCGACCGGGTCCCACGGCGACACGGCAGCATGGATCGCGATAGCGTCACGGCGGATTGCGCAACCGACTGCGTACCGCCCGGTTCGGGGGGCTTTCTCCCCCGAACCCCGAATGAGCTTGTGCCACCTTGGAGGTGAGGGTGTCCCAGATCGCAGGCGAGCCCGGGTCCCAGGACTTCGTGGAAGTCCGGCTGCCCGCTGCGGGTGCCTACCTGTCCGTGCTGCGTACGGCCACGGCCGGCCTCGCGGCACGCTTGGACTTCACCCTCGACGAGATCGAGGACTTGCGGATCGCGGTCGACGAGGCGTGCGCCATCCTGCTCCAGCAGGCCGTACCGGGCTCCGTCCTCAGCTGTGTCTTCCGCCTCGTGGACGACTCCCTGGACGTGACGGTCTCGGCGCCGACGACGGACGGGCGGGCTCCGGAGCGGGACACCTTCGCCTGGACGGTGCTCTCCGCGCTGGCCGGGAAGGTCGAGTCGTCCGTCGCGGACGACAGGACCGTCTCCATCAGCCTGTACAAACAGCGCGGCGCGGGGCCAGGCCCGGCGTGAGGAGCGGGGACGCGACGGCCGGCATCCCTGAGCAGCAGGCGCGGCCGCATCCGGAGGTCGGGGTCGAGGTCGCTACGGAGCAGGCGGTCCAGATGAGCGAGCACGAGCAGCACAACGAGGTCCTCAAGGACGTCGAGGAGGCGGAGAACGCCGTGTCCTCCGAGGCCACGGGGGCCCCCGGGACCACCGAGGCCCCCCAGTCCGCCGAGGCCGCCGAGACCTCAGAGGTCGCGGAGGTCCATGAGGCGTCCGAGGACTCCGCGGCCCCGGAGGTCTCCGAGTCGCGCGAGACCCCGGATCCGCACGACCGGAGCGGGGCGCGGGCGCTCTTCGTCGAGCTGCGCAAACTCCCGGAGGGTTCCCCGGAGAAGGCGGAGCTGCGCAATCAGCTGGTACGGATGCACCTGCCGCTGGTCGAGCACCTGGCCCGGCGGTTCCGCAACCGGGGCGAGCCGCTCGACGACCTCACGCAGGTCGCGACGATCGGTCTGATCAAGTCGGTGGACCGCTTCGACCCGGAGCGCGGAGTCGAGTTCTCGACGTACGCGACGCCGACGGTCGTGGGCGAGATCAAGCGGCACTTCCGGGACAAGGGCTGGGCGGTGCGCGTGCCGCGCCGGCTGCAGGAGCTGCGGCTCTCGCTGACGACGGCGACGGCGGAGCTGTCCCAGCTGCACGGCCGCTCGCCGACCGTGCACGAGCTCGCCGAGCGGCTCGGGATCTCGGAGGAGGAGGTCCTGGAGGGCCTGGAGTCGGCGAACGCCTACTCGACGCTCTCGCTGGACGTGCCGGACACGGACGACGAGTCCCCCGCGGTGGCCGACACCCTCGGCGCGGAGGACGAGGCCCTGGAGGGGGTCGAGTACCGGGAGTCGCTCAAGCCGCTCCTGGAGGACCTGCCGCCGCGGGAGAAGCGGATCCTGCTGCTGCGGTTCTTCGGCAACATGACCCAGTCGCAGATCGCGCAGGAGGTCGGCATCTCGCAGATGCACGTCTCCCGGCTGCTGGCCCGCACGCTGGCCCAGCTGCGGGAGAAGCTGCTCGTCGAGGAGTAGCCGGGGAGGCCGGGGAGCGGCGGTCGAGGACGACCGCCGTCACGCCTCGCCCGCCGTCACGCCTCGCCGCGACGGCCGATGCCCAGCGCCTCGGTCGTCGCGGGGTTCACGAGGAGGACCAGTCCGCCGACGGCGAGGGCCGCGAGGGCGATGCCGGCCGGGATCATGGCGCTGTTCGCCTGGAGGAGCTGCCAGGCGACCGGCAGCGCCAGGATCTGGGTGATGATCGCCGGCCCTCGGCTCCAGCTCCGCCGCAGCAGCAGTCCGCGGGCCGCGGCCCCCGGGATCAGACCGAGCGCGATCAGCGTCACGCCGCCCATCAGGGCCTGCGTCAGCCCGTCCGGGTCGCCGGTGAACGCCGTCACGAGCACGTACAAGCCCCCGGCCACCAGGGCGAGGGCTTCGATTCCGGCCACCGCCGCGGCCGCGGTCAGCCGGACGGGTCGGGGGGTCTGCTCCGTACTGCTCATACCAGGCAGGGTAGCGGGGCCGGGCCGGCGCTCCGTGGGTCAGGGGCCGTCCCGCGGTGGCGTCCGCCAGGTGGCCACGACTGGGATCGGTACCGCCGGGTAGGTACGCTGGCGGCCATGCGCGCACTTCTTGTGGTCAATCCGGCAGCCACCACCACCAGTGCCCGCACGCGTGACGTCCTCATCCACGCCCTCGCGAGCGAGATGAAGCTGGAGGCCGTCACCACCGAGTACCGCGGGCACGCCCGCGACCTCGGCCGGCGGGCCGCCGAGTCCGAGGACATCGAGCTGGTCGTCGCCCTCGGTGGCGACGGCACGGTGAACGAGGTCGTCAACGGACTGCTCCACGACGGGCCGGATCCGGACCGGCTGCCGGGTCTCGCGATCGTCCCCGGCGGCTCGACCAACGTCTTCGCCCGCGCGCTCGGACTGCCCAACGACGCCGTCGAGGCGACGGGGGCGCTGCTCGACGCGCTCCGTGAGCGCCGTGCACGCACAGTGAGCCTCGGGCTTGCCTCCGGTACGCCGGGGACGGAGGACGAAGGGGTCCCGTCCCGCTGGTTCACGTTCTGCGCCGGGTTCGGATTCGACGCCAGTGTCATCGGGCGAGTCGAACAGCAACGGGAACGCGGCAAGAGATCCACGCACGCGCTCTACCTCCGGCAGGTGTTCCGCCAGTTCCTGGAGGAGCCGAACCGCCGGCACGGAACGATCACCCTGTCCCGCCCCGGCGAGGAGCCGGTCGAGGACCTGGTCCTCTCCATAATCTGCAACACCTCCCCCTGGACCTACCTGGGCAATCGTCCGGTGTACGCGTCTCCGGAGGCCTCGTTCGAGACGGCCCTCGACGTGCTCGGACTGAGCCGGCTCTCGGCTCCCGCGGTGGCCCGGTACGCCACTCAGCTGCTCACTTCCAGCCCCGAGCGCGGCCCGCACGGCAAGCACGCCCTGACTCTTCACGACCTCACCGACTTCACCTTGCATTCGAAGGTTCCGCTCCCCCTTCAGATGGACGGAGACCACCTCGGACTGCGTACCAGCGTGACGTTCACAGGCGTTCGCCGTGCACTGCGTGTGATTGTGTGAGCGGAAGGGCCCAAAGTCCTTTCACTCGAACGTTTAGGCTGCCATCCACCCCTTAGAAGTACGGCTGTGACCTAGTCGACACCGAGGAATCAAAAAAAACTTTCCGGAAGGGGTTGTATCCGCTGCCGAGGTTTGCGAGTCTCTTCTTGGCGATCGGGACGGCCCGCAAGACCGGCCTCCACTGAGAGCCAGAACCCCTCCTCAGTCCAAGGACCACACCAGTTCATCTGGCAGTCGGCCCTTCACTTACGGGGGGATTCGTGAAAGCGTTCACATTCACAAGCAACCAGCTTGTAACACTCAGAGAGGTAGCAGCCATGGACTGGCGTCACAACGCCGTTTGTCGTGAGGAAGACCCCGAGCTGTTCTTCCCCATCGGCAACACCGGTCCTGCGCTGCTGCAGATCGAGGAAGCCAAGGCCGTCTGCCGCCGCTGCCCCGTCATGGAGCAGTGCCTGCAGTGGGCGCTCGAGTCCGGCCAGGACTCCGGCGTCTGGGGTGGCCTCAGCGAGGACGAGCGCCGCGCGATGAAGCGCCGTGCCGCTCGCAACCGGGCGCGTAACGCGAGCGCCTGAACACCCTGAATAGCCTGAGGCAGGCGGCGCGTACATCGCGTACGCAATCACCGCTCCCGAGCCGCAGCGCGCAGCAGTAACCCACAGCATTCGAGCCCCGGACCGACTCCTTCGGTCCGGGGCTCGCTGCTGTGTGCCCGCTCGCGCGGGCTACTTCTGGGAGCGCACGGGGATGTCGAGCACGACCTTCGTGCCGCGCTCCGCACCCGGCTGCATGTCGAACGTGCCGCCCAACTCCCCTTCCACCAGGGTCCGTACGATCTGCAGACCGAGGTTGCCGGCGCGCTGGGGGTCGAAGCCCTCGGGCAGACCTCGGCCGTCGTCCTTGACCGTGATCAGCAGCCGGGCGTCGGCGCGGGGTTCGCCCCGGACGGCCGTGACCTCGACGGTGCCGGTCTCCCCCTGCGCGAAGGCGTGCTCCAGGGCGTTCTGCAGGATCTCGGTGAGGACCATCGAGAGCGGGGTGGCCACCTCGGCGTCGAGGATGCCGAAGCGGCCGTTGCGCCGGCAGGACACCTTGCCCGGGGAGATCTCCGCGACCATCGCGATCACGCGGTCGGCGATCTCGTCGAACTCCACCCGCTCGTCCAGGTTCTGGGACAGCGTCTCGTGCACGATGGCGATCGAACCGACCCTGCGCACGGCCTCGTTGAGGGCCTCCCGCCCGCGGTCCGAGTCCATCCGGCGCGCCTGGAGACGCAGGAGCGCGGCGACGGTCTGCAGGTTGTTCTTCACCCGGTGGTGGATCTCCCGGATGGTCGCGTCCTTGGTGATCAACTCTCGCTCGCGGCGGCGCAGTTCGGTGACGTCACGGAGGAGGACGAGTGAACCGATGCGGGTGCCCTTGGGCTTGAGCGGGATCGCCCGGAGCTGGATCACACCGCCGTTGCCCTCGACCTCGGCCTCGCGCGGCGCGTAGCCGGAGGCGAGCTTGACCAGGGCCTCGTCGACGGGGCCACGGGAGGGGGCGAGTTCGGCGGTGATCTGGCCGAGGTGCTGGCCGACGAGGTCGGCGGCCAGGCCGAGCCGGTGGTACGCGGAGAGGGCGTTGGGCGAGGCGTACTGGACGATGCCGTCGGCGTCGAGCCTGATCAGTCCGTCGCCGGCCCGCGGCGAGGAGTCCATGTCGACCGCCTCGCCGGGGAAGGGGAAGGTCCCGGCGGCGATCATCTGGGCCAGGTCGGAGGCGGACTGGAGGTAGGTGAGCTCCAGGCGGGAGGGGGTCCGCACGGTGAGCAGGTTGGTGTTCCTGGCGATGACACCGAGGACGCGGCCCTCACGGCGTACGGGGATGGACTCGACCCGTACGGGGACCTCCTCACGCCACTCCGGGTCGCCCTCGCGCACGATCCGGCCCTCGTCGAGGGCCGCGTCGAGCAGCGGGCGGCGGCCGCGCGGAACCAGATGGCCCACCATGTCGTCCTGGTAGGAGGTCGGCCCGGTGTTGGGCCGCATCTGCGCCACGGAGACGTAGCGTGTGCCGTCCAGGGTGGGGACCCAGAGAACGAGGTCGGCGAAGGAGAGGTCGGAGAGCAGCTGCCACTCCGAGACCAGCAGGTGGAGCCACTCGAGGTCGGACTCACTCAGAGCGGTGTGCTGGCGGACGAGGTCGTTCATGGAGGGCACATGAGCGAGCGTACCCGCGGAATCGGTGGGCGATGAACCTGGATCTCCCGGGCTTCGTGTTGGAGGATGGACCGGGAACGCAGCCTTGCCGATGGATGGACAGACGAGAATGGTCTAGTCCACAATGGCGGAGCAGTGTTCTTGTGAATACCTCCGCCCTCCCCGCACAGGAGGGCGGACGAGAGGATCGGCGCTCTCTGCCCTGACTGCGCCGAGACCTCCCATCAACGGCCGCGGGACCGCACATCCTCGGCCGGGCAACTCCGGGCTGCGGTGCCGGACGGGTTGAGGGTCCCGTCGGGCGCCGTAGCCCGTGGGTGTTTCCGGGCCGGTGACATCTCCCGCCCGTCCTGCCGCGAGGCACGTCTCCGGTGGCTGCGCGACGCGGGCCGTTCGACGATTGAGAGGGGCGCCGAGGTCGCCCACGCGCACCCGTCCACGAGTCGGGAAGGGCCTGAGCGGACGGGCTCCGCTCTGCTAGATTTGAACTTCGATTGGTCTATACCACCAGGCCCCTCACCAGATCGGCAGGCACAGCGTGGAAGTTGTCATCGTCCCGGACGCCACGGCAGGCGGAGAGCTCATCGCGGACGGCATCGCCGGCCTCCTGCGCCGCAAGCCCGACGCGCTGCTCGGCGTTGCCACCGGCTCGACTCCGCTGCCCATCTACGAAGCCCTGATCGCCCAGGTCAAGGCCGGTTCCGTGGACGCCTCGCGCGCCCGGATCGCCCAGCTGGACGAGTACGTCGGACTGCCCACCGGGCACCCGGAGTCGTACCGCTCCACCGTGCTGCGCCAGGTCGTCGAGCCGCTCGGGCTCTCTGAGGGCGCCTTCATGGGCCCCGACGGCTCGGCCGAGGACGTCCAGGCGGCCTGCGAGGCCTACGACCAGGCCCTGCGCGCCGCCGGCGGGGTCGACCTGCAGATCCTCGGCATCGGCACCGACGGCCACATCGGCTTCAACGAGCCCTGCTCGTCGCTCGCCTCGCGGACGCGGATCAAGACGCTCACCGAGCAGACCCGTGTCGACAACGCGCGCTTCTTCGAGAACGACATCGAGCAGGTGCCGCACCACGTCATCACCCAGGGCATCGGCACCATCCTGGAGGCCCGTCACCTGGTTCTCCTGGCCACCGGCGAGGGCAAGGCCGACGCCGTGGCCCAGACCGTCGAGGGTCCGGTCGCCGCGCTCGTGCCGGCGTCCGCGCTGCAGCTCCACCCGCACGCCACGGTCGTCGTGGACGAGGCCGCAGCGTCCAAGCTGAAGCTCGCGGACTACTTCCGCCACACCTTCGCCAACAAGCCCTCCTGGCAGGGCATCTAGCGGGCACCGGCCGTACTCCCCGGGGTACGGCGAAGGGGCCCGGCACCTGGTTCAGGTGCCGGGCCCCTTGGCGTTCCGGTCTCAGACCCCGGCGATGGCCTCCGCCGCCGCGCGGCCGCAGACCCGGGCCGCGCCGTGCGTGGCGATGTGCAGCGCTCCCCGGGGCTCGGCCTGGTTCAGGCCCATCTCCACCACGACGGTGTCCGGGCGGGCCGCCAGCAGGGCGTCCAGGGCCTCGGTCATCCACGGGTGCCGGTGGGCGTCCCGTACGACCGCGACGATCCGGCGCTCCCCCGCGGCGGCGAGCACGGCGTCCACCGACGGCTCGTCGTATGCGCCGGTCTCGGTGCCGGGCAGCAGCCGCTCCAGCTCCGCCGCGACGCCCCAGGGCGTCTCGTCGCCCACGGCGATGTTGGCGACCGGGGTGAAGGCGGCGACGTAGGGGGCGTCGGTGACCGGCGCCCAGGGCCGCTCCCCCGTCGTGACCGACAGGGCCCGGCGTGCCGCGACGAGTCCGATCTCGGTGCCGGGCGCGGTCCCCTCCTGCACTGCCGCGCCCGGCCCCGGAACAGCCCCCCTGGCCCGGTGCGCCTGGGTCCAGGACGCCAGGGCGCGTACCCGCGCCGCGGCGTCCGCCAGCCGCTCCTCGGGCAGTTCACCGGTCCGTACCGCTGCGACCAGCGCGTCACGCAGCCGCAGTACGGTGTCCTCGTCGGCCAGCCCGCCGCCGACGCAGATGGCGTCGGCGCCCGCGGCGATCGCGAGGACGGATCCACGCTCGATGCCGTACGTCGACGCGATGGCCTGCATCTCCATGCCATCGGTGACGATCAGCCCATCGAAGCCCAGCTCCTGGCGCAGCAGACCGGTGAGGATCTGCGGGCTCAGGGTCGCCGGGCGGTCCGGGTCGAGCGCGGAGAGAAGGATATGCGCGCTCATGACTGCTTTGGTACCCGCGGCGATGGCGGCGCGGAAAGGTACCAGCTCACGGGCGTGCAGTGTGGCGAGGTCCACATCGATCCGGGGCATCGCGTGGTGCGAGTCGACGTTCGTGTCGCCGTGCCCGGGGAAGTGTTTGGTGCAGGCGGCGACGCCGACGGCCTGGAGGCCCTCGACGTACGCCACGGTGTGCCGGGCGACCAGATCGGGGCCGGCGCCGAAGGACCGGACGCCGATGACGGGGTTGTCCGCGTTGGAGTTCACGTCGGCCGACGGGGCCCAGTTGAGGTCGACCCCGCAGGCGGCGAGCCGGCGTCCGAGCTCCTCGGCGACGGCGCGGGTGAGGTCGACGTCGTCGACCGCGCCGAGCGCGTAGTTGCCGGGGAAGGAGGAGCCGTGGCGGACCTCCAGGCGGGTGACGTCCCCGCCCTCCTCGTCGATGGCGACCAGGACGTCGTCGCGCTCGGCCCGCAGCCGCGCGGTGAGCGCGGCGAGCTGCTCGGGGGAGGCGATGTTGCGGCCGAAGAGTCCGACCGAGGAGAGCCCTTCGCCGATCCTGCGGAGCAGCCAGTCGGGCGCGGTGGTGCCGAGGAATCCGGGCTGGAGCACCGTGAGCGCGTCACGGGTCAGGGTGTCCGAGGCGGTTGCGACTGTGGTCATGGGCGGTGTCATCCCTTCACCGCGCCGGCCGTCAGGCCCGCGGCCATCTTGCGCTGGACGAGCAGGAAGAGGATCACGATGGGGACGGCCATCATGGTGGAGCCCGCCATCATCGGGGCGTACTCGGTGCCGTTCTTCGTGATGAAGTTGCCGAGCCAGACGGTGGCCGTCTGGTTCTGCTGGCTCATCAGCATCAGCGCGTAGAGGTACTCGTTCCACGCCTGGATGAAGCCGTAGACGGAGGTGGCGACCATGCCCGGGGCGAGCAGCGGGAAGACGACCCGGACGAACGCGCCGGTGCGGGTGCAGCCGTCGACCTGGGCGGCCTCCTCCAGCTCCTTGGGGATGTTGACGATGAAGCCGCGCAGCGTCCACACCGTGAAGGGGAGGATGAAGGTCAGGTACGTGATGATCAGGCCGCTGATCTTGTCGTACTGGCCCAGGTCGTTGAGCATCAGGAAGACCGGGATGATCATCGCCACGAGCGGGACCATCTGGACGGCGAGGATGCCGACGATGACGATCTTGCGGCCGCGGAAGGCGAAGCGCGAGATGGCGAGCGCCGCGAGCATGCCGACGATGATGCCGATGACGACGACCACGGACGAGACGACGAGGCTGCGGGTGACAGGGCCCCAGAAGTCGGCGATCTCCAGCGCGCGCTTGAAGTTCTCCAACGTGAAGGTGGAGGGGAAGAAGTGCGGGTTGGGGTCGATGGCGTCCTTGGCCGGCTTGAAGGCCGTGTTGACCATCCAGTAGACCGGGAAGCCGATCGTCACGAAGACGAGGAGCCCGATCAGGTTCCAGCCGAGCTTCGACGTGCGGCGGCGGGTGACGGCGGGGGCCGCGGTGTCCGTGCTCACTCCACCTCTCCGATCTTCAGCATCTGACGCATGTAGACGGCGACCACGCCGAGCAGCAGCACGACGGTGACGAGCGCGATCGCGGAGCCCGTGCCGTAGTCGTTGACGACGAACGCCTTGTCGAACGAGTACGTGGTGAGCAGCTGGAACTCGGCCTCGGGGTGGCCGTTGCGCATCACGTAGACCTGCGGGAAGACGCCCATGTCCCAGATCACCGAGAGCGTCGTCAGCATGACGATGATCGGCTTGAGGATGGGCAGGGTGACGAAGCGGAAGACGCCCCAGGCTCCGGCGCCGTCGAGGCGGGCGGCCTCCTCCAGCTCCTTGGGGACCTGGGTCAGGCCTGCGCTGAGCGTGATGACGACGAAGGGCACGGCGCCCCAGACGACCAGCAGCATGATGACGGCGAGGCCCTGGGGGCCGCTGGCGAACCAGTTGTGGCCGATCATGTCGACGCCCGGCACCTTGCTGAGCAGCCAGTTGAGGACGCCGTAGTCGGTGTCGAAGAGCCACTTGAAGATGGCGGTGGCGACGATGATGGGCATGCCCCAGCTCGCCACGAGCGCGATGTTGATGAGCGCCTTGACCCAGCCGGAGACCCGCTGCAGCAGCAACGCGATCAGCATGCCGAGGACCATCGTGAGGACGACGGCGCCGCCCGCGAAGATCACCGTGCGCAGGACGACGGCCCAGAACTCGCCGTCACCGAGGATCTTGGTGAAGTTCTCGACGCCCGCCCACTCCGCCTCCTGGAAGCCCCAGAGCTGGGGCTGTCCGAAGTACTGGAACGAGAGGGTGACCAGGCGCACGAGCGGATAGCCGAGCACCAGGAGCAGGATCAGGAGGCAGGGCGCGAGCAGCAGCCAGGGGATGCCACCCCCGCCCGAGGTCGGCTTCTTCCCCGCTTTCGGGGTACCGGCTGCGGAGCCGGATGGTGGCGATTGCCGCGCCGGCGGCACCTTCGCGGTGGTTGTGTCTGCGGCACTCATCCCGTGCTCCTCAGCGATCCCTCTCGTGGTACGGGAAGCAGGGCCCCGTCACGGTGACGGGGCCCTGCCCATAGGTCACTTGGTGTTGATGACCTTGTCGATCGCGGCGTCCGCGTCCTTGGCGGCGGCGTCGACCGACTTCTTGCCGTTGGCGATCTCGATCAGCATCGTCTTGAGGATCTGGGCCTTCTCGACCTGGCCCCAGCCCGGGGCGGTCGGCACGAACCAGCTGGACTCGGCGGCGGTGGCCGGGACCGTGGTGGCCGGGTCGGCCTTCAGCGGGGCGAGGTCCTTCTTGTTGTTGGGCAGGTTGCCCTTGGCGGCGAGGCCCTTCTGGCCCTCGGCGCCGGTGAAGGCGGCGATCCACTCGGCCGCGACGCCCTGCGCCTTGGACTTGACCGGGATGGCGAGGTCCGAGCCGCCGAGGAAGACCGGGAGGGCCTTGCCGGACGGGCCGGGCATGACGAAGTTCTCGACCTTGTCGGCCAGACCGCCGACCTTGTCGTTCTCCGGGGTGGCGGAGGTGGCGCCCTCCCAGCCGGCGGCGAACATCGTCGCGGCGTTGCCCTGGCCGAAGACGACGGGACGGTCGGCCTCGTCCTTGGTCTTGTCGCCGTGCATGTACTTGTCGAGGATGCCCTTGTACTCGTTGAGGCCCTTGAGGGACTCGGGCGAGGACAGGTTCGCCTTCCAGGTCTCGCCCTCCTGCTTGGCGATGGAGCCGCCGGCGCCGTAGACGAAGGCCATCGCGCCGTACCAGTCCGGGGCCGGCTGGTACCAGGCGCTGAACTTGGCGCCCTTCTTCTTCTGGATGGCGTCGAGCGCGGAGGTCAGCTCGGCCCAGGTCTTCGGGGCGGCCTTCACGCCGACCTCGGCGGCGATGTCCTTGCGCCAGGTGCCCACGCGGCCACCGGCGTAGTAGGGGACGCCGTAGGTCTTGCCGTTGTAGGTGACCGACTCCTTGAGGGCGTCGAGCCACTGGTCCGAGTTCTCGAACTTCGAGGCGTCGACCTCGGCGAAGGCACCCTTGGCCATGTAGCTGATCATCTCGGAGTTGCCCATCTCGACAACGTCCGGGGCCTTGTCCGTGGCGAGCACCGCGTCGAGCTTGGTGTTCTTGTCCGGCCAGCCGTAGTACTCGTGCTTGATCTTGATGCCCGGGTGCTTCTTGGTCACCGCGTCGTCGGCGGCCTTGACCAGCTCCGGCCAGTTGTTCTGGGCGTCGACCGTCAGCCAGACGGTCAGCTCCTTGGCGTCGCCGCCGGCGTTGTCCCCGCTCTTGTCAGTACCGCCACACGCCGCAATGCTGACCATGATGCCCGCGACGCCGATCGCCGCGATGAGCTTGCGCTTCACGCCACCCTCCTCAGGGATGCCTGCAACCCCCCCACCGCGCGAAGACATACGTCGAGTAGTGCTCGTGGGGCTGGGACCTGGTCTTTAATGGTTTAGACCAGTACCCGGAGCTTGGCCTAGACCTTTAGGGGTGTCAAGGGTGTATAAGAAGGGCAGTCGGGTCCGTTATCGGACCGACACCTGAGGGAGGGCGACGACCCGTGACCGGTCCGTGCCACCATGTGAGCCGCGACAGACGGAGGAGCCGGTGACGGCAGCAGCACAGGAGTCGGGAAGGCAGGCCATGGCCACGGACGCGGGCGGCACGGAGAAAGAGGGCGGGGTCGGCACCCGCACCGCCCGCGTGCCCAAGTACTACCGACTGAAGCGGCATTTGCTCGACATGACGGAGACGCTGCCGCCCGGCACGCCCGTCCCGCCGGAGCGCACCCTTGCCGCCGAGTTCGACACCTCGCGCACCACCGTGCGCCAGGCCCTTCAGGAGCTGGTCGTCGAGGGCCGCCTGGAGCGGATCCAGGGCAAGGGCACGTTCGTCGCCAAGCCCAAGGTCTCGCAGGCGCTGCAGCTCACCTCGTACACCGAGGACATGCGGGCGCAGGGTCTCGAGCCCACCTCGCAGCTGCTCGACATCGGGTACGTGACGGCCGACGACACCCTCGCAGGGCTGCTCGACATCTCGCCCGGCGGACGCGTGCTGCGGATCGAGCGACTGCGGCTCGCGAGCGGCGAGCCGATGGCGATCGAGACCACGCATCTTTCGGCCAAGCGCTTCCCCGCGCTGCGCCGCTCCCTGGTGAAGTACACCTCGCTGTACACCGCGCTGGCCGAGGTCTACGACGTGCACCTCGCCGAGGCCGAGGAGACCATCGAGACCTCGCTGGCGACCCCGCGCGAGGCCGGCCTGCTCGGTACGGACGTGGGCCTACCGATGCTGATGCTCTCCCGCCACTCGCTGGACGCCCAGGGCGAGCCGGTCGAGTGGGTGCGCTCGGTGTACCGCGGCGACCGGTACAAGTTCGTGGCCCGGCTCCAGCGCCCCAACGGCTGAGCGGAGAACGCCGATTCGGCGTGAACCGATGCCCCGGCACATCCGTGAGGAGTGTCGGGGCATCGTCGTGTCCGCCGGGCCGCCAGATCGACACCCGTCCGTTATTCGGACGGGGGTTCCATGGAACGAAACAGTCCCCTAGATTTCACGCGCATTACGCATGATCCATGCGATCCATGGTGTTCAGCGAGGGGACGGAGTCGCCGTATGTCCGAAGTGACACAAGGGAAACAACCGGTCGTCACACCCATCCGCGTGGTGGTCGCGCTCTGTCTGATCGCGCCGTTCGTGGCGATGCTCTGGGTGAGCTCGTACGCGAAGGTCGAGCCGACCCTCGCCGGGATCCCGTTCTTCTACTGGTACCAGATGGCCTGGGTCGTCATCTCGACCGTGCTGACCATGATCGCTTACAAGCTGTGGCAGCGTGACCAGCGCGCCCGCAAGGAAGGTGCGTCGCAGTGAAGGACGGCGTGAACGGCGTCGCACTCGCCGTCTTCATCTTCTTCTTCCTGGCCGTCACGGTCATGGGATTCCTCGCCTCACGCTGGCGCAGAGCCGAGAACGAGAACAGCCTCGACGAATGGGGCCTCGGCGGCCGCTCGTTCGGCACCTGGGTGACCTGGTTCCTCCTCGGCGGCGACCTCTACACCGCGTACACCTTCGTCGCCGTCCCCGCGGCGATCTACGCGGCGGGCGCGGCCGGCTTCTTCGCCGTGCCGTACACGATCCTGGTCTACCCGCTGATCTTCACCTTCCTGCCGCGCCTCTGGTCGGTGTCGCACAAGCACGGATACGTGACGACCTCGGACTTCGTCCGCGGCCGCTTCGGCTCCAAGGGCCTCTCGCTCGCGGTCGCCGTCACCGGCATCCTCGCCACCATGCCGTACATCGCGCTCCAGCTCGTCGGCATCCAGGCCGTCCTGGACGTGATGGGCGTGGGCGGCGGCGAGACCACGCACTGGTTCATCAAGGACCTGCCGCTGCTCATCGCCTTCGGTGTCCTCGCGGCGTACACGTACTCCTCGGGTCTGCGCGCCCCGGCGCTCATCGCCTTCGTCAAGGACACCCTGATCTACATCGTCATCGCGGTGGCGATCATCTACATCCCGATCAAGCTGGGCGGCTTCGACGAGATCTTCGCCAAGGCCGGCGAGGCCTACGCGACGATCAACCCGGCGACCGACAAGCCGCGCGGTGCGCTGGTGCCCGGCGAGATGGGCCAGTGGGGCTACGCGACGCTGGCGCTCGGCTCGGCGCTCGCGCTCTTCATGTACCCGCACTCGATCACGGCGACGCTCTCCTCGCGCAGCCGTGACGTGATCCGCCGCAACACCACGATCCTGCCGCTCTACTCGCTGATGCTGGGCCTGCTGGCGCTGCTCGGCTTCATGGCGATCGCCGCCGGGGTCAAGGTCACCAACGGCCAGCTCGCGATCCCGCAGCTCTTCGAGAACATGTTCCCGGACTGGTTCGCGGGCGTGGCCTTCGCCGCCATCGGCATCGGCGCGCTGGTGCCGGCCGCGATCATGTCGATCGCCGCCGCCAACCTCTTCACGCGCAACATCTACAAGGACTTCCTGAAGCCGGACGCCACGCCGGAGCAGGAGACCAAGGTCTCCAAGCTGGTGTCGCTGCTCGTGAAGGTCGGCGCGCTCGCCTTCGTCCTCACCATGGACAAGACGGTCGCGATCAACTTCCAGCTGCTCGGCGGCATCTGGATCCTGCAGACCCTCCCGGCGCTGGTCGGCGGTCTGTTCACCCGCTGGTTCCACCGCTGGGCGCTGCTCGCCGGCTGGGCCGTCGGCATGGTCTACGGCACGGCGGCGGCGTACGGCGTGGCCAGCCCGACCCAGAAGCACTTCGGCGGCTCGTCCGCCGAGATCCCGGGCATCGGCGAGATCGGCTACATCGGTCTCACCGCCTTCGTGATCAACGTGATCGTCACCGTCGTCCTGACCTTCGTCCTGAAGGCCGTGAAGGCCCCCGAGGGCGTCGACGAGACCTCTCCGTCGGACTACACGGCGGACGCGGGCGACTCGGGCGTGAAGCCGCTGCCCAAGGTCGGCGCCGGTCACTGACCGTTCCGGTACGGCGAAGGGCCCGGGGTCTCCGCGAGGAAATCCCGGGCCCTTCGCCGTACCCCCGGGGCAGACTGCCCTCCATGGACTTCACCATCAGGGCGGTACGGCCCGAGGAGCACGAGACCCTCGGCGACATCACCGCGCGCGCCTACCTCGACGACGGACACCTCGACTTCGGCGAGGAGGACGACTACCTCCACCTGCTGCGGGACGTGCCCCGGCGGGTCGCGGAGGCGGAGGTGCTGGTCGCGGTGGACCGCTCGGGCGTCGTGCTCGGCGGGGTGACCTTCGCCCGGGGCGGCGAGGAGTGGGCCGACATCGCGGGCGAGGGCGAGGCCGAGTTCCGGATGCTCGCCGTGGCGAAGGACGCGCGGGGCCGGGGCGTCGGCGAGGCGCTCGTACGGGCCTGTGTGGAGCGGGCGCGGGAGACCGGGGGATGCCGTCGCGTGGTGCTCTCCACCCAGCCCGGGATGGCCTCCGCGCACCGGATGTACGTGCGAACGGGCTTCGTCCGCACGCCCGGACGGGACTGGAGTCCGCTCGCCGACATGGACCCCCTGCTCACCTACGCCTTGGAGCTCTGACTCGCCAACGACACAACATGTGGGGGGTGCTTCGAGGGGCGCCCCCCACATGTATGCTCATCCTCGCTGTCCTCGCAGGGGAATCCGGTGGAAATCCGGAACTGTCCCGCAACGGTGTGGTTTCTGCGTGCTTGCGCACGCGGACCGAGTCCGAAGACCTGCGGACGGCGCGCCCGGTCCTTCCGTTCCGGGTGCCACAGACGTCCGGGCCTCGCGGAGTGGGCCGTGGCGCGGCCCTCCCCTGTCCACGGGTGCGGCCGCCGCCCGCCTCCCTCCGCCGGCCCCGAGCCGAGCGAGGGAGAGCCCCACGTGACCATCGCGCCCGCCGATCCGGCCGCAGCGATCGAGAGCGACGGCAACGAGAGCGACGGACCCGGGACCGTGCTTCTGCGGACCCTGACCGACCTCACCGCCGACCTCACCGACACCGACCCCGGCAAGGTCGCCGCCGCTGCGCTGCGCGGCCGCAACGCCGGTTCGGACGAGGCGGAGCTGCGCGAGCTGGCCACGGAGGCGGCCGCGGGTCTGATCGCCGAGGACCCGGCGTACTCCCGGCTCGCCGCCCGGCTGCTCACGATCACGATCGCCGACGAGGCGGCCTCGCAGGGCTCGGTCACCTTCTCCGCGTCCGTCACCGTCGGTCACCGCGAGGGCCTGATCGCCGACCGTACGGCCGAGTTCGTCCGGCGCCACTCCGAGCGGCTCGACGCGCTCGTCGACGCGGACGCGGACGACCGGTTCGGCTACTTCGGTCTGCGGACGCTCTACTCGCGCTACCTGCTGCGTCACCCGATCACCCGCCAGGTGATCGAGACCCCGCAGCACTTCATGCTGCGCGTCGCCTGCGGCCTCGCCGAGGACGACTCCACCCGCGCGCTCGACGAGGTCGCCGCGCTGTACGGGCTGATGAGCCGGCTCGACTACCTGCCCTCCTCCCCCACGCTCTTCAACTCCGGCACCCGCCACCCGCAGATGTCGTCCTGCTACCTCCTCGACTCCCCGCTGGACGAGCTGGACTCCATCTACGACCGGTACCACCAGGTGGCGCGGCTCTCGAAGCACGCGGGCGGCATCGGCCTGTCGTACTCCCGCATCCGCGCCCGCGGTTCGCTGATCCGCGGCACCAACGGGCACTCCAACGGCATCGTGCCGTTCCTGAAGACGCTGGACGCCTCGGTGGCGGCCGTGAACCAGGGCGGACGGCGCAAGGGCGCGGCCGCGGTCTACCTGGAGACCTGGCACGCGGACATCGAGGAGTTCCTGGAGCTGCGCGACAACACCGGTGAGGACGCCCGGCGTACGCACAACCTGAACCTGGCGCACTGGATCCCGGACGAGTTCATGCGCCGGGTCAACGCGGACGCCGAGTGGTCGCTCTTCTCCCCGGCGGACGTGCCCGAGCTGGTGGACCTGTGGGGCGAGGAGTTCGACGCCGCGTACCGCGCCGCCGAGGCGAAGGGCCTGGCCCGCAAGACCATGCCGGCCCGTGACCTGTACGGCCGGATGATGCGGACCCTGGCCCAGACCGGCAACGGCTGGATGACCTTCAAGGACGCCTCGAACCGTACGGCCAACCAGACCGCCGAGCCGGGCCACACCGTGCACTCCTCCAACCTCTGCACGGAGATCCTGGAGGTCACGGACGACGGCGAGACGGCCGTCTGCAACCTGGGCTCGGTCAACCTCGGTGCGTTCGTGGCCGGTTCGGACATCGACTGGGAGCGGCTCGACGCGACCGTCCGTACGGCCGTCACGTTCCTCGACCGGGTCGTCGACATCAACTTCTACCCGACCGAGCAGGCCGGCCGCTCCAACGCCCGCTGGCGCCCGGTCGGCCTGGGCGCGATGGGCCTCCAGGACGTCTTCTTCCAGCTGAAGCTGCCCTTCGACTCCGCCGAGGCGCGCGCGCTGTCCACCCGTATCGCCGAGCGGATCATGCTCGCCGCGTACGAGGCGTCCGCCGACCTCGCCGAGCGGAACGGGCCGCTGCCGGCCTGGGACAAGACCCGCGCGGCCCGCGGTGTCCTGCACCCCGACCACTACGACGTGGAGCTCAACTGGCCCGAGCGCTGGGCCGCGCTGCGCGAGCGGATCGCCGCGGTCGGCATGCGCAACAGCCTGCTGCTCGCCATCGCGCCGACGGCGACGATCGCCTCGATCGCGGGCGTGTACGAGTGCATCGAGCCGCAGGTCTCCAACCTGTTCAAGCGCGAGACGCTCTCGGGCGAGTTCCTCCAGGTCAACTCCTACCTGGTGGAGGAGCTGAAGAGGCTCGGCGTGTGGGACGCGCAGACCCGTGAGGCGCTGCGCGAGTCCAACGGCTCGGTGGCCGGCTTCACCTGGGTCCCGGCCGAGGTGCGTGACCTGTACCGGACGGCGTGGGAGATCCCGCAGCGCGGTCTGATCGACATGGCGGCGGCCCGTACGCCGTTCCTCGACCAGTCGCAGTCCCTGAACCTGTTCATGGAGACGCCGACGATCGGCAAGCTGTCGTCGATGTACGCGTACGCCTGGAAGCAGGGCCTGAAGACGACGTACTACCTGCGCTCCCGCCCGGCGACCCGCATCGCCCGCGCGGCCCAGGCCTCCGTCCCCGTCCCCGTGCAGGCGACCCCCGAAGAGGCCGTCGCCTGCTCCCTCGAAAACCCCGAGTCCTGCGAGGCCTGCCAGTGATGTCCGACACCAAGAACCTGCTCGACCCGGGCTTCGAGCTGACTCTCCGCCCCATGCGCTACCCGGACTTCTACGAGCGCTACCGGGACGCGATCAAGAACACGTGGACGGTGGAGGAGGTCGACCTCCACTCGGACGTCGCCGACCTCGCCAAGCTGACGCCCGGTGAGCAGCACATGATCGGCCGGCTGGTGGCGTTCTTCGCGACCGGCGACTCGATCGTCGCCAACAACCTCGTGCTGACGCTGTACAAGCACATCAACTCCCCCGAGGCGCGCCTGTACCTCTCGCGCCAGCTGTTCGAGGAGGCCGTGCACGTCCAGTTCTATCTGACGCTGCTCGACACCTACCTGCCCGACCCGGAGGACCGCGCGGCGGCCTTCGACGCGGTGGAGAACATCCCCTCGATCCGCGAGAAGGCGCAGTTCTGCTTCAAGTGGATGGACTCGGTCGAGAAGATCGACCGCCTGGAGACGCAGGCCGACCGCCGCCGCTTCCTGCTGAACCTGATCTGCTTCGCCGCCTGCATCGAGGGTCTGTTCTTCTACGGCGCCTTCGCCTACGTGTACTGGTTCCGGTCCCGCGGTCTGCTGCACGGCCTCGCGACCGGCACCAACTGGGTGTTCCGCGACGAGACGATGCACATGAACTTCGCCTTCGAGGTCGTGGACACCGTCCGCAAGGAGGAGCCGGAGCTCTTCGACGACGCGCTCCGGCAGCAGGTCACCGACATGCTGAAGGAGGCCGTCGAGGCGGAGCTGCAGTTCGGCCGCGACCTGTGCGGTGACGGTCTGCCGGGCATGAACACCGAGTCGATGCGCGAGTACCTCCAGTGCGTCGCCGACCAGCGCCTCCAGCGCCTGGGCTTCGCACCGGTGTACGGCTCCGAGAACCCGTTCGCGTTCATGGAGCTCCAGGGCGTCCAGGAGCTGACGAACTTCTTCGAGCGCCGTCCGTCCGCCTACCAGGTGGCGGTCGAGGGCTCGGTCGACCTGGACGAGGACTTCTAGGTCCGCCGCCAGGTCCGCAGGCACGGCGAAGGGCCCCGCTCCGGGGGGAGCGGGGCCCTTCGTCGTACGCCGAGGTCAGTCGTTCGGGACCGTCTCGTACCGCGGGGTGCCCTCTTCCATCTGGCGCAGGGCGTCCTTACGGTCGCGCTTGGAGAGCTTGTCGATGTACAGGAAGCCGTACAGGTGGTCCGTCTCGTGCTGTAGGCAGCGCGCGAAGTAGCCGGTGCCCCGGACCTTGATCGGGTTGCCCTGGGCGTCCTGGCCGTGGACCTCCGCGAAGTCCGGGCGGGCCAGCGAGGCGTACGCGGTCGGGACCGAGAGGCAGCCCTCGTTGGAGTCGTCCAGAATCCGGCGTTCGGCCGGCAGCTCCTGGAGCACCGGGTTGACGACGACGCCGGTGTGGCGGACGCCCTCGTCGTCGGGGCAGTCGTAGACGAAGACCTTCTGGTCGACGCCGATCTGGTTCGCGGCCAGGCCCACGCCCTCGGCGGCCTTCTGGCTGGCGAACATGTCGTCGATCAGCGCCGCGAGCTTGTCGTCGAACTCCGTGACGTCCTTGCACTCCCGGTGGAGCACCGGGTTGCCGACGACCGTGATCGGGCGCGCCGTGCCGCGCTCGCGGTACGCGAGCTCGCGCGCCTCGCAGTCCTCCGTGTCGACGACGAAACCGTCGTTGATCTGCTCGTCAGTCTCCTGCTGCGCCATTCCGCCGCACGCCTTCCTCAGAACCCCAGTCGATGGTCCCGTACAGCCTAAGGGCAGGATCCGGGCAGTTCAGCAGACCTCTTCGAGATCCCGCCACTCACGGCTGTCGGGGCTGTCCGCCACCCAGCCGTCGAGCAGGCCGCGGACCAGACCCACGGGAGCCGCGATCCCGCACTCCCGTTCGGGGACCCAGAGCTCGCCGGGCGAGCGGTGGCCGAGGGGGCCGGGGTGTCCCGGTTCGCTGTGGTCGTGCGGGTCGAGGTGCTCGCCCTCGCCCTCGGCGCTGGGCATCGTCGACTCGGAGCAGGCCCGGCAGAGCAGCCGGACCGAGGAGGACCAGTCCTCCGCGGCGAACCCGGCGTCGGCGGCGAGCTGCTCCAGGGCGTCCCGGTCCGCCTCGGTGGCGGCCTCCAGGAGGACCACCCAGGTGGGGACGGGCGAGGGCGCCCAGAGCTCGATCTCGTCGAAGACGGGGTACGAGGGGCCGGCACTGGTGGTGCGCTCGCCGTTGGGCACGCCGTCGTGGAGCACGACCTCGCCCCAGCGGCGGCCCGAGGACGGCAGCGGGATGGAGAGGACCTCGATACGGGCCGGGTCCAGCCGGCGGCCCCACACGACCTCGGCCTCGCCCTCGGGCGAGAGCCGGACGGCGGCGCTGCCCAGCTCCATCCCGGCGGGCTCACCGGTCCCGGCGGAGGCCCCGGGCACCTTGAGCCCGTACGCCTGCCAGGCGCGGCGGGCCAGCGGCCAGTCCTGGAGCGCGGTGGCGGCGATGCCGACGTTCCACCAGTCGGGAGCGCCGGTCTCCTTGTCGAGGAGCGCGACGGCGCGCAGCCCGGCGGCCCGGGCCTGCTCCCAGTCGTGGCGGAACTTGTGCAGCAGCGCCAGGTTGAACCAGGACTCCGAGAGCCAGGGCTCCAGGTCCGCCGCGCGCGTCAGGAGCGCGCCCGCGTCCTCGTACCGGCCGTCGCCGATCAGCGTGAACGCGCGGTCGGTGGCCTGCCGCCACGAGGCGGAGGGCCGATGCCGTACCTTCCCGAAGATCCTCACGATTCCCGCCTGCCGGTCGCTTCACCCTCTTGTTCGCATCCAACCATGCCCGGTTGGACGCGCGCTCATTACCCATGGGTTACCCAGGAGGGACGGGGGTGACGCCCCCGGTCACGGCGCCTCGCGCGAGGACCCTGGCAAGGGATTCGACGACGTCGGGATGGTGGTCCCGGGCGGTGGAGAGGCGGAGCCGTTCGAGGGCGGCGAGCGACCCGGCGGCCCCGGGATCGGCGCCGGTGAGGTCGTCGTAGGCGTTGACGGTACGGACGATCCGGGCGGGCAGCGGCTGGTCGCGGTACGGGTCCGCCTGGCGTTCCACGACGACGGCCACGGCCGCCGGGACGCCGGTCTGGCGGACGACCGCGCCGCCGAGGAGCGCGATCCGGCGCTGCTCCTCGGCGGGGAGGAGGGCGGTGGCCCCCTCGGGGACGGGGTCGACGAGGGAGAGCTGCCCGATGTCGTGCATGAGGGCGGCGTACTCCAGGACGGTCAGCTCGGGCCCGGTGAGACCGAGCTCACGCCCGACGGCCCCGCTGAGCGCGGCGACGCGGCGGGCGTGGCCCGGTGCGGTGCAGCCGGCGATCTCGGTGGCGCGGGCGAGCGAGGCGATGGTCTGCCGGTTGGTGGCCCGTACGGCCTCGTACCGCCGGAAGGAGACCTGGGTGAGGAGCAGCGGCACGCAGAAGACGGGCAGGGCCCAGAGTCCGGCGGCGGCCACGCCGAGCGCCATGACGGTGCCGGTGGCGCAGACGGCGGAGCCGATGCCGATCAGGGCGCGGAGCTCCTCGCGGAGGAGGGGCCCGTAGGGGAAGCCGGTGCGGGCACGGAGCATCAGGGCGGCGAGGACGGCGTCGCACAGGGCGGTGAGGCCGAGGAGCAGCGCGAGGAGGAGGGCGTAGGCGGGGCCGTTGCCGAGGCGGGCGGTGACCTCGCCGGAGTTGTAGAGCGGCTGGAAGCAGAGGGCGGCGAAGCCGACGGTGAGGATGCGGCGGGCCTGGTGGTCGAGGTCGGGTTCCTCGCCGCGGGCGAGGTGCGGGACGATCCCGACGAGCCGTCCCGCCACGACGACGGCGACGATCTGGAGGACGCCGTGGGTGGTCGCGTGCCCGGCCTGTTCACCGAGGAGGGCGTACGCGAGGGCTCCCGCGGCGGCGAGGGGCGCGGGCTCCCTTCCCCGGAGCTCGCCGGGCGCGGTCGGGGCGCCGCCCCCCGGCGGGGCGCCCCGGCGGGCCAGCTCGCCGACGGCGATGAGGACACCGAACGCGAGGGCGTTCCCGGGATCGCTGACCCCGTTCCAGAGCGTGAACCCGAGTCCGGCGGCGGTGAGCACGAGCGCGCCGCCGTGGACCGCCCCGAGGGTCACGCTCCGGGGGCGCCTCACGCGCGCCCGCCGGGCGGGACGGGCGCGTGGGGTGCGACGCGGGCTCCCGGGCGCCGTGCCGGGAGCGCCGCGCGGTCGCCGAGGGTGGCGATCGCGTCGGGGGCGGGCGGCGGGCCGGCCGCGGCGCGCGGCGCGCGCACGGTCTTCGGAGCCGCGACGGGGCCACGCGCGGCCGGAACGTTTCCGGGCCGGCCGGGCAGGCCGGGCTCGTCGGCCGTGACCGCCGTCTGCCAGCCGTGCCGGTCGAGCGCCCGGACCAGCGCCCCGACCATCCGGGGGTCGAAGTGCGTGCCGGAGCAGCGCTCCAGCTCCGCCACCGCCGTCGCCACCGGCCGGGCCCGGCTGTAGGACCGGGTCGAGGTCATCGCGTCGAAGGCGTCGGCGACCGCGACCACCCGGGCGAACTCGGGGATCTGGCTCCCGCTGAGCCCGTACGGGTACCCGCTGCCGTCCATCCGCTCGTGGTGGTGCAGGATCGCCGCCCGTGCCTCCCCGAGGAAGCCGATGCCGCGGACCATCTCGTGTCCGTACTCCGGGTGCAGTTCGATGATCCGGCGCTCCTCGGGGGTCAGCGGCCCGTCCTTGCGCAGCACCCGGGTCGGTACGCCGAGCTTGCCCACGTCGTGCAGGATCCCCGCGAAGCGGAGGATCTCCAGGCGCTCCTCCGCCATGCCCAGCTCGTGGGCGATCAGCACCGACGCCCGGCCGACCCGCTCACTGTGTCCGCGGGTGTACCTGTCCTTGATGTCGACGGCCTGCACGAGGGCGCGGATCGTCGCCTGGTGCGCGGCGCTTTCGCGGTGGTACTGGGTGAATACCCAGCAGGAGATGTACATCGGCAGCAGCACGAAGAGCGCGGCGACGGGGCCGTACGTGCTGCGCCAGAGCACCGCCATCATCAGCCCGGCGAGGCCGTGCACCGCGTACGGGGCGAGCGCGCGGCCGGGCTGCCCCCGCCACGCCCTGCGCGGCGGGATCCTCTCCGCGGCGATCCGGATCCCGCCGTCGAGGGCCGTCAGGGCCAGGCAGAAGGTGAGCGCCGAGGCGGCGGCGGGGAGCAGGGCGTACGGGAAGTCGGGGATGTACGCCCCCTTCCCGATGACCTCGTCGCAGCCCAGGGTCTCGGCGACGAGCGCGGCGGCCCAGACGGCGATCAGGAGCTGGGAGGTGCGCCAGACCCGGCGTACCCCCGCCGGCCGCTGCTCGACCCGGGCGAGAAGCGCCCCCGGCAGCGCGGTGAGCGCGGCTGCGGCGGGCGGCAGGAGCAGGGCGGAGGCGAGCAGGACGGGGAAGAAGGAGCCGGCGCCCATGGGGGCGGTGGCGCCGCCGAGCAGCCGGCCGAGGAGCGGGCAGCGGGCGGGGAACTCGCACAGGGCGTACAGCGCCGCGAGGAGCGCGACGGCGCTCCAGGGCGTGTGCGCGCCGGGGCGCAGTGCGGGCAGGGCGCAGCCGACGGCGCCGACGAGCGCGCAGCCGATGTACACGCGTGCCGCCCACGGAATCGCCATCACGCCCATCACGCCTGTCACGCTAGCGAGTTGGACGGGGCGTGCGGGGCCGCGGCGGCCGATTCGCACCATCGGGTGATACAAGCTGATGTATGCGCGAGGGCCGCCGTGATCACCTCACGGCGGCCCTTCGTCGGCGTGCGGGGCTACTCCTGAGCCGTCGCCGTGACGTCGTGCTCGGGCACGACCTCGCCCGAGCGGATCAGGTCGATGCGGCCCATCACCTTGGCCCGCAGATCGGTGGGCACGTCGTCACTGCCGCAGCAGCGCTTGACGAGCTTCTTCACCGCCTGTTCCAGGCCGTACTTCTCCAGACAGGGGGAGCACTCCTCGAAGTGCACCTCGAACTTCGTGCAGTCACTGTCGGGCATCTCTCGGTCGAGGAACTCGTAGAGATGGTCCAGGACCTCCGAGCAGTCCGTCTCGTGCGGCTCTCCGCAGCTCATGAGCCCGAGCCTTTCAGATCGTTCGACGACTCTCCGGCGCCCGCGGGAACGAGCCCGCGGTCGCGGGCGTAGTCCTCGAGCATGCCGCGCAACTGGCGGCGGCCCCGGTGCAGTCGGGACATCACCGTACCGATGGGTGTCCCCATGATGTCCGCGATCTCCTTGTACGCAAAGCCCTCGACATCCGCGAGATAGACGGCGATGCGGAATTCCTCGGGGATCGCCTGGAGCGCTTCCTTGACGTCGGAGTCGGGCAGGTGGTCGAGCGCCTGTGACTCGGCGGACCGCAGACCCGTCGACATGTGCGACTCGGCACGGGCGAGCTGCCAGTCCTCGATCTCCTCGGCGGCGCTCCGCTGGGGCTCACGCTGCTTCTTGCGGTACGAGTTGATGAAGGTGTTGGTGAGGATGCGGTACAGCCAGGCCTTCAGGTTCGTACCCTCGCGGAACTGGTGGAACGAGCCGTACGCCTTGGCGTACGTCTCCTGCACCAGGTCCTCGGCGTCCGCGGGATTGCGCGTCATCCGGAGCGCGGCGGAGTACATCTGGTCGAGGTAGCCGAGGGCGTCCCGCTCGAAGCGTGCGTTGCGCTCCGCGGTCGTCTCCTCGGGGCCGTCGTCGGTCCCTGTGTCGGTCCCAGTGACCGGACCCACCTCCTCCAGCGCTGCGGCGAATCCGAATGCGGACCCACTCGATTCGGAGGATAGACGAGGAACCGCTCCGCCCGCCGCCCGAATAGGGGCGGTCTTGGGAGCGGGCAGCACTGTCCAGTCGAGGTCAGCGGCCTGCGCGCGCTCGGGGCAGATGGTCGAACCCATGCGACGGACTCCCTCTCCTTGCTCTCACACCGACATGGGGCACAACCGTGGTCGCACGCTCGGCATTCCCGCCCTCAGGGGCGGAGTGACGTGACCCACGAGGTGACCTCTTCGACGATGAGGGCGAGCGTGCCGTCCGGCGTCACGGGGGCGCGCTTGGCGACGGCGAAGCCGTGATCGCCGTACGGCACCTCGACGAGTCGGTACGGCCCTTCGGGGAATTCGGCGGGCTTTCCGAAGGAGTCGTTGCCGCCCTGGACGACGAGGGTGGGCAGACCCGTCCCGAGCAGTTCGCCGGCCCGGGACTTCTCCGGCCTGCCCGGCGGGTGCAGCGGGAAGCTCAGCGCGAGGACGGCCGCGGCGCCGAGCTCCTGCCCGGTCCGGCAGGCGACCCGGGCGCCCGCGCTGCGGCCCCCGGCGATCACCGGGAGGCCGGGCCCGCCGAGGGCGGGCCAGATCCCGCGCCAGCCGGTGTCCAGGGTCTTCGGCGCCGGGGCCACCTTCTTCCCGGCGACCCGCCACGGCTGCTCGACGAGCGCGACGGTCACCCCTCGGGCGGGCAGCGCGCCCGCCAGGGCCTGGAGGTCGCGCGCCTCGATCCCGCCGCCGGCCCCGTGGCTCAGGGCGAGCACCGCCCACGGTTTCTTCCCCGGACACCAGGTGATCCGGGCGTCCCCGGCGTCGGTCGGAACGATCTCACTCGTGGTCACGCCCCCATCCTGCCGCGCGCAGGCGTCCCGGGGTGTGCTCAGAACAGCGTGCCGACCTCCGGGCCGTCGAGTTCCTTCATGAGCTCCGGCCCGTTGTTGCGGACGTTGCTCACCGCCGTCGCGACCGGGAACGCCCGCATCAGCCCCTCGGGCGGCGCCGCGAGCAGCCCCTTGAGCTCCTCGGCGTCGCTGCGCCGGGGGTCCAGCCAGGCGTCCCAGCGGTCCGGGGTGAGCATGAGCGGCATCCGCGGGTGGATGTCTGCGAGCGAGTGGGGGCCCTCCTCGGGGGCCACGCCGAGCGGACCGCTCTCCGCCTCCGTCGTGACGACCGAGCACGTCACCCACCAGGCCGCCGGGTGGTCGTCGGGCAGGGTGCGGTCGCGCCAGAACTCGTAGAGACCGGCCATCGCGAAGACGGAGCCGTCCGCCGGGGTGACGAAGTACGGCTGCTTCCGCGTCCGCTTCTTCTTCCCCTCGACCTCCAGCTCCCGCTCCCCGGCGCCGGTGACCCACTCGTAGTAGCCGTCCGCGGGCAGGATGCACCGGCGCGCGGAGAAGGCCCGCTTGAAGGAGGGCTTCTCCGCGATCGTCTCCGCCCGCGCGTTGATCATCCGGGCCGCACCCTCGGGCGTCTTCGACCAGGAGGGCACGAGGCCCCATTTCAGTCTCCGCAGCTGGCGAACCGGCCGCGGCGAATCCGCGTCTTTGAGAGGACGCTCCAGTACCGCGTAGACCTCCTTGGTCGGGGCCACGTTCCAGTCGGGAGCGAGGGTCTCCTCCGGCTCCCACTTCTCGACCTCGAAGATCCCCACCAGGTCCTCGGGCCGACGACTCGCTGCATACCGTCCGCACATACGTGCCACACTGCCACGATCCCGATCCCCACCCGATCCCGTCCGAGGAGCCAGTCCAGAAAATGACCGAAGTCCTCGGCACGCAGCCCGCCCCGGAAGAGTGGCTGGTGATCGTCACCGGCGTGGCCGCGCTCCTCGCCACGGTCCCCCGCGCGATATGGCGGATCTCGCGGAACGCCGTCACCATCGCCCACGAGGGCGGCCACGGTCTGATCGCCCTCGTCACGGGCCGCCGGCTGCAGTCCATCCGGCTCCACTCGGACACCAGCGGGCTCACCGTCTCGCGCGGGCGCCCCACCGGCATCGGCATGATCCTCACCGCCGCCGCCGGCTACACCGCCGCCCCGCTGCTCGGCCTCGGCGGCGCCTGGCTGCTCGCCGACCACCGGATCACGCTGCTCCTCTGGCTCGCCACGGCGCTCCTCCTCGCCATGCTGGTGATGGTCAGGAACGCGTACGGGATCTTCACCGTCCTCGTGACGGGCGCCGCGTTCCTGCTGGTCTCCTGGCTCACCGGCCCGGACGTCCAGTCGGCGTTCGCGTACTCCGTCGTCTGGTTCCTGCTCCTCGGCGGGGTCCGCCCGGTCTTCGAGCTGCAGGGCAAGAGGCGCCACGGAGGGGCACCGGACTCGGACGCCGACCAGCTCGCCCGCCTCACCCACGTCCACCCGGCGCTCTGGCTCTTCTTCTTTCACGCGGTCGCGATCTGCTCCCTGATCGGCGGAGGCCGCTGGCTGCTGGGGCTGTAGCCTCCGCGTGCCCCACTAAAGTGAGGGCATGACCGATACCTCCCCGCACTCCGACCTGCACACCGACCTCTGGCCCGCCCCCTATGCGAGCGGTGCCGTCGACGCGACCGTCACCGTGCCCGGATCGAAGTCGGTCACCAACCGCGGTCTGGTCCTCGCCGCGCTAGCCGCCGAGCCGGGCTGGCTCCGCCGCCCGCTGCGCTCGCGCGACACGCTGCTCATGGCGGAGGCCCTGCGCACCCTGGGCGTGAAGATCGAGGAGACGGTCAACTCCAGCTCCTCCGCCGCGGGCGGTACGGGCGAGGCGTGGCGGATCATCCCGGCCGGTCTGCACGGCCCTGCGACCGTGGACGTCGGCAACGCCGGCACGGTCATGCGCTTCCTGCCCCCGGTCGCGGCCCTCGCCGACGGACCGGTGCACTTCGACGGCGACGCCCGGTCCCACGAGCGTCCGCTGCACGGTGTGATCGACGCGCTGCGCGTGCTCGGCGCCCGCATCGACGACGACGGGCGCGGCGCGCTGCCGATGACCGTGCACGGCGGCGGGGCGCTGGACGGCGGCCCGGTGGAGATCGACGCCTCCTCGTCCTCCCAGTTCGTGAGCGCCCTGCTGCTCTCGGCCCCCCGCTTCAACCAGGGCGTGGAGGTACGGCACGTGGGAGCGAAGCTCCCGTCCCTCCCCCACATCCGGATGACCGTCGACATGCTCCGCCAGGTGGGCGCCCAGGTCGACGAGCCGGAGACCGGCGGTGAGCCGAACGTCTGGCGGGTCTCCCCGTCGGCGCTGCTCGGACGCGATCTGACGGTCGAGCCCGACCTCTCGAACGCGCAGCCCTTCCTGGCCGCGGCTCTGGTCACCGGCGGCCGGGTGACGATCCCGGACTGGCCGGTCAGGACCACCCAGCCCGGTGACGCGCTGCGGGAGATCTTCACCGAGATGGGTGGCTCCTGCGAGCTGACCGAGGCGGGTCTCACCTTCACCGGTACCGGCCGGATCCACGGCATCGACGTGGACCTGAGCGAGGTCGGCGAGCTGACGCCCGGCATCGCGGCGGTGGCGGCGCTCGCCGACTCGCCCTCGACGCTGCGCGGCGTGGCGCATCTGCGGCTCCACGAGACGGACCGCCTCGCGGCGCTCACCAAGGAGATCAACGAGCTCGGCGGCGATGTGACGGAGACCGAGGACGGGCTGCTCATCCGCCCGCGCCCGCTGCACGGCGGGGTCTTCCACACGTACCACGACCACCGGATGGCGACCGCGGGCGCGATCATCGGCCTCGCGGTCGAGGGAGTGGAGATCGAGAACGTGGCGACGACGGCCAAGACCTTGCCCGACTTCCCCAGGATGTGGACCGAAATGCTCGGAGTCTGATCCATGCGGCACTACGGGAAGCGCACCGACGAGGACGACATCCGCCAGCGGCCCAACCGCAAGGGCAACCGTCCCCGCACCACCATCCGCCCCAAGCACGAGGACGCCGTCGAGGGCATGGTCCTCACCGTGGACCGCGGCCGGCTCACCGTCCTCGTCGAGGACCGGGTGGTCCTGGCGATGAAGGCGCGCGAGCTGGGCCGCAAGGCTGCGGTCGTCGGCGACCGGGTCTCGCTCGTGGGCGATCTGTCCGGCGAGAAGGACACGCTGGCCCGGATCGTACGGATCGGTGAGCGCAGCTCCGTGCTCCGCCGCACGGCCGACGACGACGACCCGTTCGAACGGGTCGTCGTCGCCAACGCCGACCAGCTGGCGATCGTCACCGCGCTCGCCGACCCCGAGCCGCGCCCGCGGCTGATCGACCGCTGTCTGGTCGCCGCGTACGACGGCGGGCTGACCCCGCTCCTGGTGCTGACCAAGTCGGACCTGGCCAAGCCGGACGAGCTCCTGGAGATGTACGGCGCGCTGGGTGTGCCGTACGTGGTCACCACGCGCGACGAATTCGTGGACGGAGTCGCCGCCGAGCGGGTGCACGAGCACCTGAAGGGCCGCACGACCGCGTTCGTCGGCCACTCCGGTGTCGGAAAGACGACCCTCGTCAACGCGCTGGTCCCGGAGGACCGGCGGCGGAGCACCGGTCACGTCAACGCCGTGACGGGGCGCGGCCGGCACACCACCACCTCGGCGCTCGCTCTCCCGCTCGCCGCGCGCGAGGGCGGCTGGGTGATCGACACCCCGGGCGTGCGCTCCTTCGGCCTCAACCACGTCGACCCGTCCCGGGTGATCCTCGCCTTCCCCGACCTCGTACCGGGTACGGAGAACTGTCCGCGGGCGTGCAGCCACGACGAACCGGACTGCGCGCTGGACGCGTGGGTGGCCGAGGGGCACGCGGACCCGGCGCGGCTGTACTCACTGCGCCGGCTGCTCTCGACCCGGGAGCGACGCGAAGGCGACTGACGCGCCCACGTTTGCGGTCGACCACCGTTGGTAAGTGCATAATCGCACCAAGTGCGACGAAGCAGTCACCTACGACGCGGGAGGCACTGACGATGGCGTGGCTGCTCGTGGTGGTCGCCGGGCTCCTGGAAACGGGGTTCGCGGTCTGCCTGAAGCTCTCGCACGGGTTCACGCGGTTCTGGCCGACGGTCGCCTTCGCCTGCTTCGCCCTCGGAAGCTTCGGACTGCTGACGCTCGCGCTGCGCAAGCTGGACGTGGGCCCCGCGTACGCGGTCTGGACCGGCATCGGCGCGGCCGGGACGGCGATCTACGGGATGATCTTCCTCGGTGACGTCGTGTCGACCCTGAAGATCGTGTCGATCACGCTGGTGATCGTCGGCGTGGTCGGGCTCCAGCTCTCGGGGTCGGCGCACTGACCGTCCGCCACGAGGGGTGCCGGGGCGACGACGTAGGAGAGCGCGAGCCGCAGCACGATCTCGCAGGAGTTCCGTACGTCTCCGTCACGGCCCTGGAGCGCCGTCGCGGCGCGGTCGCGGGCGAGGCAGAGAAGGTCGGTGGGGGACGGCACGCCCGCGTCGGCGCGGCGCTGCGCGGGGACGGCGGAGGCGCGTGATCCGGCCCTGGCCGGGCGGGGCACGGGGAGCCGCTCGCCCCAGCAGCCGGTGAGCAGAGCCCTCAGGAGGGGCCGGGCGAAGGCCTGCGAGACGGTCCACTCGGCGACGGCGAGGAGGTTCCGCCGGGGCGGGGCAGGTGCGGCCAGGATCCGTTCGACGCCCTGGAGGTACGCGTCCGCCTCGCGCCGTACGAGCGCGCGGGCGAGGCCCTCCTTGCTGCCGAACTCGTTGTAGAGGGTCTGCCGGGAGACGCCCGCGGCGGAGGCGACGTCGACCATGCGGACCGCGGACCAGGGCAGCAGCGTGAGCGACGCGAGGGCGGCATCGAGCAGGGCCTCACGGGCAGTCGGCATCGTCGCCTCCCGGCCAGAACGGTTCTGCGCTCAGAGTTGACGGGCCGCCACGCACTGTCAAGGCCTCCCGTGGGGCCACCTCCCTTCGGGGGATAGAGTTTCGACCATGGCCGATTACCACGACGATCTGCGTCTCGCCCACGTCCTCGCGGATGCCGCCGACGCGGCCACCATGGACCGGTTCAAGGCGCTCGACCTGAAGGTCGAGACGAAGCCGGACATGACGCCGGTGAGCGAGGCGGACAAGGCCGCCGAGGAGCTGATCCGCGGTCAGCTCCAGCGGGCGCGCCCCCGCGACGCGATCCTCGGCGAGGAGTACGGCGTGGAGGGCACGGGTCCGCGCCGCTGGGTGATCGACCCGATCGACGGCACCAAGAACTACGTCCGCGGTGTGCCGGTCTGGGCGACGCTGATCGCGCTGATGGAGGCCGGTGACACCGGGTTCCAGCCCGTCGTCGGCGTGGTCTCGGCGCCGGCGCTGGGCCGCCGCTGGTGGGCGGCGAAGGGCGCGGGGGCGTACACGGGCCGCAGCCTGACCTCGGCGACGCGGCTCCAGGTCTCGAAGGTCGCGGAGCTGGGCGACGCCTCGTTCGCGTACTCCTCGCTCAGCGGCTGGGAGGAGCGGGGCCGGCTCGACGGTTTTCTCGACCTCACGCGCGCGTGCTGGCGGACCCGGGCTTACGGCGACTTCTGGCCGTACATGATGGTCGCCGAGGGCGCGGTGGACCTCTGCGCCGAACCGGAGCTCTCGCTCTGGGACATGGCGGCGACGGCGATCGTCGTCCAGGAGGCCGGCGGCACGTTCACCGGCCTGGACGGGCGGCACGGTCCGCACAGCGGCAACGCGGCGGCGTCGAACGGTCTGCTCCACGGCGAACTGCTGAGCTACCTCAACCAGAAGAACTGACGCACGGCGGAAGAGCCGCCTCACGCACCCCCCGGGCGCGCCTCGCGCGCCCCCTTGTCAGGCCCCCGGCCCGCTGCGACTCTGAAAGTCCCCCCACTTGTGAACTTGTGAATCCGTTCTCGTTGAAAGCGGGAACGGTTCACCGAGGAGGTGGCTCCTTTCATGCTCGTCCGTGACGCCATGAGCACGGTGGTCCTCACCATCGGCCCCGCCCACACTCTCCGCCAGGCCGCCCGGCTGATGTCGGCGCGCCGCGTCGGCGCGGCGGTCGTCCACGACACCGACGCCGGCGGGTTCGGAATCCTCACCGAGCGCGACATCCTCAACTCGATCGGCGCCGACCAGAACCCGGACCGCGAGACCGCGGGCTCCCACACCACCACCGACGTCGTCTTCGCCGCACCCACCTGGACCCTGGAGGAGGCGGCCGCCGCCATGACCCACGGCGGCTTCCGTCACCTCGTCGTCCTCGACGGACACGGGCCGGTCGGCATCGTCTCCGTACGCGACATCATCCGCTGCTGGACCCCGGCACACCGCCACGCGACGACCATGGCGAGCTGAGACGAGGGAGGGCCGGTACGCGATCACGCGTACCGGCCCTCCCTCTCTTTCACGACAAGCGCCCTCGGCCGCGCAGGGCCTGGACCGCGGCTCCAGCCGCTTGCCCTTCGATCCTATGATAGACAATGTCTAAGTCAAGTGAACATCCAAAGTCACACCCGTTCGGGATCATGGAGCCCCGCTGTTACTCTGGCTCTCATGAGTGACCTGTTGGAACGTCTGCGCGGCCGCGGCTGGCGAATGACCGCGCAGCGGCGTGTCGTGGCCGAGGTGCTCGACGGAGATCATGTCCATCTGACCGCCGACGAGGTCCACGCGCGTGCCGTGGAACGGCTGCCCGAGATCTCCCGGGCCACCGTCTACAACACCCTGGGCGAGATGGTCACGCTCGGCGAGGTGATGGAGGTCGCGACGGACGGCCGCGCCAAGCGGTACGACCCGAACGCCCATCGCCCGCACCAGCACCTGGTCTGCGGCCGCTGCGGCGCGATCCGTGACGTCCACCCCTCCGGCAACCCG
Source organism: Streptomyces sp. NPDC127129 (assembly GCF_042671585.1). Taxonomy (NCBI): domain Bacteria; kingdom Bacillati; phylum Actinomycetota; class Actinomycetes; order Kitasatosporales; family Streptomycetaceae; genus Streptomyces; species Streptomyces sp. NPDC127129. Next base: position 83,596 of record NZ_JBHXTV010000016.1, read on the forward strand.
CTGGCGGACCTCCCGGACTCCGAGCGCTTCGGCTTCACGATCTCCGGTGTGGAGGTCACGTACCGGGGCCTCTGCCCGAACTGCGCCGCGACCGCCTGAGACGCACGACGAAGCCCCCCACTTCGGTGGGGGGCTTCGTCGTGTGCCGCGGACGTCGTGAGCCGTCGACGCCTACGCGGACACGACGAAGGCCCGGATCCTGAGGATCCGGGCCTTCGTTGCTACTGAGTAGCGGGGACAGGATTTGAACCTGCGACCTCTGGGTTATGAGCCCAGCGAGCTACCGAGCTGCTCCACCCCGCGTCGGTGAACCCAACCTTACGGGACGGCCACGACCAGCGCAAATCGCTTAAGCGGTGAGCTCCTGGTGCAGCGCCTCGCTCAGCCGCGCGGCCCTCTCGGCCACCTCCGCGGGACCCAGCTCCACGGCCCGCGCGCACCAGTGCCTGCCCTCCGTCAGCTCCCCGCGCCGTGCCGCGAGCAGCGCGAGCCGCAGCGCGGCGCGCCCGTGTCCGGCACGGGCGGCGCGGGTCCACCACAGGGCGGCCTCGCGCTCGCTTCCCTCACGGGCCAGGAGCAGGCCGAGGTTGAAGGCGCCGTTACGGCTGCCCGCCTCCGCCGCCTCGCGGTACCAGTGGGCCGCCTCCGCCACGTCGCCGCGGGCCGCGGCCAGCATGCCCACCCGTACCTGCGCGCGCCGGTGCCCCTGCTGGGCGGCACGCTCGTACCACTCCTCGCACTCGGTCTTCTCCTCGCGCGGGGCGCCGAGCGCGGGCGGACCGGGCTGCGGGCGGCGCGCGTCGAGGACGCTCGCCAGCCGGAAGGCCGCCTCGGCGCTGCCACCTCCCGCCGCGCACCGCAGATGGCGCTCGGCGGTCTGCTCGTCGCCGTCCCGCAGGCAGGCGATGCCGACCTGGAGGGCGGCCTCGGTGTGCCCGGCCGCCGCCGCGCGCTCGTACCAGCTCAGCGCCGTACGGTCGTCGTCGCGACCCGCGTAGAGGATGCCGAGGTTGAAGGCGGCGTCGACGCTGCCGGCCTCGGCGGCCTTGGAGAACCAGGGCTCGGCGCCGTTGGCGTCGCCGGCCTGGAGGAGGAGCACGGCGAGCGCGTTGGCGGCCTCGCGGTGTCCCGCGTAGGCGGCGCGGCGGTACCACTGCTCGGCCTGCTGGGTGCGGTCCTGGGCGGCGCAGAGCAGCCCGAGGTTGTACGCCCCGTTGACGTCGCCCGCGTCCATCGCGGCGCGGTACCAGCGTTCGGCGGTCTGCTGCTCGCCGCGGGCGGCGTGCAGGGCGCCGAGGGCGTTGGCAGCGTTGCCATCGCCGTCCTGGGCGGCGCGCAGCCACCAGACGGCGGCACTCTCCTCGTCCCCGGCGTCGCGCAGCAGGAAGCCGAGAGCGCAGGCGGCCTTCGCCTCGCCCTCCTTGGCGGAGCTCAGGTACCAGCGGCCCGCCTCCTTGAGCTCGCCGCGCTTCTCCAGGAGCGCGCCGAGGTGCAGCGCGGCCCGGCGGTGCCCGCGCGCGGCGGCCTGCCGGAACCACTGCTCGGCCTCGCCCAGCTCCCCGACGGGCGGAGTGGTGGGGGCGTCGTCGCCGGACGCCGGGCCGGAAGCAGGTCCGGGCAGCGCATCGGGAGCCGTGGCAGGCGCCTTACCGGCCGCGGCGCCGCTCAGGCGGGCCGGGCCTTCGGTCTCCGTCGCGCGCCGCTCCAGGGCCAGGGCGAGGCGGTAGGCGGCCTCGCGGTGGCCCTGCTCGGCGGCGGCGCGGAGCCACCGCTCGGCGCCGACGTCACTGCGGTGCTCCAGGAGGTCGGCGAGGGCGTACGCGCCCAGGGCGTGGCCCTGCTCGGCGGACTGGCGCAGCCAGTACTCGGCGGCGGGCTCGTCGCCGCGCTCGCGGTGGTGGCGGCCGAGCGCGTGAGCGGCGGGCGCGGAGCCCCCGACGGCGGCGACCCGCCACCAGCCGGCGGCCTCCTCCGCGTACCCGCGCTGGTGCAGCAGGACGCCCAGGTTGTTGGCGGCGGCGCGGTCCCCCTCGGCCGTGGCGCCGCGCAGATAGGGCTCGGCACCGTCCAGGTCGCCGCGGCGCAGCAGCAGCGCGCCGAGCACGCTCATGGACGCGGCGTCGCCGTTCTCAGCGGCGCGACGGTGGCGCGCCTCGGTCTCCGTGTCGCTCTCGGTCTCCGTGTCGGCGGTGGTGTCGACGGCCGCATCGACGGCCACCGCGGCCTCGATGATGTCATCTGCGGCACGTCGAGCGTGCCGCTGCACAAACCGCCCTGTCTCCAACAGAGTTGCCCTGTCCCCCATAAAAACCATCGTCGCACCACCCGCAACGCGCGTACACCTGGTATACCGCAGCCAGTGAGGTCACTTCAGCGTTTTGTCGACATGCCCACAGAGAGATAAGTCAAACACGACTCACCTCAACTCGCCCCCTCCCCACTGCTCTTCGGGGCGTCGCACGCCCCTCGGGGACACACGACTAGGGCCCGGATCCTGAAGGATCCGGGCCCTAGTCTTCAGTAGCGGGGACAGGATTTGAACCTGCGACCTCTGGGTTATGAGCCCAGCGAGCTACCGAGCTGCTCCACCCCGCGTCGTTGTGCCTTTAAGGTATCACGACGCGGGGTGGCTCCCGACCAGCCGGTCAGCCGGCCGGGCTCGCGCTCGACGACGGCGTCGGCTCGGTGGACGGGGTCGCCCCCGGCTTCGGTGCCGTACCGCCCGGCTTCTGGTCCGTCGAGGGCAGCTTCGCGCCCGCCTCAGCGGCCCGCTGGAGGGCGTCCTGCAGGGCTTCCTGGGCCTTGCCGTACGCGGTCCAGTCCCCCTTCTGCAGAGCCGCCTCACCGTCGTCCATCGCCTTCTGCGCGTCGGCGATGGCCTGCTTCAGCGCGGCGTCGTTGGTCGTCGGCGTCGTCGGCGGCTTGGTGCCCGGCTGCTCGGGCTGCTCGGGCGGCGTGGCGCCGTCCACCCCGAAGACCGCGTTCAGCGCGTCGGTGAGGTTGTCCTCGAACACCGTGGTGTCCTTGGTGGTGTCACCGTCCGGCTGGTCCGCGTCCACGTATGACACCGCGACCTTCTTCAGCAGCGGGTAGTGCGCGTTGCGGCCCTGGGCGTACACCGGCTCGACGTACAGGAAGCCGCCGTCGAGCGGCACCGTCAGCAGGTTTCCGTACTGGATGTCGGAGTCGGCGCCCTTCATGTCACGGACGAAGGTGGCCACCGACGGAAGGCTGTTGAGCTTGTTCTGCACCTGTTCGGGTCCCGGGACCTCGGAGGTGACTCTCAACAGCCTTATGCGGCCGTAGTCCTTGGAGCCGGCGTCGGCGTCGACCGCCATGAAGCCGCCCAGGTTGGGCCGCCCGTTGGGGGTGAACGTCGTCGTCAGCGAGAACTGCTGCTGCTTGTCCCCGGGCATCTTCATGCTCAGGTAGTACGGCGGAACCGCGTTGCCGTCCTTGTTGGTCGGGTCGTCCGGCACCTGCCAGGCGTCCGAGCCGCTGTAGAACTGCGCCGGGTCCTTCACGTGGTACCGGGTGAGCAGTTCGCGCTGGACCTTGAACATGTCCTGCGGGTACCGCAGGTGCTGCATCAGGTCGGGCTTGATCGACTCACGCGGCTGGACGGTGTCCGGGAACGCCTTCATCCACGTCTTGAGGACCGGGTCCTTCGTGTCCCACTCGTAGAGGGTCACCGTGCCGTCGTAGGCGTCGACGGTGGCCTTCACCGAGTTACGGATGTAGTTGACCTGGTTCTGCTGGGCGACCACCGCGCGCTGCTGGTTGCCCACGGTCAGGGAGTCCGCCGTGGTGTCGCCGAGCGTGGTGCGCGAGGCGTACGGGTAGCCGTTCGTGGTCGTGTACGCGTCGACGATCCACTGGATCTTGCCGCCGACGACGGCCGGGTAGGCGTCGCCGTCGATGGTCAGCCAGGGTGCCACCGCCTCGACGCGCTCCTTGGGCGTCCGGTTGTAGAGGATCCGCGAGCCGTCGCCGATGGCCCCCGAGTAGAGGATCTGCGGCTCGCTGAACGCCACCGCGTACGCGGCGCGGTTGAACGTGTTGGAGAGGTTGACCCCGCTCTTGCCCTCGTAGCTGGTGGTCTTCTCGCCGTTCTCCTCGTAGTCCAGCTCCTTCTGCGGGCCGCCGACGATCGAGTACTGATCCGTCTTCTCGCCGTAGTAGATCCGCTGCTGGTACGGGCCGAGCATCCCGGTGGTCGGCAGGCCGGCCTCGGTGAAGACCGGGGAGCCGTTGGCGTCCGTCTGCGTGCCCGCGGCCATGATCGCGCCGTAGCCGTGGGTGTACGTGAAGTGGTCGTTGATCCAGTTCCGCTTCGGGATGCCCTTGATGTTGAGCTCACGCAGGCCGACGACGGTGTCCTGGCCCTTGTAGCGGTCGACGTCGAGGGTGGTCGGGAACTGGTAGTACTTCCGCTTCTGCTCCAGCTGCTGGAACGTCGGCGAGACGATGTTCGGGTCGATCAGCCGGTAGCTGGCCGCCGTGTCCGAGTTCGCGCGGAGCTGGTCCTTGGCCTTGACCGTCGACTTGCCCGAGTAGTTCTCCGGCTCGGTGCCGTCGATGGCGTACGCCTTGCGCGTGGCATCGATGTTCTTCTGGATGTACGGCGCTTCCTTGGCCTGCTCGTTCGGCTGGACCTGGAACTTCTGCACGATGGCCGGGTACAGGCCGCCGATCAGGATCGCCGACAGGACCATGAGGCCGAAGCCGATCACGGGCAGCTGCCAGGTGCGGCGCCACAGCGTCGCGAAGAAGAGCACGGCGCAGATCACGGCGATGCAGAACAGGATCGTCTTCGCCGGCAGGTAGGCGTTGGCGTCGACGTACCGCAGACCCGTCCAGTTGCCGGCCGCCTTGAAGTCGCTGGACTTCACGGCGAGGCCGTACCGGTCGAGCCAGTACGCCACGGCCTTGAGGGAGACGAAGACGCCCAGGAGCACCGACAGGTGGCCCGTCGCGGCGGCGGTGGCGCGGGCACCGGGGCTGGTGACGCGCAGCCCGCCGTACAGGTAGTGCGTCAGCGCGGCGGCCACCAGCGACAGGACGGCGGCGGCGAAGCCGAAGGCCAGCAGCGAGCGGTACCAGGGCAGGTCGAAGGCGTAGAACGACACGTCCAGCTGGAACTGGGGGTCCTTCTGGCCGAACGACACGCCGTTGACCCACATGAGCCAGGTCCGCCACTGGCCGGAGGCCGAGGCGCCCGCGATCAGGCCGACGAGCGCGGTGATCGCGAGGAGCACCCACTTCTTGTAGGGCGCCAGACCCATCCGGTACCGGTCGAGGCTCTGCTGCTCCAGCGACATCGCGCTCAGCGGCGGCCGGAGCCGGTGCGCCAGCCAGATGTTGAACCCGACGGCGAGCGCCATCAGCAGACCGAAGACGGCGAACAGGCCGATCTTGGTCCACAGCGTGGTGGTGAACACGGACGAGTACTGGACGGAGCGGTACCAGAGCCAGTCCGTCCAGAACCCGGCGAACATGACGAACACCATGGCCAGAACGGCCAGCACACCCAGGGTCATGAGCAGCGTGCGGGCCCGCCGGGACGGCCGGCCGACTCTGATCCTTGGCCCGGACGGACCTCCGCCGCCTCCGCGGTCGGGCATCTGGAAAGCCAACGTGCGCCCCTCAGGTTGATGCGTCGATAAAGCAGGCCCCGCGATCGTAGAGCCCACTGATGCAACTTACTGAGGCTTTACCTAGTTCCCGTCTTCGGGGGAAGAGGAGGCAGGATGTTGTCCATGTCCAACGTTTCCCCCTCCGGCACCCCCATGGCCGCCAGCCCCCTCACCCGCGCGGTGCTCGAGATCGACGAGTACGCCTCCGGCCTCGGCTGGGACCGTCCGGCCCGGCTCTTCGCCCTGGTCGACACCGCCCGACTGCGTGCCCAGGAGCCGGGACTCGCCTCCCAGCTCGGCCTCGAAGGCGACGAGGCGGCCGCCGCCTACACCCCCATCGAGCAGGAGGAACTGCCGAAGGGGAAGCCCCTCGACGAGTTCCTCGGCACGATCGCCTGGCCGGACGCCGTGGTCGGCTGCGCGCTGACGGTGGAGCGGCTGATGCTCCCGCCGTCGGCCGAGGCGTCCGTGCCGGAGGGCTTGAACGACGCCGCTCTGGCGAAGTGGGTGGCCCGGCACCCCGACCGCCAGGAGGTCCGGATGACCGTCGCCGTGCTCCGTGACGGCGCGCGGGAGGCGGCGATCCGGCTGCGCGAGAAGGACTCCCCGAACGAGGTGCTGACGGGCGCCGACCTGGTGCCGGGGCTCGCGGAGGCCCTGGCGGCGACCTTCGAGGGCTGAGACACCCGCGTACGCGGAAGGGGGCGCCCCGGTCGGTGGACCGGGGCGCCCCCTTCTCCGTAACGGGCTCCGTTCTAGCTCTTCGAGCAGCTCGGGAGGTTCTTCGTGTCCCCGGCGCGGAGCTTCTCCAGCGACTTCGTCGCGTCGTCGATGGTGTTCACCTTGATCAGGGTGAGGCCGTCGGGGACGTCGGAGGCGGCGGTGGCGCAGTTGTCGGCCGGGGTGAGGAAGTACCGGGCGCCTGCGTTGCGCGCGCCGACGAGCTTCATCTGGATGCCGCCGATGGGGCCGACCTGGCCCTTCTCGTCGATGGTCCCGGTGCCGGCGATGAACTTGCCGTCGGTGAGGCTCTCCGGCGTCAGCTTGTCGACGATGCCGAGCGCGAACATCAGTCCGGCGCTGGGGCCGCCGACGTCGGCGAGCTTGATGTCGATCGTGAACGGGAAGACGTGGTCGGTGCCGGCCTGGATGCCGACGATCGCCCGGTCGCCCTCCTGGGACTTCACCGTGGTGACGGAGACCTTCTCGGTGGCGGTGGGCTCCTTGCCGGCCTTCTCCGCCGCCTCCGCCTCCTTGGCGGGGACGATCGTGAAGTCGACCTTCTCGCCCGGCTCGTGCGTGGTCACCTGCTTGGCGACGTCCCCCGGCTCCTTGACGGGCACGCCGTCCACGGCCTTCACGACGTCCCCGGCGTGCAGCTCGCCCTGGGCGGGGCTGTCCTTGACGACGGAGGCGACGACGACCCGGGTGGTCACCGGGATGCCCAGCTCACCGAGGGCGGCGACCTTGGCGCTCTCCTGGGACTGGCTGAACTCCTCGGCGTTCTCCTGGGTCGACTCCTCCTCGGTCTTGCCGTCCGGGTAGAGGGTCTCCTTGGGAACGACCACGTTGTCGTGGGCGAGCCAGCCGTAGACCGCCTCGACCACGTTCATCCGGTAGTCCGCGCTGGTGACGCGGACGGTCGTCATGTTGAGATGCCCGTCGGTGGGGTACGTCTTGCGCCCCGAGACCTGAAGGACGGGTTCGCCCGCGGCCTCCCCGAGGGTGTTGACCGTCGGGCCGGGGCTCATCTCCGCGTACGGCACCGGGACCAGGACGCCCACACAGAGCAGGGTGATCAGGACCAGGGTGGAGGCGAGCATCGTCGCGGTGCGGCGTGGCATGGAACGACAGTACGGGACCGGTCTGTGAGTGCACCCGTGGGGCGGGTCCGTACGAGGCGGGCCGACGGGTGGGACTCAGCCGGAGACGTGACTACTGCGTACGGGGGACGAGGGCGCGGCCGGAGCCATCTCGGGCTCGGCGGCCGCGAGGGCGACGTGGGAACGCTCCATGGCGTCCCTGAACCGTGCGTAGCCGGCGAGCTCGGCCACGTCTCCGATGGTCTTGTTCCGCTGGGTCCAGCTTCCCCATATCGCCGCGCCGACGACTGCGACAAGCGGAATCAGCAACCACGCGAGGACTGCCATCCCGACCTCCCATCCCCAATGAGCGACCGCAACCGACCGCGACCGGCCGATCAGCAGACTAACGATCTGCAGCATCAACGCTGCTGCCGGGGGGCCGGTTACGCAAATCGGGGCGTTCGACTACCGCACGTCGGCGCGGCGCCTTGCGGCGGAGGCGTGGGGCTGTGCGGGTGGAGGCGTGGGGGGCTGTGCGGGTGGACGGTCAGCAGGCGCCGACGCTCCCCCAGACTCCGTCCGGGGGGACCCCCAGACACGGGGTGGACGCTCAGCAGGCGCCCACCCTCCCCCAGACTCCGTCCGGGGGGACCCCCAGACACGGGGTGGACGCTCAGCAGGCGCCGACCCACTCCTCGGTGCCGTCCGAGAACGTCTGGTGCTTCCAGATGGGGACCTCGTGCTTGAGGTCGTCGATGAGCTTGCGGCAGGCCTCGAAGGCCTCGCCGCGGTGCGGGCAGGAGACCGCGACGACGACCGCGAGATCACCGACGCTCAGATCGCCCACCCGGTGGACCGCGGCCAGCGCGCGGACCGGGTAGTCGGCGACGACCTTCTCGGCGACCCGGCGCAGCTCGTCCTCGGCGGAGGGGTGGCAGGAGTACCCGAGCGCGTCGACGTCGGCGCCTCCGTCGTGGTTGCGCACCGTGCCCACGAAGAGCGTCATGCCGCCGGCCGCGTCGTCGCCGACGGCACGGAAGACCTCGTCGACCGAGAGCGGGGTGTCACGGATCGCGAGGAGCTTGATCGGGTCCGCCGCGGTCTGCTCGCCGGGGTGGTCGTGGGTGCGTGCCATGCGCCCATGGTGCCGTACCGCACGGACATCGCGGAATAGCGCTTTCCGCCGGTGGACCCGACCCTCCGTAGGAGGGTCCTACAGCTCCGCCCGCTACATGCCACGCCGCTTCCGCATCTGGCGCACGAGCGCCGCCGTGCCGAGCAGCGCCACCGTCGCACCGGCCGCTCCCGCCGCCGTCGCGTCCTTGCGGCCGAGCCGGCGGCCCGCGACGGTGTGCCGGCCCTCGACCTCCTCCAGGAGCGCGGCGAGCACCTCCTCGTTGGTCCACGTGGGCCGCCAGCCCGCGTCGTGCAGCCGTCCGACGCTGACCACCCAGGGGTGCATCGTGTAGGCGAGGTCCCCGGCCGGGGACGGGGTGAGCCCGATCCGGTGCAGCCGGGCCGCCGCGCCGAGGGCGACCGCGGAGGGCAGCTCCATCCGCCGGATCCCGGAGAGCTCCTCGACCTCCTCCTGTTCGAGCCAGCCGTCGCAGCCGACCGCGAACTCCCCGTCGACCTTCTCGAGCGCCGCGTACTCCAGCGCGCTGACCAGGTCCTCGACGTGGCAGAACTGCCAGGTGGGGCGGGAGCCGGCCACGACGAGCAGCCGGGGCGACTCGAAGTAGCGGGTCAGGGCGGTGTCCGTGCCGCCGACCAGGACCGCCGGCCTGACCACGGTGACCTGGAGGCCGGGGTGGGCGCGGGGCGCGCGGCGGCCGAGCCGCTCGATCTCCAGCATGTCGCCGACGCCGGTGGCCTCGGCGGTCGCCCGCAGCTCGGCGTCCTCGGAGAGGGGGATGTCGTTGTCGGGCAGCGCGCCGTAGACCATCGCCGAGGTGCAGAGCACCACACGGTGCACGCCCGCGGCCGCGGCGGCCGTCAGGACGGTCTGCGCGCCGCGCACGTTGTAGGCCGTTCGGGCGGCCGCGTCGGATTCCAGGTCGAGGTCGACGGCGAGGTGCACGACCACGTCCGCGCCGCGCAGCTTCTCGGCGATCGCCGGGTCGCGCACGTCGAGGATGTGCCACTGCGCCTCGGAGACCTCGCCACGGCGTTCGTCGATCGCGACGACCTGCTTGATCTCCTCGGACGCGGCGAGGCGTGCGGTCAGCAGGGCGCCGACCCCGGAGGCGGCGCCCGTGACGGCGACCACGGGGCCGCGCCCGGCGGGCCGGGTCGAGATGTTTCGCGCTGCGCGAACCTGAGGATCTGGGGAACTCACCGGGCGTCTCCAGCGGTTGTCTTCAGTACGTACCCGAATGACGCGTACGTACCAGGTGGCGTCCATCCTGCCGCAGGGCACGGCCCGGCGGAGCACCGAGCCCGGATCCGGCCCGGATGTCTACGCTGGTGGTGTGCAGCCGGGCATCGAGCCGAGCCGGGAAAGCCGCCGTCGGAAGGAATCCGGCGGCCCTACGAGCCGAGGAAACCTGTGAGTGACACCCCATTCGGATTCGGCCTTCCGCCGGAGGAGCCGGAGAACGGCGACGAGGGCAAGAAGAAGGACCCCGCCGGAGGTGGCCAGGGGCCCGGTGGCCAGGGCGGCGGCAACCCGTTCGGGGCCAATCCGTTCGGCTTCGGCGGTCTGCCGGGCATGGGCGGTCCGGGTGGCGCGGACAATCCGTTCGCCGCGATGTTCGGCTCTCTGAATCCGAACGACCTGGGCGCCGCGTTCCAGCAGCTCGGCCAGATGCTCTCGTACGAGGGCGGTCCGGTGAACTGGGACATGGCGAAGCAGATCGCGCGCCAGGTGGTCGCCCAGGGCACGTCCGACGGCACCAAGGACGCCAGTGTGGGTCCGGCCGAGAAGGCCGCGGTCGAGGAGGCCGTGCGCCTGGCCGACCTGTGGCTGGACGGTGTGACCTCGCTGCCCTCCGGGGCGAACACGGCCGTGGCGTGGAGCCGCGCGGAATGGGTCGAGGCGACGCTGCCGGCCTGGCAGCAGCTGGTCGACCCGGTCGCCGAGCGGGTCGGCACGGCGATGGGCGATGTGCTGCCCGAGGAGATGCAGGCCATGGCGGGCCCGCTGATCGGGATGATGCGGTCGATGGGCGGCGCCATGTTCGGCCAGCAGATCGGTCAGGCCGTCGGCGCGCTCGCCGGCGAGGTCGTCGGCTCGACGGATGTCGGTCTGCCCCTGGGCCCGGCCGGCAAGGCGGCGCTGCTGCCGCTGAACATCGAGGCGTTCGGCAAGGACCTGGGCGTCCCCAAGGACGAGGTGCGGCTCTACCTGGCCCTGCGTGAGGCCGCCCACCAGCGGCTCTTCGCCCATGTGCCGTGGCTGCGCTCGCATCTGTTCGGCGCGGTCGAGGGCTATGCCCGCGGGATCAAGGTCGACACCTCGAAGCTGGAGGAGGCGGTGGGTCAGCTCGACCCGACGCACCCGGAGCAGCTGCAGGAGGCGCTCCAGCAGGGCATGTTCCAGCCCGAGGACACCCCGGAGCAGAAGGCCGCGCTGGCCCGTCTGGAGACGGCGCTAGCGCTGGTCGAGGGCTGGGTGGACGCGGTGGTCCACGAGGCCGCGAAGTCCCGTCTGACCTCGGCGGACGCGCTGCGCGAGACGCTGCGCAGGCGCCGGGCCAGCGGTGGCCCCGCGGAGCAGACCTTCGCCACGCTGATCGGTCTCGAACTGCGTCCGCGCCGGCTGCGGGACGCCTCGCGGCTGTGGGCCTCGCTCACGGACGCGCGCGGGGTCGACGGCCGTGACGATCTCTGGCACCACCCGGACATGCTGCCGACGGCCTCCGACCTGGACGACCCGGACGGCTTCGTCCACCGCGAGCACCTCGACTTCTCGGAGATCGACAAGATGCTCGGCGAGGCGGCCCGCGGGGACGGCGACGACGAGGGCAAGGACGACACCGCCAAGTGAGCCTGCACGACGACGCCGTTCTCGTACTGAAGGCGTACGGGAGCCAGGAGGAGCTGCGCGGGCTCTATCTGGACCACCTCGCGGCGCACGAGGACGGAATGTGGAAGGCGTGCGGGGCCGGGCATCTGACGGCCAGCGCGCTGGTGGTGGACCCCGAGCGCGGGCGGGCCCTGCTGACGCTGCACAAGAAGCTCGGCATGTGGCTGCAGATGGGCGGCCACTGCGAGCCGGGTGACACGACGCTGGCGGAGGCGGCGCTGCGCGAGGCGACGGAGGAGTCCGGCATTCCCGGCCTCACGCTGCTGCCCGGCGGCCCCGTGCGGCTCGACCGGCATCCGATCCCGGCGCCGTGTCACTGGCATCTGGACGTCCAGTACGCGGCGCTGGCACCGGCCGGCGCGGTGGAGGCCATCAGCGAGGAGTCGCTGGACCTGCGCTGGTTCGCGTACGACGAGGTGGCGTCCGTGGCCGACACCTCGGTGGTGCGGCTGCTGGGGGACACCCTCGCCCGTCTCTAGCGCATGTGTTAGGGGCGGCCTCCACGGAGGCCGCCCCTTACCTGTGTCTCACGTACGGCGCGTCAGTTCCAGGCGTTGTTCTGGTTCTGGGCGCGGGAGCCGTGCTGGCCGGCACCGAACTGGGCGGCGATGCCCTGGCCGATGGCGGCGTGCTGCGGCGGCATGACCTCGCTGGGCTGGACGAGGGCGAAGCCCTGTCCGAGGAAGCTGAGCTCCCAGCCCTCACCCGTGTCGCCACGGCGGCGGCGGATGTTCGAGTTGGTCGTCTGCGCCTGCATCTGCACCCGCAGCCCGGTGGACCAGGCGACGATCGCGTCCGCGTCGACGTTGACGTACTTGTCCGGCGTGACGTGCATCATCAGCGGCTGGCCGGAGGTCATCAGGGCGACCTTGCCGCGGCCAGAGATGTTGAGCTGGTACTTGCCGGTGCCGGAGACGCCGTACTGGCTGTCGACGGCGATGACCTCGGTGTGCAGGGTCGAGTCGAGCGCCAGGACGTAGGCGCTGTCGACGGTCATGCCCTCCTGCTCGACCTCCACGACGTGGATGTACTGGGCGAGGTTGGCGAAGTAGACCGTGCCCTGGCCGGAGCAGCGCATCAGGTCGAGGCCCTCACCGGTCCGGGCCTGGGCGCGCCGCTGGCTGGACGTCTGGTACTCGCCGTCGAAGTCGACGAGTCCCTGGTAGGCGACCATGGCGCCCTTGCGGGCGAGGATGTCGTCCGAGCCGGTCAGCGCCACCCGCAGCAGCTGCGGGTTCTGGATGACGTACCGTTCCTGGCTCTGCTGCTCGGCGTAGTTGAAAAGCGGGCTCTGCATGGTGTGTTCTCGCTCCCCCTCAGCCCCGGACCCGCAGGCGGTCGGTGCTGTCCTCGCTCGGCTGTACGACGACGATGCCCTGGCCGGAGAAGGCCATCTGGAACGCCTCGCCGCTGCCCCGCCCGATCAGGGAGGAGGCCTTGAAGCTGCGCTTGCCCTTGACCTTGAGCGCCGGCGACCAGGCGACGAGCGCGTCCGGGTCGACGTACGTCTCGTCCTCGCCGCGGCCGCAGTCGACGACGATCGGCGTGCCGCGCGAGGTGATCGCGACCCAGCCGGTGCCGGCGATCTCGACGTTGAACAGGCCCTGGCCGGCGAACTTGGCGAGGCCCTTGACCTTCTCGACGCCCCACTGGAGGTGTGCGTCGAAGGCCAGCAGGTTGGTGCCGTTGACCGAGAGCGAGTCGTTGTTGAGGTTGATCACGACGACGTCCGCGCCGTAGTCGGCGAGGTAGAGCAGGCCGTCGCCGGAGCACTTCATGATGGGCGCGCCCTCGCCGGTGATCCACTGCTGGGCGACCTGGCGGGCGGCCGGCGGGTTGGGCTCGTAGGTGACGAAGCCCTCGTAGGCGACCATGGAGCCGGTGCGTGCGTACAGGTCGTGGCCGGAGGCCATGGCGACCTTGAGCATGGCGCGGCCGTGGTTCTCCATCCGGGCCGCCATCGGGGTCGGGGCGAAGCCCGCGAGTTGCTGGTTCATTGTTTCGGGCTCCCTCAGACCTCGTACGGCTGGACGACGATGAAGTTGCCGGGAGCGCCCCGGAACTGGAGGTTGACGGTCTCTCCGCTGTGTCCGGGGTACGCGTTGCGGCGCAGCCGGACCTGGCTGGAGAGGATCACCTGGGACGCGGACGACCAGGCGATGACCGCGTTGCAGTCGGCGAAGGTGGTCGGCGTGACGGGCAGGACGACGGGGACGCCGTGCGTCTTGACGACGACGGTGCCGGTGCCCTGGAACTGCATCGTGAACAGGGCGCCGCCGGGGATGCCGTGGCCCTCGATCCTCCGTACCTCGTACTGGAGGGACTCGTCGAAGGCGAGCACGTTCTCGGCGGAGACGCAGATGCCGTCGCCCTGGAGCTCGATCGGGTGCAGGTGGGCGCCCTCCTCGGCGAGGAAGACCTGGCCGCGGCCGGTGCAGCGCATGAGCTGCATCTCCTGACCGGTGGCGTTGCCGACGATCCGGCCGGTGAAGCCCGCGCCCTTGTGGCTGAAGTCGACCTTGCCCTGGTACATCACCATGCTGCCCTGGCGGGCGAGGACGGGGACGCCGCCCATCTGCAGGTCGACCCGCATGAGCTGCTGGTTCTGCGGGGCCCAGCGGGCGCCGGTCGGGGTCTCCTTGAAGGGCTGGAGCGCGGCGGCGAGCCCGGGGCCGCCGGCGGGAGCGCCCTGCGGCATTCCCTGTGGCACGCCGGGCGGCATGCCCTGGGGCGCACCGCCCATCTGGCCGGGGACCTGCCCGAACTGGGGCTGCGGCTGGCCGTACGGCTGACCCGGGGCCTGTCCGCCGGGAACCTGGCCGAACTGCGGGGCCTGCGGTGCCTGCGGCGGCTGGCCGTACGGCGACGGGGCCGGGGCGTGCGGGGCCATCGGGGCGGCCATGGTGGGAGCCGCGTGCATCGGCTGGACCGGAGCCTGCGGGGCAGGGGCCGGAGCGGGCGCCGGTACGGGCGCGGCCGGCGGGGCGCCGAACTGCGGGGCCGGCTGGGGCGCCTGCGGCGCGACGGGCGCACCGAACGCGGGCGGCGCCGCTGCCTGCGGCGGCGCGCCGAAGGCGGGGGCCGCCTGCGGTGCCTGCGCCGCGGGCTGCTCCTCGGCGACCTCGCCGCCGAAGTTCTTCAGCAGCGCGTCGAGGCCACCGTCGAAGCCCTGGCCGATGGCGGCGAACCGCCAGACGTCCTTGAGGTAGAAGTCGCCCAGCATGACGGCGCGCTCGGTGGAGAACTCCGTGCCCGTGAACGGGTATCGGACGACCTCTTCACCGCCCGCCACGATACGGATGTAGCCGGGGCCGATCTGCGACATCTGGCCGGCGCCGTCGATGGTCGCGGTGAACGACAGCTTGTGAATGTTCGCCGGGATGCGGTCCAGCGTGACCCGGAAGGACTCCGTGTCGCCCGACTGCGCGCCGAGCAGCTGGATGGACTCCTCCGGCGACTTCGGCTGGTTGAAGAAGATGAAGTACCGGTCGTCCGAGAGCTGCTCGTTGGCGTCGAGGCCGAAGCAGCTGATGTCGAAGGTCAGCCCGGGCGCCGCGATCTGCACACCCACGTACAGATCGGTTCCCGGTGTGAGATCACTGATCTTGGCCTTGTGGCCGCGTTGGAATTCCCTGGCCATGCGTAACGACCGTCCCCCATCCCGAAATGTGAATGCGTCGCGTCAGGCTAACGGCTGTGTGCGACATTGAGCCAAGCCGGTACGTATTCGGTACAGGACTGAAGCGGTCCTGACTACTCCTCGCGCGCGGCCGGCAGGTGGGGCAGGCGGTCGGCGGCGACGATTCCTTCGAGGTAGCCGCGGGCACGCTCGGTGCGCGGGTAGGCCTCCAGGAGCCGCCAGAACCGGGGGCCGTGACCGGGCACCAGGAGATGTGCCAGTTCGTGGACGAGGACGTAGTCGACGACGTACTCGGGCATGCCCTGGAGCCGGTGCGAGAGGCGGATGCTGCCCTCCGACGGAGTGCACGAGCCCCAGCGGGTGTTCTGGTTGGTCACCCAGCGCACCGACGTCGGCCGTGCCCGGCCGGCGAAGTACTGGTCGGACAACCGCTCGGCACGCTCGGTGAGTTCGGCGTCGCCGAGGACGCTCTTGCTCTCCTGGGCGGCCAGCTTGTCCAGCATGACCGTCACCCAGCGTTGCTCCTCCGCCTCGGACATCCGGGCCGGGATGAGCACGATGGTCCGGTCGCCCTCGCGGTAGGCGGAGACGGTTCTGCTCCGCCGGGAGCTTCTGCGGACCTCGACCGCACTCGTCCCCGAACCGCGGGGCGGCTTCCTTGTCACGCTGCGCTGTGGGTCGGCGGGCACGGGCCCGACGTTACCCGGTGTCAGCGTGGGAAGTCCCGCCTCCGGGGCGGTTCGGCGGGGCTCCGGTCACACCGTGCACCATTTGAATGATTAATACCCCGCCCCTGTGGACAACTTTCCGTGCCCGCTTCGACTCCTGGGCAATCTGACGGCGGAGGAAGTCGACGATCAAGATCACGGGGGCGGAAATGCATCCGATGCTGAAACCCGCGCTGCGCAGGGCGTGGCGCGATCTTCGGAGCGTGCAGTTCGGGGCGACGCCCTCGCACGCGGTCGTGGTGGGTCCGCTCGACACGACCACCGGCAGCCTGCTCGGGCTGCTCGACGGCACGCGGGGCATGCCGCTCCTGCGGGCCGAGGCGCGGGCCCTGGGCCTGCCGGACGGGTGGCTCGAAGGGCTGCTCGGCCGGCTCGCGAGGGCCGGGCTGATCGCGGACGCCTCGGCGGGGAGACCCGGAAAGGCGGCCGGCGCGGGAGCGCCGGACGGTGCGCTCGATCCCCTTCGCGCCGATCTGGCCTCACTCTCCGTCGTCCATCCGGAGCCGGACGGGGCGTTACGGCGCGTGGCCGCGCGGCGTGCGGCGCGCGTCCAGGTCCGGGGCGCGGGCCGGGTCGGTGCCACGGTGGCCGCCCTGCTCTCGGCCTCGGGGGTCGGCAGGGTGGAGGTGCTGGACTCCGGATGCGTCCGGCCCTGGGAGGTGGCTCCGGGCGGACTGCCGGCCGAGGCGGTGGGCGAGCGCCGGGCCGCGGCGGCGCATCGGCTCGTGGCGCGGTCGGCGCCGGGCGGCCGGCCGCCTCGCGCGGGCAGACGGGTGACGGGTGACGCCGGACGGGAGCCAGGGCTCTCACTCGTCGTGGTGACACCGCGGGACGGCCTCGCCGCCTACCTCCCCGACCCGCTCACCGCCGAGGGCTGGATCACGACGGGCACGCCCCATCTCTATGCGGGGGTGCTGGAGGCGACCGGTGTGGTCGGGCCGCTGGTGCTGCCCGGCGGGACGGCCTGCGCCCGGTGCGCGCAGGAGGAGCGGTCGGACCGGGAGCCGGTGTGGCCCCGGATGCTGGCGCAGTGGCGCTCGGGCCCGCCCCCCGAGGTGCCGGCGTGCGATCTGGGGCTCGCGACGGCGGTCGCCGGGCTGGCCGCGGCCCACGCGCTGGCCTTTCTCGACGGTGAGTTGCCCGCGAGCACGGGGGCTCGCTGGGAGGTGTCGCTGCCGCTTCTGGAGTGGCGCGTGGAGCGGACGAGACCGCACCCGGCGTGCCCGTGCGGTGCGGTGCGACGCGGAGAGGGGGAGCATGCCTCAGGGGCCGGAAGCCCGCACGACACAATGGCGAGGTAACGGTCCTGTGTGGCACGGCAGTCTGGGAACTGGAGGGGCGCATGTCTGATCTTCCCCGGAAGGCGGTCACCCGGACCGCCAGGTTGGCCGCGTTGCCCCTGGGCTTCGCCGGACGGGCCACCTGGGGTCTGGGCAAGCGGATCGGTGGCAAGTCCGCGGAGCTGGTCGCGCGCGAGCTGCAACAGCGCACGGCCGACCAGCTGTTCAAGGTGCTCGGCGAGCTCAAGGGCGGGGCGATGAAGTTCGGACAGGCGCTGTCCGTCTTCGAGTCGGCGCTCCCCGAGGAGGTGGCCGGTCCCTACCGGGCCGCCCTGACCAAGCTCCAGGAGGCGGCGCCCCCGATGCCGACACGGACGGTCCACGCCGTCCTGGAGGAGCGGCTCGGCCCGGAGTGGCGGGAGCTGTTCCTGGAGTTCGAGGACAAGCCGGCGGCGGCGGCCTCCATCGGGCAGGTGCACCGAGCGGTCTGGCACGACGGCCGCGAGGTCGCGGTGAAGGTGCAGTACCCGGGGGCGGGCGAGGCGCTGCTCTCCGACCTGACGCAACTCAGCCGTTTCGCCCGGCTGCTCGGCCCGCTCATCCCCGGTATGGACGTCAAGCCCCTGATCACCGAGTTGCGCGACCGGGTGTCGGAGGAGCTGGACTACAGCCTGGAGGCGCAGGCGCAGCGGGAGCACGCGGAGGAGTTCGCGGGCGATCCCGATGTCGTGGTGCCCTCCGTGGTGCACCAGGGCGAGCAGGTGCTCGTCACGGAATGGATCGACGGGATCCCGCTGTCGGAGGTGATCGCGGACGGTACGGAGGAGCAGCGGAACCGTGCCGGTCAGCTCCTGGCCCGGTTCCTCTTCTCCGGCCCGGCCCGCACGGGACTTCTCCACGCCGATCCGCACCCGGGCAACTTCCGGCTGCTGCCGGGCGCCGACGACGAGGACGGCCCGGAGAGCTGGCGGCTCGGCGTGCTGGACTTCGGCACGGTGGACCGGCTGCCGGGCGGACTGCCGGAGACGATCGGCACCTGTCTGCGGCTGACCCTGGAGGGCGACGCCGACACGGTGTACGAGCTCTTGCGCGAGGAGGGCTTCGTCAAGGAGTCCATCACCCTCGACCCGGACGCGGTGCTCGCGTACCTGCTGCCGATCATCGAGCCGGCGGAGGCCGAGGCGTTCGCCTTCACGCGGGGCTGGATGCGGACCCAGGCCGCCCGGATCGCCGACCTCCGCTCCCCCGCGCATCAGCTGGGCAAGCAGCTCAATCTGCCGCCGTCGTATCTGCTGATACACCGCGTGACCCTGAGCACGATCGGGGTGCTCTGTCAGCTGAACGCGACGGTGCGGCTCCGCGACGAGCTGCGGGAGTGGCTGCCGGGCTTCGTCCCGGCCGAGTAGCGGCGCGCGGCGGGACCGGGCGGAGGGGCCCGGCGTAGCGCCGGGCGGAGGGCCGTCACCACCAGGAGGAGTCGAGGCGGCCCTCGATGGACCTGATGTTCTCGCGCGCGCAGGCCTCGCAGAAGTACTGGCGCTCGCCGTTCTCCACCGAGCAGGTCCAGGTCACCGGGAGCTCCTCCGTCGTCCTGCCGCAGCGGGCGCAGACGAAGGGCTCCTCGGGCTTCCTGGCGTCGTTCACCCTCCTGACGATAGTCCGACGCGGGCCGGGCCGCGCAGCAACGCACCGCGGGGGCCGGTCCGTTCGGACCGGCCCCCGCGTGGTTACTTCGGGTCAGTGCATGACAGCCATGGCGAGCGCGCGCCGGGCGCGCAGCGAGACGCGCTCGGCCCGCTTCTGCATCCGCCGGGCGGCAACCAGGCGCGTGGCCTGGCGTTCCGCATCGGCTTCCCGCAGAAGGTCGTGCATATGAGCACGAGCCAGGGCTTCTTGGATGAGTTGCATTTCACGGGTCCTGTTCTGACGCGAGGCGTTCGCGCCGGAGATGGTGACGTCTGTGGTGGCGGAGCCGGAGGGCTCACTGGTGGAAGAGGTCATCGGGGCCAGCTTCTGGGGATCGAGCGTGAGGGGTCGGTCGATGGTTCCGGTGACGTTCATGCCGCGACCGGGTTCTTGCGCGGGCGGCCACGCGGCCGCTTGCGGGCGACGACCACGCCCTGGACGAACAGCTCTCCGCCCCAGACGCCCCACGGCTCACGCCGCTCCTGCGCACCGGCGAGGCAGGCCTCCATCAGCGGGCAGGTACGGCAGAGGGACTTGGCGTACTCGACGTCGGCCGGGGACTCGGCGAAGAAGACCTCCGGGTCGAACGAGCGGCAGGGGACGGGTACGCCGAGGTTCTCGATGGCGTCGTCGAGCGCGGTGAGCGCGGTGAGGGGGGTCAAGGTGGAGTCCTCCGTGAGGCCGGGCGGCGGGATCGTTTCGGAAGTCGGTACGGACGGGGCGTGCGCTTCGAGTTGCACGGTGGGTAATTCCTCGTCTGGTCGTTCCGGCCTGGTGGGCCGGGGTTTCGGCTGGTACCGGGTGGTGCTGGTCCCGAGGCCCCTTCGCTCCGCCGTCCCCGTTCGGGGACAAACAGAAGGGCCGCGGATCCCGGGTGGGGTTCCGCGGCCCTGAAGGCGCCGGCCTGATTCAGATCAGGCTGGATCACTCCAGGGTTCGAGCCCACGGAAGGCCCACATCGTGTGGTGCTGCGTCGTCTGCTGCTTGGTTTCGGCACCGGTCGCCGCAAAGCCATAGGCCGTGGCCTTGACTGCTGCTACTCCTGCTTCCAGTGCCTTGGTCGGTCGCTCGTTGCGCTCCATCACGGGAAGACCCGCAAGGTCGGCAGCCGGCCGCAGGGAAGCGGCGCCGGCCAGACCGGCGCCGGACAGACCGGTGCCAGGAAGACCGCTGCCAATGAACGCCGAGCCGGAGAGGCCGAGCGAGCAGGCGGAGACGACCGAGCGATCGGTCATTTTGTCGGTGCTGACGAAGCTGACGGTGGTGCTGTTGATGTTGCTGATCACTGGAATCGCCTCCTCTCGGCGTCTCGGAGGGGTCGGGGTGAGCCGGACCCTCATGTTCATTTGGACAAGTACAGCACGAAGACAGGGCTTCTTAGAAGCCGCTGTTTCCGTGGTTAAGAACCTATGGGGCTTGACGGGGGGTGCGCAAACTATTTTTCCGACGAGTTTTCCTCAGCTCTCCTCGTCGACTCCTCCACACCCCTCACCTGGCTCTTCGCCCGCGCAGAGGGCGAGAACGTCGGCTCCGAACCGGTCCAGCTTCCGCGCGCCGACCCCGGCGATTCCGGCGAGCTCCCCGCCCGTGGCGGGCACGCGCTCGGCGATCGCCATCAGCGTCTTGTCGGTGAACACGCAGTACGCGGGCTGCCCGAGCTCCCTGGCACGGTCACCGCGCCAGTCGCGGAGCCGCTCGTAGAGCGCCTCGTCCATGTCCGAGGGGCAGTCCTCGCAGCGCATCAGCTTCATCTCGCCGGCCTCGGTGAGCGTGGCGCCGCAGACACGGCAGCGCACCGGGCCCCGGTGCTTGCGCCGTCCGCCGCCCGGGGCGCGGTCCACGGAGCCGCCGCTCGACCCGCCCGGGCCGCCCGGGCCCGCGCCCGCGCCGAGGGCTCCGGAGCCGGGCCGCAGCCCCTTGAGGAAGCGGGTGGGGCGGCGGGAGGGGCGGCCGCCCGGAGAGCGGGAGAGCGCCCAGGAGAGCGTGAGGTGGAGCCGGGCGCGCGTGACCCCGACGTACAGCAGCCGGCGTTCCTCCTCGACCTGCTCGTCGGTCTTGGCGTAGGTGATCGGCATCATGCCCTCGGTGAGGCCGACCAGGAAGACGGCGTCCCACTCCAGACCCTTGGCCGCGTGCAGGGAGGCGAGGGTGACGCCCTGGACGGTCGGGGCGTGCTGGGCGGCGGCCCGCTCGTCGAGCTCGGCGACCAGGTCGGAGAGGGTGGCGCCGGGCCTGGCGCGGGCGAAGTCCTCGGCGAGCCTGACCAGCGCGGCGAGGGACTCCCACCGGTCGCGGACGGCGCCGGAGCCCGCGGGCGGATCGGTGGTCCATCCCTTGGTGGAGAGCACCGCGCGGACCTGGGAGGGCAGGTCCTCGGCGTCGTCGAGCAGGGAGTCGTTCCCCCCGGCGCGGGCGGCGCCGCGCAGGGCGATGCCCGCCTCCCGTACCTCCTGGCGCTCGAAGAAGCGCTCGGCACCGCGCAGCTGGTAGGGCACGCCGGCGTCGGCGAGGGCCTGCTCGTAGACCTCGGACTGGGCGTTGATCCGGTAGAGCACGGCGATCTCGCCGGCCGGGACTCCGGCGGCGATCAGATCGCGGATGCGGCGGGCGGTGCCCTCGGCCTCGGCGGGCTCGTCGGCGTACTCGGTGTAGGCGGGCTCGGGGCCCGGGTCGCGCTGGGAGATCAGCTCCAGGCGGTGCTCGGCGGCCCGGCCGCGGGCCTGGCTGAGCAGCCCGTTGGCGAGGTGGACGACCTGGGGGGTGGAGCGGTAGTCGCGGACCAGCTTGACCACCGTGGCGTCCGGGTGCCGGGTGCGGAAGTTCAGCAGGTGGTCGGGGGTGGCGCCGGTGAAGGAGTAGATGGTCTGACTGGCATCGCCGACGACGCAGAGGCTGTCGCGGTCGCCGAGCCAGAGATCGAGGAGCCGCTGCTGGAGCGGGGAGACGTCCTGGTACTCGTCCACCACGAAGTGCTGGTACTGGCGGCGGATCTGGTCGGCGATGTCGTGCCGGTCCTGGAGGATGCCCACCGTGAGCAGCAGCACGTCCTCGAAGTCGATCACCGAGCGGTCCCGCTTGAGCTGCTCGTACGTCGCGTAGATCTGCGAGATCTCGGCCGGGTCGCGCGGAGCCTCGCGGACGGACTTGGCGACGACGGCCGGATAGTCGGCGGGGACGGTCTGGGTGACCTTGGCCCACTCGATCTCACCGGTGACGTCCCGCAGCTCGTTCCGGTCGAGCCGGACGCGGGAGCGCGCGGCGGCCTCGGCGACGAGCTGGACCTTCCGCTCCAGGAGCCGGGGGAGGTCGCCACCGACGACTTTCGGCCAGAAGTACTGGAGCTGACGGAGGGCGGCGGAGTGGAACGTGCGCGCCTGGACGCCTCCGGCGCCGAGCTGTCGGAGCCGGCCGCGCATCTCCCCCGCGGCCCGGTTGGTGAACGTGACGGCCAGCACACTGCCGGGCTGGAGTATCCCCGCCCGCACCCCGTAGGCGATGCGGTGGGTGATGGCCCGGGTCTTTCCCGTGCCGGCTCCCGCCAGCACGCACACCGGACCGTGCAGGGCGAGGGCGACCTCGCGCTGCTCGGGGTCGAGCCCGTCGAGCACCGCGTCGGCCGACTCGGGGACCTGCGGGAAGAGAGGGGAGTGCGTTGCTGCTGTCACCCCGCCATGCTGCCAGGTCGCGGGAGCCGGGTGCCGGGCGTTGTCCACAGGGCGGGCGAGCGGTCATACGAATCGGGAATGACCGCGCGACCCCGTACGTTCTCAGTGGGCGGACCCAACCCGGCCCACCCGCATCCGCGAGGGACGCGAAGCACGCGAAGAACGAAGAAGAAGAGGAGCGCCTGGCCATGCAGGGCACTGTGACGATGTACAGCACCACGTGGTGCGGCTACTGCCGCCGGCTGAAGAGCCAGCTGGACCGCGAGGGCATCGCGTACACGGAGATCAACATCGAGCAGGACCCGGACTCGGCCGCGTTCGTGGAGAAGGCCAACGGGGGCAACCAGACGGTGCCGACCGTGCGCATCCTCCCCACCTCCGGGACGGCCGAGGTCGTCATGACCAACCCGAGCCTCGCCCAGGTGAAGCAGGCGCTCAGCGCCTGATCCCAGGAAGACCCGAAGGCCCCGTGACCGGTTCCCACCGGCCGCGGGGCCTTTTGCGAGGTTTCGTCCACTCAAAACGGACGTACCCGCTCCGCAGTGAAGAGCGTCACAGTTCCGAACTTTTGTGCCGCCTGTGAGGCGCCCCTATGCTCTCGTCCCGACCGTGATTTGCGGCTGCACATCCAGGTGGGGAACCCGAGTGCTCAACCAGATAGCCCCCGTGACCAAGACGCCGCGCGAAGGCACAGTCGCGCCGGGCCTCGACCCGAACTCCACAAAGAAAAAACCCGGACGTCTCTACGTTCTCGACGGCATGCGCCTCGGCGCGGCCGTCATGGTGGTGGCGTACCACTACATGGGGTTCGGGGGATGGCCCCGGCCGGTCGGCGAGATATTCCCGGAGACCTTCACCACCGCCTCGTACGGCTACCTGGGCGTGGAGTTCTTCTTCCTCATCAGTGGCTTCGTCATCTGCATGAGCGCCTGGGGCCGGCCGCTGAAGGACTTCTTCGTCTCCCGCGTGGTGCGCCTCTATCCCGCGTACTGGTTCGCCGTCATCGCCACCAGCATCGCCGTCACGGTGATTCCCGGCGGTCGCAGTCATCTGCCCTGGAACGACATCCTCACCAATCTGACGATGCTCCAGGAGCCACTGGGGGTCGCTCCGGTCGACGCGGTCTACTGGACGCTCTTCGCCGAGCTCCGCTTCTACCTGCTCTTCTCCCTGCTCGCCTGGTGGGGGCTGACGTACCGCAGGGTGCTGCTCTTCTGCTGCGTCTGGGGCGCGGCCACCATCATGGTCGCCCCGGCCGAGCCCGGCCCCCTGAAGCTGCTCCTGATGCCGGAGCACAGCTGGTTCTTCATCGCGGGCGTGGCGTTCTACCTCATGTACCGCTTCCGCCCGAACCTGATGCTCTTCGGTGTGGTCGCCGTCTGCTACTGCGCCTCGCTCGCGCCCACCATCGACAGGTTCAAGCGGATCAGCTTCGCCGGCGACCGGCCGGCCTGGCCCGTGCTCGTGCTGCTCGCGGTCTTCTTCGGGCTGATGGCGCTGGTCGCCACGGGCAAGCTCTCCGGCATGCAGTGGAAGTGGCTGCCGATCGCGGGGGCGCTGACCTACCCGCTCTATCTGCTGCACGAGTTCATCGGCTGGGAGTTCTTCAAGTACTTCAGCGAGGCCGCGCCGCAGATCTCGCCGTGGACGCTGGTCACCGCCGTCTTCCTCGGGATGCTGGTGCTGTCGTACCTGGTGCACCGCCTCGTCGAGAAGCCGCTCAGCAGGTACCTGAAGCGCAACCTCGCCCGTATCTGATCACCTCCGGGCATGACGAGGAAGTCCCCGTCCGGCATGCCGGGCGGGGACTTCCTCGTCGGTGTTCCGGGTCGGATCAGACCGCGTCGCCCGGCTTCGGGAGCGGCTTGCCGTACCAGAGCTCGATCAGGCGGGAGGCGATCGAGATGCCGTACGGGGGCAGCACCTCGCCCGACTCGAACCCGGCGGCCAGCTCCTCGCGCGAGAACCAGCGGGCCTCGTGGATCTCCTCGCCGTCCACGTGTATCTCCGAGGACGTGGCGTGCGCGAAGAAGCCCAGCATCAGGCTGGACGGGAAGGGCCAGGGCTGACTGGCGACGTACTCGACCTCGCCGACCGTGACGCCCGCCTCCTCGAAGACCTCGCGCACGACCGACTGCTCGATCGACTCGCCGGGCTCGACGAAGCCCGCGAGGGTCGAGAAGCGGCCCTCCGGCCAGTGGACCTGGCGGCCCAGGAGGATGCGGTCCTCCGCGTCCGTGACGGCCATGATGACCGCCGGGTCGGTCCGCGGGTAGTGCTCGGCGCCGCAGGCCTGGCAGCGGCGGACGTGCCCGGCGGCCGCGATCACCGTGCGCTCGCCGCAGCGCGAGCAGAAGCGGTGGAGCCGCTGCCAGTTCTCCAGGGCGACGGCGTGGACCATCAGGCCCGCGTCCCGCGGCGAGAGCAGCAGGCCCGCCTCGCGCAGCCCCGCCGGCCGGGCCGACTGGTCCATGCGGCCGGGCAGGGCGTCCTTCTGGAGGGCGAAGTAGGAGACACCGTCGGCGTCCGTGCCCAGGAAGTAGCGGTGGGTCTCGGTGACGGGGGCCTCGAAGGCCGGGGTCATGACGATTTCGGTGCGGCCGTCGGGGGTGTCGTCGATCAGCACCTGACCCCCGGAGACCACGAAGACGCGGGTCGAGGGGTGACTCCAGGCCGCCGCGAGCCACGCCTCGTCGAGACGGTGGTGGGCGGCACGGTCGATCCCGCTCGGGGCGGTGAGCGAGATCGGCCGGTCCGCGAACTGGCTGTTCAAGGTGGACACAGGTACTTCCAACTCCCCCGGATCGTTGTGTGGGTTCATCGCGCGGCGGTGCGCAGGGCGGCGGGCAGGTCGCCCCACAGGTGTGCGGCGGTCTCGACGCCCTTGAGGAGGAGACCGAGCTCGATCTTCTCGTCGGGCGCGTGCCAGCCGTCGGACGGTACGGAGATGCCGAGGAACAGCACCGGCGCGCCCAGGACGTCCTGGAGGTCGGCGGCCGGGCCCGAGCCGCCCTCGCGGGTGTAGCGGACCTTGGCGCCGTCGAAGGCACGGCTCATCGCGCCCGCGACCGCCTTGAGGGCCGGGTGGTCCAGCGGCGTGAGGCAGGGCCGGGTGGGGGCGCCGAAGACGATCTCGTACCGGATCCCGGCGGGTACGCGGGCGGCGAGCCACTCCCGTACGGCGAGCTCGATCTTCTCCGGGTCCTGGCCGGCGACCAGCCGGAAGGAGAGCTTCAGCTGGGCGGAGGCGGGGACGATCGTCTTGCCGCCGGGACCCTGGTAGCCGCCGCCGATGCCGTTGACCTCGGCGGTCGGGCGGGCCCAGACGCGCTCCAGGGTGGAGAAGCCGGCCTCGCCGAGGGTGCCGTGGGACTTGGCCGTGGTCAGCCACGCGGCCTCGTCGAAGGGCAGCTCCGCGATCAGGGCGCGCTCGGCGTCGGAGAGCTCGGTGACGCCCTCGTAGAAGCCGGGGATCGCGACGCGCTCGTCCTCGTCGTGCAGCGCGGCGACCAGGCGTCCGGCGACGGTGGCCGGGTTGGGCACGGCGCCGCCGAAGGAACCGGAGTGGATGTCCTGGTCGGGGCCGTGGAGCTCGATCTCGCAGTCCGCGACGCCCCGCATGCCGGTGCAGACCGTCGGGGTGTCCTCGGACCACATCCCGGTGTCGGAGACGATCACGGCATCGGCGGCGAGACGGTCCGCGCGGGCCTCGACGAGGGCACGGAAGTGCGGGGAGCCGGACTCCTCCTCGCCCTCGACGATCAGCTTCAGGTTGACGGCGGGCGCGGTGCGGCCCGTCGCCGCGAGGTGGGCGCGGACCCCGAGGGTGTGGAAGAAGACCTGGCCCTTGTCGTCGGCGGCACCGCGCGCGTACATCCGGCCGTCGGTGACGTGCGGCTCGAAGGGGTCGGTGTGCCAGCCGTCCTCGCGGGCGGCGGGCTGGACGTCGTGGTGACCGTAGACGAGGACGGTCGGGGCGCCCGGGTCGCCGGAAGGCCACTCGGCGAAGACGGCCGGCGCGCCGTCCGTCTCCCAGACCTCGACCGTGGTGAAACCGGTGCCGGCCAGCTTGTCGGCGAGCCACCGGGCACTGCGCCGGACGTCCTCGGCGTGGGCGGGCTGAGCCGACACCGAGGGGATGCGCAGCCAGTCCATGAGGTCGTCGAGGAAGGCGGCACGGTGCTGCTCGATGTACGTGCGCACGGCCTGGGTACGTACGGTCTGGACGGCGCTGTCCGGGGTCTCGCTCATGCTCCTGAGCCTATCCGGCGTCCGGGGCGGGTCTGTCCGGGGTCGGCCCGCCCAGCAGCGTCGCCTCCAGCTCGGCCCGTCCGGGGAGTGCCCGGGGGCGGACGACCGCGCCCGTGCGGACGTAGACGAAGGCGGCGGCGACGTCGTCGGGGTCGAGGCCGTGCTGCTCGGCCCAGGCGAGGCGGTAGATCGCCAACTGGAGCGGGTCGGCGGTGCGCAGATGGCTGGTCTTCCAGTCGACGATCTCGTACGCGCCGGTGTCCGGGTCGCGGTAGACGGCGTCGATCCTGCCCCGGACGACCCGGCCCGCGAGGGTGAGGTGGACGGGGACCTCGACCCGGTACGGAGTGCGGTGGGCGTACGGGGTGAGGGCGAAGGCCTCCTTGAGCGCGTCGAGGTCCCGCTCGTCGGCGATCTCCGGTTCGCCGGCGAACTCCTCGCCGCCGGGGAGTTCGTCCGGGCCGAGCATGGGGAGCGGAAGCTCGTCGAACCGGGACTCCACCCACGCGTGGAACCGCGTCCCGCGCCGGGCGGCGGGCTGCGGCGGCCGGGGCATGGGCCGGGCCAGCTCCTGCGCGAAGCCCTCGGGGTCGGCTGCGACGCGCAGGACCTGGGAGGCGGACAGGTAGGCGGGGAGCAGGACGTCGCGGGTGGTGGCGCGGGAGCGGCGGAGTTCCGTGGTGAGGGCGGAGAGGTCGCGGTCCCAGGAGGCGATCGTCCGGGCCTCCTCGGGGGTGGCGACGGCCTCCGGTGCCCGGGGGGCGGGGATCGCGTCGGCGACGGGCGGCGCGTCGTCCTGGAGGGCGGGGGTCGCGTCGGCGACGGGCGGCGCCCCGTCCCGGAGGGGCTCGTCGTCCCGGAGGAGCTCGTCCTCCCAGAGAGGCTCGTCGTCCCAGACGGGTTCCTCGTCGGGCCAGAGGTCCTCGGGGTCCTCGGGGTCCTGGGGGTCCTCGGGGTCCTGGGGTGCGGACCCCTGCGCGGGCAGCGCGTTCGCGGGCCGTGCCCACAGCGCCGCCTCCACCGCGGCCGCCGCCTTGCGGCGCCGGGCGAAGGACTCCGGGTCCAGGGGCAGGGGCCAGGCCTCGTCGGGGCGGTTCTCTGCGAGGGCCGGGTTCTCGGCGTCCTTCTCCGGTTCGTCGGCCCACGCCTCGATCTCGCCGTATCCCGCCGCGCAGTGGTCGTACAGGGCGTGGAGGAAGTCCGAGGGGCCGCGCGGCTTCTTCTGGGCCGGGCCCCACCAGTGGGCGGAGCCGAGGAGGAGGGAGCGGGGGCGGGTGAAGGTGACGTAGCCGAGGCGGAGCTCCTCGGTGTGCTGGTGGTCGCGCATCGCCTCCTTGAAGCCCTTCAGGGCGGCGGCGTCCCAGCCGTCGATCCCCGGCAGGGTCGGGGCGTCGCCGCGCAGCGCGTGCGGGAGGACCTGCGGCTGGGAGGTCCACGACTCACGGGCCCTGGTGCTCGGGAACTGGGCGGAGACCAGACCGGGCACGGCCACGACGTCCCACTCCAGGCCCTTGGACTTGTGCGCCGTGAGGACCTTGACCGTGTTCTCGCCGCCCGGAAGCGCGTTGTCGAGGCCCTTCTCGTACTGCGCGGCCGTGCGCAGGAAGCCGAGGAAGGCCAGCAGTGTCGCCTCGCCGTCGAGGGAGGCGAAGCCGGCGGCCGTGTCGAGGAAGTTCGACAGGGTCTCGCGGCGCCTGGCGGCGAGCGCGTGCGGGGAGGCGGAGAGTTCGACCTCCAGGCCCGTGGTGGCGAGGACCCGGTGGAGGACGTCCATGAGGGGGTCGGCGAGCGAGGCGCGCAGGCTGCGCAGCTCGGCGGCGAGCCGGGCGAAGCGGACGCGGGCCTCTGCCGAGAACGGCAGGCCGTCGTCCTCTCCCCCGGCGTCGAGGAACGTGTCGAGGGCGTCGGCGAGCGAGACGACCTCGGCCGGGTCGACGCCCTCGACCGCCGCCGCGAGCCGCTCGTCGGCGCCGGCGTCGGCGCCGCCCCGCTCCCGGTGGACGAGCACGCGGGCGCGGCGGCCGAGGAGGGCCAGGTCACGGGGGCCGATGCGCCAGCGAGGACCGGTCAGGAGGCGGACCAGGGAGGCGTTGGCCCCGGGGTCCTGGAGGACCTCGCAGACGGCGACCAGGTCGGCGACCTCGGGGAGGTGGAGCAGCCCGGAGAGGCCGACGACCTCGACCGGCACGTCACGGGCGACCAGCGCGGCCTGGATGGCGGGGAAGTCGGTGGCCGTCCGGCACAGGACGGCGATCTCGCCGGGCTCGCTGCCCGTACGGACCAGGTGGGCGAGGGAGTCGGCGAGCCAGTCGATCTCCTCGGCGTGGGTGCGCAGCAGGGCGATCCGCACCGAGCCGTCGCGCTCCGCGCCGGGCGCCGGGCGCAGCGCCTCCACGCCCTCGTGCATGGCGCGCAGGGGCTCGGCGAGCCCGTTGGCGAGGTCGAGGAGACGGCCGCCGCTGCGCCGGTTCTCCGAGAGTGCGTAGCGGGTGGCGGGGCTGCCGTCCTCGTACGGGAAGTGGGCGGGGAAGTCGTCCAGGTTGGCGACGGAGGCGCCACGCCAGCCGTAGATCGCCTGGCAGGGGTCGCCGACCGCGGTGACGGCGTGGCCCGTGCCCCCGCCGAACAGGCCGGAGAGAAGGAGTCGCTGGGCGACGGACGTGTCCTGGTACTCGTCGAGCAGCACCACCCGGAACTCGTCGCGCAGGAGGGCGCCCACCTCGGCGCGCGTGGTGGCGAGTTCGGCGGAGAGGGCGATCTGGTCGCCGAAGTCGAGGAGGTCGCGGGAGCGCTTGGCGGCGCGGTAGCGGACGACGAGGTCGAGCAGCTCGCGGCGGGCGGTGGCCGTCTCGGGAACCTTGCGCAGGTCGGCGTTGGTCAGCCTGGCGCGGGAGAGCGCGTCCA
Source organism: Streptomyces sp. NPDC127129 (assembly GCF_042671585.1). Lineage (NCBI taxonomy): Bacteria > Bacillati > Actinomycetota > Actinomycetes > Kitasatosporales > Streptomycetaceae > Streptomyces > Streptomyces sp. NPDC127129. The sequence goes on from NZ_JBHXTV010000016.1 coordinate 113,218, forward strand.
GGAGCTCGGAGTCGTACGCCCTCAGCTCCTCGGGACGGACGAGGTGTTCGGCGAGCTCGGCGTCGAGGGCGAGGAGGTCGCTGACGAGCGTCGGGAAGGACTTGGTGAGCGCCGGGTAGGGCCCGGGCGCCTCGCGGAGCACCCGCGCGGCGAGCTGGTAGCGGGTGGCGTCGGCGAGGAGGCGGGAGGTGGGCTCCAGGCCGATGCGCAGGCCGTGGTCGGTCAGGAGCTGCCCGGCGAAGGCGTGGTACGTGGAGATCCGGGGCTCGCCGGGGGGATTGTCCAGGTCGTACGCGTCGGGGTCGGTGACGCCGGCGCGGACGAGGGCGGTGCGGACGCGCTCGGCGAGTTCGCCCGCGGCCTTGTTGGTGAACGTCAGGCCGAGGACCTGTTCGGGCGCGACCTGGCCCGTGCCGACCAGCCAGACCACCCGGGCGGCCATCACCGTCGTCTTGCCGGAGCCGGCTCCGGCCACGATGACCTGCGGCGCGGGGGGCGCGATGATGCAGGCCGTCTGCTCCGGGGTGAACGGGATGCCGAGGAGCTCCTTGAGCTGCTCGGGGTCGGTGATGCGTGCGGTCACCTCAGAGAGGCTAACCGGCGCCACCGACAGCGCCGGACGCCGCGGGCGGAAGGGGCCGCCGGGGCGGCCCGCTCAGGCGGCCGTGCCCTGGTCCAGCTTGGAGATGTCCACCGTCTCGTCCGCCGGCGGTACGACGACCTTCACGGGCTTGTCGTAGTCGGAGAGGACGAGGGTGCTCGGCTCTTCGCCGCCCTTCTTGACGATCTTGAGGATGTAGGGCTTGCCCTCCTGCGCGACGGAGACCGTCGTCGTCTCGCCGCCCGGCTTCTTCTTCACGAGGGTGGCGACGGGGGTCCCCTCGACCTCGGCGTCCGGTCCCCGGGTCATGCCCTTGCGGTCGTCCCTGTTCTCGCCGAGGTCGCTCAGCACGGCGTTCAGGTCGCAGACCCCGCTCAGATCGCTGCCACCGGGCTGGCCGGGGGTGATTTTCAGCCAGCGGCCCTGGACGAGCTGGATCGTCGCGTCGATCTGGGGCGGCGGCACGCCCTGGGAGGACATGGAGACCCGCCAGAACTTCGCGTCGCCCTTCAGATACGTGATCCGGTCGGCCTGGCGCAGCTCGCCCGTGCCGCCGTCCACCTTCATCAGCCCCGTGCAGTTGTTCTCGTCGTCGAGGGCGATGTCGAGGTCCAGGGGCTGCCCCTCGGACACGACCCGCCCGGCCATGCGCAGGGAGGTCGCGGACTGGGTGGCCTGGACGGCCCGGTCGGCGATCGCGTCGGGCGTCAGGTCCTCGAAGGGGTCGGGGGTGGGGGCGAGGGTGGGGGCGAGGGTGGGCGCCGCGACCGGCGGAGGGGCTGCCTGTGCCCAGGCGGCGGGGCCGGCGAACCCGGCCGTCGCGACCGCCGCCGCCGTGCAGACGGCGGCCGCCGCGGTACGGGTCCTGTGGTGGGTGGACGGCGCCATGCGAGCCTCCTCGCGGATTCCCCGTTCACCCACCAGGGTGAGCCCCGCCGCCTGCGCCCGCGACTTCGCCGGTGAGGGGCTCCCGCTCCCGCGCCTGTCGGTGCGGGCGCTACTCGACGACGTGGCGGCCCTCCGGCTGGGCGCTGCACGCGGACCGGAACGTGCAGTGGGTGCAGTGCTGGCCCGTGGTGGGGGTGAAGCGCTCGTCGAGGACACGGCCGGCCGCGGTGGCCAGGAGGTCGCCGACCCACTCCCCCGCCAGGGGCTCCTGCGCCTGGACCTTCGGGAGCGTGTCCCCGCCCTCCTTCTTGGGAGCGGGCTGGCGGAGCTGGACGAGTTCGGCGCCGCCGGGCTCGGGGCGGCGGCCGTCGAAGACCTCGTCCAGGGCTCCTTCGCGTACCGCGAGCTGGTAGACGGCGAGCTGCGGGTGGTGCGCCACCTCGTCCCTGGTGGGCGCGGACTTGCCGGTCTTGAAGTCGACGACGTAGGCGCGGCCGTGCTCGTCGGTCTCCACCCGGTCCATGGAGCCCCGGATCCGGACCTCGTACGCACCGGCTTCGAGGGTCACGTCGAAGTCGTGCTCGGTGGCGGCGGGTGTGCGGCCGCCGCGGTCGGTCACGTGCCAGCGCAGGAAGCGTTCGAGCGCCACGCGCGCGTGCTCCTTCTCCTGCCCGGACTTCCAGGGCGCGTCGAAGGCGAGCGCGTCCCAGACCGAGTCGAGCCGCGCCATGAGGACGTCGAGGTCGGCGGGGGTACGGCCGGAGGCGACCTCGTCGGCGAGGACGTGGACGACGTTGCCGAAGCCCTGGGCGGCCGTCGCAGGGGCGTCGGCCTTGACCTCACGGCCGAGGAACCACTGGAGGGCGCAGGTGTTGGCGAGCTGGTCGAGCGCCGAGCCGGAGAGGGCGACGGGGTGGTCCCGGTCGCGGAGCGGAACCCGGCTGCGGGTGGGCTCGAACAGCCCCCACCAGCGGTCCGGGTGGGCGGCCGGGACCAGCGGCTGGCCCTCGTCGTCGGTGAGCGCGGCCAGCTGCGCGAGGCGCTGTGCGGCGGCGGCGCGGAGCGCGTCGGAGGCGTCCGGGTCGACGGTGGTGGCGCGCAGTTCGGCGACGAGCGCGGCCACCGCGAGGGGGCGGCGGGGGCGTCCGGCGACGTCCTTGGGTTCGGCGCCGAGCTCGGTGAGGAAGCGGGAGGGCTGGTCGCCGTCGTCGGCGGGGGCCTTGACGGCGGTGACGACGAGCCGGTCGCGGGCGCGGGTGGCGGCGACGTAGAAGAGGCGGCGCTCCTCGGCGAGGAGGGCGCCGGGGGTGAGGGGCTCGGCGAGGCCGTCGCGGCCGATGCGGTCCGCCTCCAGGAGCGAACCGCGCCGCCGCAGGTCGGGCCAGAGGCCCTCCTGGACACCGGCGACGACGACGAGGCCCCATTCGAGGCCCTTGGAGCGGTGGGCGGTCATCAGGCGGACGGCGTCGGGGCGGGACTGCCGCTTGGAGAGGGTGTCGGCGGCGATGTCCTGGGCGTCGAGCTCTTCGAGGAAGTTCAGGGCGCCGCGGCCGCCGACGCGGTCCTCGGCGCGGGCGGCGGTCTCGAAGAGCGCGCAGACGGCGTCGAGGTCGCGGTCGGCGTTGCGGCCCGCGGCGCCGCCGCGGAGCGCGGCGCGCTCCAGGCGGCCGGACCACGGGGTGCCGTTCCAGAGCAGCCAGAGCGCCTCTTCGGCGGTGCCGCCGGCGGCGAGACGGCGACGGGCCTGCTGGAGCAGCTCCCCGAGCCGCCTGGCGCCCCGGGCGTACGACTGGTCGTGCGCGACGAGCCGCTCGGGCTCGGCGAGCGCGCGGGCGAGCAGGACGTCGGAGGGCGGCGGCACCTTGTTGCCCCCGGCCCGCTCCTCGTCCCGCAGGGCCCGCCCGAGCCGCCGCAGATCCGCGGGATCCATCCCGCCGAGCGGCGAAGCGAGCAGCGCCAGCGCCACCTCGACCCCGAGCCACCCCGCATCGCCCACCCCGGCCCCGCCGGGGCCGGCGCCGATGGCATCCGCGCCAAGCCCAGCCGCATGGGACCGGTCACCGGACCCGTCCGGACCGGGCGTTTCCGTACCGGGCCGGTCGCCGGACCCGTCCGCGCCGAGCGTCTCCGTGCCGGACGTGGCCGTACCGGGTCGGTCCGTGCCTGACCCGTCCGGGCGAGACCCGTCCGTGCCGGGCCGGTCGCCGGACCCATCCACGCCGAGCGTGTCCGCGCCGGGCACGTCCGTGCCAAGCCCAGCCGTATCGGACCGGTCGCCGGACACGTCCGGGTCGCTCCCCTCCGTACCGGCGGCATCGGGCTCCGGGGGCTGCTCGTCGCCGTCCGGGGCGGTTTCGTCCGCCGGGGTCGCTGCCGCGCGGAGGGCGAGGAGGAGGGGGGCCACCGCCGGCTCGTGGCGGAGGGGGGTGTCTGCGGTGTCGGTCTCCAGGGGGACGCCCGCCGAGGTGAGGGCGCGCCGCAGGGTGGGGACGGAGGCCGTCGCCCGGACGAGGACCGCCATGTCGTGCCAGGGGACGCCGTCCTCCAGGTGCGCGCGGCGCAGGAGGTCGGCGATGTTGTCGGACTCCGTGGAGGCCGTGGGGTACGTGAAGACCTCCACCCGGCCGCCGCCGCGCACCGCCCCCAGGTCGCGGTGCGCGCGCACCGCGTCCGCGGGCAGCCGTGTCAGCGGCATCCGCCGCGTCAGCTCGCGCGTCGCGCCGAGCAGCTTCTCGCCCGAGCGCCGGGACCTTGTCAGGACCCGGACCTTCGCCCGCCGGCCGTCCGCGCCCGCGAACGTGTCGGGGAAGTCCAGGATGCCGTTCACGTCGGCACCCCGGAACGCGTAGATCGACTGGTCGGGGTCACCGAAGGCGACCACCGTCCTTCCGCCGCCCGCCAGCGCCCTCAGCAGCCTCACCTGCGCCGGGTCCGTGTCCTGGTACTCGTCGACGAAGACCGCGTCGTAGCCGGGCAGCGTGGTCCGTTCCGACAGCAGCACCGCCCGGTGCACCAGCTCCGTGTAGTCGAGCACCCCCTGGAGGTCCAGGACGTCCAGGTACTCCGCCAGGAAGCCGGCCGCCGCCTTCCAGTCGGGCCGCCCCACCCGCTGCGCGAACTCCGCCAGCGCCCGCGGCCCGAGCCCCAGCTCCCGGGAGCGCGCGAGGACCGCCCGTACCTCGTCGGCGAAGCCGCGCGTGGTCAGGCAGGCGCGCAGCTCGTCGGGCCAGCGGATCCCCGCGAGACCCGACTTCTCCAGGTCGAGCTGGCCCGCCAGCAGCTCTCGTACGAAGAGGTCCTGCTCGGGGCCCGACAGCAGCCGCAGCGGCTCGGCGAAGAGCTCGGCGTCCTGGTGCGCGCGGATCAGGGCGTAGCAGTACGAGTGGAAGGTGGTCGCCTGCGGCGGCCGCACCCCGCCCCCGGCCCGCCCGGCGCCCGTGCCGATGCGCGTCGCCATCCGGTCGCGCAGCTCCACCGCCGCCTTGCGGCTGAAGGTGAGGACGAGGATCCGCTCCGGGTCCGTGCCCTTCTCGATCCGGGCGGCGACCGCCTCCACCAGCGTCGTCGTCTTTCCGGTGCCCGGTCCGGCCAGCACCAGAAGCGGTCCGCCCTCGTGGTCAACCACTTCCCGCTGCACTGCGTCAAGGACAGGGGGATCCACCCGCTCCGGGGCGGTACGCACCAGTCGGTACGCGCCCGTGGTCCGCCCCTGGTACGGCGTGCGCCGGGTGGTGGAGGAGGAACTCACGTGGATCGACCGGTCCTGAGCGAAGTGTGTGGGGAGAGGCGGAGAGGTGTACGGGGCGAACGACGACGTTACGGGATGCGGAGGGGACCCGTGCCGTACTCCGAACGGGCCTCCGTACCGTCATCGGGCCGCCCGGCCCGTCCGGTCAGGGGTAGAGCTGTCACGTGTGAGTTCCCGCACGCGGCTCCCGGTCCCCGCCGCACGTCTCGTCCGCGCCGCCCACGTCGTGCGCACCGCCCGTGCCGTCCCAGCGCGCCCGCCGCATGTCGAGCCTGGGCACATGCCCCTCGGCGGAGCGGCCGGCCTCGCGCAGGGGGGTGCCCTCGTCCCGGTAGTGCCCGAGGGCGCGCAGCTCGTGGCCCGGCAGCAGCGTGCCGTCCGCCCGCACCACGCGCCACCACGGCACCGCCCCGCCGTAGAGGCCCATCACCCGGCCGACCTGGCGCGGCCCGCCCTCGCCCAGCCACTCGGCCACGTCGCCGTACGTCATCACACGGCCGGACGGGATCAGCTCCGCGACCTCGAGGACCCGCTCCGCGTACTCCGGAATCTCCTCCACGCTCATCCGCCCCATCCTGCCTCACCCCACCGACAGTGCCCCGTTGCCTCCGGAGACCGCCGCTTCATGCCACCATCGTCCGGGCGGTGACTGGTGATACGAGATCAAGAGCGACAAGACGAACAAGAAGAACAAGAATTCGTACAAGACGACGAACGTGCGGTACGTACGACACAGGCAGAGACGGACATGGTGATGGGGCACGACGCTCAGCCTCCTGAGGAGGAGGCGCGCCCCGGCATGCCCGCCCACGGCACGCCCACCTCCGAGAGCGCCCCCGAGAGCGCCCCGGAAAACGCCCCCGAGACCGTCCCCGGCGGCCGTCGGGGACACGGGCACGGGCTCGGCCACGGCCGCGGCCACACGCACGCTCCCTCGCCCGAGCTCCTTCCCGACACCGTCGCCGAGGGCGAGCCCAGCGAGCGCGTCTCCCAGGACGAGCCCCTGCTCGCCGCCCGGGTGCACCGCCCCTCCGACCTCATGCGGCTGCTCATCGGTGTCGTCGCGATCGCGCTGGTCATCGCCATCGCCGCCTTCGCCCACGGCACGACCTCGGGCCTGGAGGAGGACATCAACAAGGGCGCCGGCGGCGCCCCGGACGTCTTCGTCAAGATCGCCGGACTGGTCTCCAGCATCGCCGTGCTCCTCGTGCCGGTCGCCTTCGCCATCGAGCGGCTGATCAAACGGGACGGGCTGCGGATCGCCGACGGCGTCCTCGCCGCTGTCCTCGCCCACGGCGTCACCCTCGCCACCGACCTCTGGGTCGCCAAGGCCGCGCCCGGCACCATCCAGGACGCGCTGACCCAGCCCGCGACCGGGGGCGGGCTCACCGACCCGGTGCACAACTACCTCGCACCCGTCATCGCGTACATGACGGCCGTCGGCATGGCCCGGCGGCCGCGCTGGCGGGTGAGCCTCTGGGCGGTGCTGCTGCTCGACGCGTTCACGATGCTGGTCGCCGGGTACACCACCGCGTTCTCGATCATCCTGACCGTGCTGATCGGCTGGACCGTGGCGTACGGAACGCTGTACGCGGTCGGCTCCCCGAACGTCCGCCCCACCGGTCAGACCCTCCTCGCCGGACTGCGCCGGGTCGGCTTCCGCCCGGTCACGGCGCTGCGCGCCGAGGGCGCGGGCGTGCCCGACTCCGCCGACAGCGGGGACCGGGGCCGCCGGTACATCGTCACGCTGGAGGAGGGGCCGCCGCTCGACGTCACGGTCGTGGACCGTGAACAGCAGGCGCACGGCTTCTTCTACCGGGCGTGGCGGCGGCTGACCCTGCGGGCGATCACCACCCGCCGCTCGATCGTCTCGCTGCGCCAGGCGCTGGAGCAGGAGGCGCTCCTCGCGTACGCGGCGATCGCCGCCGGAGCCAACGCGCCCAAGCTGATCGCCACCTCCGAACTCGGTCCGGACGCCGTGATGCTCGTCTACGAGCACCTGGGCGGCCGGACCCTGGACTCCCTCGACGACGAGGAGATCACCGACGAGCTGGTACGCAGCGCCTGGCGCCAGGTGCGCGCGCTGCAGTCGCGCCGGATCGCTCACCGCAGGCTCGCCGGGGACGCCATTCTGGTGGATCGTTCCGGCAAGGTGATCCTGACCGATCTGCGGGGCGGGGAGATCGCCGCCGGCGACCTGATCCTCCGGATGGACATCGCCCAGCTGCTCACCACCCTCGGTCTGCGCGTGGGCGCCGAGCGCGCGGTCGCCGGAGCCGTGGAGATCCTCGGCCCGGACGCCATCGCCGACTGCCTCCCCCTCCTCCAGCCGATCGCGCTGAGCCGCTCCACGCGCGCGACGCTCAGACGGCTGGCGCGCGAGCGGTCGAAGCGGGAGCGCGAGGCCGTCCTCGCGGCCTCGGAGGCGGCGAAGCGGGCCCGGGTGGAGGCCGCGGCGGCCGCTCCGGAGGCCGTGACCGCCACCGAGCTCAAGGCGGAGCGCAAGTCCGACCGGAAGCTGGAGAAGGCGGAGAAGCAGGCCGAGAAGCGGGCCATCGACGAGGCGCTCGACGACGCCCGCGAGGAGGACCTGCTGGCGCAGATCCGCCGCCAGGTGCTGCTGATCCGTCCGCAGGCGCCGGTCGAACCGGTCCGGCTGGAGCGGATCAAGCCGCGGACCCTCATCAGTCTCATCGCCGGCGCCGTCGCCGCGTACTTCCTGCTCTCGCAGATCGCCCGGACCCCGCTGTCGACGATCAGCTCCGCCGACTGGCGGTGGGTGGCGGCCGCGGTGCTGTTCTCCGCGCTGAGCTACATCGCCGCCGCGATGAGCCTGCTCGGCTTCGTACCGGAGCGGGTCGGGTTCTGGCGGACGGTGGTCGCGCAGGTGGCCGGGTCGTTCGTGAAGATCGTCGCTCCGGCGGCGGTCGGCGGTGTCGCGCTGAACACGCGGTTCCTCCAGCGCTCGGGGGTGCGACCGGGGCTCGCGGTGGCGAGCGTCGGCGCGTCGCAGCTCTTCGGGCTCGGGGCGCACATCCTGCTGCTGCTCGCGTTCGGCTATCTGACGGGTACGGAGAAGTCGCAGTCGTTCACCCCGTCGCGGACCGTCATCGCGGGGCTGTTGACGGTGGCGGTGCTGGTGCTCGTGGTGACCGCGATCCCGTTCATGCGGAAGTTCGTCTCGACGCGGCTGCGGTCACTGTTCGCGGGTGTCGTGCCGCGCATGCTGGACGTGCTCCAGCGGCCGCTGAAGCTGCTGACGGGCATCGGCGGGATGCTGCTGCTGACCGGTGTGTTCGTGCTCTGTCTCGACGCGTCCATCCGGGCCTTCGGACACGACAGCCAGGGGCTCAGCTACGCGAGCGTCGCGGTCGTCTTCCTGGCCGGAAACGCGCTCGGCTCGGCGGCTCCGACGCCGGGCGGTGTGGGTGCGGTCGAGGGTGCGCTGACGTTCGGTCTGGTCGCGGTCGGCCTTCCGCTGGAGGTCGCGACTCCGGCGGTGCTGCTGTACCGGCTCCTGACGCTGTGGCTGCCGGTGCTGCCGGGGTGGCTGTGCTTCAACTGGCTGACGAAGCGGGGGGCGCTCTAGGGCCCGCCCCGGCCCGAGGCCCGGGGGTCCCTCGGCGGACTCGCCGCCCACGCCCCCTCCGTACACCCGTGTGGGTGTTCCCCCGCGCGAGGGTGGTTCGTACGGCTCACCATGGGTTCATGCCGATCTCCGCCGCGCGCCGCGCCGCCCTGCTCCTCGCGACCACCATGTTGCTCGCCGCCGGGGCCACGGGATGTTCGGACGACGACGGCAACGGCGGCTCGGCCTCCGACGCGCCCACGGATCTCACCGAGCTCACCACGCAGACGCTGGAATGGGCGCCCTGTCCGCCCCCGTCGCCCGCCGAGGGCGGCGGCCCCGCACCCTCGCCGCTGCCCGGGGGCACCCCCTGGGAGTGCTCGTTCATGGACGCCCCGCTCGACTACTCCGAGCCGGACGGCGAGACCATCGAGCTGGCCCTGATCCGCGCCCGGGCCCGCGACCAGGCCAACCGCATCGGCTCCATGATCTACAACTTCGGCGGCCCCGGCGGCTCCGGCGTCACCGGTCTGCCGTCCTTCGCCCCGGACTACGAGAAGCTCCGCTCCCGCTACGACCTGGTCTCCTTCGACCCACGGGGCGTCGGCCGCAGCGAGCCCGTCGAGTGCCTGTCCGACAAGGAGCTGGACGCCTACTACGCCCTGGACTTCACCCCGGACGACGCCGCCGAGGAGCGGACCCTCTCCGACGCGCAGAAGCGGTACGCCGCGGGCTGCGAGAGGGAGTCCGGCGAGATGCTTCCGCACGTGGGCACCGAGAACGCCGCCCGAGACCTGGACCTGATGCGCCAGGTCCTGGGCGACGACAAGCTCCACTACTTCGGCATCTCCTACGGCACGCAACTCGGCGGCGTGTACGCGCACCTGTTCCCCAAGAACGTCGGCCGCGCCCTCTTCGACGCCGTCGTCGACCCGAACTCCGGCACCGAGGCGGGCGCCCTCGGCCAGGCCAGGGGCTTCCAGCTCGCTCTGGACAACTTCGCGAAGGACTGCGTGGAGCGCGGCGACGAGTGCACGCTGCCCGGCTCGACGGTCGCCGAGATCGAGGCGTACATCCTCGCCCTCCTCGCCGAACTCGACAAGAAGCCCATCCCCGGGATCGGGGACCGCGACCTCACCCAGACGCAGGCCACCAACGGCATCGCGCAGGCGCTGTACTCCAAGGAGTTCTGGCAGTACCTGGAGCAGGGTCTCGACGCGGCGGACGGCGGCGACGGCGCCCTGCTCCTCGCCCTCTCCGACTCCATGAACGGGCGCGATCAGAACGGCAGTTACAGCAACATCCAGGCGGCCAACGCGGCCGTCAACTGCGTCGACTTCAAGGAGCGCTACACCCTCGGCCAGGCCAAGGAACGGCTCCCGGAGTTCCGCGAGACCTCGGCCGTCTTCGGCGCCTACATGGGCTGGGGTCTGTCGAGCTGCTCCCAGTGGCCGGTCCCGGGCACCTGGGAGCACCCCGACGTCTCCGCGCCCGGCTCCGCCCCGATCCTGGTGCTCGGCACGACGGGCGACCCGGCGACGCCGTACGAGGGCACGCGCGCGATGGTGAACGCGCTCGGCAAGGGCGTCGGCGTGGAGCTGACGTACGAGGGCGAGGGCCACGGGGCGTACAACGGCGGCAACGCGTGCGTGCAGAACACCGTGAACGCCTACTTCCTGGACGGGAAGGTGCCGGTCTCCGGCACCGTCTGCAAGTAGCCCCCGAGGGCCGCCTAGGATGGCGGCTTTCCGGTACGGATCACGGGGGTTGCGCGACATGTCCATACGGATACGGGTGGCGGCACTGGCCGTCGCCGGAGTTCTGGCGGCGGCCGGCTGCGCGGGCCCCGGCGCCGCTGCCGGCCCGACCGCCACCGACGCCAAGCCGTCGCGGGGCGCCGCATCGCCCTCCGCCCGGCCCTCCGCCTCCCTCCCCGCCTCTCTCACCGGCCAGCGCCCCTCCTGGCAGCCCTGCGCGGCGCCCGAGGGCGGCGAGAAGCCCGGCGCCGACTGGCGCTGTGCCGATGTCCGGGTCCCGCTGGACTACGCCCGGCCCGACGGCGGGACGATCGAGATCGCGCTGATCCGCAAGGAGGCCCGCGACAAGGGCGGGCGGATCGGCTCGCTGCTCTTCAACTTCGGCGGCCCGGGCGCCTCGGGCGTCGACATCCTCCCCCGCGCGGCCCGGGAGTACGACGGACTCAACCGCCGTTACGACCTCGTCGGCTTCGACCCGCGGGGCGTCGCGCGGAGCTCCGGCGTGGTGTGCCGGGACGACAGGGAGCTGGCCGCGGCCGAGGGTACGGACGTCACGCCGGACACGGCGGCCGAGGAGGCCGCTTTCGTCGAGGACGGCGCCTCGTTCGGCGCGGGCTGCGCCCGCCGTTCCGGCACGGTCATCCCGCACACCACCACCAGCAATACCGCCCGCGACCTGGACCTGATCCGGCACGTCCTCGGCGACGACAAGCTGAACTACTTCGGCATCTCCTACGGCACCCAGCTCGGCGCCGCCTACGCCCACCTCTTCCCCTCGCGTGTCGGCCGTACCGTCCTCGACGCGGTGGTCGACCCGACGGCGGACGCCACGGGACACGCCAGGAACCAGACCATCGGCTTCCAGCGGGCCCTGGACAACTACTTCAAGAGCACCGGCGAGAGCGCCGCCGAGGGCACCGCCCGGACCGTCCGGCTCCTGGAGGGGCTGGACCGCAGGCCGCTGCGCGTCGGCGACCGCACGCTGACCGAGGGCCTGGCCGTCACCGGCATCGCGATCACCCTCTACGCGGAGAGCAACTGGCCCCTGCTCACCTCCGCCCTGGAGAAGGCCGAGCGCGGCGACGGCTCGGAGCTGCTGCGCCTCGCCGACTGGTACAACGACCGGGACGAGCAGGGCCACTACGGCACCCAGTCCCACTCCCAGCGGGCGATCTCCTGCGCCGACTCCAGCGAACGCCCCACGGGCGCGCAGGCGAAGGCGCTGCTCCCCGAGTTCCGCGGGCTCTCACCCGTCTTCGGCGCGTTCCTGGCGTGGGACACGGCCGGCTGGTGCGCGCGGTGGCCCGTGAAGGGCGAGCGGGCCGACCAGGACGTGAGCGCCCCCGGCGCGGGTCCGGTCCTGGTCGTCGGCACGACCGGTGACCCGGCGACGCCCTACGAGGGCGCCGAGCGGATGGCCAAGGAGCTGGGCGCCGGTGTCGGCGTCCTGGTCAGCAACGAGGGCGAGGGCCACGGCGCGTACGGCACGTCCTCGTGCGTGACGAAGACGGTCGACGCCTATCTGCTCGACGGCAAGGTCCCGGCGTACGGCAAGCGCTGTTCCAGCGGGACGGCGCGCAGCGGGGCATGAGAGAGGGCCCGGACCTGATGTCAGGTCCGGGCCCTTTCCGTTCTTCCCGCGCTCGGGTCTAGTAGACCGGCTTCTCGGGCTCGATCTGGTGCACCCAGCCGATCACGCCGCCGCCGACGTGCACCGCGTCCGCGAAGCCCGCGGACTTGAGCACGGCGAGGACTTCCGCACTGCGGACACCCGTCTTGCAGTGCAGGACGATCCGCTTGTCCTGCGGCAGGTCCTGGAGGGCGGTGCCCATCAGGAACTCGTTCTTCGGGATCAGGCGCGCGCCCGGGATCGAGACGATCTCGTACTCGTTGACCTCACGGACATCGATGATGTCGATGTTCTCGCCCTCGTCGATCCACTCCTTGAGCTGCTTGGGAGTGATCGTCGAGCCGAGCGCCGCCTCCTGGGCCTCCTCGGACACGACGCCGCAGAAGGCCTCGTAGTCGATGAGCTCGGTGACGGTCGGGTTGTCGCCGCAGACCGCGCAGTTCGGGTCCTTGCGGACCTTCACCTGGCGGTACTGCATCTCCAGGGCGTCGTAGATCATCAGCCGGCCGACCAGCGGGTCGCCCACGCCGGCCAGGACCTTGATCGCCTCGGTGACCTGGATGGAGCCGATGGACGCGCAGAGCACGCCCAGGACGCCGCCCTCGGCGCAGGAGGGGACCATGCCCGGCGGCGGGGGCTCCGGGTAGAGGCAGCGGTAGCAGGGGCCGTACTCGGACCAGAAGACGGAGGCCTGACCGTCGAAGCGGTAGATCGAGCCCCAGACGTACGGCTTGTTCAGGAGCACGCACGCGTCGTTGACGAGGTAGCGCGTGGCGAAGTTGTCCGTGCCGTCGACGATCAGGTCGTACTGACTGAAGATGTCCATCACGTTGTCGGCCTCGAGCCGCTCTTCGTGCAGGATCACGTTCACGTACGGGTTGATGCCGAGGACCGAGTCCTTGGCCGACTCCGCCTTGGAGCGGCCGATGTCCGCCTGGCTGTGGATGATCTGGCGCTGCAGGTTCGACTCGTCGACCTCGTCGAACTCCACGATGCCGAGCGTTCCGACACCGGCCGCGGCCAGGTACATGAGGGCCGGCGAACCGAGGCCACCGGCGCCCACACAGAGCACCTTGGCGTTCTTCAGCCGCTTCTGCCCGTCCATCCCGACATCCGGGATGATCAGGTGGCGGGAGTACCTGCGGACCTCGTCTACGGTGAGCTCGGCAGCCGGCTCGACCAGGGGTGGCAGCGACACGGGGACTCCGTTGGTCGGTATGTCAGTACGGTTGTTCTCCCCGTAACACTGCCACGGCCCTCCTCATTCCGAGACACCCGGTCCAATGCGCGAGACGATTTCGTCCCAGTAGCCGGGCAGGGTCTGGAAAGCACCGGTCTGTCCGAAGCGGTCGGTGTGACCGGGATGACCCGTGTGGTCGGTGAAGAAGATCGTGCCCGCTCCCTGCCAGCGGGCGATCCGCATCGCCTCGTCGAGGTGGCTGCGCGGCACCCCGTGGACGAGGTGGACGAACTTCTCCGGCGGATACTCGGCCGTCCACTCGGCCACCTGCGACCAGCGGTAGTCGGTCCACGCCCCGGAGAAGGTGACCAGCTGGTCGGCGGCCTCGGCATAGCCCGGGTACGGATGGGTGCCGTGGCTCAGGACGAGGTGCGCCTCGCCGTCGAGCACCGCCTCCAGCGTCGCCGCGACACGCCTCACCTCGGGCAGGTCGGCCCGGTCGGTGGGGGCACGGTCCAGATAGAACCCGTCGACCTTGTACCAGTCGAGGAAGCGGTGGGCCTCCGAGACGATCTCCCCGAAGTCGCGCGAGCCGTGACGGAGGTCCAGATGCCCGAGGACCTTCACGCCCGCGTTCGTGAGCCGGCCCGCCGCCTCCAGGCAGTGCGGGTCGGGCCGGTCCCCCGGCCCTTCGGCGACGTTGAGCACGGCCCAGTGCAGAGGGGTGCCGGGGCGGGTCAGTTCGGCCCATTCGACGGGCGCGAGCAGCGGGTGGGCGTAGCCGGGGACGCCGACGCCCATCTCCTGCTCCTCGACGGCGCCGACGGTCGTCGTGGGCGTGGTCAGATGCGACACGCCGCCTCCATCCAGATGTCGGCGAGGGATTCCTCGAGGTTGATCCGGGGCCGCCAGCCGAGCCGGTCGCGGGCGGTGCGCACGTCGGCCTGCTGCCAGCTACCGCAGCCGTCGGGGTACGGGTAGGGCGCGGCGGCCAGCTGCTCGGCGATGCTCTCGGTGCGGGGCGCGCCGATGACGGGCCGCTGGGGCGGGCCGTCGAGCTCGTGCAGGGCCCCGGCGTAGCCCGCGACCCTGGCGAGGACGGCGGCGGCGTCGCGGAGCTTGACGGCGCGTCCGGTGCCGATGTTGACGACGCCCTGGGCGGCGGAGAGCGAGGCCGCGTGGACGGCGCGGGCGACGTCGCGCACGTCGACGAAGTCGCGCTGCACGCCGAGGCCGCTGAGCTTGAGCTCGCCGTCGCCGGCCTGCATGGCGCGGCGCATGGCCTCGGCGAGGCGGCCGAGCGGGGAACCGGCGGGGGTGCCGGGGCCGACCGGGGAGAAGACCCGGAGGACGACGGCGTCGAGTCCCGACCCGAGCACCAGCTCGGTCGCGGCGAGCTTGGAGACGCCGTACGGGCCGCCGGGACGGGGCACGGCGTCCTCGGCGGTGGAGGAGCCGGGCTGGGAGGGGCCGTACTCCGAGGCGCAGCCGACCTGGACGAGCCGGGCGCCGCAGCCGCTGCGGCGCAGGGCCTCGCAGACGGTGGCGACGGCGACGGTGTTGTGCCGGGTCAGGTCCCGGGCCCCGCCGCGGGTGGCGCCGGCGCAGTTGACGACGACACCGGGGTGGACGGCGTCCAGGAAGCGGGTCAGGGCGCCGGGGCTGCCCCCGGCGAGGTCGAACCGTACGTCGGCGTCGTCGCCCCGGCCGAGGGCGGTGAGATGTACGGCCGGGTCGGCGAGCAGCCGGTCGGCGACGAATCGTCCGAGGAATCCGTTGGCTCCGAGCAGCAGCACCCTCATCGTGCGGCCCCTTCGTGCCGACCGGCCGTTGCTGGAAGTTGGGTGGTCATGTCTCTTTCGTCTCCTTGGGATGGGTCCTGCGCGGTGGGTGCGCCCGCGGCGTCGGCTCCGCGGGTGCGCCTGGGTTCAGGGGATGGGGTGCCGCTCGGGCGGCGGGGGAGGTGGCGCGCCGGTGTGACGGCCCCCTAGGGGGTGGCGTGGGCCGAGGCCCGGGAGAGGGTGGCGGTGGCGTGGGCGAGGAGGCCGAGCGCCGCACCGCCGCAGACGAGGGCGGGTACGGCTCCGGGTCCCCAGGTGTCGACGAGGGCGCGGACGGGGGCGGCCAGGAGGTCGCAGCCGGGGACCCGGCCGGCGAGGACGCTCGCGAGGGCGAGCGCCTCGGCGGCGCAGGCCGCGGCGAGGCCGCTCGCCGCGGTCTCGGGGAATCCGTGGACGGTGAGGAGCCGGGCGAGCAGGAGCAGGGTGCCGAGGGCGAGGGCGCCGGGGGCGAAGCCGGTCAGGGTCAGCAGGCCCGCGAGGACGGCGATGTGGAGGGCGACGGCGGCGAGGAGCACGGGGCGGGTCCCGGCGGCGAAGTCCTCCAGTCCGCGGCTGGCGGCGAGCCTGCGGCGGGCCGTGGCGGCGAAGAGCCGGGCGCACCAGGCGGCGGGGGCCACGGCGAGGGCGAGGCCGAGGAGCGGGGCGGGGGTGACGGGCCAGGCACCGTCGGGTCCGCCCGCGAGGGCCGCCTGGAGGAGACCGTCCCCGCCGAGCGCGTACGCGAGGAGCCAGAGGGTCCAGACGCGGGCGGCGGGGACGGTGCGGCCGGCGGCGCGCAGGGGGCCGCGCCGTACGGCGACGGCGAGCGCGGCGGCCAGGCCGAGGGCCCCGGCCGCGCCGACGGCGAGGCGCACGGGCCCTTCTGTGAGCGCGAGTCCGGTGACGGTGAGGGCGGCGACGGCGGCGGGCGCCAGGGCGGCCAGGGTCCACCCGGCCCACCCGGCGTGCGCCTCACCCTCCTGCGCGGGGCGCACGGGCGCCCCGTTTCCACGCGGCACGCGCGCGTACAGCTCTTCGGCGAGCGAGAAGACGTCCCGGTGCCGGAACCGGGCGGCGGTCCGGTCGGTGACGCCGTGCGCCTCGAGCCCTGCGGCGATCTCCAGCGGGTCGACGGCTCGCTCGCACAGCTCCCGGTGCCGGTGCATGAGCGCCTTGACGGGATCGGCGGGCCCTCGCCGGGCGGGCTTGGCCGGGAGGCCGGGGGCCGTGACCTCCCGGGCGGGGGGAGCGGTGGCCGGCTCCTCGCCCCGCGGTCCCGGAAGCTGCGCCCCGCCCGCCCGCAGGTCGAGCCCCGCACCTGCGTCCACGGGCGCGGCGAACGAGCCGGCCGGCGCGGGCGCGGTCACCGCACTGGGCGCCACCGGGAGCGCGTCCTCGGACGCGGGCGTCTCCGTGAGCCACTCGGTGTCCCGGGGCGCGGGCGTCTCCGTGAGCCACTCGGTGTCCCGGGGCGCGGCGCGGTCGACCGTGCCCGTACTCGTACCCGTGCCCACCGTCGCCGGGTCCGCGGGGCGCGCCTCGGTGGCGTGGCCCGGAGGGCCCGGCCTCTCTGCGGCTTCCGTGGTCACGGAGACCGTCACGGCCACCGTCAGGGCCTTCGTCCCGAGGAGCGCCTCGGAGTGGGAGTCCCAGGGGCCGGGGGTCGTGGGGGCGGCGGGGCCGCGCATGGGGGTGCCTCCTTCAGGCATCGGCGTCTCCCGGTCCGCTGGTCGCGCTCACGGGCTGGTCCGCCCAGGCGCCGGGGACGTACGCCTCCGCCGGGTGCGCGAAGGGGACGCCCTCCGCGGCACGGCGGCGCACCGGCGAGTGGGAGAGGAGTTCGAGGTAGATGCCGCGGAACGCGGCCAGGTTCTGCTCGACCGTGAAGAGTTCGAGCGCGCGCGCCCGCGCAGCCGCCCCCAGCCGGTACCGGCGCTCGGGGTCGCGCAACAGCGCCAGGCACGCGTCCGCGAGCGCCCGCGGATTGCGCGGGGGCACGACGAGTCCCGTGCCGCCGATGACCTCCACGACCGCGCCGACGTCCGTCGAGACCGTCGCCCGCGCGCAGAACATCGACTCGACGAGGCTGATCGGGAACCCCTCGACGACGCTGGAGAGGACGACGACGGCCCCCGCCGTGTACGCCTCGGCGAGCGTCGGCGCCTCCGGCCCGCCGATCTCCTCGAACGAGACCGGGTTCTCGCCGACGGCGTGCGCCCCCGGTGCCTCGTCGGGGAAGAGCTGGGCCGCGAGCGCCTTGCAGTGCGCGATGTAGGCGTCCGCCCCCGGCTCGCGCACCGGCGCTGCGATGATCCGGAGCCGTACGTCCGGCTGCGCCTTGCGGACCTCCGCGAAGGCGTGCAGCAGGGCGATCAGGTCCTTGGCGGGTTCCACCCGGCCGACCCAGACGAGGGTCGCCGGGTCACCGCTCTCCTCGTCCTCGCCGACCTCGGTGAACCGGTCGGACTCCATGCCCGGGTAGACCGTGCGCAGCTTGGCGCGGTCGGCGCCGCACCGCTCCTGCCAGCGCCGGGCGTGGGTGTTGCCGGGGGTGAGGAGCGAGGCCTGCCGGTAGACCTCGCCGGCGAGCCGGCCGTGGAAGCCGGCGAGCAGGGCGCGGACGGGCGCCGACCGGGGCGCTCCGCCGGTCGCGAGATAGTGCGCGCGCAACTGGACGCCGTACTCGGTGACCAGCAGCGGCGTCCCGAAGAAGCGTTTGGCCAACAGGCCGGGCAGCGCCGCCGATCCGCCCGAGGCGGCGTGGCAGAGGTCGACCGCACCGAGGCCGTCCTCTCCGTACCAGTCGAGCGAGAGCGGCCGCAGGGCGCGCTCCAACTGGTCGACGGTGTCGAGGTAGTCGGGCACGGTGGCGTCGGCCACGCTCCGGCGCGCGCCGGGGGCGTGGCAGGCGGACTCCAGGGTGCGGACGGCGCGTTCGGAGCGGAGGGCCGCGTAGAGGCCGCCGTGCTCGCCGGCGAGTTCGGCCAGCCCGTGGAGTCCGTCGGCGAAGCGGTCGGCGGCGGTCGTGCCGTCTTCGGCGCAGATGCCGGTCACGAGCGCGCCGAAGTGCTCGGCGAAGCGCCGCCGTTCGCGCCGCCCGTAGGTGTGGCCGTCGTCCTCGGGGGCCCAGAGCGAGGCGGTGCGCACGCGCCGGACCTGCGGGGGCAGGGCGACCCAGCCGGTCTCCTCCTGCCGGGCGCTGCGGCCGAGGGCGTACACGTCGAACTCGTGCGGCGCCAGCCCGCGCACGAGCCGGTCGCACCAGAGCCTGGACTCACCCGTGGCGTACGGGTAACCACCCTCCGTCAGCAGTCCGATCCGCATGAGTACACCCCCGATCTCGCTTGACTCCCGGCCGCCGTGGTTCCGGCGACTCTCAGCGGGATGAACGTAAGCGGATGTACCGGTGGGGGGGGGGGGCGGGGGGGGGGGGGGGGGGGGGCCGGGGGGGGGGGGGAGTGTTAAGACTGA
>NZ_JBHXTV010000016.1:131890-196762 GCF_042671585.1 Streptomyces sp. NPDC127129
CTCCCCCACCCCCCTCCAGTCGCCGCCCCCCGGGCCCGCCCTCCTCCCCCTACCCTCCTCGCTTTACCTTGTGGGGGGGGGGGGGGGGGCCGCCCGCCCCCCCCCCCCCCCCGCCACCGGAAGGGGTGAATGCACGTAACTTTCGCACCCCGGTCGCGTTCCGTCGCGCTACGAGGCGATTCGCATACGCAGAGTCAGGCCACGGCCTGTCATGGGGCCGCCGGGGAACACCGGCCGCGGGGCGACCGGGCGGACGTCAGTTCCCGGGGTGGACCCAGGGGTTGGGGCGGCACTTGATGCCTTCGATGTCCAGGGACTTGGTCTGCTGCTGCATCACGGGGGCGAGGGCGCCGGGGGTGCGGCAGCTGACATGGCCGTTGCCGAGCCGGTGTCCGACCTCGTGGTTGATGAGCATCTGGCGATAGGCGAACATCGCCTTCGCCCCGAAGGTCTCCGAGCCCTGCGCCCAGCGGAAGGCGTTGATCATCACCCGCGAGGTGGAGGCGGAGTCGCAGGAGACGTTGTCGACGGTGGTGTCCAGGTCGGACTTGGCGCACCAGACGCCGGTGGTGCCGGGGCTGGCGAGCGTGATCACGAACTCCGGGTCCCCGCTGGAGATCCGCTCGAAGGTCATGGCGCCCTTGCCGGCCCAGCTCCGCTCGTCGTTGAGGGTCTTCTGCACGGCCTCGGCGAAGAGCTTCGGGTCGAGCCCGAGCCCCTTCTCGACGTCGACTCGGTACCGGATCTTGCGCCCCTTGCCCGGCGCCTTGTCGAAGCCGCCCACGGCCTCGAACTCGCCGGAACCCTTCAGCTTCGGGTCGATGGGGAACTGGCGCGCCATCAGCTGCTCGTACGTGGCCGGCTCGGCGGGCGCCACGGGTGCCGTCCTCGGGGGTGCGGGACGCTCGTCGGAGCGCGAGGCACCGCCCTGGTCGACGGCCCGGTCCGTGGGCCCCTCCGCCGAGCGGGCGACGGCGCTGCCGGCGTCCCGGTCCGCGACCTGGCCGGCGACGACCACGGCGAGGACGGTGGTGACGGCGGCGGCCGCGATGCCGGTGAACGCCCGGCCCTTGCCGCCCGCCTTGGCCGGCGCCTCCTCGGGCTGCTCCTCCGGCAGGTCGTCGGGGAGGTCCTCGGGGTCCCGCTCCCTGCGCGGAGCGGGGATGAAGGGGGTGCGCCCGGTGGTACCGGCGGCACCGGCCCCGTCCGGCGCGTTCCCCAGGGTGCCCGGCCGGTCGCCGTGGCGTCCGGGCGGCCGGGGCATCGTCTCGGTGTGTTCGGGGTGCCCGCCCCGTACGGCCGTGTCGACGGGGGCGGTGTAGACCGGGGTGCCGTGCATCGGCGTGTCCCAGACGGGACGGCCGCCGCCGCTCTGGCCCCGCGCGCCGGGCTGCGGCGCCCCGTACGCGCCGGGCCGCTGCCCGTAGGTGCTCGGTCCCTGCCCGTACGTGCTCGGCGCCTGCCCGTAGGGGCCGGCCCCCTGCCCGTACGTACGCGGGCCCTGCCCGTAGCCGCCCTGGGCGTACGGGTCCGGAGCGTGGGTGCCCTGACCCGGCTCCTGGTACCGCTCCTGCGGGCCCGTGTCCTCGACGCCCTGCGCGCGCCTGCGGCGCCCCGTCCCCTGCCCTGCGGCCTCCCGCCGCCCCGGATCAGCGGGGGGAGCGGGCGCGGGGCCCTTGCGACTATGTCGTCCCACGCCCCGGATCAGCTCCCGCCACTGTCGCTGCTGTCGCCACTGCTGCCGCGCTTCTCTGCGTTCTCTACGCGGCCTTCGCCCTGTTCGTTCAATTCGATCAGTTCCCGTACGGCCTGGGCGACCGTCTCGGGGTACTCCATCATGGCCACATGTCCGGCGTCCGGGAGCGTCAGGAGGCGCGAGCCGCGGAACGCGGCGGCCGCCCTGCGCGCCATCCGGTACGAGACGAGCTGGTCACGGCCACCGTAGATGAGCAGCGTGGGCGCGAGTACCCGTTCCGCCTGCCGCCACAGTCCGTGTTGACCGCCCAGCGTGTACGCGTCGACGATGCCGCGCGAGGAGCGGGCCATGACGTCCCAGAAGTACGGGAGCTCCAGACGCCGCTCCATCTCCTCCACGGCGTGCCGGAAGCCCTCGTCGGAGACCCTGCCGACGTCTCCGTAACAGAGGGCGAGCATCCCGCGGACCCGCTGTTCGGGCGTCCAGTCCCTGGTCAGCCTCGCGAAGAGGGGCGCGACGCCCGGCATGGCCAGGATCACGGTCGGCCATGCGGTGCGCTGGGCGCGCAGCTCGGGCAGGGCCGGCGAGACGAGGGTGAGGGTGCGGACCAGGTCGGGACGGACGGCGGCGACCCGGGTGGAGACGGCTCCGCCGAGCGAGTTGCCGATCAGGTGGACCGGGCCGCGGCCGGAGGCGTCGAGGAACCGGATGACGGCCCGGGCGTGTCCGGTGACGGAGTAGTTGCCGTCGTCGGGCGGCGGGGAGTCGCCGAAGCCCGGCAGATCGACGGCCTCGCCGTCGACGAGGTCGGCGAGCAGGGGCATCAGGGCCGACCAGTTCTGGGACGAGCCGCCGAGGCCGTGGACGTAGAGCGCGGGCGCGAGGCCCGGCCGGTCGCCGGGGCGGGCGCGGACGGTGAGCGTGAGCCCGGGCAGCGAGACGGAGCGCAGCCGCTCGCCGTCGGCGACCCGTACGGCACGGGTCCGCGGCGAGGACGGTGCGGCGGCGGTCCGGGTCTCCGGCGG
Source organism: Streptomyces sp. NPDC127129 (assembly GCF_042671585.1). Lineage (NCBI taxonomy): Bacteria > Bacillati > Actinomycetota > Actinomycetes > Kitasatosporales > Streptomycetaceae > Streptomyces > Streptomyces sp. NPDC127129. The sequence continues at coordinate 134,612 of NZ_JBHXTV010000016.1, forward strand.
CTCGGTCGACGACATGGCCGCAATATTACGAGACGATCACGCGGGGACGCGTGTGTGTGGCGTCACAGGTTCGGGTGCGCCGCACGGAGTGTGCTCCTACGCTCGTAGAGAGGGCCATCGGAGAGGACCCGCATGCTGGAAGGAATCCGCATGACTGTCGATCCGAACGAGCCGGACACATTCGCCGACGAAGAGGACGACGTGCTCGACGAGGAGATTCCTGAGGCCGACGCCGCGGAGCAGCGCGCCGAGGTGCAGCAGCGCGAGGACGAGCCGCACACCCATGTAGAACGGGACTCCGCGAACGAGGCGGACTCGTCCGAACAGGCGCGTGTCGTCGCTCTCGACGAGGACGACTACCGCTGATTCGTTCGGTTTAATGTTGGATCGCCTATCGCCCTCGGCGTCCGGTCCGTGAAATTCTGCGTCCGCACCGCGCACAGCCGGGTTACCCAAAAGTACGATGGCGGGCGCGGCGCCACACAGCGCATGGATCGATTTTTGGGAGGCGGCGTGACAGCCATCGAGCAGACAGAGGCAGCACGCCCTCGGGGCACGCGCCTGCCGCGCCGAGCCCGACGGAACCAGCTCCTCGGGGCGGCCCAGGAGGTGTTCGTCGCCCAGGGGTACCACTCCGCCGCGATGGACGACATCGCGGAGCGCGCGGGCGTCAGCAAGCCCGTGCTCTACCAGCACTTCCCGGGGAAGCTCGAGCTCTACCTGGCCCTGCTCGACCAGCACTGCGAGGCGCTGCTCCAGGCCGTGCGCACGGCCCTGGCGTCGACGACGGACAACAAGCTCCGGGTCGAGGCGACGATGGACGCGTACTTCGCGTACGTGGAGGACGAGGGCGGCGCGTTCCGGCTCGTCTTCGAGTCCGACCTGACCAACGAGCCCGCCGTGCGCGAGCGCGTGGACCGGGTCAGCCTGCAGTGCGCCGAGGCGATCTCGGACGTGATCGCCGAGGACACGGACCTGTCCAAGGACGAGTCCATGCTGCTCGCCGTGGGTCTCGGCGGTGTGTCGCAGGTCGTGGCGCGCTACTGGCTCTCCAGCGAGTCGCCCATCCCGCGCGACAAGGCGGTGGCGCTGCTGACCTCGCTGGCGTGGCGCGGTATCGCGGGCTTCCCGCTCCACCCGACGGACGGCCAGCCGCCCACCGAGGGCCGCTGAGCCCCGGATGTTCGCTCCTGGCGTTCCGCCGGTGCGCCGTGCGGATCGCCTCACCGGGCTAATGTGTGCAGCGTACGGCGCGGTAGACGCGCAACGCTGACCGTTCGGAGGGACATAGCCGTGGAGGTCAAGATCGGCGTGCAGCACGCACCCCGGGAGATCGTTCTGGAGAGCGGGCAGTCCGCCGAGGAGGTCGAGAGCGCGGTGGCCGACGCGCTGGCCGGCAAGGCGCAGCTGCTCAGCCTCACGGACGAGAAGGGCCGCAAGGTCCTGATCCCGGCCGACAAGATCGCGTACGTGGAGATCGGCGAGCCGGCGGTGCGCCGGGTGGGCTTCGGCGCGCTCTGAGACGTACGGGGAAACAGGGGAAGGGCCCGGCGGATTCGATCCGCCGGGCCCTTCGTCCGTCCGGGTGGGCTCCGGGTCCGGCCCGGTGCACGGACTCGGGCAGAAGGTGCAGGTGAGGCGGGCGAGGAGGATTGCGTCGGAGTCGGTCCGGGTAGGACGGCCTACGACCGAATGTCCCGCCCCGCACCGCACGCGAGGTGATCCCGTGTTCCTGGAAGCCCTCGGCTCCGCCCTGCTCGGACTCGCCCTGGCCTGGGCCGCCGTGCACCGCCTGCCCGACCGCCTCCCCGCACGCGGGGTCGTGCTCACCACGGGCACGCTCGGCGCCGTCTTCGGCGCCCTGGTGACCCATGGCGCTCTCGGCCCCGGCCACGCCCTGGCGACGCTCCTCGGGGCCGTGGCGATCGCGACGGTCCTGCTCTCGCTGCTGATCCGCCCGGCGACACGCCGTCTGCGCCGATCAGCGGCGGCGTGAACAGCGCCCACCACGCAGACCCGTCCACGAACGGGTTTCCACGACAGACCTCCACGAACAGGCCTCCACGAACAGACGTCGGCGGCCCCGCGGTCCGAGCCGCGGGGCCGCCGACGCGTGTGTCGCGGTGTTACGCCGCCAGGCCCAGCGCGGCCATGCGCTTGGTGTGCGCCTCGGTGATCCGGGAGAACATCCGGCCGACCTCCGCCAGGTCGAAACCGGCGGCCATGCTGTCGACCCCGCCGACGAGCATCGTGGACAGGGCGTCGCGCTCCGCGACGACCCGCTGGGCCTGCGAGAGCGCCTCGCCCATCAGCCGGCGCGCCCAGAGCGCGAGCCGGCCGCCGACGCGCGGGTCCGCGTCGATCGCGGCGCGGACCTTCTCCACGGCGAAGTTGCCGTGACCGGTGTCGTCGAGGACCGACAGCACGATACGGCGCGTGTCGGAGTCGAGCCGGGCCGCGATCTCCCGGTAGAAGTCGCTCGCGATCGAGTCGCCGACGTAGGCCTTGACCAGGCCCTCCAGCCAGTCCGAGGGCGCGGTCTGGCGGTGGAAGTCGTCGAGGGCCTTGGCGAACGGCTCCATCGCGGCCGTCGGCTCGGCGTCCACGGCGGCCAGCCGGTCGCGCAGCTGCTCGAAGTGGTGGAACTCGGCGGAGGCCATCTTCGCCAGCTCCGCCTTGTCCGCGAGGGTCGGCGCGAGCTTGGCGTCCTCGGCGAGCCGTTCGAAGGCCGCGAGCTCGCCGTAGGCCAGCGCGCCGAGCAGGTCGACGACCGCGGCGCGGTAATGCGGCTCGGCGGACGCGGTGGCCCAGTCCTGGGCGGCGATACCGGTGGGCTCCTCGGCGGTCTCTCCGGTGGTCGCTTCCGCGTTCTCGTCGGCGGGCGTGGCGTTGTCAGGCGTCTCCATGAAGCGCACAATAGCCCGCTCCCCGAGGCCCCCAGGGCGCCGGTCGGTCACTGTGACCGCGCCCTCATCACCAATTGTCCCAACACACATGCGCGAATCCGGGGTACAGTGGTAAAGCGCCTGCTGAGTATGCGGACAAGTTTTCGCACGTTCGGACGTACTCGGTGGGCCGGCTCATGAATGAGGATGCCCGGTCGGTGGCCCGACTGGCTCCGACCCGACAGCCCTCCCCGCGCACCCGCAGGAGGGACCCTCAAGCGGCACGACGCTCGAGCGACGGCAGTGGTCCCGCGCCACCCGGCTGTGATCCTTACGTCGATCCGGCCGGAAGCGAATCGGCACGGTACGACCCCCAGCGTTCGCCTCGCGCCGCGTCTCACAGAAGAGGCAGCACCCTGACTACGACTTTCCGAGAGCTCGGGATCCTTCCCGAGACGGCCGAGGCGCTCGAAGCCGTCGGCATCGTGACCCCCTTTCCCATCCAGGAGATGACCCTCCCGGTCGCCCTCTCGGGCACCGACGTCATCGGCCAGGCCAAGACCGGCACGGGCAAGACCCTCGGTTTCGGCCTGCCCCTCCTGGAGCGCGTCACCGTCCCCGCGGACGTCGAGGCCGGCCGGGCCAAGCCCGAGCAGCTGACCGACGCCCCGCAGGCCCTGGTCGTCGTTCCCACGCGCGAGCTGTGCACCCAGGTCACCAACGACCTGCTGACCGCCGGCAAGGTCCGTAACGTCCGCGTGCTCGCCATCTACGGCGGCCGGGCGTACGAGCCCCAGGTCGAGGCGCTCAAGAAGGGCGTCGACGTCATCGTCGGCACCCCGGGCCGCCTGCTCGACCTGGCCGGCCAGCGCAAGCTGGACCTGTCGCACGTCAAGGCCCTCGTCCTCGACGAGGCCGACGAGATGCTCGACCTGGGCTTCCTGCCCGACGTCGAGAAGATCATGAACATGCTTCCGGCGAAGCGTCAGACCATGCTGTTCTCGGCGACCATGCCGGGCGCCGTCATCGGTCTGGCCCGTCGCTACATGTCGCAGCCGACGCACATCCGCGCCACGTCGCCCGACGGCGAGGGCGTCACCGTCGCCAACATCAAGCAGCACGTCTTCCGCGCGCACTCCATGGACAAGCCGGAGATGGTCTCCCGCATCCTGCAGGCCAACGGCCGCGGGCTCGCGATGATCTTCTGCCGTACGAAGCGCACGGCGGCCGACATCGCCGAGCAGCTGCAGCGTCGCGGCTTCGCCTCCGGCGCGGTCCACGGCGACCTCGGCCAGGGCGCACGCGAGCAGGCCCTGCGCGCGTTCCGCAACGGCAAGGTCGACGTGCTCGTCTGCACCGACGTCGCCGCTCGCGGTATCGACGTCGAGGGCGTCACGCACGTCATCAACTACCAGTCGCCCGAGGACGAGAAGACGTTCCTCCACCGCGTGGGCCGCACCGGCCGCGCGGGCGCCAAGGGCACGGCCGTCACCCTGGTCGACTGGGACGACATCCCGCGCTGGCAGCTCATCAACAAGGCGCTCGGGCTGGACTTCCACGAGCCGGTGGAGACGTACTCCAGCTCCCCGCACCTGTACGAGGAGCTGGACATCCCGGCGGGCACCAAGGGCGTCCTGCCCCGCGCCGAGCGGACCCGTGCGGGTCTGGGCGCGGAGGAGCTGGAGGACCTGGGCGAGCCCGGCGGGCGCGGTCGCAAGAAGGCCGCCGCACCGGTCGCCGAGGAGCGTCCGGAGCGTACGCGCACCCCGCGCCAGCGCCGCCGTACGCGCGGTGGCTCCACGGCCGGCGAGACGGTGGAGACGACCACGGCTCCGGCCTCGGCCGCTCCGGCCGCCGTCGCCGACCCGGCGGCGGAGGACGCGCCGCGCACCCCGCGCCGCCGTCGCCGCACCCGCGCCACGGCCGTGTCGAACACCGCCGTGTCGACGGCCGCCGCGCCGGTCGTCGAGGCCGCTGCCCCGGTCGTGCCCGCCCCCGTCGTGGAGGCGCCCGCCCCGGTCGCCAAGGCCCCCGTAGCCAAGGCTCCCGTCGCCAAGGCCCCGGTCGCCGTGGTCGCGCAGGCCAAGCCCGTGGACGAGGCCCCGAAGGCGGCCCCGCGCCGCCGTCGTGCGCGCATCGTGCAGCCCGAGGCCGAGACGGTCACCTTCCAGACCGTGGAGACCGCGGCCGCCGCCCTCGCGGCGGCGAAGCCGGCCGCCGAGGTCGCCGAGCCGGTGACCGAGACGGTCGAGGAGCCCAAGAAGGCGCCCCGCCGTCGCGCGGCGAAGAAGGCCGTCGCGGCCGAGGTCGTCGAGGCCGTCGAGGCGGCCCCCGCCGCCGAGGCCGTCGAGGAGCCGAAGAAGGCCCCCCGTCGCCGTACGGCCAAGAAGGCCGTCGCGGCCGAGGCCGTCGCGGTCGTCGAGGCCCCGGTCGTCGAGCCCGTCGTCGAGGAGGCCCCCAAGGCCCCGCGCCGCCGGACGACGAAGAAGGCCGTCGCCGCCGAGGCCCCGGACGCGTCCGAGCCGAAGACGGCGCCCCGCCGCCGTACGACGAAGAAGGCAGCCGCCGCTCCGGCGGAGGCCGCGGCCGCCGAGACCGCCGAGGCCCCCAAGGCCCCGCGCCGTCGCACGACGAAGAAGGCCGCCGCCGCCCAGCCCGAGAGCTGACGCGCCGACGCACCCTCCGCAGTGGCCCGGTCCCTTCCCAGGGGCCGGGCCACTGCGCCGTCCTGCCCCCGCTGAACAGCGGTTACAGTCCCCTTATGAGCAAGCCCCGGTCCCTGGCGCTGCCGCCTCGCACCCGTGCCTACCGGCTGGAGACCACGCGCGGCGGCTTCGCCGTCCTGGACACCGCGCCCACGGGCGAGACCCGCGGCACGGCGCTGCTGCTGCCCGGCTACACCGGCAGCAAGGAGGACTTCCTCGCCCTCCTCGGCCCGCTCGGCGAGGACGGTTTCCGTGCCGTGGCCGTCGACGGGCGCGGCCAGCACGAGACTCCCGGGCCGCGCGGACGCCACGCCTACAGCCGCCGCGCACTCGCCCTGGACGTGGTGGCGCAGGCCGCCGCGCTCGGCGACGGTCCGGTGCATCTGCTCGGCCACTCCTTCGGCGGACTGGTGGCCCGCGCCGCGGCGGAACTCGCGCCCGCCGCGTTCCGCTCGCTGACGCTGCTCTCGTCGGGGCCCGGCCGGGTCGCCCGCCCGCAGCGGATCAGGGTCCGGGCGCTGCGCGGTGCGCTCGCCGTGCTGCCCAAGGAGCGGGTCTGGCTGGCGACGCGCTGGCTGGACAGCCGGGGCGAGGAGCCGGGGACCACCGATCCGCCGGAGATCGTACGGTTCCTGCGGCGCCGCTGGATGGGCACCAGGATCGCCCAACTGGCGGGCGCGGGGCGCCTGTTGCTGCGAGACCCGGACGGTACGGCACGGCTCGCCGCGCTGGCGCTGCCGGTGCACATCGCGTACGGCGCGGAGGAGATGGTCTGGCCGGTGCCGGGCCTTGCCGCGGCGGCGACGAGCGTGGGCGCGCACCACACGGTGGTCGCGGGCGCGGGCCACTCCCCCAACGTCTCGCACCCGGAGGAGCTGGCGGCGCGTCTGGCGGCGTTCTGGGCCCACGTGGACGCGACCGCGGCCGGAGCGGTCGGCTGAGCCAGGCGAGGCTTTCCGGAGACGACCTGGGGCCTGCCTTTCGGATCAGGCCTGGTACCGCGGCTGGAGCTGGGTCTGCAGGTGCTGCCAGAAGCCGTCGCGCAGCGCTCTGCGCAGCGCGGCGTGGCCGCGGAGGGAGCGGCTGAGGAGTTTCTCGGCCTCGATGAGCAGGTCCTGGTCGACGGGTCCCGGCAGGTACGGGTGTCCCGGCAGCAGCTCGGCCATCGCGTCGCCACCCCGTTCGGCGAGCCAGACCGCGGCGATCTGGGCCCCGACGAAACGGACCTCCTCGCGGGAGGGCGGGGGCTCGCCCTCGTTCTCGTACGTCGTGACGGGCCGTCGGCTGACGTACGGGCGGCAGAAGTCGAGGTCGAAGGTGCGGCGGCTGTCGACCTCCCAGAGCAGCGGTTCGGCCTGGTTGCGCCCCTCGGCGGCCTCGATGCCCCAGAGGTGGACGCGGGCCCCGTAGCCCTGCGCGGCCTCGACGGCGGGGACGAGGTCCTCGTCGCCGCCGACGAGGGCGGCGTCGCTGATGGCGCGGTGCCGGGCGAGGGACTCCAGGTCGGAGCGGATGAGGGAGTCGACGCCCTTCTGCTGGTTGTTGGCGTTGAGGTTGCCGAGCCGGACCTTGACGTCGGGAAGTTCGGCGATGGCCTGCTGCTCGGGTGTGTGGATGCGGCGCCGGGCTCCGTCGTACCAGTAGACCCGCAGCAGCCGGCTGTCGGCGAAGATCGTGCGGGCCTTGTCGATGAAGGCCTCGATGAGTCCTTCGGCGTCGAGGTCGAAGGAGCGCCGGTCCTCGGTGCCCGCCACCAGCAACCCGGCCGAAGCGTAGACGTAACCGGCGTCGACGAAGATGGCATGGGTCGAGGGGGTCTTCGCCACCTCGGCCAGCATCCGCCGGAGGAGCTCATTGGTGTGCTCCAGGCGGTCGCGCAGCTCGTGGACGGGGTCACCGGACGGCGTGGGGGAAAGCTCGGCGTCGTTCATACGGGCCTCATTCTGCGCCGGTCGCGCGGTTCCCGCCAATGTCCCCTACCGCTTAGTAGTTAGCCATCCAAAAAATTTCCTTAGCGTAGGGAATGTTTGCAGGGTGCATCCCGTTGGATGTCCATGTAGCACGCAACACAGTTCTCCAACAGGAGGATCAACTCCAGACGAAGGGAGAAGCCCATGCGCTTCGAAATCCTGCGACTCGACGACATCGACGGCACGCCCGTCGACCGGACCGTCGTGGACGCCGCCTCCGTCAACCGGATCGTGCAGCAGGCCGCCTCGATCGGCCAGCGCATCTGGATCCGCCCGGCCGAGACCTCGGCCTCATAACAGGCACCGCTGAGACGCACCGCGCCCCCGCACGGACTCCGTGGACACGGAATCCGTACGGGGGCGCAGTGGCGTCCGGGGCCGCGCGGGTCACGCCCCCTGGATGACCTGGGTGACGCCGTTGATGATCTGCTGCACGGCGATGGCGGAGAGCATCATGCCGGCGAGCCGGGTCACGAGCACGACGCCGCCGTCCTTGATGACCCGGATGATCAGCAGCGAATAGCGCATGGTCAGCCAGAGGACGACGTGCATGGCGACGATGGCGGCCCAGACGGAGACCTGCGCGCCGACGCCGTCGGCGTGCTGCACGGCGAGGATCACGGACACGATCGCACCGGGCCCGGCGAGGAGGGGCATGCCGAGGGGGACGAGGGCGACGTTGACGTCCTTGGTCTGCTTGGGCTCGTCGGTCTTGCCGGTGAGGAGGTCGAGCGCGATGAGCAGGAGGAGCAGACCGCCGGCGATCATCAGGGCGGGTACGGAGACGTGGAGATAGGTGAGGATCTGCTGCCCGAGGATCCCGAAGACGGTGATGACCCCGAAGGCGACGGCAACGGCCTGCCAGGCCATGCGCCGCTGCACCTTGGCGGGGCGGCCTGAGGTGAGGGCGAGGAAGATCGGGGTGATCCCGGGCGGATCCATGATCACAAAAAGGGTCAGAAACAGCGAGCCGAAAACGGCGACGTCGAACACGGTGTGCCTTGCGTGATGGGGTGTACGAGTGGGTGATGGGTGGTGGGGCTGCCGCACGCACCGGGAGCGACGGGCCCACGCGACGGCCGGCGGCCGGCCCCCTACGGGAGGTGCCGGGGCCGCTGGAGCACGCCGGGGGCTCCAGGCGGACGTGACCCTCCCCGGGAGCGCCGTCGGCGTTCGTCCGGGAGCCTCGGGATCCGGCCGGGCGGGCGCGCGCCGAGACGCTGCGCCGGCTCGGCGCGCGCCGGGGGCCGGATGTCCTGGGAGGGGCCCCTTCGAGACCGGGGTGTGCGGGAGCGGTTGCCGGTGCGGTGCGGCTAGCGGTGCTGTCCGCCGGCGCCGGGGACCGGGAAGGCTCCCGTGGCCCGGCGGGTGATCTCGCCGTAGATCTCGGGGTCCGTCATGTACTCGCCGAGCCCGCACGTCTTCCGGCTGCCGTGGTAGTCGCTGGACCCCGTGGCCAGCAGCCCGAGCTCCTTGGCCAGCCCCCGCAGCCGCGCCCGCGTCGGCTCGTCGTGGTCCATGTGGTCGACCTCGATGCCGTCGAGGCCCGCCTCGGCGAGCCGCGCGATCGCGGACTCCGGGACGACCTCGCCCCGCTTGACCGCCGCCGGGTGCGCGAAGACCGTGACCCCGCCGGCCGCCTTGACCAGCCGGACCGCGTCGAACGGGTCGAGCTCGTGCTTCCGCACGTACGCCCGGCCGCCGTCGGCCAGCCACTCCGGCGTGAACGCCCCGGACACATCCCGTACGACGCCGAGTTCGACCAGCGCCTCCGCCACGTGCGGGCGGCCCACCGAGCCGTCCCCCGCGATCCGGGCGACCTGCTCCCACGTGACCGGGACGCCGAGCTCCTGGAGCTTGCCGACCATCGCCCGCGCGCGCGGCACGCGGTCGTCCCGGACCAGTTCGCGCTCGGCGGCCAGCTCCGGCTCCTCGGGGTCGAAGAGGTACGCGAGCATGTGCAGACCGACCCCGTCCACGCGGCAGGACAGCTCCATGCCGGTGACGAGCGTCAGACCTTCGGGCAGCGCCGCGATCGCGTCCGCGTACCCGCGCGTGGTGTCGTGGTCGGTGAGGGCGACGACGTCCAGCCCGGCGCCGGCCGCGTTGCGGACGAGCTCCACCGGGGTGTCCGTACCGTCCGACGCCGTGGAGTGGGTGTGCAGGTCGATGCGCACGACGCGGTACTCCAGGGCTCGGGGGGGGCGAAGGGGACGCTCCAGCATAACGGGCGCATCGCGCACACCGGCCCGCCCGCGCCCCGCGCCCGGACCCGGCGCCCGGGCCGCCGCGCCCCCGGACCCGGCGCCCGGGCCGCCGCGCCCCCGGACCCGGCGCCCCGCCTACGTCAGCAGACGCGGCGTCAGCGCCCCGCAGGGCAGCAGTTCCACCTCGGCGCCCGCGTCCCTCAGGTCCGTCAGCACCAGCTCGTCATACATCAGCAGCCCCGACTGCTCCGGCCAGACGATCGCCCACAGCCACAGGCCGCGCGCCTCCCCCGCGAAGACCGCACGGTCCTGCGGGGTCCCGGTCACGTGCCACAGGGGCGTCGGCCGCCCCGCCGCGAGCACCTTGGTCTGGGCGGGCTTGTCGATGGCCATCCCCGCACCGGGGTCGGGTCCGTCGATCCCCGCGTACCGCGCTCCGAGTCCGACGCCCAGCTCCTCCGCCACGAGCAGCAGCTCACCGATCCCGCCCAACGGCCCGGGACCCGAACAGGCGACGGCGGTCGCGCGGCCCCCGCTGCGATCGTCACCGGCGTACGCGACCCCGGTGAAGAGCCAGCCGACCGGCAGGGGCCACGGCATCCAGACCGGCACCTGAGCCCGGTGCACCACCACACCGAGGGCCTCGACGCTGGGCGGGATCACGGGCTGCAGCGGGTGCACCGAACCATGCACGTCACACTGCCAAGAATCGGCAAAAAGACCGGGCGCCCTGACCCGGCCACCGCACTTCGGGCAACTGGGTTCGCCCCTCATAGGGCCCAACGGTCCTACCCCGCCGCGCCCGCGTCAAGGACGATCACCCGTCCGGACCGACCAGTTCACCCCGAGTGATTCACACCACAGCGCACCCGTCACTCCGGCACCTCGGGCCGCGCAGGCATGTCCCACAGCACGGGCCCGGCCGGTCAGTCCAGCGTCACCGAGCGCCGGAGCGGGTCACGCAGGTCCGTGCCGTTCGCCAGCCAGCGCTCCTGGAGCGCGTCCGCGCCGTGCACCCGCTTCCACGCGGCCTCGTTGGACGTCATCGGCAGCAGCGGCAGGAACCGGACCGGATCCATCGGGTCGTCGAGGTCCAGGTCCTCCACCAGACCGCCCGGCTCCGCGACGAGCACCGAGCTGAACGGGGCCCCGGGCCAGAGGGGTTCACCCACGTCGAGCGAGGCACCGGCGGCCACGACGACACCCTCGACCTGCGGGGTCGACGCGAGCACGGCGAGCGGGCGCAGCACCTTGTCGGTCTCGGCGAGCCCGGCCCGTACCGAGAGCACCAGCTCCGCGCGCGGACCCTTCACAGGATCGGCGAGCGCGGCCGTCGGGTCGGTCATCGGTTGCGCCGACATCCCGAGGGTCGCGTACCTCACGACGTCGCCGTCGATGAAGCGGAGCACCTCGATCCGGTCCGTGCCGAGAAACGTCACCGCGGCGCGCGCGTCCGGTTCGCCGAGCGCCGAACGCAGCCGGGCCTCGACCAGAGCAAGAACTTCTCCCATGCGGTGAGCATAAAGCGCATGGGAAACGGGCAATGAAAGGGATTGACCCTCTGTCGGCTGATAGTCTTGGCCGCTGGTCGGTACTCCCGACCAACTCGTCATCCCCCAAGGGGGACCGGCCGGAGGAGGTGGGGCTGCGTGGATCGAAGTCGATCGGGCAGTACCAACCGCTCTTCCGCCCCCGCACCCGAGCCCGGTGCGTTCCTCCCGGTGATCTGAGGCCTTCCGCATCCGGTCCGCCCACCGTCACCCGGCATCTCGCACGACGGAAGAGCACTTCGCCTTTGCCTGTCTGTAGCGAACGCCGTCACCGCGGTTCCGCGGTGCCGCCCGCTTTGTGGACGACGTAGCTCCACGTCCCCATTCCGGGCTGTGCCACGCCTCGCCGACGGCTTCTCCGTGAAGGAGCATGCCAAATGTCGATGATCCGTGACCTGCGTGCCGCGGTCCGCCCCTCCCTGCGCACCTCGCTGCGCAAGCCCATCGCCGGCGGCGCCTCGCCGTACGCGAACTACGACGCGACCCGCGACCCGTCCGCCTCCAGCGCGGTCGTCGACTGTGCGGTCTACCGCGACGGGCGGCGCGTCGACGACCGCGCCTGCCTCACGCCGCGCGGCGCGATGCGCCAGGTGCGGGAGAGCGGGGGCTTCGCCTGGATCGGTCTGCACGAGCCGACCGAGGCCGAATTCGCCGGTATCGCAGCCGAGTTCGGGCTCCACCCGCTCGCCGTCGAGGACGCCGTCCACGCCCACCAGCGGCCGAAGCTGGAGCGGTACGACGACACCATCTTCACCGTCTTCAAGACGATCCACTACGTCGAGCACGCCGAGCTCACCGCCACCAGCGAGGTCGTCGAGACCGGCGAGGTGATGTGCTTCACCGGCCCCGACTTCGTCATCACCGTCCGGCACGGCGGGCAGGGCTCGCTGCGCAACCTCCGCCACCGCCTCCAGGGCGAGCCGGAGCTGCTGAGCAAGGGCCCCTCGGCCGTGCTGCACGCGATCGCCGACCATGTCGTCGACGGCTACATCGCGGTCGCCGACGCCGTCGAACTCGACATCGACCAGATCGAGATCGACGTCTTCTCGCCCCCGGCGAAGGGCTCCACGCGCGGCACGGACACCGGGCGCATCTACCAGCTCAAGCGCGAGGTACTGGAGTTCAAGCGGGCCGTCACCCCGCTGCTGCGCCCGATGGCCCTGCTGAGCGAGCGCCCGATGCGGCTGGTGGACCCGGACATCCAGAAGTACTTCCGCGATGTCGCCGACCACCTCGCGCGCGTGCAGGAGCAGGTCGTCGCCTTCGACGAGCTGCTCAACTCGATCCTCCAGGCCAACCTGGCGCAGGCGACCGTCACGCAGAACGAGGACATGCGCAAGATCACCTCCTGGGCGGCCATCATCGCCGTCCCGACGGCGGTCTGCGGTGTGTACGGCATGAACTTCGAGCACATGCCCGAGCTGGAGTGGAAGTACGGCTACCCGATGGTGCTCGTCGGCATCACGGCGATCTGTTTCGCCATCCACCGCACCCTCAAGCGCAACGGCTGGCTCTAGGCGGCGCGCCGGCCGGGTCTCGATAGGCTGCGGGGCATGACAGACACGCTGCTCGGCCCCGCCCTCGTCGAGGAGGCCACGAAGAAGTCCGGCCTCATCTGGGTCCGGGGGACCCAGGGCGACGCCCCCGCCGCCCGCGCGCTCTGGCACGTCTGGCACGAGGGCGCGGCGCACGTCGTCGGTGACGGTCCGGGCGAGCAGCCGCTCCCGGGGCTCGTCGCGGGCTCGACGGCCGAGGTCACGGTCCGCAGCAAGGACAAGGGCGGCCGCGTCGTCGCCTGGACGGCCGCGGTGAGCGAACTGGCTCCCGGTACGGAGGAGTGGGACGCGGCGGTCGCCGAGCTGAAGGGCAAGCGCCTGAACGCGACGGACGGCGAGGCGATGCCGGAGCGCTGGGCCCGGGAGTGCCGCGTGCTCCGGCTGGCCCCGCTGGCCTCGACGACGGACCTGCCGACCGGTTCGCTCGCGGCGGTCCCGCAGCCCTCGGACGCGCTCACGCGCCGCCCGGCGCCCGCGGCTCTCCCGCGCCTGCTGCTCAAGCGCCGCAGGCGCTGACCCGGGACCGGCGCCGCAGGCGCCGACCCCGAGGCCGCGGTCCGGAGGTCAGGTACGCGGCAGCTGCTTGCCGTAGTCCAGCGTCTGGCCGGGGGCCGGGGCCTCCAGCGGGAAGTCCTTGTCCCACTCGGACAGGACCACCACGCCCGCTCCGCCGCCGCGCGCGAACTGGAGCGGGAACGGGGTCCCCTCCAGGGCGACGTCCAGCGTGCCGCCCTCGCCGTCCTCGCCGCCCTTGACCTTGACCGTACGGATGCCGCCGATCTTGTCGCGGTCGCCCTTCACGACCTGCCCGTGCAGGCCGATCAGGCCGTCCAGGAGCAGGTCCATGTCGGTGAAGCCGCGGAGCTGCTTGTACGAGGGGTCGTCCTGCGGCACCTTGACGTACTTGTCCTGGAGCTTGTCGGCGGCCTCGCTGTCGGCCTCCGAAGGAGTCCCGGACCCCTGGCCCCCGCCGTCGCCTGAGCCGCCGCCCTCGCCGTGCGTCCAGAACGCCGCGTCGGCCTTCATGTAGAGCGCGTCGCCGATCCGCAGCAGCTCGAACGTGCTGTTCTTCGTCACGACCGAGCCTGACGCGCCGTCGTCCTTGAGGCGCATGTTCAGCTTGAACGTGCCGCCCTTGCTGACCAGCGTCCCTGCGAGCCGGACGGCCTTCGCCGCGTCCGCCGCCGACTGCGCCTTCTCCTCGATCGCGTCCGGAGCCAGCTTCCCGACCCCGTTCGTCCCCTCGTCGGGGTCGTCCGCGCAGCCGGTCAGTCCGGCCGCGAGGCCGGCGCAGAGCGCCAGCGGCAGGACGGCCCTACGGATGCGCGCCGCGGGGACGCGCGCGGCGGTGGGGAGAAAGGGCACCTGCGCTGCCTCTCGTCGTCGGGGGTGGGAGAAACGGCAGACCGCAGCGTACCCGGGCCGCGCGCCGTCGCCGCAGGCAGCCGTACGGGCGCTCTGCCGGGGCGCCACGGATGGGCACGGGCTAGCCTGAACCCGGCATACCTCAGCAATGACCCGAATCGAGCGGCACCGAGGAGGCGCGTGGGATGGCGGCAGGCGCCCCTCGGATCTTCGTCTCGCACCTCGCCGGTGTGCCCGTCTTCGACCCCAACGGCGACCAGGTGGGGCGGGTCAGCGACCTCGTCGCGATGCTCCGGGTGGGCCGCCGTCCGCCCCGGCTGCTCGGCATGGTCGTGGAGGTGCTCAGCCGCCGCCGGGTCTTCGTCCCCATGACCCGGATCACGGGCGTCGAGTCCGGCCAGGTCATCACCACGGGCGTGGTCAACATGCGCCGCTTCGAGCAGCGGCCCACCGAGCGGCTCGTCCTCGGCGAACTCCTCGACCGCCGGGTGCGGATCGTCGGCACGGACGAGGACGTCACCGTGCTCGACGTGGCCATCCAGCAGCTCCCCGCCCGCCGTGAGTGGGAGATCGACAAGGTCTTCGTGCGGCGCGGCAAGCCCGGTGCGCTGCGCCGCAAGGGCGAGACGCTGACCGTGGAGTGGTCCGCCGTGACCGGCTTCTCCCTGGAGGAGGAGGGTCAGGGCGCGGAGAACCTGGTCGCCACCTTCGAGCGGCTGCGCCCCGCCGACCTGGCCAACGTGCTGCACCACCTCTCCCCCAAGCGGCGCGCGGAGGTCGCCGCCGCCCTGGACGACGACCGGCTCGCCGACGTCCTGGAGGAGCTGCCGGACGACGACCAGATCGAGATCCTCGGCAAGCTCAAGGAGGAGCGCGCCGCGGACGTCCTGGAGGCGATGGACCCGGACGACGCCGCCGACCTGCTCTCCGAGCTGCCGGAGGAGGACAAGGAGCGGCTGCTCGCTCTGATGCGGCCCGACGACGCGGCGGACGTCCGCCGGCTGCTGGCGTACGAGGAACGGACGGCGGGCGGTCTGATGACCACGGAGCCGATCGTGCTGCGGCCGGACGCCACGGTGGCGGACGCCCTGGCCCGCGTACGGCAGCAGGACCTCTCCCCGGCACTGGCGGCGCAGGTGTACGTGTGCCGGCCGCCGGACGAGACGCCGACGGGCAAGTACCTGGGCACGGTCCACTTCCAGCGGTTGCTGCGCGATCCGCCGTTCACCCTGGTCAGCTCCCTGGCCGACAGCGATCTGCCGCCGCTGGCACCGGACACCCCGCTGCCCGGTGTCGCCAGCTACCTCGCCGCGTACAACATGGTCGCGGCGCCGGTGGTGGACGAGAGCGGATCGCTGCTCGGCGCGGTCACCGTCGACGACGTGCTCGACCATCTGCTGCCGGAGGACTGGCGGGAGACCGAGTTCCACGGCGAGGAGGCCGCGGATGGGGGCTGAGCGCGCGCAGGAGCGAGAGCGGGAGCGGGAGCGCTCCCTGCCGCGGATCCGGCTCGACCTCCCGCGCGAGCGGCGGCCCAGGTTCCTTCCGGAGTACGACCCGGAGGCCTTCGGCCGGGTCTCGGAGCGGATCGCGCGCTTCCTGGGCACGGGCCGGTTCATCGTCTGGATGACGATCACCATCATCGTCTGGGTGCTGTGGAACATCTTCGCGCCGTCGTCGCTGAAGTTCGACGAGTACCCGTTCATCTTCCTGACGCTCGCCCTGTCGCTCCAGGCCTCGTACGCGGCCCCGCTGATCCTCCTCGCGCAGAACCGCCAGGACGACCGGGACCGGGTCAATCTCGAACAGGACCGCAAGCAGAACGAGCGGTCCATCGCCGACACCGAGTACCTGACCCGGGAGATCGCGGCGCTGCGGATGGGTCTGGGGGAGGTCGCGACCCGTGACTGGATCCGCTCGGAGCTCCAGGATCTGATCAAGGAGATGGAGGAGCGGAGCGACGGCCACCGCGGTCCTCGCGATCTATTCCCCTCCGCCGGCGATCGCGGAAGTGACGTACCCGACCGCTGACAGACTTTCCGGCGCCGGTGGTCCGCGCCGTACCATCTCCGTATGGCTACGGAAGACGCGGTGCGCGAAGCGCTGGCGACGGTGAACGACCCCGAGATCAACAAACCGATCACCGAGCTCGGCATGGTCAAGTCGGTGGAGATCGGATCCGACGGCAGGGTTGCCGTCACGGTCTATCTCACCGTCTCCGGCTGCCCGATGCGCGACACGATCACGCAGCGCGTCACGGACGCGGTCGCGGGGGTGGAGGGCGTCACCGGCGTCGACGTCACGCTGGACGTGATGAGCGACGAGCAGCGCAAGGAGCTGGCCTCGGCCCTGCGGGGCACGACGGCCGAGCGTGAGGTCCCGTTCGCCAAGCCCGGCTCGCTGACCCGGGTGTACGCGGTCGCCTCCGGCAAGGGTGGCGTCGGCAAGTCCTCCGTGACCGTGAACCTGGCCGCGGCGATGGCCGCGGACGGTCTGAAGGTCGGTGTCGTCGACGCCGACATCTACGGCCACTCGGTGCCCCGCATGCTGGGCGCGGACGGCCGGCCGACCCAGGTCGAGAACATGATCATGCCGCCGTCGGCGAACGGCGTGAAGGTCATCTCCATCGGCATGTTCACCCCGGGCAACGCCCCCGTGGTGTGGCGCGGCCCGATGCTTCACCGCGCACTGCAGCAGTTCCTCGCGGACGTGTACTGGGGCGACCTGGACGTCCTGCTCCTCGACCTGCCGCCGGGCACGGGCGACATCGCGATCTCCGTGGCGCAGCTCGTGCCGAACGCCGAGATCCTCGTCGTCACGACCCCGCAGCAGGCGGCGGCCGAGGTCGCCGAGCGGGCCGGCTCGATCGCCGTCCAGACGCACCAGAAGATCGTCGGCGTCGTCGAGAACATGTCGGGCCTGCCGTGCCCGCACTGCGACGAGATGGTCGACGTCTTCGGTTCGGGCGGCGGCCAGAAGGTCGCGGACGGCCTGACGAAGACCACGGGCGCCACGGTGCCGGTCCTGGGCTCCATCCCGATCGACGTCCGTCTGCGCGAGGGCGGCGACGAGGGCAAGCCGGTGGTCCTGAGCGACCCGGACTCCCCCGCGGGCGCGGCGCTCCGCGCCATCGCCGGGAAGCTCGGCGGCCGCGCCAGGGGCCTCTCGGGCATGAGCCTGGGCATCACCCCGCGCAACAAGTTCTGAAGGCCGAAGGGGCGCCGCTCACATCGAGCGGCGCCCCTTCGTCATGCCCGGTACCTACGCGTACGCGTCCAGGTCCTTGACCCCCGCGAACCCCAGTCCGTACGCGCTCATGCCACGCCCGTACGCCCCGATGTGCACCTCACCCGCGGAGCCGGCCAGCACCCAGCCGAACTCCGACTCCCGGTAGTGGAACGGCACCGGCACCCCGTCCACCGGCAGCGACAGCGTCGACCACTCCGGTCCCTCGAGGTCGTCCGCGAGCTCGAACGCCGTCTCCGTCTGCTGGTCCAGCCAGTCGTCCCGCAGCGCGTGGTCCAGCTGCGCGGGCCAGGTGTACGCCAGGAGCCCCGAGCCGGCCAGCCAGGCCGCGGAGGCGACCGTGGTCGCGTCCAGCACCCCCGTACCGTCCGCCGACCTGCGCACCGGGCTCGCCGCGACCGTCACGACGACGGCGAAGCGCTCCTTCTCGGCCCCGCTCGCGTCGGACTTTATGGACGGCTCGTCCCCGTGGCCCATCGAACCGTGCTGGACGGTCCCGTCCGCCGCCGTGCCGACCTGCATCAGCCAGCGCGGTCCGGTGAACGCGTCGTCGAGTCCGTACCAGGTGAAGGGTGCGCGCAGAAAGCCTTCGGCCGTACGCCGGGCTGCGGGCACTCCCTCCACCCGACTCGTCGTCTCCATCTCGGCCGCCTCCTCGATCCGTCGTGCCCGCGTCGGCGGACAACAGAGGGAGGATATCCACCGGTTGGCGTCAGGACGTGTCAGCCCAGGTCGTCAGGTCGCGTCGGAGTCGTACGGCGGCCGCTCGTCGGTGCCCGGCTTGTCCTGCTTCTTCAGCAGGTCCGGCGACGACCCGTTGACCACCGCGGGGACCGATGCGGGGGCGGCGGACGGCTCCGGCTCGCGCCCGTTCACCGCGTCCGCGACCTCGTTCATCTCCTTCTTGAGGTCGAAGCTGCTGCGCAGCTCCTTCAGCTCCTTGAGGTCCTCGTTGCCGTCCAGCTGCTTGCGCAGGAACGTCTTGGGATTGAGGTCCTCGAACTCGAAGTCCTTGAACTCCGGCCCCAGCTCCGAGCGGATGTCCTGCTTCGCGCTCTCGGAGAACTCACGGATCTTCCGGATGAAGCGCGAGACGTCCTGGATGACCTTCGGCAGCTTGTCCGGGCCGAAAACGAGTACGGCGAGGACCACGAGCGTCACGAGCTCGAGTATGCCGATGTCGTTGAACACCTTTGCTGCTCCTTACACGGGGTCCGGGGCCCGCTCCACGGTACCCGCCGAAACTGCCGGGCGGGTACCTTGCGGTGTCCCCCACATGGCGTTCAGTCGCCCTGCGAGGAACCGAGCGTCAACGTCTTGGTCTGTTCTTTGCCACCGCGCAGGAGCGTGAGCTCCAGCCGGTCGCCGGGGCGGTGGGCGCGGATCTTCACGATCAGCTCCTCGCCGCTGTGGACCCGCTGGCCGTCGACCTTCGTGATGACGTCACCGGCGCGGACGCCGGCCTTGGCGGCCGGGCCGCCGGGGGTGACCGAGGCGGAGCCGTCCTTGCCCTTCTCCCCGACGCGGGCGCCGTCGCCGTTGAACTGCATGTCGAGGCTCACACCGATGACGGGGTGGGTGGCCTTGCCGGTGTTGATGAGCTCTTCGGCGACCCGCTTGCCCTGGTTGATCGGGATGGCGAAGCCGAGGCCGATGGAACCGGACTGGGCGCCGCTGTCGCCGCCCGAACCGTCACCGGCCGCACGGATCGCGCTGTTGATGCCGATGACGCGGGCCTTGGAGTCGACCAGCGGACCGCCCGAATTGCCCGGGTTTATCGGGGCGTCGGTCTGGAGGGCGTCGACATAGCTGACGTCGCTGCCGTCACCCTTCTCGCCGCCCGCCGTGATGGGGCGCTCCTTGGCGCTGATGATGCCGGAGGTGACGGTGTTCTGGAGGTCGAAGGGGGCGCCGATGGCGACGACGGGGTCGCCGACGCGGACGTTGTCCGAGTTGCCGAGCGGCAGGGGCTTGAGGCCCGAGACGCCGGTGACCTTGACGACGGCGAGGTCGTAGCCGCTGTCCCGGCCTACCAGCTTGGCGTCGGCGGTCTCGCCGCTGCTGAAGGTGACGGTGATCTCGCCAGAGGAGGCGGCCGCGTCGACCACGTGGTTGTTGGTGAGGATGTGCCCCTGGGTGTCCAGGACGAAGCCCGTTCCGGTGCCGGAGGAGCCCGCGCCGCTGACGTGGAGGGTGACCACGCTCGGCAGGGCGCTGGCGGCGATCCCCGCGACGCTGCCGGGGGCCCGCCCGGCGTCCTCGGCGCCGGCCTGGGGCAGCTCGACGGTCGTGATGCCGCCGTTCCGCTCGACGTACGCGCCGACCGCGCCGCCGACGACGCCGGTGATGAGCGCGAGGACGAGCGCCGCCACGAGCGCGCGCCCACGGCGGGAGCGGGGGCTCTTGACGGGCGGCACGGAGCTGACGGTCAGCGGGGCGACCGGGGCGCCGGGTGCTCCCCACGGGTCGTACTGCACCCACTGGGCGGGCGGGGTCGGGACCGGCTGCGGGGTGGTCTGCTGCTGATGCGGTACGGGGACGTCGTGGGCCGGAGTCGCCACGGGCCGCTGCACGGGCGGGGCGGGGGCCCAGGGCCCGGGCCCGCCGTACGGCGGGGTCCGGTACTCGTCGGGCTCGTGCAACGGCTGCGGCTGCGGCTGCCCCCCGACCGGAACCTCGGCCCGGTCCTGAAGCCCGGCCGACGCCTGCTGGGGTACGGGTACGGCAGCGTGCGCGGCCTCCGGCACGACGGCGGCCTGGGCCGGGACCTCCGGGGTCGCGGTCCCGGCAGCCGGGACCTCCGGGCCGGCGGTCTCCTGGGCCGGGACCTCCATGGCGGCGGGCTCCGTGGCCGGGACCTCCATGGCGGCGGGCTCTTGGGCCGGGGCCTCCATGGCGGCGGGCTCCGTGGCCGGGGCCCCCGTGGCGGCGGGCTCCCGCGTCGCGGGCTCCGTGGCGGCGGGCTCCGTGGCCGGGACCTCCATGGCGGCGGTCTCCTGGGCCGGGGCCCCCGTGGCGGCGGGCTCCCGCGTCGCGGGCTCCGTGGCCGGGGGCTCCGGCGTCGCGGGGGCGGCGAGGGTGAAGTCGCCCTCGTCCGCGACCGGCGCCGCCGGTTCCGGTATGGCCGCCGGCGGTGTACTCGTCGGCCGGCTCCACCACTTCGGCTTCTGGCCGGTCGGCTTCCCGTCGTTCATGCTCTCCCCGCAACAGCTGGCCTGTCCGTGCCCGCCTCGCGGCGGGCACTCGTGCCCTGGATTCAACCAGGTCCGGGGTCAGCGGTGGGAGGTGAGCGGTGTCGCCGTCGGACTCGGGGCGCCGAGCGGGGTCGGGGCCGGGGTGACACCCGGGCCGCTCAGCGCGTCGAACCCGGACGTGAACGCCAGGCGCAGGGCCGGTCCCGTGGGCCGGACGAACGGGGAGAGCTCCAGCACGGACGGCGCGGACGTCCCCTGGAGACCGACGGTCTCCGTGGGCGTCGCACCGCCCGGCAGCAGGGGTCCGGCGGACACCGGTCCCGTGGCCGAGCCGAAGCCGATGCGCCTGGTCGAGGAGTCGGCGGCCGCCCGCTCCGCCGTACGCCCGCCGCGGCCGGAGGCCGTGCCCACGGTCGTACCCGTACCGGATCCGCTGCCCGAGCCGTTGCCGGAGAGCGAGCCCGTGAGGGAGGGGCCGCCGGAGGCGGGGGCCCTCAGCGGGGTGACGTTCGTACCCGTGCCCTCGCCGCGCGCGCCGACGTTCGGTGTCGTCTCCAGCGGAAGGGCACCGCCCAGCGCTATCGCGGCGAACGAGACGGCACTGGCGGCCGCGATACCGAAGCGCCGGCCCCGCCAGGACGAGCGGTCGTGGTCGGGCCGGCCCCCGACGGCGTGGATACGGAATCCGGAGTGCGGGGAGACCGCCCCGGCCGTCGCGAAGCCGTCCGACTTCACTCCGCCGAGGTCGCCGAGACCGCCGACGCCCGGGCCGGGGCCGACGGGACCGCCTGAGCCGCCCAGGGCGAAGATCTCGTCGAAGGGTCCCCCCCGACGGTCGTCACCCCCCGGAGGGCCCCCGGGCAGCCCCTGAAGGCGCGCGAGGAGCCCCTCCGAGGGCGGAGGGGGTGCGGTGGAGGCGAAGACGCTCTTCAGCCGGCGCTGGGCGTCGGCCTCCGCCTTGCATTTGGCACAGGTCGCGAGGTGCGCGAGAACCCGCTCGCGGGCGTCGTGGCCGAGCTCCCCGTCGACCAGCGCGGCGAGCCGGTCCCCGAGGTGCTGCTCCGCGGGGGTCGGGCCGGCAGGACTGTTGCTCACGCCGTTCCGCCCTCCCATCCGACGGTGGCCAGGGCACGCTCCGCCCGGGCCTCGGGGGACCGGTGCTTGAGCGCCTTGCGCAGGTGCGAGCGGCCCCGGTGGATTCGGCTGCGGACCGTACCGAGCTTCACGCCGAGCGTGGCGGCGATCTCCTCGTACGAGAGTCCTTCGATGTCACAGAGGACGACCGCGGCACGGAACTCGGGCGCGAGGGTGTCGAGGGCCTGCTGGACGTCGGCGTCGAAGTGCGTGTCGTTGAACGCCTGCTGCGGGGAGGGCTCGCGGCTGGGCAGCCGCTCGGCCGCGTCGTCGCCGAGGGCGTCGAAACGGATCCGCTGCTTGCGGCGGACCATGTCGAGGAAGAGGTTGGTGGTGATGCGGTGCAGCCAGCCCTCGAACGTGCCCGGCGTGTACGTCGACAGCGAGCGGAAGACGCGGACGAAGACCTCCTGCGTGAGGTCCTCGGCGTCGTGCTGGTTGCCGGTCAGCCGGTAGGCGAGGCGGTACACGCGGCCGCTGTGCGTGCTGACGATCTCCTCCCAGGTGGGCGGAGTCCACGCCTGCGATTCCGCATCCGATGCGAAGGTCGCGGTGGTGGGAGCGGAGTCTGCGGTGTGGATTCGGTCAGCGGTGTCGGTCACGGATTTCGGCTCACCCGCCGACCTGAGAAGACGCCGAAGCACTCCTCCCCGATCCACAGGCGCAGCCGCACCTCCCCTGTCGGCTCTGGTGGTGTCCAGTGGAGCCCCTACCATAGCCACCTCGCCCGTTAGCTCCGGATAAGAATCTTTACGCGAATTTGGGGACCGGTCACCCGCCGCCCTCATCGACGTCCTGCCCTGGTGAACGCGCGGTCCCATCTGCGGGTTCCCGTGCGCAGCGGATACAGTCACCGTTGCGCCAACTACGGGGACAGGAGAGGGCCATTACCGCCAACCGGCAGACGAGCTGGGCGTTCGCCGACGCCTTTGTCGCCGAGGACGAAGCGCTGCGCTGGGCCCGTGACCGGGCCCGGGAGACAGGGCTGCCCTCGGTGTCACCGGGCACCGGCGCCGCTCTGCGCCTGCTGGCGGCGACGGCGGACGCGAAAGCGGTGGCCGAAATCGGTACCGGAACGGGCGTGTCCGGGATCTATCTGCTGCACGGCATGCGTCCGGACGGCGTGCTGACGACCGTGGACCTGGAGCCCGAGCGCCAGCAGTTCGCGAAGACGGCCTTCCGGGCGGCGGGATTCGCCGGGAACCGGGCGCGCTTCATCCCCGGCCGCGCCCTGGACGTGCTGCCGCGGCTCGCGGACGGCGGGTACGACCTGGTCTTCTGCGACGGTGACCGGCTGGAGCTCCTGGACTACCTCGCTGAATCGTTGCGCCTGCTGCGACCGGGCGGTCTGGTCTGCTTCGAGGGCGTCTTCGCGGACGGTCGCACGGTCGACTCGGCGGCGCAGCCGGCCGAGGTGCTGCGGATACGGGAGCTCCTGCGGGCGGTCCGGGAGAGCCAGGAGCTCCTTCCGTCGCTGCTGCCCGTGGGAGACGGCCTGCTCTGCGCGGTGCGGCGCGGCTGACGGCACGGCTCGCCGCCCGTCGTACCGCCCTGCCCCTCGAACCGACCCCCGGAACACTCCTGCCCCGGCGCGGTGGGTACCGTGCCGGGGCAGGAGCGGACAATCCTGGCTTGTCGCGTCAGCCGACTACCTGCTTCAGGGCGTCGCCGAGTGCTTCGGCCTCGTCCGGCGTCAGCTCGACGACAAGCCGACCGCCGCCTTCGAGCGGAACGCGCATGACGATGCCCCGCCCCTCCTTGGTCACCTCGAGCGGGCCGTCGCCCGTCCGCGGCTTCATGGCCGCCATGCTTGTTCCCCTTCCTGAAACCAGCTCTTCGTCAGCCGACGGCCCCTGATCGGGAGCACACGTCACCGGCATCGAACACATTGCTTCCAGGTCATTATCCCGCATCACAGGACCCGATGACCAACATCAGGTTGCATCGCTTGCGCAACGCGCTTCCGCAAAACCGCCCATTTCGGCGATCGGCCTGCGATACTTCGCCGCTCGTTCGCCGCCGGGCTTTGACGCAGGTCACATGTGCGGGTCGGGTGATCTCCGTCATGCTGAGCGCATCAGGGACGCAACGACGCGAAGGGAAGCCCCGATGGCCGACACCGTGCTGTACGAAGTGACCGACGGACTCGCCACGATCACGCTCAACCGGCCCGAGGCCATGAACGCGATGAACGTGGAGGCCAAGGTCGCCCTGCGGGACGCGGCGGAAGCCGCCGCCGCGGACACCGCCGTACGGGCGGTACTGCTCACCGCGGCGGGCGACCGGGCCTTCTGCGTGGGCCAGGACCTGAAGGAGCACGTGGGCCTGCTGCTGTCGGACAAGGAGACCGGCTCGCAGGCGACCATGAACACCGTCCGGGACCACTACAACCCGATCGTCAGGGCGCTGACCGGCATGAAGAAGCCGGTCGTGGCGGGCGTGAACGGGGTCGCGGCGGGCGCCGGCTTCGGCTTCGCGCTGGCGGCGGACTACCGGGTGGTCGCGGAGACGGCCGCGTTCAACACCTCCTTCGCGGGGGTGGCGCTCACCGCCGACTCCGGGATGTCCTGGACGCTGCCCCGGCTGATCGGCGCGAGCCGCGCCTCCGACCTGCTGCTCTTCCCGCGCTCGATCAGCGCCCAGGAGGCGTACGAGCTGGGCATCGTGAACAAGCTGGTCCCGGCGGCCGACCTGGCCGAGGAGGCCCGGAAGATCGCCCGCACCCTGGCCGAGGGCCCGACGGTGGCCTACGCGGCGCTGAAGGCCTCCCTGGCGTACGGCGCGGACCACTCGCTGTCCGAGGCCCTGGAGAAGGAGGACGAACTCCAGACGGCGGCGGGCGCCTCCGAGGACCACACGATCGCGGTCCAGGCCTTCCTGGCCAAGGAGAAGCCGAA
This sequence comes from Streptomyces sp. NPDC127129, assembly GCF_042671585.1. NCBI lineage: Bacteria > Bacillati > Actinomycetota > Actinomycetes > Kitasatosporales > Streptomycetaceae > Streptomyces > Streptomyces sp. NPDC127129. The sequence goes on from NZ_JBHXTV010000016.1 coordinate 159,321, forward strand.
GTACGTCGGCCGCTGACGGACGCCCTCACCGGCACGACCCGGGGCGCCCGCAGGGGGACGCTCTCCCCTAGCGGGCGCCCCGGCTCACGCAGTTCTTCAGGTGGTCGTCGACGAGGCCGCAGGCCTGCATGAGGGCGTAGGCCGTCGTCGGGCCGATGAAGCGCAGTCCGCGCTTCTTCAGGGCCTTGGACAGAGCCGTCGACTCGGCGGTCACCGCCGGGACGTCGGCGGTCGTCAGGGGCGCGGGGCGGGACGCCGGGTCCGGGGCGTACGACCAGATGAGGCCGTCCAGCTCGCCGGGGGCCCACTCGGTCAGCGCCTTCGCGTTGGCCATCGTCGCGTCGATCTTCGCGCGGTTGCGGATGATGCCCTCGTCGGCGAGGAGCCGCTCCCGGTCCGCCTCGTCGAACCGGGCGACCGAGGCGATCTCGAAGCCGGCGAAGGCCCACCGGAAGCCCTCGCGGCGGCGCAGGATCGTGATCCAGGAGAGACCGGACTGGAAGGCCTCCAGGCAGAGCCGCTCGAAGAGCGCGTCGTCCCCGTGGACCGGGCGTCCCCACTCCTCGTCGTGGTACGTGACGTAGTCCTCGGTCGACAGGCCCCAGGGGCAGCGCAGACGCCCGTCGGGGCCGGGGACGGCCTCGCCGGTCACCGGCCCTCGCCTTCGTCCTTACGGAGGGAGGGGCCACCGGACTCCGGGCCGGGTCTGCCGGGGCCCGCCGCGAGCGCCGCCTCCAGCTCCGCGATCCGGGCGTCCCGCTCCGCGAGCTCGGCGCCCAGGCGTCCCAGGGCGTCGTCCACGTCGGCCATGCGGTACCCCCGCACCGTCACCGGCAGCCGGAGCGCCTCGACGTCGTCGCGGTCGACCGGGCGGGCCGCCGGCAGCGGGTCGACCAGCTGCTCGGGCGCCACCTCGGGCAGCACCTCGCTGTCGCCCCCGCCGATCACCGCGAGGGTGACCGCAGCGACGACCACGACCATCGCGATCAGCAAAAACCAGAACACCAGCGCGCCTCTCCCCGAAGTGGATTTCGTCCCGTGGTCGATCGTGCCATGCGCCACCGACAGTTAGGGTCGCAGGCGAACGGACGCGAGGGAGGACAAAAGGGATGCTGCGCTTGGGACGGCGTGAATTCGGGCCGCACGAGCCGGTGATCATGGCGATCGTGAACCGGACCCCGGATTCCTTCTACGACCAGGGCGCCACCTTCCGCGACGAGCCCGCTCTCGCCCGCGTCGAGCAGGCGGTGGCCGAGGGCGCCGCCATCATCGACATCGGCGGGGTGAAGGCGGGTCCGGGCGAGGAGGTCTCGGCCGAGGAGGAGGCGCGTCGCACGGTCGGTTTCGTCGCGGAGGTACGGCGGCGGCACCCGGACGTCGTCATCAGCGTCGACACCTGGCGCGCGGACGTCGGCGAGGCGGTCTGCGAGGCCGGCGCGGACGTCCTCAACGACGCGTGGGGCGGGGTGGATCCGCGGCTCGCGGAGGTCGCGGCACGGTACGGCGCGGGGCTCGTCTGCACCCACGCGGGCGGCGCGGAGCCGCGGACCCGGCCGCACCGGATCGCGTACGAGGACGTGATGGCCGACATCCTGCGGGTGACCGTCGGACTGGCCGAGCGGGCGGTGGGACTCGGGGTGCGGCGGGACGGGATCATGATCGACCCCGGCCACGACTTCGGGAAGAACACCCGCCACAGCCTGGAGGCGACCCGGCGGCTCGGCGAGATGACGGAGACGGGCTGGCCTGTGCTCGTCTCGCTGTCCAACAAGGACTTCGTGGGCGAGACGCTGGACCGGCCGGTGAAGGAGCGGGTGCTCGGGACGCTGGCGACGACCGCCATCTCGGCCTGGCTCGGAGCGCAGGTGTACCGCGTCCACGAGGTGGCCGAGACACGGCAGGTGCTGGACATGGTGGCGTCCATCGCGGGCCACCGGGCGCCCGCCGTGGCCCGGCGCGGACTGGCCTGAGCCGGGCCCCGGGGGACCGGCGCGCCCGCGTCGGGGCGCCGGTCCTCCGGGGCGCGGGGGCTACCTGCTCGTCTCCTTCGACACCAGGGCCACCGCCTCGTCCACGTCGTCCGTGACGTGGAAGAGCAGGAGGTCCCGCTCGGAGGCCTTGCCGCCCGCGACCACCGAGTCGCGGAGCCAGTCGACGAGGCCCTTCCAGTACTCCGTACCGAAGAGCACGATCGGGAAGCGGGTCACCTTGCGGGTCTGGACCAGGGTGAGCGCCTCGAAGAGCTCGTCCAGGGTTCCGAGGCCGCCCGGGAGGACCACGAAGCCCTGGGCGTACTTCACGAACATCGTCTTGCGGACGAAGAAGTAGCGGAAGTTGACGCCGATGTCGACGTGCGGGTTGAGGCCCTGCTCGAAGGGGAGCTCGATGCCCAGGCCGACCGAGATGCCCTGGGCCTCCCGCGCGCCCTTGTTGGCGGCCTCCATGGCGCCCGGGCCGCCGCCCGTGATCACCGCGAAGCCGGCCTCGACCAGCGCGCGGCCGAGCCGCACACCCGCGTCGTACTCCGGCGTGTCCGGCAGTGTGCGGGCCGAGCCGAAGACGCTGATCGCGCTCGGCAGTTCGGCGAGCGCGCCGAAGCCCTCCACGAACTCGGACTGGATGCGCATGACCCGCCAGGGGTCGGTGTGCACCCACTCCGAGTCACCCTCGCTGTCCAGCAGACGCTGATCGGTGGTGCCGGACTGGACCTGATCCCGGCGCCTCAGCACCGGACCCAGCCTCTGCTCCTCCGGCTTCGACCCTCCCTCGGGGACACCCATGGTCTGCTCCCTCCGCCGATCCTCTGATCTTCTGATTCGGTCAGGGTAGGTCCACAGACGTGACAAAAGGCCGAATGACGGCTGTCACGCAGTGAGCCAGTCGCGGAGACGTTCCTCGCACTGGACGATCCTCTCGACGACGACGTGCTCGTCGACCTTGTGCGCGTAGATCGGGTCTCCGGGCCCGTAGTTGACGGCGGGGACGCCGAGGGCGCTGAAGCGTGCCACGTCGGTCCAGCCGAACTTGGGGTGGGCCGTGCCGCCGACCGCCTTCATGAACGCCTCGGCGGCCGGGTGGGAGAGGCCGGGCAGGGCGCCTCCGCTGTGGTCGTCGACGACGAACTCGGCGACGCCGCAGTCGGCGAAGACCTCGCGGACGTGCGCCTCGGCCTCCTCCGGGGTGAGGTCGGGCGCGTAGCGGTAGTTGACGACGACGGTGCAGGCGTCGGGGATGACGTTGTTGGCGACGCCGCCCTCGATCCGCACCGCGTTGAGGCCCTCGTGGTACTCCAGGCCGTCGATGACCGGCCTGCGCGGCTCGTACGCGGCGAGGCGGGCGAGGATCGGGGCGGCGGCGTGGATGGCGTTGGATCCCATCCAGGAGCGCGCGGAGTGGGCACGCTCGCCCTCCGTGTGCAGCAGGACGCGGAGCGTGCCCTGGCAGCCGCCCTCGACCTCGGCGTTCGACCCTTCGAGGAGGATCGCGAAATCGCCCTCCAGCCAGTCCGGGTGGGCCTCGGCGACCTTCCCGAGGCCGTTGAGGTGGGCGGCGACCTCCTCCTGGTCGTAGAAGACGAAGGTGAGGTCGCGGTTGGGCTCGGGGACGGTGGCGGCGATCCGGAGCTGCACGGCGACGCCCGACTTCATGTCGGAGGTGCCGCAGCCCCACAGGATGCCGTTCTCGTCGAGCCGCGAGGGCACGTTGTCGGCGATCGGCACCGTGTCGATGTGCCCGGCGAGGATCACGCGCTCCCCGTGGCCGAGCCGGGTGCGGGCGACGACGTTGTTGCCGAAGCGGTCGACGGTGAGGTGCGGCAGGGCGCGCAGGGCGAGCTCGATCGCGTCGGCGAGCGGCTTCTCGGTCCCGCTGACCGAGGGGAAGTCGACGAGCGCGGCGGTGAGCGCGGGGCCGTCGAGCGTGAGGTCGAGGGGAGCATTGTCAGCCATGTGCCGACCCTAACCCGGCCTCCAGTACGGTGGGCCCCGTGTCCGAGCCCAGCCGTTCCCCCCACACCCGCCGCAAGGGCCGTCCCGCCAGGTTCACGGCGGCCCTCGTCGTGCTCTGCGGCTTGATCGCCTATGTGGCCGTGCACCAGTCGACGGGCTCCAGGGGCGCCCCTCGGTGCACGGTCGGCAGTGGCGAGAACACGTACGAGTTCACCCTGGAGCAGGCGTCGAACGCCGCGACCATCTCGGCCGTGGGCACCACGCGCCGCATGCCGGAACGCGCGGTCACGATCGCCCTGGCGACGGCACTCCAGGAGTCCGCGCTGCGCAACATCCGGCACGGTGACCGGGACTCCCTCGGCCTGTTCCAGCAGCGCCCGTCCATGGGCTGGGGAACGCCGGAGCAGATCATGGATCCGGTGTACTCCTCGGGGAGGTTCTACGAGGGTCTCGCGGAGGTTCCCGGCTATTCGCGGCTCCCGCTGACCGTGGCGGCGCAGAAGGTGCAGCGCAGCGGCTTCCCGCAGGCGTACGCGAAGCACGAGCCGGACGCGACGCTCCTCTCGGCCGCGCTGACGGGCCGCTCGGCCGCCGCCCTGCGCTGCATGACGGACCCGTCGCGGGACGGCGCCGCGGGCGATCCGGCGAAGCTGCGGGCGGAGCTGGTACGGGCCTTCGGTGAGAAGGCGGCGCCCCGGACGACGGCGGGCGGCAGCGCGAGGACGAGCGTCGGCTCCCCCTCCTCCGTGGTCACCGTGCCGGTCCTCACGGCCACCGGGCCCGACGCCCGGCGCGGCTGGGAGCTCGCGCACTGGGCCGTGGCGCGCGCGGAGGATCTGCGGGTCGTGGAGGTGGCGTACGCGGACAAGGTCTGGCGGGCGGGCGACTCCGCGGGCGCGTGGACGAGGACGGCCGACGCGGCCGGTGCAGGAACGGTTCGCATCCGGCTCGCGCGCTAGGCCGGTACAGCTAGGGCGTGCGTACGGGGCGTCACTCGACCGGGTATTCGCCGACGGGCGGCGCCACTCACCCTCACTCACTTGCGCCCGTCCCGTCACTTCCCTTGCCCGGCAAGGGAAGTGACGGTTCGGCAGGGGTTGGATCTTCGGCGCGTTCGTCCGCTTTCCTCCCCACCCGATAATGCGATGCATTGCGGAGCCTTTACCTTCGGCCGCCGCAACCTCCCCCTCCCTCGCCTCGGTTGTCACGGCGTCAGTACGTCGTCTTCGTCGAAGGAGCACCATGTCCCTCCCCCTGACCCGTCGGATCGCCCGCGCCGCCCTTCTCGTCGCGGCCGGAGCAGCCCCCGTGGTCGGTGCGGCCGGCTCCGCGAGCGCCATGGACCACAGCATCGCGCCGACCGGGGCGCTCTCCGGCATCAGCTCGCTGGACGGCGCCGGTGTCGGCAACGCCGTCGACGGCGCCTCGCAGACTGCCACCGGTGTCGTCGGCGACACCGGTGGCAAGGCCGTCGGCAAGGCCGTCCCGGCCGCGGGCAAGACCGTGGACTCGGCGGGCAGGACCGCCACGCCGGCCGCGCAGCAGGTCGCGGGCGACACCGCGGGCAGCGCGGGCGAGGTCCTCGGCGAGGCCGCCCCGGCGGCGGGCGGCCTCGGCCAGAACCTGCCGACCGGCGGGGTTCCCTCGCTGGGCGGTCTGCCGATCGGCGGCTGAACCCCCGTACCGGTTCCCCCTCACCGGTACGGCGAAGGGCCCGGGGAGCGTGACGCTCCCCGGGCCCTTCCATGTCCGTGCGGCGATCAGCCCAGGCGCTTGACCGCGGCCTCGACGCGCTCGTCCGTGGCCGTGAAGGCCACCCGGACGAACCGCTCCCCCGCCGTCCCGTAGAAGTCGCCGGGCGCGACGAGGATGCCCTTCTCGGCCAGGTACGCCACGGTCTCCCAGCACGGCTCGTCGCGGGTCGCCCACAGGTAGAGGCTCGCCTCGCTGTGCTCGATCCGGAAGCCGTGCGCCTCGAGCGCCGTCCGCAGCGCCGAGCGCCGGGCCGCGTAGCGCTCCCGCTGCTCGGCGACGTGGCGGTCGTCGCCCAGGGCGGCGACCGTGGCGGCCTGTACCGGGGCGGCCGTCATCATCCCGCCGTGCTTGCGGATCAGGAGCAGCTCGCCGAGGACGGCCGCGTCGCCCGCGACGAACGCGGCGCGGTAGCCGGCCAGGTTGGAGCGCTTGGAGAGCGAGTGGACGGCGACGATCCCCTCGTACGAGCCGCCGCAGACGTCCGGGTGCAGCACGGAGACCGGGTCGGCCTCCCAGCCCAGCTCCAGGTAGCACTCGTCGGAGAAGACGAGGATGCCGTGCTCGCGGGCCCAGGCCACGATCCGGGTCAGCTCGTCCTTGCCGAGGACCTTGCCGGTCGGGTTGGACGGCGAGTTGAGCCAGAGCAGCTTGACGGCGGCCGGGTCCAGGTCGGTCGTCGGGTCGTCGTAGACGACGGGCTCCGCGCCGCAGAGCCGCGCGCCGACCTCGTACGTCGGGTAGGCCAGGCGCGGGTAGGCGACCTGGTCCCCGGCGCCGAGGCCGAGCTGGGTGGGCAGCCAGGCCACCAGCTCCTTGGAGCCGACGACCGGCAGCACGTTGTGGTGGGTGAGCGCGACCGCGCCGAGGCGCCGCTCGCACCAGCCGGTGAGGGCGTCCCGCAGCTCGGTGGTGCCCCAGACCGTGGGATAGCCGGGCGAGTCCGCCGCCGCGACCAGCGCGCCCCGGATCAGCTCCGGCACGGGGTCGACCGGCGTGCCGACGGACAGGTCCACGATGCCGTCGGGGTGGGCGACCGCCGTCTTCTTGTACGGCTCCAGCTTGTCCCAGGGGAAGACGGGCAGGCGCGAGGAGACGGCGCCCGAGACTGCGCTCACGGTTTGGCTCACTTCGTCGTACGGACGGGAAACGCGTCGGTCCCGTACAGCGGGCGAGGCCGTACGGGACCGGGGGCGGTGTATCAGCCGTTCTGCGGCGGCAGAGCGGCGATGAAGGGGTGGTCGCGCTCGATCAGGCCGAGCTTGGAGGCACCACCGGGCGAGCCGAGCTCGTCGAAGAACTCGACGTTCGCCTTGTAGTAGTCCTTCCACTCCTCCGGGGTGTCGTCCTCGTAGAAGATGGCCTCGACCGGGCACACCGGCTCACAAGCACCACAGTCGACGCATTCGTCCGGGTGGATGTACAAGGACCGGGAGCCCTCGTAGATGCAGTCGACGGGGCACTCCTCGATGCATGCCTTGTCCTTGACGTCGACACAAGGCTGCGCGATGACGTAGGTCACGCTGTCGTTCCTCCTCGGTAGGGCTGGTCTGCGCGGGAGCGCGGCGTCGTCGATGCCCGCCCCTAGTATCTCCGTTCTTGGGGTCGATCCGAACAGGAGGGGCGGAGAAGCTGTGGAATTCACCGCAGGAGGGCGCCTTGAGGTACGTATTACCCACGCTGACGTGGGAAAACGTGTCTCAGTTCGGTATGTGACGGATGCGGGTGACCACAGTGGGAAATTCACTGATGCGGTTGGAGTTCTCACATCCTGGGCCCATGGTGTGCTCTTGATCACACGCCGGACCGGTGAGACCGTCCGGATCGCGGAATCCGCCCTCGCCGCCGGCAAGGTCGTGCCGGCCGCTCCGGCCCGCAGGCGCGGCCCCGCCGCCTCCTTCGAGGAGCTGGCTCGGGCGATGGCGCGCGGCTGGCAGCCGGTGGAGAGCGAGCCGCTGGGCGAGTGGACGCTGCGGGCGGCGGGCGGGTTCACCCGGCGCGCCAATTCGGTGCTGCCGCTCGGCGACCCCGGCCTTCCGCTGGACGAGGCGCTCGCGCGGGTGCGCGACTGGTACGGCGAGCGCGGCCTTCCCGCGTACGTACAGACGGCGACCGGCGCCGAGGGCACTCAGGAACTGCTCTGCGCCGACCTGGAGCGGCACGGCTGGCGGTCGGAGGTCTCGGCGGAGGTACGGATCGGCGGGCTCGCCCCGGTCGGCGACCTGGACGCGGACGTGTCGCGCGTCCGGCTCGTGCGGAGCGTGGACGAGGCGTGGCTCCGCCGCTACAACCGGTCCGGCACGGTCGGGCCCCACGTGCTGAGCGTCCTGTCCGGCGGCCCCAGTGTGTGGTTCGCGTCCGTACCGGGCACGGAAGACATACCGGCGGCGATCGGACGGTGTGTGGTCGACGGCCGCTGGGCCGGGTTCATGGCGGTGGAGGTCGACCCCGCGCAGCGGCGTCAGGGCCTGGCCAAGGCCGTGATGGCGGCGCTCGCCCGGCAGGCCCTCGACGAGGGCGCGTCGGCGGCCTGGCTGCAGGTGGAGGCGGAGAACGACGGGGCTCGGGCGCTGTACGAGGGGATGGGCTTCACGGTCCACCACCACTACCACCACTACCGGGCGACCGAGGCGTGAGCGAGGTGACCGACGTGACCGGCGCGAGCGACTGGCGGCGCGAGTTCGCGGAGGAGGCGCGTTCGCGGCGCCCGGATCTGGCGCGGCTCTGCCTCCTGATCGGGGCGGTCGCGGAGGGGGCGGTGACCTCGGCGGATCTGGACGCGGCGGAGATCGAGCTGGACCGGCTGGCCGGGGAGCTGCCGTACGGCCTGCGTGAGCCGGACGACTGGGTGGCCGCGCTGGCCCGGCTGCTCGGCGGACAGTACGGCTTCCAGGGCGCCCCCTCGGACTACCAGCGGCTGGAGTCCTCGCTGCTGCACGAGGTCCTGAAGCGCCGGCGCGGTCTGCCGATCCTCCTGTCCGTCCTCTGGATGGAGGTCGCCCGGCGGGCGGGCGCTCCGGTGTACGGCCTCGGGCTGCCGGGCCACTTCGTGGTGGGCTTCGGCGACCCCTCGGTCCAGGTCTTCGCGGACCCGTTCGCGGGCGGCCGGCCGATGACGGGCATGGACGCCGAGCTGCTGGTGGCGGGCGCGACGGGCGAGCCCCTCGAACCGTCGATGCTGCGCCCGGCGGACCCGCTGGAGATCGTCCTGCGCATCCTCAACAACATCCGGGCCTGGGCCGCTCCCCGCCCGGAGCGCTCCGGTGTGGCGCTGTGGGCGGTGGAGCTGTCCCTGATGCTTCCCACCCACCCGGCCAGGCTGCGCTACGAGCACGCGGAGCTGCTGGTACAGCGGGGCGAGTTCCAGGCGGGGGCCGCGGAGATGGAGGCGTACGCCTCGGTGGTCGACGCGGTCGAGCCGAGCGCGGCGGCGTCGATCCGGAACCGGGCGCAGGCGGCGCGGGCGCTGCTGAACTAGGACGGTCCTCGGGGTGTCGACTTGATAGGCAAGTGGACACTTGCCTATTCTGGGGTGGTGGCCGACGACCTCTTCAAAGCCCTGGCCGACCCCACCCGGCGCACGATCCTCGACGAGCTGACGGAGAGGTCCGGACAGACACTGTTCGAGATCTGTTCGCGACTGAGCATGAAGCACCAGCTCGGCATCTCGCGCCAGGCGGTCTCCCAGCACCTTGCCGTGCTGGAGGCGGCCGGCCTGGTCGAGACGAGGCGGGAGGGGCGCTACAAGTTCCACGACCTGAACACGGCTCCGCTGCGGCAGATCGCCGAGCGGTGGCTCGTGCCCGACACCTCCGGACCGCAGGAGAGCACCCCATGAAGATCCGTCTGACCAGCGTCTTCGTCGACGACCAGGCGAAGGCCCTGCACTTCTACACCGAGATCCTCGGCTTCGTGAAGAAGCACGACGTGCCGTTGGGCGAGAAGGACCGGTGGCTGACGGTCGTCTCCGCCGACGAGCCCGAGGGCACCGAACTCCTCCTGGAGCCCGCCGGCCACCCGGCCGTCAAGGCCTACCGCGACGCGCTCGTCGGCGACGGCATCCCGCTCGCCCAGTTCGCCGTCGACGACGTCCACGCGGAGCACGAGCGCCTGACCGCCCTGGGCGTCCGCTTCGTCCAGGAGCCCCTGGAGATGGGCCCCGTCACCACGGCGGTCCTCGACGACACCTGCGGCAACCTGATCCAGCTCGCGACGCAGCCGTAGGCCACGCGCCGTCACCCCCCGCGCCGCGCCGACAACGCCCGCAGGAACCATTCGACGGCCGGGACCGGAGGCTCCGGGGGCGGCCAGGCGTTGATGCGGGCGAGAAGCTCCAGGTAGCGGATGCGGCGGGGGTCGGTCGCGGCTCTCAGGTACGCGGGGAGGTCGTCCGGGCAGGCGGGGTGCGCGGTGACGTGGTCGACGATCGACCGGGCCTCCGGCGAGGCGGGGTCGAGAGCGAGGTCGGCCTTCTCGCGGACCACGGCCACGATGTGGGGGCGCGGGGGCGCGAACCCCCCGCCCCGGGCGGCCGAGAACCGCTCGGCCAGCCGTCGCGCGTCGGCCACGAACCCCTGGTCCTGCATCAGTTCCGCCAGCTCCACCCACGCGGCGACCTGTGCGTCGTCGGGATCGTCGGGCAGAACGGGCGTCATCGAGCGGACGACGCCCGGGTCGAGGCCGCGGTAGGCGGCGTCCAGGAAGTCCGCGATCAGACGGTCGCGTTCGGCGGCGGACAGTCGCGCCAGCTTGTGCATGAGATCCAGCTCCTTCGGGGTCGGTCCCCGCCCGGCCACCGCCGTCAGCACCGCGCGCCGCATCCTCAGCGTGCGGATCTGCACCTCGAGCGCCTCCGCGTGCGCCGCGGCCACCTCGGCGAGCGAGACCTCCCGGTCGACGACCTTCCGGATGGCGGGAAGCCCGAGCCCGAGGTCACGCAGCGTCCGTACGAGGCCGAGGCGTGCGACGGCGTCGAGGCCGTAGACGCGGTGGCCGGCGGGGGTGCGGTCGAGGGGCGGCACGATGCCCTCGTCGGAGTAGAACCGCACGGCCTTGACCGTCACACCGGTCCGCCGCGCCAGTTCACCGATCGAGAAGAGCGTGTCGCCGTCCATGCCGCCCACTCTGGGACCTCCCCTTGGGGGAGACGCAAGGCCGTCGACCGGTGTCGGTACCTTGGCCCCCATGTCCAGCGACCGTCTCATGCGCATCCACAGCGCCGAGTTCCAGGCCATGGCCGACAGGGTTCTGCGGGTCACGGAGCTCACCTCCCGCCTGAACGTCCTGCCGTTCGAGGACGAAGCGGGCAAGGCGGAACTGTTCGCGCAGATCCTCGGCAGGCCGCTGCCGCCGCGCGTCACGATCTACCCGCCCTTCTACACGGACCACGGCCTGAACCTCGACCTCGCCGAGCGCGTCTTCATCAACCAGAACTGCACGTTCCTGGACTACGCCGGCATCCGCCTCGGCGAGCGCGTGATGGTCGGACCGAAGGTCACGTTCATCACCAGCGGCCACCCGGTCGATCCCGAGGAGCGGCGGCTGTACCTCACCGGCGCACCCATCGACGTGGCGGAGAACGTGTGGATCGGCGCCGGTGCCACCATCCTGCCCGGCGTCAGCATCGGCCGTGACGCCGTGATCGCGGCCGGCGCGGTCGTGGCCGACGACGTTCCGCCGGCAAGCCTGGTGACCGGTGGCAAGGCGACCGTGCGGCGCACGTGGTGACCGGGCCCTCCGGGGCCGCATATCGCGTTGTGGGCGGCCGGGGGCGCGCATAGGGTCGCCGGCATGTCCGTACGACTTCGTATGCGTGAAGCCCTGCCCGTCGCCATGCGCGCCCGCGACAAGGCCGCCGTGAGCGCCCTGCGCTCGACACTCGCCGCGCTGGACAACGCCGAGGCCGTGCCCCTGGCCGAGGAGCAGCTCCGTGGCACCGCCCTCGAGGCCTCGCCCGCCGGTGTCGGTGCCACCGAAGCCGTACGGCAGGAGCTGAGCGAGCACACCGTGGTGGAACTCGTCCGCGCCGAGGCCGCCGAGCGCCTGGAGGCCGCCGAGCAGTTGACCGCGCCCGCCCACGCCGACCGGGCCGAGCGGCTCCGCGCGGAGGCCGCCGTACTCCTGCGCTTCCTGGACGGGCCCGGCGCCGCCTAGAACACCCTGTCCGCGCCACGCCCCCGACGTACCATCAGTTACACCTGTGCAACTGTGAGTTGGGGGAGAACAGATGCGAAGCACCACACACTTACGCGCCGTCGGCGCCGCCACGATGCTCGCCCTGCTCGTCGGCTGCGGCGGCGCCGAAGGCGGCGGCGACAAGCCGGCGGCGCCCTCCTCCTCGGCGCCCGCCGACGGAACCCCCACCCCCGGAGAGTCCGAGACCGCCTCGCTCACCGCATACGACCCGCCCACCCGCTTCGAGAACCACGGCAGCTTCGAGGCACCCGGCCTGGGGACCGTGGCCCTCGACGGCCAGAAGGCGTACTACGTCGCCCCCGGCGTCCTCGTCGCCCGGGACCTCGCCGCCGACGAGGAGATCGGAACCCTCGAGGCCGGGACATCCTCCTGGCGCCACGACCCCGAACACGACGGCACCTACAAGACGCTCCCGCACGCCCCCGGCCTCGGCACGGCCGACGGCAAGCGGTACGCGGTCGCCGCCTTCCCCACCAGCACGAAGGGGTCGGGCAGCTCCCCCGACAGCATCGGCGTCGAAGTGGTCGCGATGGACGCCGAGAGCGGCCAGGAGGCGTGGCGGACGAAGTGGGACCTGGACCGGTCCGACGACGGGTACCTGGTCACCTACGTCGCCGGGGTCGTCGGCCGGACGGCGATCGTCGTGTCCCACGGCGAGTACCGGTACCCCGTGACCTACGGGATCGACCTCGTCACCCACAAGGAGACCTGGCGCGACCCCGCCTTCAAGGCGCAGCTGGTCCAGGGCACGCGCGTCATCGGCCAGAAGCGCGGCGCCGAGGACGTCCTCGCGCTCGCGGCCGTCGACGGGGCGAACGGACGTGAACTCTGGACGGGGATGGAGGTGCCCGACGAGACGGGCGCCGACCAGGGCTGGACGGCCAAGGCCTTCGGGCCGGACCGGGTCTGGGTGGCGGACCCGTACGGCCGGGCGGTGGTCGACAGCGCCACCGGCAAGGACCTGAAGTACGAGGGCTTCGGCGAGCGGCTCCACGAGATCGAGACGTGCGTGGACGACCAGCTCAGGACGACCATCTGCGCCGCCCGCACGGTCGAGGGCGGGGAGATCTCCGCCTACGACAGGTCCGGCAAGCGCCTGTGGCGCGTGGGCGGCCCCTCGGACGACTCGGGACGAAAGGAGATGCTCCTGAAGTCCGCGTTCCACGGGGTGGTCTACGCGGCCTTCAACGACGGTACGGGCGCGGCGATCGTCCTGGACGGGGCGACCGGGGCCGACAAGGCCACCGATCCCGGATTCTCACCGCTGCTGGTCAACACGTACGTGGGGCTGATCTACCGGGGGAACGGCCGGGTCGACGGCTTCCGGGCCACGCGCTGATCCCGGTGTGGCAGCGCCCGGCCGTGATCGGGAGTCTGACGCCCGCCGGGCGGTCCAGGGCCATAGGATCACCGCGCATTCGGGGGAGATCCGAGGGGGAGAACCGGTATGACACCGCGTGACGCACGCATGCCCGCGGAGGCCGGGCCGTACCGGCTGCTCGCCGAGTTGGGCAGCGGCGGAATGGGCCGGGTGTTCCTCGGTGCCGCTCCCGACGGCCGCCTCGCCGCGGTGAAGCAGGTGCACCGGCGGTTCGCGGCCGAGGACGGTTTCCGTTCACGGTTCCGGCGCGAGGTCGCCGCCTCGCGCAAGGTCTCCGGCGCCTACACGGCCGCCGTCATGGACGCCGACGCCGACGCCGAGCTGCCGTGGCTCGCCTCGGTGTTCGTGCCCGGCCCCTCCCTCGGCGCGGCCGTGAACGCCACCGGCGCGCTTCCCGCCGAGACGGTACGCCGGCTGGCGCTGGGACTGGTGACGGCGCTCGACGAGATCCACCGCGTCCGGCTCATCCACCGTGATCTCAAGCCGGAGAACGTCCTGCTCGCCGAGGACGGGGTCCGCGTCATCGACTTCGGCATCGCCCGCGCCGCCGAACCGGAAGCGGCGACCGCACTCACCCAGACCGGCTGGGTGATCGGCTCGCCCCCGTTCATGTCGCCCGAGCAGGCCGAGACCAAGGACCTCACCACGGCGAGCGACGTGTTCTCGCTCGGCTGCGTCCTCGCCTTCGCGGCGACCGGCCGCTCGCCCTTCGCGGCCGACTCGACCCTGATGACCCTGTTCAACGTGGTCAACTCCAAGCCCGACCTCGGCGAAGTGCCGAAGGAGCTGCGCGGGACCGTCACCCGCTGCCTCGCCAAGGACCCGTCGGCCCGCCCGACCCTGGCCGACCTCAGAAAGCTGCTCGGCCCGGTCTCCCCCGCGACCCGTCCGTGGCCGCCCGCCGTCCACGAGCTGATCGCCGAACAGAAGGAACGGCTGGAGACCCTGTTGGGCGGGGACGACGTCGCCGAGGCCCCTGCGCCCACCCCGCCGCCCTCACAGGACCCCGATCCGGTGCCGTACTCCGAGACCGTCACCGCGACCGCCCCCGGACCCGCCCCCACACCCACCCGCCCGACGCGCAGGCGCGGCAGGCTCGTGGCCCTGGTGGCAGCGGTCACGGTCCTGGCCGGAGCGGGAGTCGGCACGTACCTCGCGCTCCAGGAGGACAACAGCAAGAGCGGCGGTGCGGGCGGCGCCGCGAAGAGTCCAGCGGACAAGTACACGAAGCTGCCGGTCTGCGCGGACGCGGCGCCGAAACTTCTCCTGGCGGACCGGCGCGCGGACCGGGACAGCAGCGTCGAGAACAGCCCCGTCTACGTGACTCGCTGCTCCTGGTACGCAAAGACGTCGGAGCTGTACCCGATGGACAAGCCGGACGCAGTCGTCCGCTGGACCCTGATACGGACGACCAGCGCGGACGGGAACGGTACGGAGCGCCAGGACGAGACGTTCGACCAGGAGACGGAGACACGCGCGCCCAACCTCGGCGTCGGCGACGAGGCCTCCTGGGACACGTCCCGCCACGACTGGAACTGCTCCTTGAACGTCCGCGACGGCAACCTCGTCGTCTGGGTCATGCTGGCCGGCGACCGGAATCCCGACTCCACCTGCGAGGACGAGGCCGTGCGGATCGCGAAGGCCGCCGTGTCAGCGATGCCCGAGTGACGCCCCCTTGACCCCGTCGACGAACGCCGTCCAGGCGGCGGCGGGGAGGAGGAGAGCGGGGCCGGTGGGGTTCTTGCTGTCCCGGACGGGGACGTGGGCGGGGCGGGCGGCGTCGCTGACTTCGAGGCAGTCGCCGCTGCTACCGCCGCTGTAGGACGACTTGCGCCAGTCAGGGAGGACCGATGCGTCAGGGATGCTGGTCGGTGCGTGCTGCATGCTCGAATTCCTCCGCGACGGACCCGATCAGAGCGAGCGACTCACGGTGGGACAGCGCGTCGCCCAGAGCATGATCGTAGGCCACCTGACAGTCCCGAACCACGGCCGGATCCTCCCAGACACGACCCGACTTGAGCCCTTCCACGTACGCGATCGGCGGCTGATCCCGGAACCACATCAGCGAGACGAAGCCCTCCATCAACGCGTGGTAGCCCCCGGAGAACGGCAGCACATGTACGCGGATACGGCGGCTCTCCCCTAGTCGCACGATGTGACGGAGCTGCTCGCACATCACCTCCGGGCCTCCGACGTGCCGCCTCAGCACGGCCTCATCCAGGATCACCCACACCACTGGCGAGTCGAACTTCTCCAGCATCCCGGCGCGCTCCAGCCTTGTGACAAGGAGCCTGTCACGTTCCTCGTCGCTCTTCGGCGTCGAGCCCGAGTTCAGGACCTCCTTGGCGTAGGACTCCGTCTGGAGGATGCCCGGCACGAGCTTCGGGGCGTACTCCCGGATCACGATCGCCTGGCCCTCGAACTCCAACGCCTCCGCGAAGTGCTCCGCCACCGCCTTGCCGTCCAGCGCCGGCAGGAACCGCTCGAAAAAGCCCCCTGCCTCCAGCACCTGGTCCAGGCGCCGCGCGTCCGCCACGTCCGGGCGTCGTCTCCCCGCCTCCATGTGGGCCAAGTGGGTCCGCGAGATGATCGTCAGTTCGCTGAGGCCCTCCTGCGTGAGCCCCGCCGCTTCTCTTCGGCGTTTCAGCTCTTCACCGTATTTTCGGCGCGACTCAGGATTGTCCTCGATTGCCACGGCCAACTCCCCGACGTGCTGGTTGCGTTGTCACACGCGGACCCCTGTCGAGCGTAACGTGATCCACGCCACTGTGTGACCGGAACAACACACAGAGCGAAAGGGCTCGCACGCAATGCAAACCCCCCACGGTCCAGGCGCCTTCGTCGCCCATACCGGAACCGACGTCTACGGCCCCGGCAAGGTCATCGGCGTGGAAGGAGTCCACCGGCGCGTGCGGTTCGTGCACTTCGTGGCCACGATCCGCGCCTCCGACCTCCGGCCCGCCGATCCCCGCGAGACGCGGGAGATCCAGGACTGGCTGCGCGCGAAGCGGCAGCGGTACGGCGGCGAGTGGTGATGCGGCTGCGCGTCTCGCGCGACGGCGGGCGGACCTGGTCCGAGGTGAAGACGTACGCGCCCCGGCGGGGAGACGTGCCCGTCGAATCGATTCTGCGATTCCCGCCCTGCCGGTGCGACCTGTGCACTGTCACACCAAGTGACCAATCGGTCACGGAGCTTGCGGTACGGTGAGCACAAAAGCGGCCCCCGAGCTGGTTGCAGCCAGCACCGAGGGCCTTCACTTCGAGTGCTTACAAGAGGAGCACCCGGAATGCTTCGTCATGCTAACGCGCCCACTCGGCGCTTCAGTCAGATCCCCCACGAGATCCTTCGTCACCCCGATCTCAATTCCGACGCCGTACGGCTCCTGTGCTGGCAG
Source organism: Streptomyces sp. NPDC127129 (assembly GCF_042671585.1). Lineage (NCBI taxonomy): Bacteria > Bacillati > Actinomycetota > Actinomycetes > Kitasatosporales > Streptomycetaceae > Streptomyces > Streptomyces sp. NPDC127129. The sequence continues at coordinate 175,991 of NZ_JBHXTV010000016.1, forward strand.
CTCTCGCTTCCCGACGGCGTCAACGAGCCGCTCTCCAAGACCGCCGAACGGGCGGGCATCCGCAAGGTCGCCTTCCTGCGCGCCAAGGGGCAGTTGAAGGCCGCCGGCTATCTCCACGAGTGGCGTGAGCAGGGCGCACGCGGACTCTGGGCCACCCGGCAGCTCGTCTCCAACGTGCCGTTGAGCCCGGCCGAGGCGTCAGCGGTGCGGTGCGGGCGTCCGGCGGACACCCGTCCGGCCGCCGGTGAGCCGACCGGTCGGGCCGTCGGCCGTCATCCCGAAAGGACATCCGGGGAGAACACCTCCACCCCTCCGCCGCCCGAGGCCTCCGAGGCCCCCGAGCTCCCCGAGGCCCGCCGCCTCGTCGACGAGCTGCCCGGCCTCGATCCCCGGCTGCGCGTTCCGCGCGCCATGCTCCCGGAGTTGACGGGCCTCGCGGCCCGCTGGCTGGAGGCGGGTCACATGGCCGACGCCGTACGGGACGCCGTCGCCCGTTGCCTGCCGGGCCGGGGCAGCCCCATCCACCGCCCCGGCGGGCTGCTGCGGTACATCCTGCGCGAGGTGCCGCCGGTCCCCCCGCCGCCCCCGCCGCCGAGGGTCACGGGCCTCCGCGAGTGCGAGAGCGGGCTTCACGTACAGCCGTACCTGTTCCGGCCGTTGGCCGACGAGGACCATTGCGGGGGCTGCCGCCAGCCTTCCGCGGCCTCCTCCGTTTCCCCCACCGCCACCGCACAGACCGGCCCTTCCCTGGCCCGCGCGGCCCTCCGACGGCGCCCGTAGGGCGTATGCGTCGGCGACTTCCTGCCTACTCGCCGGCCCACCATTTGCGGGGTGCACCCGTCTCGAAGTGCAGTCCGTCGTGGCCGCGAGGCAGCTCGCAGAAGAAGTTGCCCTGAAGGAAGAGGTCCCAGCTGTCCGGTCCGGGCTCCTTGCAGCGAGGCGTGGGCTCCGCAGCCGCGGCCGCTGCCGATTCGGGATTCTGATCGTCGGTCATACACACATTCTCTCGCCCAGCCGGTATCGGTGCGAGAATCACCCCTCCCTACCCGGGAGTTGTCTGTACAACTCCCGGTCGCCGTTCCCCGACCGTACATGAGGAGGTCACTCCCGACTGCTGCGATACACGCGCCATTTGAACGACGAACAGCGCTTGATCGAGGAGGCTCGAGTGAATCTCGTAGTCAACGGAGACGCGGAGAGCGGGCCCGGCGGGTCCGCCGAGCCGGTCACCGGTGTGACCGGCTGGGAGGTGCGGGAGGGAGCGCCCGCGCTCATCGCGTACAGCCTGGGCAACGGCTACCCGGGGCCCGCGGACCCCGGGCCCGCAGCCCGCGGCTCGCGGTTCTTCTCCGGCGGCAACAGCCCGCGCACCGTTCTCGTCCAGGACGTCGCCCTGCCGAGGACGGGCACCACGGGGTGGCGGCACATCGACGCCGGGCGGGTGCGGTACACGCTCGCCGGCTGGCTGGGCGGCTACGCCACCCAGGAGGACGGAGCCCGGCTGTCCGTGGAGTTCCGGAACGCCCAGGGGACCCCGGTCGCGCTGTCCGTGCTCGGCCCGGTGACGGCCGCCGAGCGGCTCTCCCGCACCGCCCTCCTGGAGCGCACGGCGACCGCGCAGGTGCCGCGTACGGCCCGCTCCGCGCGGGTGCTGCTCGTCTTCACCCGCAGCGGCGGCGGGACGTCCAACGACGGCTACGCCGACTCCATATCGCTCACGCTGCACGCCACGGAGGGACGCAAGTGACCAGGCTCAACCGACGCGATCTGCTCAAGGCCGCCGGAGCCGCCGGTGCGCTGAACCTCGCCTGGCCGCTGGCCGCCGGGCTCTCGCCCGCGCAGGCCCTGGAAGCCGCCCAGGCGCTGGGCGCCGACTACGACCCGGCGCCGTTCACCCTCGGCGTCGCGTCCGGCGACCCGCAGCCGGACAGCGTCCTGCTGTGGACCCGGCTCGCCCCCGAGCCGCTGGCCGCCGAGCAGAAGCTGTCCGAGATCGTCGAGGTCCAGTGGGTCGTCGCCGCCGACGCCCAGCTCAAGCGCGTCGTCGCCGAGGGCACCGTGCCCGCCTCGGCGACGCTCGGCCACAGCGTGCACGTCCCGGTCTCCGGGCTGCGCCCGAACACCCGCTACTGGTACGCCTTCACGGCGCTGGGCAGGCGGAGCCGGATCGGCCGTACGAAGACCGCACCCGTCGGCCGCGTCTCCTCGGTCCGCTTCGCCGCCGCCAACTGCCAGGCGTTCCACGACGGTTTCTACGCGGCCCACCGGGGCATCGCCCGCGAGAACGTCGACTTCGTCGTCCACCTCGGCGACTACATCTACGAGCACGGCCAGGTCGGCGGCGTCCCGGCCGACCACGTCCGTGACCACGAGGGACCGGGGATCTTCACCGTCGCGGACTACCGCCGCCGGCACGCGCTCTACAAGGGCGACGCCTCCCTGCGCGAGGCGCACGCCGCGCACCCCTGGTTCCTGACCTGGGACGACCACGAGGTCGTCAACGACTACTCCGGTACGGGCGGGGGCGCGCCGTTCATGCAGCGGCGGGCGGCCGCGTACCAGGCCTGGTACGAGAACATGCCGCACCGCGAGGGGGGTGCCGGTGGCGCGACCGCGCTGCCGGACCCCGAGATCCACCGGGTGCGCCGCTGGGGCGACCTGCTGGAGCTGACCGTCCTCGACCTGCGGTCGTACCGCTCGGCGCAGAACCTCGCCGACGGCACGATCCTCGGTGCCGGGCAGAAGGGGTGGCTGAAGCGGAACATCGACCGGGCTCCGGACACCTGGCACGTCTGGGCCAACTCGATCATGCTCAGCCAGCTGCGGTCCCGTCCCGGCGGCTCGTACATGTTCACCGACCAGTGGGACGGCTTCCTCGCCGAGCGCAAGGAGGTCCTCGGCCATGTGCACAGCACCGGCATGGAGGACCTGGTCGTCATCACGGGCGACTGGCACTCGGCGTTCGTCGACGACATCCGGCCGGACTACGACGACGTCTCGTCGCCGGTGATCGGTACGGAGTTCACGGCGCACTCGGTGACCTCGGGGGCGTACTCGGCGAGCTGGAACGCCACGAACGGCCCGGTCATGGGCGCGGGCAACCCGCACCTGAAGTACTTCGAGGGCAACCGTTACGGCTACGACGTCTACGAGGTCACGCCGGAGCGTTTCAGCGCGCACATGCGGGTGATCGACGACCGCCGTGACCCGGTCTCCCCCGTCTCGACACTGACCACGTTCCATGTGGACCGGGGGAAGGCGGGCTCGTACGAGGACCCGGCGACGAAGAACTCGCCGGCGCAGTACCGCAGGGACTGACGACGCGAGAACGCCCGTCCCGCCGGTCGTGACCGGCGGGACGGGCGTCCGTGCGTGCTCTCGGCTCCGGGGCGGTGATCAGCCCTGGCCGGTGAGATCGATGGTCTTGGTCCGCTGGGCCGGGGTCTTGCCCAGCAGCGCGTCGCGCATGACGAAGGCGACGTCGTCGGCGGAGACCTGGTGCTGCTTGCCGTCGGCCTTGGTGATCATGATGCCGTCGAAGACGCCGTCGAGGAGCCGGTCGATCGCCTTCTTGTCGTAGACCTCGACCAGACGGCCGTTGACGGCCTTCATCGAGAGGATCTGCGGCAGCGACCGCGCCGGGCCGAACTTGATCTCCTTCGGGCCCGCCTTGATCAGGATCACGTCGGACATGGCGGGCTTGGCGAACTCCTTCATGGCCCGGTCCAGCTCCGCCTTGGTGATCGTGGGCTGGCGGGCGACGACGGGGAGTTCGACGGGCTTCGACTGGCCCGTCTCGACCTGGGCGCGGAACGCGTCCTTGACGAAGATCATCGAGCGGGCGACGTCCAGGCCCTTGCCCGGCTTGCCCTCCACGGCGGTGACCTTGCCCGGGGCGAACGTGATCGTTCCCTCGGTGGCCGAGCCGGAGGCGCCGGCCACGTCGGACAGGGCGACGGCCAGCTTCTCCTCGTCGACCGGCAGCTTCGGCTCGGCGACGCGCTCGCCGCCGAAGAGGGAGCCGATCACGGAGACGGGGTTGTAGTCGCTGCCCGCGGCGGCGCGGACGGTCTCCTGGCTGTCCAGGGTCAGGCCCGCCTTGTCGGGGGCGAGCTCGACGTCCTTCCCGCCGACGTTCAGCTTGAGGGGGGCGTGGGCGCGCTTGCCGAGTGCGGCCTCCAGCTTGTTGACCGCCTCCTCCTTCGTACCGCCGCCGATGTCGACGCCGAGGACGGTGGTGCCCTTGGGGACGTCGGAGTGGTTGAGGAGGAGCCCGGCGCCGTAGGCGACACCGGCCAGGCCGAAGACGCCGACACCGAGGAGGACCAGCTTGGAGCGGCCCTTCTTCGCCGGTGCGGAGCGGCCGCCCGAGGAGGAGGGCGCGGGGCGGGGCGCGGCCGGGGCCGGGGCGCCTCCGACGAACTCCGGCTCGGAGAAGCCGCGGTCGGGAAGCCGGGGCGTCAGGTCCGGGCCCGAGGGCACGACCGGGATGCCGCTGGTGAGCGTGTCCCCGGAGACATGGCCGGCGGGGCCGGGGGGCGGGGTGACCGGGCCGGGCTTCTGCGGCGTCAGGACGGCGGTGTCGTCGGACATCGGCGGCGCGCCCGCGAAGGGGTCGCCGCCCATCGGAGCACCGCCCATGGGAGCGCCGCTCATCGGGCCGCCGGCCGGTCGTCCGCCGGCCGGGGGGCCGCCGATCGGGCTGCTGCCCGTGACCGGGCCCGTGGTCGGGCCGGCCGGCGCCTGCGGGCCGCCGCCGGCGCCCGGGGCGTAGGGCGCGCCGCCGGGACCGTACGCGGCCTCGTCCTGGGGCGGGGTCGCGAGGAACATGGGCGTGCCGGACGCGGGGGTGGCCGAGATCGACGCGCCGCCGACACGCGGGATGCCACCGGTCGCGGGGCCGGCGAAACCGGCACCGCGGTTCGGGCCGGAACCCGGGGCCGGAGGCCGTACGCCCGCGGGAGGCGTACCCCCCGGACCGGAGGCACCGGGGCCGGACGGGCGGGGGCCGGGAGCACCGGGCCCGGGGGCCGACTCGGACAGCCCGGACAGGGCCGACTTCCCGGCCGGAGAGGACGGGGCCGCCGGGGAGGCGGGGGCGGCCGGAGCGGCGGGGCCCGCCTTGCGGGGGGCGAACCAGTCGCTGGTCGGCTTCTCCTCCGCCTGGGGCGCCTCGGCCTCGGCCGGAGCGGGCGCGGGCGCGGGAGCCGGGGCGGGAGCCTTCGGCGCGGGCGCCGGGGTCTTCTCGGCGGCCGGAGCGCTCACGGACTCCGAGGAGGTGTCACCGACCGGCTTGCGGACCACCACGGGCGGGATCGGCCGCGAACCCGGGATGTTGATCCGGATCCGCGTGGTCAGCGTGGTCTCGGTCTTCGGCTCTTCCGGCAGCGGCGGAGCGGGGTGCGTGCCGGTGGTTCCGGACGTCTCGTCGGTTCCGTCCTGCGTGGGGTGGAGCGACGGATACTGACGGGATCCGTACGGCGGCGTGCCCGACGGGTACGCGGCTCCACCGCGCCCCTGGGCGCCGGAGGACGAACTATCAGTCTCTCGACCAGTTTCACGACTCAAAGCAGGTTCTCCCGGTTGGCTCCACCGCCCGCTCTTGCTGGTGCTCGTGTACCCGGGCGGCTCGGCGGCGCGCACCACCATACTGGCCGTCGCCGAATCGCACTCGATCGCAGGGGATCCAGTACGGGGCATTCCGGCCGAAGTCGGGGCACTCCTTCACCGAAGCTTCTCCCAAGTCACCCTGTTCACGCGGTCGGTCGAGGAAGCCTCGCCACCGTGGCACACATCACAGCGATCGCCATGCCTCCGAGAAGATAGATCATCTCCGAGACTCCGCCGCCGAAGACCCCGTCGCCCTCCGGGCGTCCGAGGCTGAGCAGCACGACGGCGACGAGCCAGCCGACCGCGGGGGCCAGGATGCCCAGCTGGGTGTCGGTGGCCCGCAGTCCGCCGTAGAAGACTCCGGCGGCGGCGAGCAGGGCGAGGAACAACCCGCCGGGGAACCATGCGGGTTGGGCGATCGAGCCGGCCACGCCCACGAGCGCGCCGAGGACGAGGAACACGACGTACCAGACGATCCGGAGGTTCACGCGTCCTCACCCACGCCCGCGAAGAGGTCGTTCTCGCGCACGCCGTCCGGTGCGCCGGGCGTACCCCGCACCAACTGGTAGTACTCCGTGGTGAGGATCGGCTGCCCCAGGTCGTTGGAGAGTGCGAAGAAGGGTCCTTCGACGGCGATTTGGGTGGCATGGGCCCGCATCGCGGCGGTTTTCCGGGCCGCCCAGGCGGTGTCGCCGCCGATCTCGGCGGTGATCAGGGACTCGTCGACGACACCCGGTACGTCGTCGATGTCCGCGATGCCGGGGAAGCCGGCGCCCTCGGCGCGCAGGCGGGCGAACGCGGCCTCGGCGACCGGGCGCGGGACCCGGTTCCAGTAGATCTTCGCGAGGGAGTGGGCCGGGCCGAGGTCGGGCCGGTACGCGGCGTCCGCGGCCAGCTCGGCGGCGCGCATGGCGACGCGGTGGGCCTGGATGTGGTCGGGATGTCCGTAGCCGCCGTCGGGGTCGTAGGTGACCAGGACCTGCGGGCGGGTCTCGCGGACGATCTCGACGAGGTAGGCGGCGGCGGTGTCGACGTCGGTGTTCCAGAAGGCGTTCGGGCGCCGGTTCTGTTCGACGCCCATCATTCCGGAATCGCGGAAGCGGCCGGGGCCGCCGAGGAAGCGGTGGTCGGTGACGCCCAGCTCCTTCATCGCGTCGGCGAGCTCGCCGACGCGATGGGGGCCGAGCCGGTCCTCCCGGTCGGGTGCGAGGTGGGCGAGCGCGGGCGGGATGACCTCACCCTCCTCGCCGAGTGTGCAGGTCACGAGCGTGACCTGGGCGCCCTCGGCCGCGTACCTGGCCATGGTGGCGCCGTTGTTGATCGACTCGTCGTCGGGGTGCGCGTGCACCAGGAGCAGACGACGGGCTGGGAGAACCGTCATGGCCCCACCCTACGAGGCGGGGCCTGGGACCGCCGGGCGCCCCCGAGCACGCGGCTCAGAACTTGAGGCCGCCGATCATGCCCGCCACATTGGTGGTGAGCGTGCTGATGGACGGGGCGATGGACGAACTCGCCAGGTAGAACCCCAGGAGTGCGCAGACCGCCGCATGTCCAGCCTTCAGCCCGGATTTCCGGATCAGCAGGAAGACGACGATCGCCAGCAGCACCACCGCCGAAATCGAGAGTGCCACGGCGGTTCACCTCCACACTTCTTCGGTCGGATATTCGGACGGTCAGTTCGGCGAGCATGTGCCAGATGTCAGGAGACCCCTACCCACCCAGCGCTACGGATCATAACTATGTGTGGCTCCGTATTGATGGTGTACGGAGGCACAGAGGGGGCGCACAGCGCTAGTTTCGGTCGCATGACCTCCACGCAACTGCCGTCGTTTCCCCTCTCGTTCCCCCGCCAGCACGCCCGGACCCAGCGCTTCACGCTGGGCGTTCCCCGTGCGTTCACGGTCTCCCCCGACGGTGAGAGAGTCGTGTTCGTGCGTTCGGCGTCCGGCACGGAACGCTCGCACGCGCTGTGGGTGCTCGATCTCGCGAGCGGGACGGGCGGCACGGCGGGGGACGCTCCGCGGGAGCGGCTCGCGGCGGACCCGGAAGCCCTGCTCGCGGGCGCGGCCGAGGAGTTGTCGGCGCAGGAGCGGGCCCGGCGGGAGCGGAGCCGTGAGGGTTCGGGCGGGATCGTGGCGTACGCGGTGGACGCGGCCGTGGAGCTGGCGGCGTTCGCGCTCTCGGGGCGGCTGTTCGCGGCGGAGCTGAGGGCGGGGACGGCCCGGGAACTCCCGGTGCCGGGACCGGTGGTCGACCCGCGCCCGTCGCCGGACGGGCGGCACGTCGCCTATGTGACGGGCGGCGCGCTGCGGGTGACGGGGGCGGACGGGGAGGGCGACCGGGTGCTCGTGGAGCCGGAGGACGCGCACACCACGTACGGGCTCGCGGAGTTCGTCGCCGCCGAGGAGATGGGCCGGTACCGCGGCTTCTGGTGGTCGCCGGATTCGGACCGGCTCCTGGTGGCCCGCGCGCACGACCGGTCGGTGCGGCGGTGGTGGATCGCCGATCCGGCGCACCCGGACCGGGAGCCGCAGGTGGTGCCGTACCCGGCGGCGGGGACGGACAACGCCGAGGTCCGGCTCTACGTGGTGGACCTGGCGGGAGAGCGCACGGAGGTCGCGTGGGACCGCGAGCGGTACCCGTACCTGGCCCGGGTGCACTGGTCGGCGGACGGGGCTCCGCTGCTGCTCGTCCAGGCGCGCGACCAGCGCACCCAGCTGCACCTGGCGGTGGACGTGGCGACCGGGGCGACGCGGACGGTGCACGCGGACGAGGACCCGGTGTGGCTGGAGCTGCTTCCGGGGGTGCCTGCGTGGGCTCCGGACGGGCGGCTCGTGCGGATCGCCGACGAGGGCGGGGCGAGGGTGCTCGCGGTCGGGGACCGGGCGCTCACAGGTGCGGCGCTCCACCTGCGCGCGGTCCTGGACGTCGGCGAGAACGACGTCCTGGTCTCGGCCTCGGCCGGTGAGGAGCGGGCGGAGCCGGAGACCGGGGAGATCCATGTGTACCGGGTCGGGGAACGGGGGGTGGAGCGGGTCTCGGAGGGTGTCGGGGTGCACTCGGCGGTGCGCTGTGGCGCGGTGACGGTACTGGTCTCCGCACGTCCGGACGCGCCGGGGAGTGTGGCGCGGGTGCTGCGGGACGGTGCCCAGGTCGCCGTGATCGCCTCGCACGCGGAGACGCCGGCGCTCTCCGCGGGCGTGCGGCTCGTGGAGGGGGGCGCACGGAGGATTCCGTGCGCCGTCCTGCTCCCCTCCGGCTATACGGAAGGGGACGGGCCGCTTCCCGTACTGATGGATCCGTACGGCGGTCCGCACGGTCAGCGGGTGGTGGCCGCCCACAATCCGCATCTGACGTCACAGTGGTTCGCCGACCAGGGCTTCGCCGTGATCGTGGCGGACGGGCGGGGCGCGCCGGGCCGGTCGCCCGGCTGGGAGAAGTCGATCAAGAACGATCTGACGCCGACTCTGGACGACCAGATCGAGGCGCTGCACGCGCTCGCGAAGGACTTCCCGCTCGACCTGGGGCGGGTGGCGATCCGCGGCTGGTCGTACGGCGGCTACCTCGCCGCGCTCGGGGTGCTGCGGCGGCCGGACGTCTTCCACGCGGCGATCGCGGGGGCGCCGGTGACGGACTTCCGGCTGTACGACACCCACTACACCGAGCGCTATCTCGGGACGCCGCAGGAGGCTCCGGAGGTGTACGCGGCGAACTCGCTGGTGACCGACGACGGCCTGTCGGCGCCGGAGGAGCCGGCCCGGCCGATGATGATCATCCATGGTCTGGCGGACGACAACGTGGTGGTGGCCCACACGCTCCGGCTCTCCTCGGCGCTGCTGGCGGCGGGACGCCCCCATGAGGTGCTGCCGCTGACGGGCGTGACCCATATGACGCCCCAGGAGCAGGTGGCGGAGAACATGCTGCTCCTCCAGGTGGAGTTCCTGAAGCGGGCGCTCGGCCTGAACCCGTAGGCGCCGGGCACCCCTGGCTCACCAGCCGGGAGGGCGGGGGTGCGGCGGGGCGGGCGGCAGCGCGGCCACCGGGCGGCCGTGTGCGGAGCGGGGTGCGCCGCGCAGGGAGAGCAGGACGAGGACGGCGGCGCCGGCGAGGAGCCCGTAGCCCGAGGTGGCGAGGGCGAGCCGGCCCTCGTCGTCGAGCGTGGCGAACCACCCGGCGCGGCCGGTCCGTGACGCGAGGGCGACGGCGGAGAGCCCGCAGCCCGTCATGAGCAGCCCGGCGAGCAGGCCGAGGGGCCGGGCGTGCGAGGAGCGGACGAAGGCCGTGCCGGCGGCCACGAGGAACAGGGCGGCGAGCGTCAGGTTCAGCCAGGCCGGGGGGACCGCGAGGACGGGCAGGAGGAGCGAGCGGCCGCCGGTGAACCGGTCGACCGTCGCCTCGACCGGGAGCGCGGTCGCCCGGTGCACCTCCCAGGCGGCCCAGGCGAGCCCGGCCACGGCGCAGAGGACCCCGGCGGCGACGGCCGGGCCGGTGCGGGGGCGGCCCGGCAGTTCGTGGCGGGCCTCGGCGGGGCGGCGGCCGGCGACGGCGGTGACGACGAGCCCGGCGGCGAGGGCGAGCGTGCCGAGGGTCGTGACGAGGGCGTCGATGCCGGTGGCCCAGAGGCCGGGGAGCCGCAGCGCCAGGGTGACGGCCCCGGTGGCGGCGAGCGCGGGCGCGGCGAGGGAGGATCGCAGGGCGGCGACGGCGGTGGCGGCGTACGCGCCGAGCAGCAGCGGGTCGACCAGCGAGGTGGCGGCCCGCCTGCGTAACGGGAACGCTTCCTCCCCGGCCCAGTACCAGGCCAGCCGGGCGGGAGAGCCGAAGGCCGCGAGGTCCCGCAGGAGCCAGACGGCGATGACGAGTGCGAGCGCGCCGCACAGTGCGGCGCCGGTGAGACGTGCCGGTCGTGTCACTGTCACGACGCCGATACTCACCGCTACCACGCACCGAAACAAGCGGTTCCGCATATTCACCGGGCAAGGTGCGCGCACACGAGCCGCTGGAAAAGCGGCCGACCGGAGTGCTTGTCGCCTCCCGGTCGGCCTACGGCACCCGCACGGCCGTACGCTGTCGAGCATGCCGCGTCCGTATATCGGATCCAAGTCGCCCGCGTTGCCCCGGCGTTAACCCTCGCCGGGCGACTCGTCGTCCTCCGACGGGACCACGTGCTTCTCCTCCGCGAAGTGGCACGCGGAGTCGTGCTTCGCCGGGGTGTCCGTCAGCCGGAAGACCGCCGGGACCGCCAGCTCGGGAACCTCCAGCTCGCAGCGCTGCTGCGCCTTCCAGCACCGGGTGCGGAACCTGCAGCCCGAGGGGATGTTGGCCGGCGAGGGCACGTCCCCGGTGAGGATGATGCGCTCGCGGTGCTCCCGCGCGTCCGGGTCGGGCACGGGGACCGCCGAGAGCAGCGCCTGGGTGTACGGGTGCGTGGGGTGGTCGTAGATCTGCGCGTCCGTGCCGATCTCGACGATCCGGCCGAGGTACATGACGCCGACCCGGTCCGAGATGTGACGGACGATCGACAGGTCGTGGGCGATGAAGACGTAGCTCAGCGAGAACTCGTCCTGGAGCTTGGCCAGGAGGTTCACCACCTGCGCCTGCACGGAGACGTCGAGCGCCGAGACCGGCTCGTCCGCGACGATGATCTCCGGCTGGAGCGCGAGCCCGCGGGCGATGCCGATGCGCTGTCGCTGGCCGCCGGAGAACTGGTGCGGATAGCGGTTGATGTACTCCGGGTTGAGCCCGACCACGTCCAGCAGGTCCTGGACCTTGCGCCGCCGGTCCCCCTTCGGGGCGACCTCGGGGTGGATCTCGTACGGCTCACCGATGATGTCGCCGACCGTCATCCGCGGGTTGAGCGAGGTGTACGGGTCCTGGAACACCATCTGGATGTTGCGGCGGACGGCGCGCAGGGCCTTGGCGGAGAGCTTGGTGATGTCGTCGCCCTTGTAGCGGATCGACCCCGAGGTCGGGCGCTCCAGGTTGACGAGCATCTTGGCCACGGTGGACTTGCCGCAGCCGGACTCGCCGACGATGCCGAGGGTCTCCCCCGCCTCGAGGTCGAAGTCGACGCCGTCGACGGCCTTGACCGCGCCGACCTGCTTCTTGAAGAGGATGCCCTGGGTCAGCGGGTAGTGCTTGTGCAGGTCCCGGACTTCGAGGATCGACTCAGCCACGGAGGGCCTCCTGCCAGAAGTGGCACGCGCTGCGGCGTTCCTCCGACACTTCGTACAACGGCGGCTCGTCCGTGCGGCACACGTCCCTGGCCAGCGGGCAGCGCGGGTTGAAGGCGCAGCCGGGCGGGATGGCCAGCAGGTTCGGGGGCAGGCCCTTGATCGCATACAGCTCCTGGCCCTTCTGGTCCAGGCGCGGGATCGAGTCGAGCAGGCCGCGGGTGTAGGGGTGCGCGGGTGCCTTGTAGATCTCGTGTACGGGGGCGGTCTCGACGATCCGGCCCGCGTACATGACCGCGATCCGGTCGGCGACGTCGGCGACGACGCCGAGGTCGTGGGTGATCAGGATCAGTCCCATGTTGAGCTCGCGCTGGAGCTCGGCGAGGAGGTCCATGACCTGTGCCTGGACGGTGACGTCGAGGGCGGTGGTGGGCTCGTCGGCGATGATCAGGTCGGGTTCGAGGGAGAGCGCCATCGCGATCATGATGCGCTGGCGCATGCCGCCCGAGAACTGGTGCGGGTACTGCCCCACCCGTTCCTTGGCCGCCGGGATGCGGACCCGGTCCATCAGCTCGACCGCCTTGGCCCGGGAGTCCTTGCGGGACATCCCCTGGTGGACCTGGAACATCTCACCGAGCTGGTCGCCGACGCTGATGACGGGGTTGAGGGAGGACAGCGCGTCCTGGAAGATCATCGCCATCTTCGCGCCGCGGACCTTGCGCCGCTCCTCCTCCTTGAGCTTCAGCAGGTCCTGGCCCTGGAAGAGGATCTGGCCGCCGGTGATCTTCCCGGGCGGGATGTCGAGGATGCCCATGACGGCCTGCGCGGTCACGGACTTGCCGGAGCCGGACTCGCCGAGCACGGCCAGCGTCTCGCCCGCGTCGACCGAGTAGCTGACCCCGTTGACCGCCTTCGCCACTCCGTCCCGGGTGTGGAACTCCACGTGCAGATCGCTCACTTCGAGCAGCATGTGCGGCTACCTCAGCTTCGGGTCGAGGGCGTCGCGCACCGCGTCGCCGAGCATGATGAACGCGAGCACGGTGATGGCGAGCGCGCCCGCCGGCCAGAGCAGCATGTGCGGGGCGTTGCGGATGTACTGCGAGGCCGAGGAGATGTCGATGCCCCAGGAGACGGTCGGCGGCTTCAGCCCGACGCCCAGGTAGGACAGGGTCGCTTCGAGCGAGATGTACGTACCGAGGGCGATGGTCGCCACGACGATGACCGGCGCGACGGCGTTCGGGGTGATGTGGCGCAGCAGCATGCGGGAGTTGGAGGCGCCGAGCGCGCGGGCCGCCTGCACGTAGTCGTTCTGCTTGGCGGTGATGACCGAGCCGCGGGCGATGCGGGAGATCTGCGGCCAGCCGAGGAGCACCATGAAGCCGATGACGGGCCAGATCGTGTTGCTGGTGACGACCGACAGCAGGACGAGTCCGCCGAGGACGACCGGGATGGCGAAGAAGACGTCGGTGATCCGGGAGAGGACGGCGTCCGAGCCGCCGCCGAAGAAGCCGGCGATGCCGCCGAGGAGGGAGCCGAGGATCGCGACGCCGAGGGTGGCGAGGACGCCGACGCTGACGGAGGTCCGGGCGCCGTAGACCGTACGGGTGTAGACGTCGCAGCCCTGGCCGTTGAATCCGAAGGGGTGGCCCGGCTGGGAGCCCTCCTGGGCCTTGGAGAGGTCGCACTGGAGGGGGTCGCCGCTGGCGATCAGGGACGGCCAGATGGAGATGATCACCAGGAAGACGATGATCAGTCCCGAGATGATGAAGACCGGGTTGCGGCGCAGGTCGTGCCAGGCGTCGGACCACAGGGAACGGGGCTTGCCCGCGGGGCCGGTGCCGAGGGGGCCGCCGGGGGTCTTCTCCAGCGACTCGCCCTCCTCCATGGCGAGGTCCGTGGCGCCGCCCGCCCCCGTGTGGTCGATGGCACGCCCGTCGTCGAACGGCTCATGCGGCGTGAGGGGCTCAGGCATAGCGGATCCTCGGGTCAAGGACGGCGTACAGGAGGTCGACGATCAGGTTGGCCACCAGGAAGACGAGGACGAGGACGGTCACGAAGCCGACGACGGTCTGGGTGCTCTGGCGGACGATGCCCTGGTAGAGCTGGTAGCCGACGCCGTGGATGTTGAAGATCCGCTCGGTGACGATGGCGCCGCCCATCAGCGCGCCGATGTCGGCGCCGATGAAGGTGACCACCGGGATGAGCGAGTTGCGCAGCAGGTGCCGGGAGATGACCCGGCGGCGCGGGAGGCCCTTGGCGACGGCGGTGCGGACGTAGTCGGCGCGCTTGTTCTCGGCGATCGAGGTCCGGGTGAGCCGGGTGACGTAGGCGAGGGAGACCGAGGCGAGGACGAGGCCGGGGACGATCAGCTCGTTGAAGGGGGCCTCGGGCGAGACGGCCGGCTTGATCCAGCCCCACTCCACGCCGAGCAGCAGCTGGAGCAGCAGGCCGGTGACGAAGGTCGGGATCGAGATCACGACGAGGGTGAGCAGGAGGACCGTGGTGTCGACCGGGCGGCCGCGCTTCAGGCCCGTCAGGACGCCGAGGCTGATGCCGATGATGATCTCGAAGAGGATCGCGACGATGGTGAGCCTGATGGTGACGGGGAAGGCGCTGGCCATCAGCTCGGTCACCGGCTGGCCGTTGAACGCCGTGCCGAAGTCGCCGGTGAAGAGGTTGCCCATGTAGGTCAGGTATTGCTGCCACACCGGCTTGTCGAGGCCGAACTCCTTCTCCAGCTGGGCGGCGGTCGCCGGGTCGCAGGCGCGGTCGCCGCAGAGGCCGGCGATGGGGTCGCCCATCACGTTCACCATCAGGAAGATCAGCAGGGTGGCGCCGATGAAGACCGGGATCATCTGCAGCAGACGCCGGATCACATAACGACCCATGAGGGGCTCCGTGGGTGTGAGGACGTCGTACGGCCCGGCGCGCGGAGGGACGCGGGGCCGGGCCGTACGCCGACGAGCTGCGTCAGTTGACCTTGATCTGGTCGTAGACGGGGACGCTGAAGGGGTTCAGCAGCACGTTGGAGACCCGCTCGGAGTAGCCCGCGCTGCCGTTCTGGTACCAGAGCGGGATCGCGCCCATGTCGTCGCGCAGGACCTCCTCGGCGCTCTGGAAGGTCTCGACGGCCTTGGTGATGTCGGACTCGGCGTTGGCCTGGTCGACGAGCTTGTCGAACTCCGGGTCGGAGTACTTTCCGTCGTTGGACGAGGCGTTGGTGTAGTACAGCGGCTGCAGGAAGTTCTGGATGAGCGGGTAGTCCATCTGCCAGCCGGCGCGGAACGGGCCCTTCATCTTCTGCGTGCTGACCTGGCTGCGGAAGTCGGCGAAGGTGCCGACGGGGTTGCCGACGCAGGCCCGGTTGTTGCCGAGGGCGTTGTTGATGGAGTTGCAGACGGCGTCCACCCACTCCTTGTGGGAGCCGGTGTCGGCGTTGTACGAGATCGTCATCGTGCCGCCGGGAATGCCGCCGCCCTCGGCGACCAGCTTCTTCGCCTCTTCGGCGTTGTACTTGCAGAAGTCGCCGCAGATGTCCTTGAAGCCGCCGTCCTCGCCGAGGACCGGGGAGGTCCAGTCGACGGCGGGGGTGCGGGTCTTCTGGAAGATCTGGTCGGTGATCTGCTCGCGGTTGATCGCCATCGAGAGGCCCTGGCGGAGCTTCTCCTGCCCCGGCTTGTTCCACGCCGGGTCGTAGAAGGGGAAGCCGAGGGTCTGGATGATGCCGGCCGGCACGTTGATGTACCGGTCGCCGAGGTCCGCCTGGACGTTCTTGAGCTGGGAGGCGGGCACGTCGTCGACGAGGTCGAGGTTTCCGGCCGTCAGGTCCGTGTAGGCGGTGTTGTTGTCGGTGTAGACCTTGAGGGTCACGCCGCCGTTCTGCGCCTTGTCCGCGCCGGGGTAGTCGTCCCAGCGCTGGAGCTCCATCTGCGAGCCCTTGGTGTACGAGGAGACGGTGTACGGGCCGTTGCCGACGGGCTTGTCGAGCCAGGCCGCGTGGTCGTCGAAGAAGGACTGGGGCAGCGGGGCGAAGGCGGCGTAGCCCAGGGTGTCCGGCCAGGTCGAGAACTTCTGGGTGAGCTTGACCGTGAACGTCTTGGGGTCGACGACCTTGAGGCCGGACATGGTCTCCGCGGTCGGCTCGCCCGACTCGGGGTGGACCTGGTCGTAGCCCTCGATCTGGCCGAAGAAGAAGGCGTTCTTCTGATTGTTCTTCAGGGAGGCGCCGTAGTTCCAGGCGTCCACGAAGGACTGCGAGGTGACCTGCTCGCCGTTGGAGAAGGTCCAGCCGTCCTTGAGGGTGATGGTGAAGTTCGTCGAGTCGGTCGTCTCGATGTTCTCGGCGAGCATGTTCTTGGCCTCGCCGGTCTTCGGGTCGTACTGCTTCAGCCCGCGGAAGATCATGGACAGGACCTTGCCGCCCTGGACCTCGTTGGTGTTCCCGGGCTCCAGCGGGTTCTGCGGATCACCCCACGAAGAGCTCACGATGCCGTCGGCGCCACCGCCTCCGCCGTCGCCTCCGCCGCCGCAGGCCGTCACCGTGAGGGCGACGGCGGCGGCCAGTGCGGTCCACTTGGCGTGCGTGGCTCCACGCATCAGGTGCCTCCCGAGGATCTCTGGTCACTACCGAGAGCCCCAATATCACCCGAGTGATACCGCTATGCACCTTTACGACACCCAAGAGAAGAAACGCGTGAGGCGCCCCGCCGCATCGGCCGGGCGCCACACGCCTCGAACGGGGTCAGTCGGTCATCCGGCGTGGACGACGTCCTTCTCCTCGGCGAAGTGACACGCCGACTCGTGCGCGGCCGGGGTGTCCGCGCCCTGGAAGCGCTCGGGGATCGCCAGGAGCGGGATCTCCGTGGAGCACTTCTCCTCCGCCTTCCAGCACCGGGTGCGGAAGCGGCAGCCCGACGGCGGGTTGGCCGGCGAGGGGACGTCACCCGTGAGGATGATCCGCTCGCGGCCCTCGCGGGCCTCGGGGTCCGGGACCGGGACCGCCGACAGCAGCGCCTGGGTGTAGGGGTGCGTCGGGTGGTCGTAGATCTGCGTGTCCGTACCGATCTCGGCCATCTTGCCGAGGTACATGACGCCGACCCGGTCCGAGATGTGCCGGACGATCGACAGGTCGTGCGCGATGAAGACGTAGGAGAGGTTGAACTCGTCCTGCAGCTTCTCCATCAGGTTGATGACCTGCGCCTGGACGGAGACGTCCAGCGCCGAGACCGGCTCGTCGCAGATGATGATCTCCGGGTTGAGCGCGAGGCCCCGGGCGATGCCGATGCGCTGGCGCTGACCGCCGGAGAACTGGTGCGGGTAGCGGTTGATGTACTCGGGGTTCAGACCGACCACATCGAGCAGTTCCTGCACCTTGCGGCGCCGGTCGCCCTTCGGGGCCACCTCGGGGTGGATGTCGAAGGGCTCACCGATGATGTCGCCGACCGTCATGCGCGGGTTCAGCGAGGTGTACGGGTCCTGGAACACCATCTGGATGTTCCGGCGGACGGCCTTCAGGGCACGGCCGGACAGCCTGGTGATGTCCTGGCCCTTGTAGAAGACCTCGCCCGCGGTCGCCTTCTCCAGGTTCATCAGGAGCTTGGCGACCGTGGACTTGCCACAGCCGGACTCGCCCACGATGCCGAGGGTCTCGCCCTGGTAGAGGTCGAAGGAGACCCCGTCCACGGCCTTGACCGCGCCGACCTGGCGCTTGAACAGGATGCCCTGGGTCAGCGGGAAGTGCTTGACCAGGTTGCGCACCTGCAGGATCGGCTCACCGCGCTCCACCGGCGCCTCGATGGCGGCTACGGCCTCCGCCTCGCTCGCGGCGTCGACCGCGTGGACCTCGGTGACGTTCGGAGTCGCGTCCGCGGCCTCATCCTTCTTGCTGAGCTCAGCCATGGATCGTCTCCTTCCAGAAGTGGCAGGCGCTGCCGCGGCCCGGCAGCTCCGTGCCGTCCTGCTCGCTGACCGGCGCGAGCGCCGGGATCTCCGTGCGGCAGACGTCGTCCGCCTTGGGGCAGCGCGGGTTGAAGGCGCAGCCCGAGGGGATCTTGAGCAGGTTGGGCGGCAGACCCTTGATCGCGTAGAGCTCCTGGCCCTTCTGGTCCAGGCGCGGGATCGAGTCGAGCAGACCCTTGGTGTACGGGTGGGCCGGGCGCGCGTAGATCTCGTGCACCGGCGACTGCTCGACGATCCGGCCCGCGTACATCACGGCGATCTTGTCCGCGACGTCGGCGACGACGCCGAGGTCGTGGGTGATCAGGATCAGACCCATGTTGAGCTCGCGCTGGAGCTCCGCGAGCAGGTCCATCACCTGGGCCTGGACGGTCACGTCGAGCGCCGTGGTGGGCTCGTCCGCGATGATCAGGTCGGGCTCGAGGGCGAGCGCCATCGCGATCATGATGCGCTGGCGCATACCGCCGGAGAACTGGTGCGGGTAGTCGTTGACCCGCGCCGCGGCGGCCGGGATCTTCACCCGGTCCATGAGCTCGATCGCCTTGGCCTTGGCCTCCTTCTTGGAGAGGCCCTGGTGCACCCGGAACATCTCGCCGAGCTGGTAGCCGACGCTGAGCACGGGGTTGAGCGAGGACAGCGCGTCCTGGAAGATCATCGCGATCTTGCTGCCGCGCAGCTTGCGGTGCTCGTCCTCGGACATCTTGAGCATGTCCTGGCCGCGGAAGAGGATCTCTCCCTTGGTCACGAACCCCGGCGGGGTGTCGAGGATGCCCATGATGGCCTGCGCGGTCACGGACTTGCCGGAACCGGACTCGCCGAGCACGGCGAGGGTCTCGCCGGCGTTCACGGAGTACGAGACGCCGTTCACGGCCTTGGCGACACCCTCACGGGTGCGGAACTCCACGTGCAGGTCGCGTACGTCGAGCAGCGGACCGTCGTGGGTCGCGCCGTCGCGCGGCGCGGGGACGCTCGCGGTTTTGTCGATGGTGGTCACTGCGTTCGTCCTTACTCTCAGCGCAGCTTCGGGTCGAAGGCGTCACGGACCGCGTCGCCGAGCATGATGAAGGCGAGCACCGTGATGGTGAGCATTCCGGACGGGAACAGCAGCGGGTGCAGCCCCTGGGAGATGCGCTGCTGCGCCTCGGAGATCATCACGCCCCAGGAGATGGCCGGGGGCCTGATGCCGATACCGAGGAAGCTCAGCGTCGCTTCCGCGCCGATGACGACACCGAGGGAGATCGTGGCGACCACGATCACCGGGGTGACGGAGTTCGGCATGACGTGACGGAACATCAGCCGCCAGGTGGAGGCACCCAGCGAACGGGCCGCGGCGACGTAGTCCGCCTGCTTCACCTGCATGACGGCACCGCGCATGACGCGCGCCATGGACATCCAGCCGACGACGGAGAGCGTGATGACCACGGCCATCACACCGGCGTTGCGCATGCCCTTCTCGTCACGGAAGTTGTTCAGGATGACGATCGCGGCGAGCAGCAGCGGCAGTCCGAAGAAGACGTTGGTGACGAACGAGAGGAGGGCGTCCGTCCACTTTCCGAAGAAACCGCCGAGGACACCGACGAGTCCGCCGATGAGCAGCGAGAAGATCGTCGTCAGCACACCCACGATCACCGAGTTGCGGGTGCCGTAGATGGTCTGCGAATAGACGTCGCAGCCCTGGAAGTTGTAGCCGAACCAGGCATCGCCGCTGGGGCCGGCCATCGAGTTCTTCAGGTCGCAGTCGAGCGGCTCGACGCTGGTGAAGAGGCCCGGGAAGGCGGCGATGGTCAGGATGGCGAGGATGAGGACCGCCGACACGAGGAACATCGGCCGGCGGATCAGGTCCCGGAACGCGTCCTGGGCGAGACTGCGCGGCTTCTCCTGCTTGGTGACGGCCGGACCCGGCGCGACGGTGCCGGCCATGCTCTCGGTGTAGGCCTCTTCAGGCGCCTTGAACGCGTTACTCATAGCGAATCCTCGGGTCAAGCACGGCGTACAGCAGGTCGACGATCAGCGCGGTGATCAGATAGACGAGCACCAGCAGGCTGACGAATCCGACGACCGCCGGTCCGTCCTCCACGTTGAGCGAGCTGAACAACTGGAAGCCCACACCGGGGATGTTGAAGATGCCCTCGGTGACGATGGCGCCGCCCATGAGGGAGCCGAGGTCGGCGCCCAGGTAGGTGACCACGGGGATCAGCGAGTTGCGCAGCACGTGGATGCCGATGACTCGGCTCTTCGGAAGGCCCTTGGCCTTCGCGGTCCTGATGTAGTCCGCGCGGAGGTTCTCCGCGACGGATGCCCGTGCCAGTCGCGCGATGTACGCGAGCGAGACGGAGCCGAGCACCATACCCGGCAGCATGTAGCTGATGAATCCGTCGTCGGTGCCGGCGACGGGGAACAGTCCCCATTCCTGTCCGAGGAAGGTCTGGCCGACATTGCCGAGCACGAAGATCGGGATGGCGATGACGGTCAGGGTGGAGACGAGCACCAGGTTGTCGATGAAGCTGCCGCGGCGCATGCCCGCGAGCACACCGGCGACGACGCCGATGACGAGCTCGAAGACGAAGGCCACACCGGCGACCTTCAGCGTCTCGGGCCAGGCCTCGGCGAGGAGCTCGACGATGGGCCGGCCCTGCGCGATGGACTCACCGAAGTCACCCTGGAGGAGTCCGCTGAAGTAGTACCAGTACCGAATGAGGAATGGCTCGTTCAGGTGGTACTGCTCGGTCAGCGTCGCTCTGATGTTGTCAGGTACTGGCTTCTCGCCGTACAGATTCTGGATGGGGTCGCCACCCATCTGCGTAACGAGAAAATAGACGATCAACGTGGTGCCGATGAAGACGGGCACCATCTGAAGGATTCGTCGGATGACGAACCGGCCCATGGGTCCTCCTCGCGAGAAGCGGGGGGGGGGGGGGGGGGGGGCCCCCCCCCCCGGGCCCGGGCGCGGGGGGGGGGGGGGGGGGGGGGGGGGTTGGGGGGGGGGTTGGTGTGTTGTGGGAGCCCGGGGTGAGTGTGAAGAAGACAGGTGGGG
>NZ_JBHXTV010000017.1:0-188572 GCF_042671585.1 Streptomyces sp. NPDC127129
TGGGGGTCGAGTGCGGCGCAGACTTCGTCGAACGCGGCGGCGAACGCGGGGAAGTGTTCGTACAGTTCCATGCCCATGCCCGGCCGCTGCGCGCCCTGTCCGGTGAACAGGAACGCGGTCTTCCCGGGTGTGGGGGTGCCGGAGACGACGCCCGGCGATGTGGTCCTGCCGTCGGCGAGTGACTCGGTGCCGCTGAGAAGCTCGGTCAGGTCCGCACCTGTGATCACGGCGCGGTGCGTGTGGGTGGTACGGGTGGTGGCCAGGGACCATCCGATGTCGACGGGGGAGAGCGTGGTGCTCCGGCCGACGAAGTCGCTCAGTCGCCGGGCCTGCTCGCGCAGCCCCTGCTCGTTCTTCGCCGACAGCAGCCAGGGAACCACCGACGGCGCCGTGGGGGTGGCGCCGGGCGCGGTCGGGGGGTGTTCCTCGGCCGGTGCCTGCTCGAGGATCACATGCGCGTTCGTCCCGCTCACACCGAAAGCCGAGACGGCGGCCCGCCGTGGAGCCTCCCTGTCCGGCCACTCGCGCTGGCGGGTCAGGAGTTCCACGGCTCCGGAGGACCAGTCGACCATCGGTGTGGGTTCGTCGACGTGGAGCGTCCGGGGCAGGACACCGTGCCGCATGGCCTGCACCATCTTGATGATGCCACCGACCCCGGCCGCGGCGACCGTGTGTCCGATGTTGGATTTGAGTGAGCCGAGGTAGAGGGGGTGGGGGGTGGTGCGGTTGTGGCCGTAGGTGGCGAGGAGGGCTTGGGCTTCGATGGGGTCGCCGAGGCGGGTTCCGGTGCCGTGGGCTTCGACGGCGTCGATGTCGTCGGTGGTGAGGCCGGCGTCGGTGAGGGCTTGGCGGATGACGCGTTCTTGTGAGGGGCCGTTGGGGGCGGTGAGGCCGTTGCTGGCGCCGTCCTGGTTGACGGCCGATCCGCGGAGGACGGCGAGGATCTGGTGTCCGTTGCGGCGGGCGTCGGAGAGGCGTTCGACCAGGAGGAGGCCGACGCCTTCGGACCACGCGGTGCCGTCGGCCGCCGCCGCGAACGACTTGATACGCCCGTCGGGCGCCAGGCCGCTCTGGCGCGAGAAGTCGACGAACCCGCTGGGGGTCGCGGTCACGGTGGCGCCGCCGGCGAGTGCCAGGTCGCATTCGCCGCGGCGCAGCGCGTTGGCCGCGAGGTGCAGGGCCACCAGGGAGGACGAGCAGGCGGTGTCGACCGAGATCGCCGGCCCCTCGAAGCCGAACGTGTAGGAGATACGTCCGGAGGCGACGCTGCTGAGCTTGCCGGTGAGCAGATAGCCCTCGAACTCCTCCGGTCCTTCGAGTCCCAGGTAGCTCTGTTCCACCACGCCCGCGAACACGCCGGTGCGGCTGCCCTTGAGGGTCTCGGGGTCGATGCCGGCCCGCTCGAAGGTCTCCCACGCCGTTTCGAGCAGCAACCGCTGCTGCGGGTCCATGGCCCGGGCCTCGCGCGGCGCGATGCCGAAGAACGCGGCGTCGAACAGCGCGGCATCGTGCAGGAAGCCGCCTTCCCGGGTGTACGACGTGCCCGGCGTCTCCGGGTCGGGGTCGTAGAGCTTCTCCAGGTCCCAGCCGCGGTCCGTCGGGAAGGGGGTGATGGCGTCGACGCCCTCCGCCGCGAGCCGCCACAACTCCTCCGGCGAGGTCGCCCCACCGGGGAAGCGGCAGGCCATCGACACGATCGCGATCGGCTCCCCGGTGCCGCTTTCCAGTTCGGCGAGCCGTTGCTGAGCCTTGTGGAGATCGGCGGTCACCCGCCTGAGGTACTCGACGAGCTTCTCTTCGTTGGACATAGGGGATCAATTTCTCCTTGAGGCACAGGAACGGCGGAGAGTCGTCGGGATGCCGGTCGGCCGGGCGTCGGTGTACGGATCAGCCGAGCTGGGAGTCGATGAAGCTGAAGAGCTCCTCCGCGGACGCCGATGCGAGCGGGTCGTCCTCCTCCCGCGCCGGAGACCCCGCATCGGGCCCCTTCACCCTTGCCATCAGAGCCTGGAGCCGCGCGGTCAGCTCGGCGCGCTCCTCCCGCTGGGGCGGCTCCGCGGCCAGGAGGGCGTCGACCTTGTCGAGTTCGGCCAGCGCCGAGCGCGCCGCGGTGCCCGCGATCGGCCCGAGCCGCTCCAGCAGATGACCGGCGAGGGCCGCGGGACTCGGATGGTCGAAGACCACCGTGGCGGGCAGACGGACGCCGGTGGCCCCGTTGACCCGGTTGCGCAACTCGACGCCGGTCATCGAATCGAGCCCCAGATCCTGGAACGAGCGCTCGGATGTCACGGCTTCGGGCGAGGCGTGACCGAGGACCGACGCCACTTCGGTCCGCACCAGGGCGAGCGCCCACTGCTCCCGCTCCACGGGCGACAACATGGCCAACTGCTCCGTGGCCGACTGCTGCGTCGGCGGCTGCTCGGGCGACGACGGCTCGGGAGCGTGCCGCTCCGGTCCGCTCGACAGCACCGTACGCAGCAGGTGCGGGATCCGGCCTCCGTTACGAATCTCCGACTCGTCCAGCGGGGTGGCCACGACCGCCGGCGCGCCGGAGGCGAGGGACCGGTCGAACAGCGCGAGTCCCTGTGCCCGGGTGGTCGCGCGAAAACCGCTCCGCGCGAACCGGTCGAGGTCCTTCCCGTCCAACCGGCCGTTGATACCCCCTTCTTCCCACAGCCCCCAGGCGATCGACGTCGCCGGCAGGCCGTGCGCCTGACGGTGGTGAGCGAGGGCGTCGAGCCCGGCGTTGGCCGCGGCGTAGTTCGACTGACCGGGACCGCCGAAGACCCCCACGGTGGAGGAGAACAGCACGAACGCCGTGAGGTCCGAGTCACGGGTCAGCTCATGGAGGTTCCATGCGCCGTCGACCTTCGGGCGAAGCACCGCCTGCAGCCGGTCCGGGGTCAAGGTCTCGAACAGACCGTTGTCGAGCACGCCCGCGGCGTGGACGACACCCGTGAGGGGGCGGTCCGCAGGGAGCCCCGACAGCAGTGCGGCGAGGGCGTCCCGGTCGGCGACATCGCAGGCGGCGAGGGTGACGTCGGCGCCGAGTTCCTTGAGCTCGACCGCCAGTTCCGCCGCCTCGGTGGTCTGTTCACCGCCGCGGCCGACGAGCAGGAGGCTCGTGACGCCGTGCTCGACGACCAGGTGCCGGGAGACGGCCGCGCCGAGGAGCCCCGTACCACCGGTGATCAGGACGGTGCCGGTGGCGGACCAGGTGGGCCGGTCCGCTGCGCCGGCGGCAGCCCTGCGGCGCAGGGGGCGCAGCCGCGGAGTCAGTACCGCGCCCTGCCGCAGAGCTGTTTCGGACATCCCGCCCGCCAGTACGGAGGCAAGGAGCGAGGACAGCTGCTGGGTGGAAGCGGCGCCGTCGGTGTCGACGAGCACGATCCTGCCGGGGTGCTCCGTCTGCACGGAACGCAACAGCCCCCACACCGCCGCTGCGGCCGGATCCGTCACGTCCCCGGGTACCGCGCTCACCGCGCCTCGCGTCAGCACGACGAGCGGAAGCCCCGGAAGTCGCTCGTCGGCCAGCGCTTGCTGCACCAGTTCGAGAGCACGGGCCGCGGCATCGTGCACGGAAGTGACGGGTTCCGAAAGGTCCCCCGGCCCCCACAGCACGACGAGCGCGTCGACCTGCGCCGCGGCGGCCGCCGCTTCGATGCCATCGAACTCCTCGACGCCGTCGAACTCCTCGGCGATGAGGCCGGGCTCGACGCCGTCCGCCTGCGTAGCCAGCACGCCCCACCTGCGAGGGCGGACGTCGTCGCGTCCGGCGGCGGCCTCCCACTCGACGGTGAACAGCGCATCGGCCGTCGGCGAGTCCCGCGACTCGTCGGCCGAGGGCATCAGCCAATGCCGCTCGCGCTGGAAGGGGTAGGTGGGCAGGTCGACGTGGTGGGTGGTGTGGGGTTGGAAGAGGGTGGGCCAGTCGATGGTGGTGCCGTGGACGTGGGTGGTGGCGAGGGCGGTGAGGAGGGTGTGGGTTTCGTCGCGGCCGGTGCGCATGAGGGGTATGGCGGTGGTGTTGTCGAGGGTCTGGTGGGTGAGGCCGGTGAGGACGGCGTCGGGGCCGATTTCGAGGTAGGTGGTGGTGCCCTGACTGTGAAGTGTGTGGAGGGCGTCGGTGAAGCGGACGGTTCCGCGGAGTTGGTCGGCCCAGTAGTCGGGGGTGAGGAGTCGGTCGTCGGCGGGTTGTCCGGTGAGGGTGGAGATGATGGGGATGGAGGGCTGGTGGTAGGTGATCGTGGCGGCGATGTCGCGGTAGCCGTCGAGGATGTCGTCCATGTGGGGGGAGTGGAAGGCGTGGCTGACGGTGAGCCGGCCGGCCTTGCGGCCGCGTGACGTCCAGAGGTCGGCGATGCTCTGCGCGACGTCGGGATCGCCCGAGATCACAAGAGAACGCGGGGCGTTGAGTGCGGCGATGCTGACGCTTGACTCGTGTCCGGCGAGGCTGGAGAGGATTTCGTTTTCGTCTGCCTGGATGGCGATCATGGTGCCGCCGGGTGTGGCGGTTTGCATGAGGCGGGCGCGGGCGGTGACGAGTGTGGCGGCGTCGGGGAGGGTGAGAACTCCCGCCACGTGTGCGGCGGTGAGTTCGCCGATGGAGTGTCCTGCGATGAGGTCGGGGTGGATGCCGAAGGATTCGACGAGTCGGTAGAGGGCGACTTCGAGGGCGAAGAGTGCGGGCTGGGTGTTGGCTGTCTGGTCGAGTTGTGGTCCGCCGTTGCGGATCACGTCGGCGATGGGGTGTTCGAGGTGGGGGTCGAGTGCGGCGCAGACTTCGTCGAACGCGGCGGCGAACGCGGGGAAGTGTTCGTACAGTTCCATGCCCATGCCCGGCCGCTGCGCGCCCTGTCCGGTGAACAGGAACGCGGTCTTCCCGGGCGTCACGACACCCGAGACGACACCGGGCGCCGGCTCTCCCTGCGCCACCGCCCGCAACCCGTCGAGGAGTTGGGTCCGGTCCGTGCCGAGTACGACGCTCCGGTGGGTGTGCGTGGCGCGTGTGGTGGCCAGGGACCAGCCGACATCGACAGGAGAGGCCGCCGTGTTCCGGCTGCAGAGGTCGATGAGCCGCTCGGCCTGTTCGCGTAGAGCCTGGTGGCTCTTGGCCGACAGCAGCCAGGGAACCACCGACGGCGCCGTGGGGGTGGCGCCGGGCGCGGTCGGGGGGTGTTCCTCGGCCGGTGCCTGCTCGAGGATCACATGGGCGTTCGTCCCTCCGAACCCGAACGAAGAGACTGCCGCACGCCGTGTCCGACCCGTCTCCGGCCACTCCCTCTGGCGGGTCAGGAGTTCCACGGCTCCGGAGGTCCAGTCGACCATCGGTGTGGGTTCGTCGACGTGGAGTGTCCGGGGCAGGACGCCGTGCCGCATGGCCTGCACCATCTTGATCACCCCGCCCACACCCGCGGCCGCCTGGGCGTGTCCGATGTTGGATTTGAGTGAGCCGAGGTAGAGGGGGTGGGGGGTGGTGCGGTTGTGGCCGTAGGTGGCGAGGAGGGCTTGGGCTTCGATGGGGTCGCCGAGGCGGGTTCCGGTGCCGTGGGCTTCGACGGCGTCGATGTCGTCGGTGGTGAGGCCGGCGTCGGTGAGGGCTTGGCGGATGACGCGTTCTTGTGAGGGGCCGTTGGGGGCGGTGAGGCCGTTGCTGGCGCCGTCCTGGTTGACGGCCGATCCGCGGAGGACGGCGAGGATCTGGTGTCCGTTGCGGCGGGCGTCGGAGAGGCGTTCGACCAGGAGGAGGCCGACGCCTTCGGACCAGGCGGTGCCGTCGGCCGCCGCTGCGAACGACTTGATACGCCCGTCGGGCGCCAGGCCCCGCAACCGGGAGAACTCGACGAAGGCGACCGGCGTCGACATCACGGTGGCGCCGCCGGCGAGTGCCAGGTCGCATTCGCCGCGGCGCAGCGCGTTGGCCGCGAGGTGCAGGGCCACCAGGGAGGACGAGCAGGCGGTGTCGACCGAGATCGCCGGCCCCTCGAAGCCGAACGTGTACGAGAGTCTGCCCGCGGCGATGCTGCCCGCGCTGCCACTGAAGAGATAGCCCTCCGAGGTCTCCTTGGGCAGACCCGGCCGCGAGCCGTAGTCGTTGTACATGACACCCGCGAACACGCCGGTGCGGCTGCCCTTGAGGGTCTCGGGGTCGATGCCGGCCCGCTCGAAGGTCTCCCACGCCGTTTCGAGCAGCAACCGCTGCTGGGGGTCCGCAGTCGATGCCTCACGGGGCGACATCGCGAAGAACGCCGCGTCGAACTCCGCGGCGTCGTGCAGGAATCCGCCCTCACGCCCGTAACTGGTGCCGACCTGAGCCGGGTCGGGGTCGTAGAGCTTCTCCAGGTCCCAGCCGCGGTCCGTCGGGAAGGGGGTGACGGCGTCGACGCCCTCCGCCGCGAGCCGCCACAACTCCTCCGGTGAGGTCGCCCCACCGGGGTACCGGCAGCCCATCGACACGATCGCGATCGGCTCTCGCGCTCTCTCCTCGACGTCGCGCAGTCGGTCGCGCGCGTCACGGGCGTCCGTGATCGCTCGCTTGAGGTACTCGCGGAGTGTGTCCTCGTCCGCCATGATGCTCAGCTCCCCGGTGTGATGTTCTCGTGCTCCCTTGATGTGCGCCACATGACGGAAGTCGAATGTCTCCCACGGAGATGTCTCGCAGCCGGTCATGAATGCGGCGAATTTCAGAAGGGCCCGTAGATCGTAATGCGAAGCTGCGCATGCTGCGGTAACTGCAGCCGGACCCGATGAGGTGGCCGGCTCATTACTTCACAGTGACTGGGTGGTTCCTGACGCGTTGTTACCTTCTCCGGGCATCCAGCCGAAATTCCCTTGGGTGGTTGAGCGGTCGCCTGAACAGAGGAGTTCAATCATGGCGCAACTCACGAACGACGTCGAAAAGCACACGGCGCTCTATGTCGAGGCGTTCAACGCGGGTGACGCGGACGCCGTGAACGCGATGTACACCGAAGACGCCGTGGCGGTCTGGGACCGGGGTGTTCCGCTCACCGGACAGGCCCGGATCGATTCGGTCAAGGCCTACCTCGCCGCGGGTCCGAGGATGACCGCGGTTCCGCGTCAGTCCTTCGTGACCGGCGACACGGCCCTGCTGATCGTCGACTGGACCATCGACACCACGGACGCGGACGGAAACGCCGAGCACCTCTCGGGCGTCGGGGTCGACGTCCTGCGCCTGGGTGCGGACGGGAACTGGCGGTACGCCATCGACGACCCGTACGGCGAGGAGTAGGCGGGCCCGGATCCCCTCGCCTCCGGTCCCGCGCCGGCAGGCGCGTCGTACGCACCATCTCCGTCAACGAAGAAAGCAGGGGTCTCCCACTCCATGGCCATCACCGTCGACATCGACTTCGACAAGCCCGACCTGACCGACGACACCGATCTGCAGAACGAGATATTCCTGCAGGTCTTCAACTCCGGTGACGGTGAGCTGTTCGACAGGCTCTACCGGCCGGACGCGATCTCCAACTTCTCCGGGACGCCGCTGACCGGCAAGGAGCGGCTCACGTTCTTCAAGGAGTTCCTGGCGTCCAAGCCCGTGCTGCAGGCGGAGGTCACGCACTCGTACGTCGCCGGCGACGTGGCCCTGATCGGCGTTCGGTTCGTCATCGACGGCACCGACGCCGACGGCGGGCCGCTGCACATCGAGGGCAACTGCACGGACGTCCTGCGCCGCGGCACGGACGGCCGCTGGCTCATGGCCGTCGACCGCCCCGTCGCCGGCGGTCTGCTGCCCGAGTGACCGAGGGCCCCACCCCTCACCCACGTCCCATCCCCGTGTGCCGGACGGCTTCACCCGGCTCACGGGGATCGGCGTACCGGAGCGGATGGGCGGACCGTTGCCGGTGAATGGGCGGGTGACTGGACCGACGCCCGAAGGTCCTGGAGCCGGCCAGGGCTTCGTTCTCCTCCGGGAGGTCCTTGATTACCCGTCCATTACTGCTCGTTTGAAGGGGGCCGGTAGTTTTGTCGACGCTACTTGCGGTGGCCTCGCGAGATGTGTCCGTAGTCCGTTTCGATATTCGGGATTCGCCTACAGGCATGTCCCCGGGGTCGGCTGGAATTGATCGGCGGATGATCGGACCGGAGTAGCGGTCGACCCTGCTTGGAAGCCGCCGCTTCATCTCGTGCGAAAGCGCGCGCAATTCCCGATCGGAGCATCACGATGATCAATGTCTTCCAGCCGAGCCTCGGCTCCGAGGAACTCGCCGCGGTCGCGGCGGTGTTCGAGAGCAACTGGCTCGGTCACGGACCGCGCACCAAGGAGTTCGAAGCCGCTTTCGCCGCACACCTGGGCGTGGCGGCGGAGCAGACGATCTTCATCAACTCGGCCACCGCCGGACTGTTCCTCAGCACCGAACTCCTCGGCCTCGGCCCGGACGACGACGTCGTGCTGCCCTCCGCGAGCTTCGTCGCCGCCGGCAACGCCGTCGCCGCCACGGGCGCCCGCCCGGTCTTCTGCGACGTCGACCCGCACCTGCTCAACCCGACCGTCGAGCATGTCGAGCGCGCCCTGACCCCGCGCACCAAGGCCGTCCTCCTTCTGCACTACGGAGGGCGGCCCGGCGACGTCGTCGCCATCGCCGAGCTGTGCCGCGCCCGCGGTATCACGCTCATCGAGGACGCGGCATGCGCCGTCGCCTCCTCCGTCGACGGTGTCACGTGCGGCACCTTCGGCGACGTGGCGATGTGGAGCTTCGACTCCATGAAGGTCCTGGTGACCGGCGACGGCGGCATGCTGTACGTCCGCGACCCCGAACTCGCCCGCAAGGCGCGCCGGTTGGCCTACCACGGCCTGGAGCAGTCCAGCGGCTTCTCGGCGGCCAAGGTCTCGCACCGCTGGTGGGAGCTGAACGTCAGGGAGTTCGGCCGCCGGATCATCGGCAACGACGTCACCGCTGCCATCGGCGGCGTCCAGCTCCGCCGTCTCCCCGAGTTCGTGGAGCGCCGCCGGGCCATCGCGGAGCGGTACGACACCCTCCTCGCCGGCGTGGAGGGGCTGCGCCTGCCCGCCCCGCTGCCGGCCGGACACGACTCGACGTACTACTTCCACTGGGTGCAGATGGACGCCGGCATCCGCGACCAGGTCGCCGCCGACCTCCTCGACAAGGGCATCTACACCACCTACCGCTACCCGCCCCTGCACAAGGTGCCCGCGTACGGCGATCCCGGCACCCATCTCCCCGGCACCGACATCGCCGCCGAGACCACCCTCCTGCTGCCGCTGCACCAGGGACTCGACGACAGTGAGGTGAGCACCGTCGCCGACGAGCTGCGAAAGTCGGTCGAGCACCGCCTCGCACAGCTCGCAGGCTGACCGGACGCGACCAGGAGAGGCTGTCATTTCCGTGCACATCGCCGAAACCGCGGTCCCCGGCGCGTACGTCGTCACCCCCGCGCCGCACACCGACGAACGCGGCGACTTCTTCGAGGGCCTGCGCACCGACCTCCTCGAAGCCGCCGTCGGACGACCCTTCGTGCCCCGCCAGATCAACTACTCGACCTCGCGCCGCAACACCCTGCGCGGGATCCACGGCGTGGCCATCCCGCCGGGGCAGGCCAAGTACGTCACCTGTGTGCGCGGCGCACTGCGCGACGTCGTGGTGGATCTGCGGGTCGGCTCGCCCACCTTCGGCGCGTACGCGACCAACGTGCTCGACGCCGCGTCGGGCAGAGCGGTCTACATACCGGAGGGTGTCGGTCACGGGTTCCTCACCCTCACCGACGACGCCTGCATCTGCTACGTACTCTCCAGCGTGTACATCCCCGGCACGCAGATCGACATCAACCCCCTGGACGCCGATCTCGCCCTCCCCTGGGGCTTCACCGAACCCCCACTGATGTCCCGCAAGGACGCGACGGCGCCCGGCGTTCGCGAAGCCGTATCCACGGGACTCCTGGCCTCATGGCAGGAAGCGACCCGAGGCACTCATTCCTCAGCTTCAAGGAAGGCACTGTCATGAAGGCTCTGGTGCTGTCGGGCGGGGCGGGTACGCGCCTGCGCCCCTTCAGCTATTCGATGCCGAAACAGCTGATCCCGATCGTGAACAAGCCGGTCCTCGAGTACGCCGTGGAGAACATCGTCGACCTGGGCGTGAGCGAGATCGCCGTGATCGTCGGCGACCGCGCCGCGCAGATCACCGAGGCCCTCGGCGACGGTTCCCGCTTCGGCGCCCGCATCACCCCCATCCACCAGGACAAGCCGCGCGGGCTCGCCCACTGCGTCGAGCTGGCACGCCCGTTCCTCGGTGACGACGACTTCGTCATGTACCTCGGCGACAACATGCTTCCCGAGGGCATCACCAAGATCGCCGAGGAGTTCCGCGCCGACCGTCCCGCCGCCCAGATCGTCGTCTCCAAGGTGCCCGACCCGCGCGCCTTCGGAGTCGCCGAACTCGACGCGGACGGCGCCGTCGTCTCCCTGGAGGAGAAGCCGAGCCGGCCGCGCAGCGACCTCGCCCTGATCGGCGTGTACTTCTTCACCAGCGCCGTCCACCAGGCCGTCGCCGCCATCGAGCCCAGCGCCCGGGGCGAGCTGGAGATCACCGACGCCATCCAGTGGCTGCTCACCCACGGCCACGGCGTGAAGGCCGGCGAGTACGACGGGTACTGGAAGGACACCGGCAAGGCCGACGACGTCCTGGAGTGCAACCGGCACCTCCTCGGCGCACTGAGCCGTCGCGTCGACGGAGAGGTCGACGCGACCAGCGAACTGATCGGCCCGGTCGTCGTCGAGCACGGCGCCCGTGTCGTACGCTCGCGCATCGTGGGGCCGGTCGTGATCGGCGCAGGCACGCTCGTGGAGGACAGCCGGATCGGCCCGGACACCTCCATCGCCCGTGACTGCGTCCTGCGAGCCACCCAGCTCACCGACTCCATCGTCATGGCCGGCGCGTCGATCACCCAGGTGCCGGGGCTGCACGGCTCGCTCATCGGCCGCTCCGCGAGCATCGGGCCGAGCGACCACGCCGAGGCCCACCACCGTCTCGTGGTCGGCGACCACACCCATGTGGAGGTGGCGGCATGAGGGTACTGGTCACCGGCGGAGCCGGGTTCATCGGATCCCACTACGTCCGCACCATGCTGGCCGGGGGATACCCCGGCTACGAGCAGGCCCACGTCACCGTGCTCGACAAGCTGACCTACGCCGGCAACCGGGACAACATCCCCCTCGGGCACCCCCGCCTCGACCTGGTCGAAGGCGACGTCTGCGACCGCGAGCTGCTGCTCGACGTGCTCCCCGGACACGACGCCGTCGTCCACTTCGCCGCCGAGTCCCACGTCGACCGCTCGCTCGCCCTCGCCGACGCGTTCGTCCGTACGAACGTCCTCGGCACCCAGATCCTCCTCGACGCCTGCCTCGCCGCCCGCGTGAGCCGCGTCGTCCACGTCTCCACCGACGAGGTGTACGGCTCCATCGCCGAGGGCTCGTGGACCGAGGAGTGGCCGCTGCTGCCGAACTCCCCGTACGCCGCGTCGAAGGCCGCGTCCGACCTGATCGCCCGCGCCTACTGGCGTACGCACGGACTGAACCTCTCGATCACCCGCTGCTCCAACAACTTCGGCCCCCACCAGCACCCCGAGAAGCTCATCCCGCTGTTCATCACCAACCTCCTCGAAGGGGAGCGGGTTCCGCTGTACGGCGACGGGCTCAACGTGCGCGAATGGCTGCACGTCGACGACCACTCGCGGGCCATCCAGCTGGTCCTCACCCGGGGACGCGCCGGCGAGATCTACAACGTCGGCGGCGGCAACGAGCAGACCAACCTCTCCGTCACCGAGCGGCTCCTCGAGCTGTGCGGGGCGGACCGGTCGAGCGTCCGGCACGTCGAGGACCGCAAGGGACACGACCTGCGCTACTCGCTCGACGAGACCAAGATCCGTGAAGAGCTGGGGTACGCCCCGCGGATCGACTTCGGCCGGGGCCTGGCGGAGACCGTCGCCTGGTACCGCGACAACGTGCACTGGTGGAAAGCGTCCAAGGAGCGGGCCCGTGGCTGAGGAGCGATCGATGAGCGACCACAAGGCGCTGGTCCTGGACGAGGTGCGCAAGTACCACCTCGACCAGCAGAACACCGACGGGTTCGTGCCCGGGGTCACGGAGATCTGGCCCTCCGGCGCCGTCCTCGACGCCGACGACCGGGCGGCCCTCGTCGAGGCCGCACTCGACCTGCGCATCGCGGCCGGGCCGAGCTCCCGCCGGTTCGAGTCCGCCTTCGCCCGCCGGCTGCGGCGCCGCAAGGCGCACCTGACGAACTCGGGCTCCTCCGCCAACCTGCTGGCGCTGTCCGCGTACACCTCGCACCTGTTCGAGGACCGCAGGCTCCGCCCGGGCGACGAGGTGATCACCGTCGCCGCGGGTTTCCCCACGACGGTGAACCCGATCGTGCAGAACGGACTCATCCCCGTCTTCGTCGACGTGGAACTGGGCACCTACAACACCACGGCCGACCGCGTGGCGCAGGCCATCGGACCCAAGACCCGCGCCATCATGATCGCCCACGCGCTCGGCAACCCCTTCGAGGCCGCAGAGATCGCCCAACTCGCCAAGGACCACGGCCTGTTCTTCATCGAGGACAACTGCGACGGCGTGGGCTCCACGTACAAGGGGCAGCTCACCGGCACCTTCGGCGACGTCACGACCGTCAGCTTCTATCCCGCCCACCACCTCACCATGGGCGAGGGCGGCTGTGTCCTGACCTCCGACCTGAAGCTCGCGCGGATCGTGGAGTCACTGCGCGACTGGGGGCGGGACTGCTGGTGCGAGCCCGGCAAGAACAACACGTGCCTCAAGCGCTTCCAGTACCAGATGGGAACGCTCCCGGAGGGCTACGACCACAAGTACATCTTCTCCCACGTCGGCTACAACCTGAAGGCGACCGACCTTCAGGCGGCCCTGGGCCTCACCCAGCTGGAGAAGCTCGACGGGTTCATCGAGGCCCGTAAGCGGAACTGGCGCCGGCTGCGCGAAGGACTCGACGGCGTCCCGCATCTGCTGCTGCCCGAACCCACCCCGGGCAGCGACCCCAGCTGGTTCGGGTTCGTGATCACCGTGGACGAGGACGCGCCGTTCAGCCGGGCCGAGCTGGTCCATCACCTGGAGGACCGCAAGATCGGCACCCGCCGGCTCTTCGCCGGCAACCTCACGCGCCACCCCGCCTACCTGGACCGCCCCCACCGGGTCGTCGGCGACCTGGTCAACTCCGACATCGTCACGGACCGCACCTTCTGGGTCGGCGTCTATCCGGGGCTGACCGAGCCGATGCTCGACTACGTGATCGCCACGGTCAAGGAGTTCGTGGAGGCCCGCGGATGAACACCGCGCCCTCTCTCCTGAACCCACGTCACGACCCCGGCCTCGGCGCGCGGTTCACCCGGTCGGCACAGGTCACCGACGTCGGCGCACAGCTCCGCACGGCCGACTTCGACCGCTGGCTCCAGGGCCGGAGGCAGGCTCACCACTTCCGCGTGGAGCGCATCCCGTTCGCCGAGCTGGACGGCTGGTCGTTCCAGGACGGCACCGGCAACCTCGGCCACCGCAGCGGCAGGTTCTTCACCGTCGAGGGGCTGTCCGTCGACACCGACACCGGCCCCTTCCCGCACTGGCAGCAGCCGATCATCAAGCAGCCCGAGGTCGGCATCCTCGGCATCCTCGTCAAGGAGTTCGACGGCGTCCTGCACTTCCTGATGCAGGCCAAGATGGAGCCGGGCAACCGCAATCTGCTCCAGCTGTCGCCCACGGTGCAGGCGACCCGCAGCAACTACACCAAGGTCCACCGTGGCGCCGACGTGAAGTACCTCCAACACTTCACCGAGCCCGGCCGCGGCCGGGTCCTCGCGGACGTCCTGCAGTCCGAGCACGGCGCCTGGTTCTTCCGCAAGGCCAACCGCAACATGATCGTCGAGACGGACGAGGACGTCCCGCTCGACGAGGACTTCTGCTGGCTGACCCTCGGCCAGATCGGCGAACTCCTGCGCCGTGACAACGTGGTGAACATGGACTCCCGTACCGTCCTGGCCTGCGCGCCCGTCGCCTCCGCCGAACCGGGCGCTCTGCTGTCCGACACGGCCCTGCTCTCCTGGTTCACGGCCCGACGCTCCGCGCCCGAGGTGCGGGCGGAGCGCATCCCGCTCGGTCAGGTCACGGACTGGGTACGCGGTGAGTCGTCCATCGACCACGTCAAGGGCCGGTTCTTCCGCGTCGTCGCGGTCGCCGTGGAGGCCGCCAACCGGGAGGTGCGCGGCTGGACGCAGCCCCTGTTCGAACCGTGCGGCATCGGTGTCACCGCCTTCGTGACCCGTCGCTTCGGGGGAGTGCCGCATCTGCTCGTCCACGCCAAGCTGGAGGGCGGCTTCCTCGACCGGATCGAGCTGGCACCCACCGTCCAGTACACCGCGGCCAACCACGCGGACCGCACCGGAGACGGCCGGCCGCCGTTCCTCGACCTGGTCCTGTCCGCCGATCCCGCCCGCGTGCGCTACGACGTGCTCCACTCGGAGGAGGGCGGGCGCTTCCTCAACGCGGAGAGCCGCTATCTGTTCGTGGAGGCCGACGAGAGCGAGGCTCCTCTGGACCCGCCCCCCGGATACGCCTGGGTGACCCCCGGCCAGCTGCGCTCCCTGGTCCGCCACAGCCACTACGTCAACGTCCAGGCCCGCACCCTGCTCTCCCTCCTCAACACCGGTGCGGTGCGGCTGTGACCTCGCCCGTACGCCTGGCCGTACTCGGCTGCGCCGACATCGCCCGCCGCCGCATGCTGCCCGCCTTCGCCGCCGGCCGCGACATCACGGTCGCGGCGGTGGCGAGCCGGGATCCCGCGAAGGCCCGCGCGCTCGCGCACACGTACGGCTGCCGCGCTCTCCACGGATACGACGCCGCCCTGGAGGACGACGAGATCGAGGCGGTGTACGTGCCCCTGCCGGCCGCGCTCCACGCCCACTGGGTCAGAGCGGCCCTGCTGGCCGGCAAGCACGTCCTGGCGGAGAAGCCCCTCACGACCAGCCGGGCCGAGACCGCCGAGCTCGTCGCCCTCGCGCGCTCCCGAGGGCTCGCCCTGGTCGAGAACGTCATGTTCCCGCACCACTCCCAGCATGCGGTGGCGCGGAGGCTCGTCGAGGACGGTGCCATCGGCGAACTGCGCTCCTTCCAGGCCGCGTTCACGGTGCCCCGACGCGAGCCCACCGACATCCGCTACCGGGCGGACCTCGGCGGCGGAGCGCTGTGGGACACCGGTGTCTACCCGGTGCGCGCCGCCCTGCTCGCCCTCGGTGACGGACTGCGGGTCGCCGGGGCCGTCGCGCTCCGGGGGCCGAAGGACGAAGTGGACACGGGCGGCACGGTCCTGCTCCACACCCCTGCCGGAGTCGGCGCCCAGCTCGCCTACGGACTCGACGACGCCTACCGCAATGTCTATGCGTACGCGGGCAGCCGGGGCCGGCTGACCGTCGAACGGGCCTTCACCCCACCGGCCGACCACGTCCCCGTGCTGCGTCTGGAGTCCGGCGGCGAGGTCACGGAGGTACGGCTCACCGCCGAGGACCAGGTCGCCCGGGCCGTCGCCGCCTTCGCGAACGCGGTGCGCAGCCGCGCGACGGCGGGCGAGGAGCTGCTGGGACAGGCCGCCCTGCTGGAGGAGATCGCCGCTCGCGCCGCGGGCGCCGAAACCACGTGCCCTCCCCGGACGAGCCTGCGAGACTCCCCACATGTCTAGTGATCTTCTGTTGGGGAAAGTCGTCCTGATCACCGGGGCGAGCAGCGGCATCGGCGCGGCGACGGCGGAGGCGTGCGCCCAGGAAGGCGCGGCGGTGGTCCTGACCGCGCGCAGGGAGGACCGGCTGGCCGAAGTCACCGAGAGACTCAGGGCGAAGGGGGCGCGGGCGTCGTACGTCGTCGCCGACGTCACCGTCGCCGAGGACGCCAAGCGGGCCGTGGACTTCACCGTCGCCGAACACGGGCGGCTGGACGGGGCGTTCAACAACGCCGGCATAGGCGGAGACCGTACTCCGCTGCATCTGATGCCGGACGAGGTCTACGAGACCATCATGGACACCAACGTGCGCGGGGTGTTCAACTGCCTGCGCCAGGAACTCGCGGCGATGCTCGACGGCGGGGGCGGCGCGATCGTGAACAACAGCAGCGTCGGCGGACTGGTCGCCATCCCCACCGCAGCGCCCTACGTCGCGTCCAAGCACGCGGTCATCGGCCTCACGCGGGCCGCTGCGGACGAGTACGCCCACCAGGGCGTGCGGGTGAACGCGATCGCCCCGGGCACCACCCGCAGCGAGATCACCCGCGACTGGTTCGGACGCAACCCCGGCCTGGAGGAGCTCGCCAACTCCCTGACGCCGCAGGGACGGACGGCCGAGCCCGAGGAGATCGCGCAGGCCGTGGTGTGGCTGCTCAGCGATCGCTGCCCGTTCCTGACCGGTGCCGTGGTGCCGGTGGACGGCGGGTTCGTCAACCGATGACGGTCGGCGTGGGCGGGCGTGGCGAGGCCCTCGCCCGCCCGCCCACGCACGAGGGACGGACAGCCGGCGCACGGCCGTGGTGGCCGCGCCGAAGACGGTCAGCTCATCCGCCCGCCCCGCGGAAGACCGCCGAGAACGCGCGCGTACCGTCCTGCGTGCCGGTCACCGACACGGCGAAGCGGCCGGGCTCCGCGGGAAGCAGTTCCGCCTCGATCAGGCACGGCCGGTCGAACTCCACGTACCGGACGTAGCTGGTGGACACCTCCGTGGGCCGGAAGGTCTCGGGCCCCAGTACCGCGTGCGCCGCCTGGTCGGCCGCCTCCATCAGCGTCAGCCCCGGCACATGGTCGACGGGGTGGTCGAAGAGCGAGGTGTTGGCCACGTCGTTGCGCAGGTGCCAGCGGTACGGATCCCTGGTGGGCGAGAGCAGGACGTCGGTGACGTCCTCGCGCCCCACGCGCGCCGGATCCACCGGCTCGGGCAGCGGCCAGGCCCCCCAGTCGACCGTGAGGTGCTCGCCTCTGACGCGGCGGTAGACCTGCGGGGACATCCAGCCGAACTCCGATTCCGCACGCGCCACGGTGGTGCCCTCGTGGCGCAGGCGGAAGTCCATGTGCAGCGAACTGCGGGCCTGGCGACCCCCTTTGGAGCGCGCCACCGTCACATCGACGTCCAGGTGAGCGGGTTGCCCGTCCGGTATCGGGAAGGGATCGGCGACGGTGATGTCGAGGAAGCGCAGCAGGGTCTGGTGATCCAGCGGGACGTCGTACTCGGCATGAGCGACGACCAGTCCGCTCTGCCTGATCGTCTGGTTGAGGACGCGTGGATCGTACGGCCGTCCCGCGGAGGCCGAGGGCCAGTGGACGCGCAGTGTCGAGGTGTGCTCGCCGGTGCGTTCCCAGCTGGTCACGAGGATGGATTCACGGATCGTCAGGTGTGTGAAACCGCCTAAGAGCGCCGAAAGGTCGGTGGTGGAGGATGGTGCGGGGCGGAGACGGCGCGACGTGCAACGGGCAACAGAGACTGCGGGCAAGGCCCCCCCTTGGACTTGAGAACGCTGTCGTGATGTTGTGGTTGTAAAGTACCGGTCCTCCGTTCGGTTTTTTTGGTTTGGTCAATGTGAGTTCAAGCACTGGCAAAGAGAGTGCCATGGAGGCTACTGGTGGCGAGACAGGAACGAGCGATCCGCACCCGCAGAGCGATCCTTGTGGCGGCTGCGGAGATGTTCAACGAGCTGGGGTACGACGCCACCACCATCGGTGGGCTCATCGAGCGGATCCAACTCACGCGTGGCGGGCTGTACTTCCACTTCACGTCGAAGGAGGAGCTGGCGCGTGCCGTGCTGGACGAGGCGGTCACGACCGAAGGTGCCACGCCGCAGCAGTTCAAGCTGCAGGAGTGGGTGGACCTGGCGCTCCTGCTTGCCTACCGCCTGCCCAGGGAACCCCTGTTGAGCGCCTCGGTCCGGCTGTCCGTGGATCCCAAGGCCCGCAGCCTCTTCGGGACCCGGTGGCCCGACTGGATCGTGGTCAGCCGTGATGTCCTCCAAGAGGCGCAGGAGCGGGGGGAGTTGCTGCCCCACGTCGATCCGGGCGAGACGGCTCGGCTGTTCGTCGGGGCGTGGACCGGGGTGCAGTTGGTGACCGAGGCGCTGCCGGACGCCGACCTCTCCGAGGAGATCTCGGCCCTGTTCGCGCTGGTGCTTCCCAACGTCGCGAGTCCCGGTGTGCTGGCGAAGCTGGACACCTCGCCCTACCGCGCCGAGCGGCTGCTGGCGGCCGTCGATCCCGCCCGGCTTGTCCCGGTTCCGATGCGGGGGCAGGGGGCCGGCCACCCCGCCTGACGGAGGAGGCCGGCCCTTCCGGCCGTCTCCACTTCCGTTCGCAGGGATCGTGTTCCATTGAAAACGGACGTCTGACCTGTTTCGCGAGCGGCATCCGGCCGCCAGGGGCCACGTCCGGATCGTCACATCACGGGGGAATCTTGAACAGGCACATCTCGCCACCTGTCCATGCGGCGGGGAACGCCCTGCCGCGTCCCGTTCTCGACGCCGGGCTCGGCCGCCGCCTGTTCGGCTCGCTGCCGCGCGCCGAGCAGCGTCGCAAGGCCGAACAGTACGTGCGCGGCCTGCTCGACCAACCCGGCCGCAAGACCCTGCGCAACATCGCCGCGCAGTTCGACGGGAACGCCGCGCAGCAGAACGTGCATCACTTCATCAGCGCCTCACCCTGGGACTGGGTGCCGGTGCGCCACGCTCTGGCCAGGCATGTCCAGCACGCCCTGGCCCCCGAGGCGTGGGTCGTCAGGCCCACGGTGATCCCGAAGGCGGGGCCCCATTCGATCGGCGTCGACCCCCAGGGGCCCAGCCTCTACGGCCAGCAGGCGGTGGGGGTCTGGATGGCCGCGGGCCGGTACGCCGTACCCGTCGACTGGCGGCTGCGGCTCTCCGGCCGCTGGCTGGAGGACCCGCTCCGAGAGCGCGCGAACATCCCCGCGGACGCCACCTCGGGGACCCTTGAGCAGTGCGTTCGTGAGGCGGTCGCCGGTGTCGAGGGGATCGACGGCGTCCTCGGCGGCCCCGTCGTCGTCGATGCCGAGGAGATAGACGGACCGGCGCTCGCGGGCCGGCTCGCGTCGCGTGGCACCCGCTTCCTCGTACGCGTCCCCGCCGATGCCCTTCTCCGGCTGAACCGGGCCAAGCTGCCCCGGTTCGGCGACCGCGACCGGACCGCGGCGGAGCTCGCGGCCACGCTCCCCCGTCTGCGGCGGCAGGTGAATCCCGGGGACGGGCCCACGACGGCCGCGGCGATCCCCGTCACGCACCCGGAAGCGCTCAGGCGGGGCATGCTGCTGGTGGGGGAGTGGCGCAACGGGCCGGGGGACCCGAGCCTGTGGCTGACCAACGCCGATGCGCCGGATCTGGCGTCGCTGCTGCGGCTGACCCGGCTTCCCGCCGTCGTGGCACGTGACTTCACGGACATCTCCGCGCGCGTGGGTGTGACCGACTTCGCCGGACGCTCGTTTCCCGGTTGGCACCGGCACGTCACGCTGGCGTCGGTCGCCCATCACGTCCTCGCCGCGCATACGCACGGTGTCGGCGGATGACGGTGGCCCGATTCACCGGACTACCGTCCGGTAATATGACATTCTCGCGGTTACTCATGAGGACGCCCGCCCCTCCGCTCCCTAGTGTCGACAGCAACACACCAGCAGCACCGACACAGGCGGCGGAAGCGCCGGAACGGGAGCGTGCACAGTGCAGTTCAACCTCATCGGCCCCTTCGAGATCGTGACCGATGACGGACAGTCGTGCGCTCCCCGGGCACCGAAGATCTGTCAGATGCTCGCCGTGCTCGCGCTCCAGCCGCGTGAGGCCGTCGCCACGGACACGCTGATCAGGGAACTGTGGGGCGAAGAAGCGCCGAACAACGCGATCAGGACGCTGCAGACCCACGTCTACCACGCCCGCAAGATGCTGGAGGAGATCCTGTCGCCCACGGCCGAACTGGTCGTGACCCAGGCACCCGGCTACCGGCTCGACATCAACGACGACGAGGTCGACGCGCTGGTCTTCGAGCAGTTCGTCCGGCGGGCCCAATGGGACCTCGCCCAAGGCTCTCCCGAACGAGCAGCCGATCACCTCACGCGGGCCCAACAGCTGTGGCGCGGCCCCGTACTGAGCAACATCCCGGTCAAGGGAGTGCTCACGGGACGCATCGCCCACCTGCAGGAACTCCGCATCCGGGCCCTGGAACTCCGCGTGGAGACCGAGACCCGCCTCGGCCGCTCCCGCGAGTTCCTCCCCGAACTGCGCACCCTCGTCAACGACCATCCGCTGCACGAGTGGTTCCACGGCCAGCTCATCACGGCCCTGCACCGCGCGGGCCGTCGAGGAGAGGCCCTGCAGGCCTATCAGAGCCTCTACCACATCCTCAGAAACGAACTCGGCCTCGAACCGTCCGAGGAACTCCAGCGCCTGCAGGCCGAGATCCTCCACACGACCGACCGCGCAGCCGTCCCCCTGAGGCCCGGCAAGGGCTTCGCCGCCCGCTCGACCGCCCCCCTGCGAGGCTCGGCGGTCGCCAGCTGAGGACCCGTACGGCGATCGGTCGAACGAACCGGGCGCGTATCTCCTCGTCCGTCACCTGACTCCGCTGCCGTGAACCGGGCCGACCGGCCGGCCGCCCCGCACCACGACCGTCGCACGCCGTCGCCGCACGGGTGCCGACGGGCCAACTCCCGGTCCGGGCGCCCCCGTCCGCACGTACCGGAGCAACCACAGCGCGGCGGATCCCATCACCCGGACCGACCGGGCCCGGCGGTCCGACGGGTCCGGTCGGTACCGGGCGTCTTGTCGACGGTGTGCGCCGGCGTCATGTTCTTCTCGAGGGTCGCGTTCACGGACAGGCCCTTCGCTCGGGAGATCGGCCGGTGCACGATCGATGCCCTCAGTAGAGACCCTGCCGTCGCGTCAAGGTCAACCGGCGTCGCCGCGACGCCCGCCACGACCGCACCCGCCCCGCCAATCGGCCGGACGGGCCGCTCGTACGGGTGAGGTGCGGGCACCGTCGAACGCCGCCGCCACCCCCGGTGTCCGATGATCGCTGGCGGTCGGTCGCCCCGTGTCCCCCGGGCCGTACCGTCCACCGCAACCCGGAAGGGACGCCATGCGCATTCTGCTCATCGCCAGCAGCTTCAACAGCCTCACCCAGCGCGTTCTGGTCGAGCTGCGCGACCGCGGGCACACCGTTCCCGTGGAGGTGACGCCCGACGGATCCGCCATCCGCGACGCCGTCGCGCGCCACACGCCGGACCTGATCGTCGCCCCCATGCTCAAGGCCGCCGTGCCCAGGGACGTGTGGACCGCGCACCGCTGTCTGATCGTGCACCCGGGGCCGGTCGGGGACCGGGGACCGTCGTCGCTGGACCGGGCGGTCCAGGAGGGCGTCGCCGAGTGGGGCGTCACCGTCCTCCAGGCAGAGGAGGAGATGGACGCCGGCGATGTCTGGGCGTCCGTGTCCTTCCGCGTCCCGGACGTCGGCAAGAGCGACCTG
This sequence comes from Streptomyces sp. NPDC127129, assembly GCF_042671585.1. NCBI lineage: Bacteria > Bacillati > Actinomycetota > Actinomycetes > Kitasatosporales > Streptomycetaceae > Streptomyces > Streptomyces sp. NPDC127129. The sequence goes on from NZ_JBHXTV010000017.1 coordinate 21,540, forward strand.
TACCGCAACGAGCTGTCCGACGCCGCCGTGACCGCCGTGCTCCTCGCCGTCGAGCGGATCGCCTCCGGTGACGCGCCGCAGCCGCAGACCGGGGCGGTCCACGCCCGCCCCGCGCTCCGCCAGGAACAGCGCGCGATCTCCTGGGGCGACGACACGACGGAGACCGTCCTGCGCATCCTGCGCGCCGCCGACTCGCAGCCCGGGGTCCGCGACCACCTGCTCGGCGCCGAGTGGTTCCTGCACGGCGGCCACCCGGAAGACGGCCTGCGCGGCCGGCCCGGCGAGCTGCTCGCCACCCGGGCCGGCGCCGTCTGCCGTGCCACGGCGGACGGCGCGGTGTGGATTCCCGAACTCCGCGCCCGTACCGGACCCGGCCGGCCGCGTGCGTGCAAGCTCCCCGCCACGCTGGCCCTCGCCGGCCGCCTGCCGAAGCTCCCCGAACTGCCGGCGCCCGCGGACCCGGCGCCCGCGGACCCGGCGCCCGCGGACCCGGCGCCCGCGGACCCGGGACCCGGCGGGCGGACCTGGTCCGACATCCGGTACCGGGAGCAGGGACCGGTCGGAATCCTCTCCTTCGCCTTCCCCGGCGGCGCGATGAGCACCGACCAGTGCCGTCGCCTGCTCGACGCCTACCGGGCCGCCCGTACGCGCCCCACCTCCCTGCTCGTGCTCGGCGGCCGGCGCGACTTCTTCTCCAACGGCATCCACCTCAACGTCATCGAGGCCGCGGCCGACCCGGCCGCCGAGTCCTGGGCCAACATCAACGCCATGAACGACCTGGTCGAGGCGGTCCTCACCACCACCGACCGGCTCGTCGTCAGCGCGATCGGCGGCAATGCCGCCGCCGGCGGGGTGATGCTCGCCCTCGCCGCCGACGAGGTCTGGTGCCGCTCGGGTTCGGTGCTCAACCCGCACTACCGCCGGATGGGTCTGTACGGGTCGGAGTACTGGACGTACACCCTGCCCCGGAAGGTGGGCCCGGCTCTCGCGGCGCGGCTCACCGAAGAGGCCCGGCCCGTCTCCGCGGCCGCCGCGCTCTCCATGGGGCTGGTCGACCGGGTCGTCGACTGCGGACCCGGGGACTTCGCCGACGAGATCACCCGATCGGCCCTCCACCTCGCGTCCCGCGGGGGCATGCAGCCACGTATCGCGGCGAAGAAGGCCGAGCACGAGCGCCGCGAGTCCGTCGCTCCCCTTGCCGCGTACCGCGAGCAGGAGCTCGCCCGGATGCGGCGGATCTTCGACGACCCCGCCGCGGCCTACCACCGACTGCGCCGGGCCTTCGTCCGAAAGGAGGCGAACGCCGCGCGTTCCCCCGACGGCCCAGATGCGGGCGCGGCCGGACCGGTTGACTGTTAAGCAAGACCTAGGCCCGAAATGTGGCCTTTGCCCATCCCTCCTCAGGAGGCGCGACCCATGAGCGCAGCAACGCCGGCCCCGGTCGAGGACCGGGGCGCCGCCCCCGGCAGCGAAGAGAAGCCGATCCACATCCTCTGGATCAACGCGGGTCTGAGCTGCGACGGCGACTCCGTGGCTCTGACCGCCGCCATGCAGCCCAGCATCGAGGAGATCGCTCTCGCCGGGCTGCCGGGACTGCCCAGGATCGCGGTCCACTGGCCACTGATCGACTTCGAGTGCGGCCCGGTGGGCGGTGCCGACACGTTCATCGAGTGGTTCTTCAAGGGCGAGCGGGGCGAGATCGACCCGTTCGTGCTGGTCGTCGAGGGCTCGATCCCGAACGAGGCCATCAAGCAGGAGGGGTACTGGTGCGGCTTCGGCGACGACCCGGAGACCGGCCAGCCCATCACCACGAGCGAGTGGATCGACCGGCTCGCTCCCAAGGCCCTCGCGGTCGTCGCGATCGGCACCTGCGCCACGTACGGCGGCATCCACGCCATGGCGGGGAACCCGACCGGAGCGATGGGCGTGCCGGACTACCTGGGATGGGACTGGAAGTCCCACGCCGGCATTCCGATCGTGTGCGTGCCCGGCTGCCCCATCCAGCCGGACAACTTCGCGGAGACGCTGACGTACCTGCTCTACCAGGCCGCCGGCTCCGCGCCCATGATTCCGCTGGACGACAAGCTCCGCCCCACCTGGCTGTTCGGCGCGACCGTGCACGAGGGCTGTGACCGGGCCGGCTACTACGAGCAGGGCCAGTTCGCCTCGACGTACGACTCGCCCAAGTGCCTGGTGAAGCTGGGCTGTTGGGGACCCGTCGTCAAGTGCAACGTCCCCAAGCGCGGCTGGATGAACGGCGTCGGCGGCTGTCCGAACGTCGGCGGCATCTGCATCGCCTGCACGATGCCCGGCTTCCCCGACAAGTTCATGCCGTTCATGGACGAGCCCCCCGGCGGCAAGGTCTCCAGCGCCGCGAGCGGGGTGTACGGCTCCGTCATCCGCCGCCTGCGCACCATCACGGCGAAGACCGTGGACAAGGAGCCGAAGTGGCGGCACACCGGCGAGCGGATCACCACCGGCTACCGGCCGCCCTGGTGACCGTCGGGTCACCGCACCGCACTCCCCGCTAGACCCCCAACCAACCGCACTGTTCGCGAAGTCGAAGAGCTCACGAAGGGCACCACAACGACCATGGCACCTCCGGCGAAGACGACGGGTGACGGCTCCGGACTGGTGGAGATGGCCTGGGATCCCATCACCCGGATCGTGGGCAGTCTCGGCATCCACACCAAGATCGATTTCAAGCAGAAGCGCGTCGCGGAGTGCTACAGCACGTCCTCCGTGTTCCGCGGCTACAGCGTCTTCATGCGGGGCAAGGACCCCCGCGACGCGCACTTCATCACCAGCCGCATCTGCGGCATCTGCGGTGACAACCACGCCACCTGCTCCGTGTACGCGCAGAACATGGCGTACGGAGTGAAGCCGCCGCACCTCGGCGAGTGGATCATCAACCTCGGCGAGTCCGCCGAGTACATGTTCGACCACAACATCTTCCAGGAGAACCTGGTCGGGGTCGACTACTGCGAGAAGATGGTCCGCGAGACCAACCCCGGGGTCCTGGAGCTGGCCGAGCGCACCGAAGCCCCGCACGCCGCCGAGCACGGCTACCGCACGATCGCCGACATCATGCGGTCGCTCAACCCCCTCGAAGGCGAGTTCTACCGGGAGGCGCTGCAGGTCAGCCGCTACACCCGGGAGATGTTCTGCCTGATGGAGGGACGCCACGTCCACCCCTCCACGCTCTACCCCGGAGGCGTCGGCACCGTCGCGTCGGTCCAGCTCTTCACCGACTACATGAGCCGGCTCATGCGGTACGTGGAGTTCATGAAGCGCGTCGTCCCGCTCCACGACGACCTCTTCGACTTCTTCTACGAGGCGCTGCCCGGCTACGAGGAGGTCGGCCGCCGCCGCGTCCTGCTCGGCTGCTGGGGCGCGCTCAACGACCCCGAGCACTGCGACTTCACCTACGCCAACATGACCGACTGGGGACGGAAGATGTTCGTCACCCCGGGCGTCGTCGTCGACGGCAAGCTGGTGACCAACGACCTCACCGAGATCAACCTCGGCATCCGCATCCTGCTCGGCAGCTCGTACTACGAGGACTGGCAGGGGCAGGAGCAGTTCGTCACCCACGACCCGCTCGGCAACCCGGTCGACCCGCGCCACCCGTGGAACCAGCACACCATCCCGGCGCCGCAGAAGCGCAACTTCGACGACAAGTACAGCTGGGTCATGTCCCCCCGCTGGTTCGACGGCAAGGACCACCTGGCCCTGGACACCGGCGGCGGCCCCATCGCCCGCCTCTGGTCCACGGCCCTGTCCGGCCTCGTCGACATCGGCTACGTCAAGGCCACCGGACACAGCGTCGTCATCAACCTGCCCCGCACCATGACCAAGCCGGAGACCACCTTCGAGTGGAAGATCCCGCAGTGGAGCAACGCCCTGGAGCGCAACCGCGCCCGGACGTACTTCCAGGCCTACGCGGCGGCCGTCGCCCTGCACTGCGCCGAGAAGGGGCTGGAGGAGGTCCGCGCCGGACGCACCCAGACCTGGGAGAAGTTCGAGGTCCCCGACGAGTCCATCGGCGTCGGCTTCACCGAGGCCGTCCGCGGTGTCCTCTCGCACCACATGGTCATCCGCGACGGCAAGATCGCCAACTACCACCCGTACCCGCCCACTCCGTGGAACGCCTCCACCCGGGACACCTTCGGGACCCCCGGGCCGTACGAGGACGCCGTGCAGAACACGCCGATCTTCGAGGAGAACACCCCGGAGAACTTCAAGGGCATCGACATCATGCGTGCCGTGCGCAGCTTCGACCCCTGTCTGCCGTGCGGCGTGCACATGTACACGGGCAACGGCAGGACCGTGAAGTCGATGCACGTCCCCACCGGCCTGAGCGGTCTCGCCGGATGAGCGCGACCACCGCCGAACAGGCGGGCCGGCGGGTCGAGGAGGTGCTGGACCGGCTGGCGGAGAACGGGGACGCCGAGGCCTGTGCGGCGGCCGAGGAAGTCGTACGCGTCCTCATGGAGTTCTACGGAAGCGGCCTCGCCCGCGTCGTGGACCTCCTCGCCCGCCCCGGCGCCCGTCCCTCCACCGGCCCGTCCGCCGCCCCGGCGGCCCCGCAGCCCGCCGGCCCGCTGGATCCGCTGCTCGGGGACGAGCTCGTCGCGAGCCTTCTCACCCTGCACGGACTCCACCCCGAGGACACGCAGACCCGCATCGGACGCGCGCTGTCCGCCCTGCCACAGCCCGTGGAGAACGCCGGATTCGACGCGGAGCGAGGCCTGTTGCGGCTGCGCGTCACCGCCGCTTCCTCCGGCTGCGGCTGTCCCAGCACGCAGGATTCCGTACGGCAGGCGGCCGTGGACGCCCTCGCGTGCTTCGCCCCCGAGGTGACCGACGTCGAGCTGGAGCCCGCCGCTCCGCGCGAGCCGGCGCTGCTCCAGATCGGCACCCGTCCGTCGCTCGCGGGCGCGGACGGCCGCTCCACGGCGGCCCTGTGAACGGGGCGGCGAACGGCGCCGTACGGGCGGCGCGGCGCCCCACGGGGCTGCGCAGGTTCACCGCCCCACGGCCGCCGCGCGAGGAACGCTGCGAACTGTGCGGGGCCCAGCTCGCAGACGAACGCCACCGGCACCTGGTGGACATCGACAAGCGGGCCCTGGCCTGCGCCTGCGGCCCGTGCGCGCAGCTCATGGACGGCTCGGGCGGCTCCCAGGGCCGCTTCCGGGCCGTCCCCGGCCGCTTCCTCGTCGACCCGGCGCACCGGATCGACGACCAGGCATGGGAGTCGCTGCGGATCCCGGTCTCGGTGGCGTTCGTCTTCCGCAACTCCGCCCTCGACCGGCCCGTGGCCCTCTACCCGAGCCCCGCCGGCGCCACCGAGAGCGAACTGGAGGAGACCTCCTGGCGGTCCGTCCTCGACGCCACCCGGCTCGCCGCCCTCCTCGAACCCGACGTGGAGGCTTTGCTGCTGCGCCGCCACGAGGGCCGCACGGAGTGCTTCCTCGTGCCCATCGACCTCTGCTACGAACTGGTGGGCCGCATGAGACTGCTCTGGCAGGGATTCGACGGCGGCGCGGAGGCGCGCGCCGACCTCGACGCCCTCTTCGGCCACGTTCGCGGCCTGGCACGCGAGCCGCAGGGGAGCCGTTCGTGACCGAGTTCTCCTTCAGCTGCACCGACGTCCGCGCCGACCCCTACGCGGCAGGCCCGACCCTCGTGTTCCGGCTGCGCATCACCGCCTCCGGCGGGACCCGCGTCCACGCCCTCGCCCTGCGCTGCCAGATCCGCGTCGAACCCGCCCGGCGCGGCTACGACGACGCCGAGGCCGAGGCGCTCGGCGACCTGTTCGGCGAACGCTCCCGGTGGGGCAGCAGCCTCAACCCGGTCCAGTTCGCCCAGGTCTCCGTCATGGTGCCCGGTTTCACCGACGAGATCGAGACCGACCTCGTCGTCCCGTGCACCTACGACACCGACATCGCCGCGTCCCGCTACTTCCGCGCGCTCTCCGGCGGCGACGTGCCGCTGCTCCTGCTGTTCTCCGGCACCGCGTTCACCGGCGCCGGCGGCTTCCACGTCGAACCCGTGCCGTGGGACAAGGAGATCTCCCACCGCATGCCCGTGAAGGTCTGGCGGGAAATGATCGACCAGCACTTCCCGGGCTGCGGCTGGCTCCGGCTCCCGGCCGACACCATGGACGCCCTGCTCGCCTACCGGTCGCGGAACGCCCTCCCGTCCTGGCAGGCAACCGTCGAGACCCTGCTCGAAGCGGCGGGGGAGAGGACACGATGACCACCGTCGCCTTCACCCCCGGCACCGAGGCGCGGTTCGCCGTCGCCCGGCACGTCGCCGACGCCGTCCTCTTCGAGGGGTACGTGCTCTACCCGTACCGCGCCTCCGCCGCGAAGAACCGCCTCCGCTGGCAGTTCGGGGTCCTCGTGCCGCCGTCCTGGAGCGCGGCCGCGGAGGAGCACGACTTCCAGCACACCGAGTGCCTGATCGAGCCCAGGACCGGCGCCGAACTCGCCGTGGAGGTCCGCTTCCTGCGCGCCCAGCGCCGCACCGTCGAGGAACTCCGCGCGGACGGGACCTTCGCCCCGACCGCCGAACTGCGCCTGGCCGACCGCGTCCTGGTGGCCTGGGACGAAGGAGTCGAGGAGCGGGTCGCCCTCGTCGTCCCCGTCGGCGAACTGGCGGGAGACGGCGCCGCCCTCCCGTTCACCCGCCCCGCCGCCGAGGAGACCGAGGACGTCACCGACTCCGACGGACGTGTCCTCGGACGGCTGGTGCGCCGGCGCGAGGAGATCAGCGGCACGCTGCGGATCTCGGCGACCGAACTCGACGGCCCGTACCGCGTCCAGCGGCTCTCGGTCACCGTGGAGAACACCAGCACCTGGGCCGCCCAGCCGGCCGCGGACCGCCACGCGGCGCTGCCGTACTCCCTGGTCGCCACCCACACGCTGCTCCGTCTCGACGGCGGTTCGTTCCTCTCGATGACGGATCCCCCGGAGTGGGCCAAGGGCGCCGTCGCGGCCTGCCGCAACCTCCACACCTGGCCCGTCCTGGCCGGCGAACCCGGACGCGACGACCTGATGCTCTCCTCGCCGATCATCCTCGAGGACCACCCGGCCATCGCCCCCGAGAGCCCCGGCGCCCTCTACGACGCGACCGAGATCGACGAGATCCTCGCCCTGCGCACCGCCGCCCTCACCGACGAGGAGAAGCGCGAGGCCCGGGGGACCGACGCCCGCGCCGCGGCCGTGATCGAGCTGGCGGACACCATGCCGCCCGAAGTGCTCGAACGCCTCCACGGAGCGGTACGCAGCCTCCAGAGCGTCACCGGACCGAAGGAACCGGACGTCGACGTCCTCCGGCCGGACACCCCCTGGTGGGACCCGGGCGGCGACACCGGCGTCGATCCGGGGCGCGACCACGTCCTCGTCGACGGACGCGCCGTCCGCGCGGGCAGCAGGGTCGTCCTGCGGCCGGGACTGCGCCGCAGCGACGCCCAGGACCTCTTTCTCGACGGACGCACCGCCCTGGTCGAGGCCGTCCTGCACGACGTCGACGGCGGGGTGCACATCGCCGTCACCGTCGAGGACGACCCGGGCGCCGACATCCGCCGTGAACAGGGCCGGTTCCTCTACTTCCAGCCCGACGAGGTCGACGTGGCGGAGGACGCGTGAACGGGCAGCCCGGGCCGGGCGCCGCCGACACCTCAGCGGCCCCGACGGCTCGTACGCTCGTGGCCGGGGTCGGCAACATCTTCCTCGGCGACGACGGCTTCGGGGTCGAGACCGTGCGGCGGCTCACCCGCGAGGAGCTTCCCCCGCACGTCGAGGTGGCCGACGTCGGCGTGCGCGGTGTCCACCTCGCGTACCAGCTCCTCGACGGCTGGGGCACCCTCGTCCTCGTCGACGTCACCGCCCGCGGAGGCGAACCGGGGACGCTGTACCTGATCGACGCCTCGGACACCGCCGGGCGGACCTCCGGTCAGGAGCCCGCACCGCTCGACGGCCACCGGATGACGCCCGACGCCGTCCTCGCCCTGCTCGACACCCTGTGCGCGGGAACCGGAGCCGCACCACCACGGCGGATCTTCGTCGTCGGCTGCGAACCGGCCGCCCTCGACGAAGGCATCGGGCTCACCCCGCGGGTCGCCGCCGCGGTGCCCCAGGCGGTGCGCATGGTGACCGAGCTGGTCCGCCAGGAAGCCGTCGTATGAACACCGAAACGGAGAGCACCATGCCCAAGAACGCCGTCGGCACCGCCGCCGCAGTCACCGCAGCCCTGGCCGCCCTGGCCGTCGTGGTGGGAGTCCTCCCCGACCTCCGGCGCTACCTGCGCATCAGCAGGATGTGACGCCGCGGCCACGGCCACCCGCCCGCGGGCCGGTGGCCGTGGCCGCCGCTGCACCGAACGGACGACACCGTCGTACGATCCCGGCGCGCCGGGCCCGCCCCGCCGCCCGCCCGTCCTCTAATGGCGCCCGAGAGACGCCCCCCCGCGCCCAGGACGGAGACCGATGCACGAGATGTCCGTCGCGGTCGCCGTCGTCGACCAGGTCGAGGCGGCGGCGCGGTCCCGCGGCGCCGTCGGAGTCAGCAGCATCCGACTGGACGTGGGCGAGCTGGCGGGCGTCGTCGACGACGCCCTCGCCTTCTGCTTCGAACTCGCCTGCGCCGGAACCGTCGTCGAGGGCGCCGAACTGATCACCCGTACCGTCCCGGGCCTGGCGCGCTGCGCACCGTGCGCCGAGGACTGGCCGGTCGGCATGCCTCCACGGCTGCTCTGCCCCGGCTGCGGCGCCGCAGCCGACGAACTCGTCTCCGGCCGCGAACTCCAGATCAGGGAAGTCCTCTGGACCGACCCCGAAACGGCCGGCGAACGACGCCCCCGACCGATCACCGAGGAGAGCTGAGCATGTGCCGAGCCGTCGATCTCCAGCGCGCCGTCCTCGCCAAGAACGAGGCCGCGGCAGAGATCCTGCGCACCGAACTGACCGCCCGCGGCACCGCCGTCGTCAACCTGCTCTCCAGCCCGGGAAGCGGTAAGACCGCCCTGCTGGAGCGCGAACTGAGCCTCGCCGGCGAACGGGGCGTCAGCGCCGCCGCGCTCACCGCGGACCTGGCGACCGAGAACGACGCCCGACGGCTGGCCCGGTCGGGCGCTCCCGTGAAGCAGGTGCTCACCGACGGCCTCTGCCACCTGGAGGCCGACATGGTCGCCCGGCACCTGCACGACTGGCTGCCCGAGCACACCCGGCTGCTGTTCGTCGAGAACGTCGGCAACCTCGTCTGCCCGGCAGGCTACGACCTGGGCGAGACCCTCCGGGTCGTCCTCGCCTCGGTCACCGAGGGCGAGGACAAGCCCCTGAAGTACCCGACGGCGTTCGGCCTCGCGCAGCTGGTGATCGTCACCAAGACGGACATGGCCGACGCCGCCGAGTTCGACGAGACGGCCTTCCGCCGGAACGTGGAGCAGGTCAACCCCGGTGTCGAGGTCGTCCTCAGCTCCGTACGTGACGGCCGGGGCTCCGGCGCCCTGCTCGACCGGGCCCTCGCGGCGGCCGAGGGGAACCGCGTCCACACCCCGGTGATGGCCCAGGCCGGCGCGTGACCACGGCACAGCCCGGAACCGCCGCACCCGGCACGGCCCCACGGCGCAGCCGGGTGGTCGTCCGCGGTGTCGTGCAGGGCGTCGGGTTCCGGCCCTTCGTCTACGCCCTCGCCACCGGGCTGCGCCTCTCCGGCCACGTCACCAACACGGCCGACGGTGTCGTCGCCGAGGTCGAGGGCGACGCGGCGGACGTGGCGGCCTTCTGCGCGCGCATCGCGCCCGACGCACCGCCGCTGGCCCGGGTGGAGTCCGTGGAGGCGGCGGAGGTGGCCGCGAGCGGCGGCAGCGGCTTCACGATCGTCCCCTCCCGCCAGGGCGGCGCCGTCCGCACGCTCGTCCCGCCGGACACCGCCACCTGCGCCGACTGCCTCGCCGAGCTGGCGGACCCGGCCGACCGGCGGTACCTCCACCCGTTCATCACCTGCACCCACTGCGGCCCCCGCTTCACCATCGTCACGGGCATGCCCTACGACCGGGTCCACACCACCATGGCCGGCTTCCCGATGTGCCCGGACTGCGCCCGCGAGTACGCGGACCCGTCGGACCGCCGCTTCCACGCCCAACCCGTCGCCTGCCCGGCCTGCGGCCCCCGGCTGCGCCTGGTCACAGCCGGGGGAGGAGGGTCCCGTACCGGCACCGACCCCGTCGCCGAGGCCGGCACCGACCCCGTCGCCGACGCGCGGCGGATGCTCGCGGCGGGCGCGATCCTGGCCGTCAAGGGCCTCGGCGGCTACCACCTCGCCTGCGACGCCACCAACCCCGACGCCGTGACCGAACTGCGGCGCCGGAAGGCGCGCGGTGACAAACCGTTCGCGATGATGGCGGGGGATCTCGCCGACATCGAGCCCCTCGTCCACCTCGGCCCGCTCGAACGCGACCTCCTCGCCGGGAGCGTGCGGCCCGTCGTCCTCCTGCGGCGCCGACAGGACGCGCAGCCGCGCCACGGGGCCGCCCCGGCGGAGGCGGTGGCACCCGGCAGCCCGGACCTCGGCGTCATGCTCCCGTACACCCCCGTCCACCATCTGCTCCTCGGCCTGGGCGCACCGGACGGGCCGGGCCCGCGGCTGCTGGTCATGACCAGCGGCAACCTCTCGGGCGAACCCATCGTCACGGACGACGCCGAGGCGCTGACCCGACTCGCCGGCCTGGCGGACGCCTGGCTGCTGCACGACCGGCCCATCCACGTGCCCTGCGACGACTCCGTCGTCCGCGTCTGCGACGGCGAGCAGCTGACACTGCGGCGGTCGCGGGGGTACGCCCCGCTGCCGGTGACGCTGCCCGTCGAGGTCACCCCCGCGCTCGCCGTGGGAGGTGACCTGAAGAACGCGTTCTGTCTCGGCGAGGGGCGCCAGGCATGGCTCTCCGCCCACATCGGCGACATGGACGACCTCGCCACCCAGCTCGCCCTCGCCTCCGCCGAGCGGCAGTTGGAGTCCATCACGGGTGTACGCCCCGGTCGGCTCGCCGCCGACCGCCACCCCGCGTACCGGTCCACCCGCTGGGCGCGCGGCCAGGCCGCCGGGCGCCCCGTCGTACCGGTGCAGCACCACCACGCGCACGTCGCGGCCGCGATGGCCGAGAACGGCCTCGACGGTACGCGGCCCGTCATCGGTGTGGCGTTCGACGGCACGGGCTACGGCCTGGACGGCGCGGTGTGGGGCGGCGAGTTCCTCGTGGCGGACTACGCCGGCTTCTCGCGGTTCGCCCACCTTGCCTACGTCCCGCTCCCCGGTGGAGACGCGGCCGTACGAAGGCCCTACCGGATGGCGCTGGCCCACCTGCGGGCCGCCGGCCTGACCGCCGATCCGGGGCTGCCGTGCACCCGGGCCTGCCCGCCCGCAGAACTCCCCGTACTCACACGGCAGTTGACGCGTGAGCTGAACTGCGTGCCCACGTCCAGCATGGGGCGTCTCTTCGACGCCGTCTCCTCCCTCGCGGGGATCTGCCACCACGCCGGCTACGAGGCCCAGGCCGCGATCGAGCTGGAGGCCGCCGCCCTGCGTGAGCCCGCCGTCGAGGAGGACGAGCGCTACGTCTTCCGGCCGGGCCCCCGGCAGCCCGGTGAACCGCTCGCCGCCGACCCCGCGCCCCTGCTGGCGGCGGTGGTCGAGGACGTGCTCGGCGGCACCCCCGCCCCCGTGGTCGCGGCGCGGTTCCACCGTGCCGTGGCGCGCTGGGTCCGTACGGTCTGCGCCGCCGCGCGGAGCGGGACCGGAGTGGAGACGGTCGCCCTGACCGGGGGAGTGTTCGCCAACGTGGTGCTCTCCTCCGCCTGTGCCCGGGGACTGCGGGAGGACGGCTTCACCGTGCTGCGCCACCGCCGGATCCCGCCGAACGACGGCGGTCTGGCCCTCGGCCAGCTCGTCGTGGCCGCCCGCGCCACCGACCACCCGGCGGGCGCGGACATCACGGCCCACGCGGTGGGCGCGGACGTCACGGACCGACCCGCGGCCGTCCCCGGCACGCCACGACGAGAGCGACAGTGAGGAGACACCCATGTGCCTGGCGGTACCCGGAAAAGTGCTGGACGTCGAGGACCGGGACGGCACCCGGATGGCCACGGTCGACTTCGGCGGCGTGGTCAAGGAGGTGTGCCTGGAGTACCTGCCGGACCTGCAGCCCGGTGAGTACGCGATCGTCCACGTGGGATTCGCCCTGCAACGCCTGGACGAGGAGTCGGCCATGAGGACGCTGGAGCTGTTCGAGACGCTCGGCATGCTCCAGGAGGAGTTCGGCGACCCGTGGGAGTCGGCCGCGGGAATGACGGTAGACGACGAGCGGCCGGCGCACGAGGGCGTGGCCGGAGAGGTGCAGCGGTGAAGTACATCGACGAGTTCCAGGATCCCGGGCTGGCCCGGCGGCTGCTCGACGACATCCGCGCGACGGTGACGCGGCCCTGGGCGCTGATGGAGGTCTGCGGTGGTCAGACCCACACCATCATCCGGCACGGGATCGACCAACTGCTGCCGCCAGAGGTGGAGTTGATCCACGGGCCGGGCTGTCCGGTGTGTGTGACGCCGCTCGAAGTGATCGACAAGGCACTGGAGATCGCGTCGCGGCCGGGCGTGATCTTCTGTTCGTTCGGGGACATGCTGCGGGTGCCCGGTACCGACCGCGACCTGTTCCAGGTCCGCGGCCAGGGCGGCGACGTCCGGGTCGTCTACTCGCCGCTCGACGCGCTGCGGATCGCCGAGCAGAACCCGGACCGCGAAGTGGTCTTCTTCGGCATCGGGTTCGAGACGACGGCCCCGCCCAACGCGATGACGGTCCATCAGGCACACAAGCTGGGCATCCGTAACTTCAGCCTGCTGGTCTCCCACGTCAGGGTACCCCCGGCGATCGAGGCGATCATGAACTCCCCCGACTGCCGCGTCCAGGGCTTCCTCGCGGCGGGGCACGTGTGCAGTGTGATGGGCACGGAGGAGTACCCCGAACTGGCCGAACGCCACCGGGTGCCGATCGTCGTGACCGGCTTCGAGCCGCTGGACATCCTCGAAGGCGTACGGCGCACCGTCCGCCAGCTGGAGCGCGGGGAGCACACCGTCGAGAACGCCTATCCGCGGGCGGTGCTCGCCGAGGGCAACCCGGCCGCGCGGGCGATGCTCGACGACGTCTTCGAGGTCACGGACCGGGCGTGGCGCGGGATCGGGGTCATCCCGGACAGCGGCTGGAAGCTGTCGGAACGGTACCGGGCGTACGACGCCGAGCACCGGTTCTCCGTCGAGGGGATCACCACCCGCGAGCCGGCCGAGTGCCGGAGCGGCGAGGTCCTGCAGGGGCTGCTCAAGCCCCACGAGTGCGAGGCGTTCGGCACGACCTGCACCCCGCGCTCCCCGCTGGGCGCCACGATGGTCTCCAGTGAAGGGGCGTGCGCCGCCTACTACCTCTACCGGCGGCTCGACCTCGGCACCCCGGCGCGGAAGTCTCCGGCCGAGAAGTCGCCGGCACAGAAGTCCGCCGCCCTGGAGGGGAGTTCCGTTGTCTGAGCTGATGCGCGACACCGCTCCGGGCCAGGCGCCCGACATGCTCGCCTGGACGTGTCCGGCGCCGCTGAGGGACCAGCCGCGTGTGGTGATGGGCCACGGCGGCGGAGGCGCCCTCTCCGCCGAACTGGTCGAGCACGTCTTCGCGCCCGCCTTCGGCGGCCCCGCGCTCTCGGTCACCACCGACGCCGCGACCGTCGAACTCGGCGGCGCCCGGCTGGCGTTCTCCACCGACTCCTTCGTCGTGCGCCCCCTGTTCTTCCCCGGGGGCAGCATCGGCGACCTGGCCGTCAACGGCACGGTCAACGACCTCGCCATGAGCGGTGCGCGTGCGGCCTACCTGTCCTGCGGGTTCATCCTGGAGGAGGGCGTGGAGACCGACGTCGTGACCCGTGTCGCCCAGGCGCTCGGCGCGGCGGCGCGGACGGCGGGCGTGCAGGTGGTCACGGGCGACACCAAGGTGGTCGAGGCAGGCCACGGCGACGGCATCTACATCAACACCTCCGGCATCGGCGTCGTCCCCGCCGGGGTCGATCTCCGGCCGCAGCGCGTGGTACCCGGTGACGTGGTGATCGTCAGCGGTCCCATCGGCGTCCATGGCGTGGCGATCATGAGCGTGCGCGAGGGCCTGGAGTTCGGGGTCGAGATCGAGAGCGACTGCGCCGCGCTCGGCGGCCTGGTCGAGGCGATGCTGGCGGTCACTCCGGACCTGCACGTGCTGCGTGACCCCACGCGCGGGGGGCTCGCAGCCTCGCTCAACGAGATCGCGAGCGCGTCGGGCACCGGAGTCGTCGTCCGGGAGCGGGACATCCCCGTCCCGGACCCCGTGGCGAACGCGTGCGCGGTGCTCGGCCTCGATCCGATGTACGTGGCGAACGAGGGCAAGCTGGTGGCCTTCGTTCCGCGCGAGCACGCCGACGCCGTACTCGCCGCGATGCGCGCGCACCCGCTGGGCGCCGGGGCGGCCGTGATCGGGGAGGCCGTCGAGGCGCATCCCGGCATGGTGGTCGCCCGTACCGGCCTCGGTGGTACGCGTGTGGTGGACATGCCGCTCGGGGAGCAGCTGCCGCGGATCTGCTGAAGGTCAGCCGCGGGCGCGGCGGTGGCGCGAGGTGTCGAGGGTCCAGGTGTGGGTGCAGTTCGGGCACTGCAGATGGACCCGAGGCCCCTTGTTGGAGATCAGGTAGCGCCAGTGCTCCGAGCAGTTGCGGCGCTCGCCGCAGGGCGCGCAGTCACGTGCGTCGTCGCATCCGGGGCAGGCGACCCAGGCGCGGCGGGCCCGGTCGGCGTGGGGATCAATGGGAAGACGCACGACCCGGCTCCTGTCCCGGCAGCACACCCTCCGCCACGAGCATCGCGTGGATCCGCTGCTGCTCCTCGTCCAGTCCGGAGTAGAGCAGGGCGTACGCGGCCTCCTCCTCCCGCAGCACGGCCACGGGGTCCCAGTCGGGGCCCAGCGCCGCCACGACCTCGGCCCGGCGGCGGGCCTCCTCAAGGGTGAGGTCGATGGTGAAACTGACGTGGTCGGGATCGGTGCCGTGGTTCATGGGAGCGCTTTCGATGGTGCTTTCGGAGGAACCCCGAAAATCGAACAGGTTCTGCCACGTGTATCAGAGGGGGCAGGAGGTGCGGAAGGGGCGGCTTGCGCGGCGAGACGCGGTCGGGAGGCGCGTCCCGACGCCGTGAAGCCGCCCCGTGCGGCACCTGACGGCGCAGATCAAAGGGCGCCGGCCCCGGAGGACGGGCGATGGCGTACCTCCGCGCATCCCGGCGGTGTGTCGCATCTCATGCGAAACCGGTCACCCGGACTCGGGTGACCGGGCCTCGCCCGGGCCGCTGTCCGGGCATCTCGCAGGTACCGGAATCCCACCGACCGGTCGGAAGATCGTTGTAGTGTCCGCGCCATGACTACGGACACCGCCGACGCGGAATGCCTCGCCCTCACACGCACGCTGCGCCGCCGGGGCGCGATCGTCCTCGCGGTGTTCGCCCTGGTCTGGGCCCTCGCCGGCGGCTCGGGGATATCGGCGGCACCGGTGTCGGTCGCGGTCGGCGTCGTCGCGGCCCTCGTGACGGCCGGCGCGGTGGTGCTGGCCTTCCGGGGTACGACGGGCCCCGTGACGCGACCGGTGCGGCTGCCGGAGAAGTGGAACCGGGGGGTCGGCCTGGTCAACATGGCCGAGCTGGTGGCGATCTTCGCCGTGATCGCCGCGTCGAACGCCTCGGGCCACCCGGAGTTCATCCCCGTCGGGATCTGCCTCGTCGTGGGGCTGCACTTCTTCCCGCTGGCCCGCCTCTTCGACCAGGGGCAGTACAAGTGGACCGCGATCTTCCTGACGGCCGTCGCCCTGGTGGGGCTCGCGGTCCTGGCGGCCGGGACATCGGCGGAGACGATCCGCACGGTGGTGGGTCTGGGGGCGGCGGTCGTCCTGTGGGCCTCGTCCTTCCACGTGGCCCTGCGCGGCTGACTCCCAGGCCCCGTTCGGCGCAAGCCGCGGCCGTGTTCGCGCCGTACGGGCCGCCGGCAGGGCAGCGTGGGCGGTGACCGAGGGAAGGTGGCTCCGACCGTGCAGCCGAGCGAGATCGCCGAGATCCTGAACCGTCCGCTCAGCCGGGAACTCCTGGCCCGCGACCTGACCCGCCTGGCGTACGTGGGCAGGGACGACGCGCCCCGGGTCGTCCCGATCGGCTTCACGTGGAACGGCACGGAAGTCGTGATGTGCACACCGACGAACGCCCCGAAGATCGCGGCCCTGCGCCGCAACCCGTCGGTCGCCCTGACGATCGACACCGAGGTCCACCCACCGAAGATCCTGCTGCTCCGCGGCCAGGCGGAGCTGGACGTCGTCGACGGCATCCCGGACGAGTTCTTCCAGTCGAGCGGCAGCTACGAAATGACGCCCGAGCAGCGGGCGGAGTGGGAGACCGAGGTCCGCTCGCTCTACGACGGCATGGTCCGGATCGTGGTGACCCCGACGTGGGCGAAGCTGATCGACTTCGAGACGACGCTCCCGAGCGCGGTCGAGGAACTGCTGAAGCGTCGCGAGGAACGCGAAGGCGCGTGACAGCGGACCCCGTGCCGGGAGAGTTCACCTTCGAGTCCGGCGTCATGGCCGTGGTCCGCCACGGGGGCCTGGTCCGACCGCGCGACCGCGCGCGTCGAGGTCGGACTCCCCTCCGGTGCGCACCGGCCCCTGGAGCGGGGCCGGGTTCCGTGTCGGGGTGGTGGCGGGGGCGGCGTGCCGCCCCCGCCGGGTCAGGCCTCGCAGTTGATCTCGGCGTCCGTGCCGGTCTCGCCGTCGCAGTCGTCCGTGCCCGCGCCGCCGTTGAGGCTGTCGTTCGCCGGGCCGCCCCGGAGGTTGTCGTCCCCGGGTCCGCCGTGGATGACGTCGGAGCCGCCCGCGGTGCCCGCCGAGCCGCCCTGGGTGTTGAACGAGTCGCCGACGATGCGGTCGTCGCCGCCGCGCCCGTCGATCACGTCGTGGCCCGCGGTGGAGCCCGTCGGGTCGCCGAAGGCGCTGTCCCCGATGATGAGCTCCTCGTTCGCGGAGCCGCCCGTGATGCGGTCGTTCCCGGAGCCGGTCGCCCGGCCGAAGAACGTCGCGTGGTCACCGTTCGCGCCGATGCCGCCGTCCTCGCCCAGGTCGATGACGTCGTCGCCGCCGGCGCCGCTCGCGTTGCCCAGGGCGGCCTCGTTGTCGCCGGTGACGTAGCCGAACTCCCCCGGACCCTCGAGGAGTACGTCGTCGGCGGCGCCCGTGGCGTCGAAGAAGGCGATCGAGTCGCCGACGAGTGAGTCGCTGCCCGGGCCGCCCTCGAGTCGGTCGGTCGCCGCGCCGAAGGTGTGGTCGGCGAGGCTGTCGCCGACGAGTGAGTCCTCGTCGTTCCCGCCGGAGAGCAGGTCCGTGGAGGCGCCGCGAGCGGCGCCCTGCACGGCCACGTGGTCGCCGGTCAGCGAGTCGAGGCCGGCGCCTCCCGAGAGCCGGTCGCGGCCCGTGGGGCCGGTGGCGTCCCCGGTGAGGACCCAGTCGTCGCCGACCAGCGAGTCGTCGCCGGCGCCGCCGTCGAGCTGGTCGTCACCGGCTCCGCCCGAGATCCGGTCGTCGCCGGCCCCGCCGATCAGGGTGTCGCTGCCGCCCATCCCGCAGATCAGGTCGTTGCCGCCCCCGCCGTCGATCACATCGCGGCCCGGGGTGCCGATGATCACGTCGTCCCCGGGGGTGCCGGTCGTGGTCGTGGCCGGGGCGTCGAAGCAGGTGGGTGCCGCGGCCACGGCGGGCCGGGCGCCGAGTCCGACGAGGGCGGTGACCACCGCGGGCGCACACAGGGTGGCCAGGACGCGGCGTCCGCGGGTGGTGGTTCTTCGGTCCCCGGGCATCTGGGCTCCTTCGGCTGCTGAGTGGGATCGGATCCGAGTGGCATCATGAAGCGAAATGTCACCCAGGGTGCTCAGTGATCGCGGAGAGTGATCGCTGCGCGTGATGCCTGCCAGCAGCCGGGGCGCGAGTCCCAGCGTCCGTCCTGTTTTCATCCGATCGGATTTTCGGCGGATGCCACGGATGTGGTGATGCCCCCGGTCGCCCGCCCGGACATGGGCGGCCGACCGGGGGCATCAGGGTCCGGCCGGCTCAGGCGAGGTCGAACCGGTCGAGGTTCATCACCTTGTCCCACGCCGCCACGAAGTCGCGTACGAACTTCTCGCCCGCGTCCTCGGAGGCGTACACCTCCGCGATCGCCCGGAGCTGGGAGTGCGAACCGAAGACGAGGTCGACGGCGGTCGCGGTCCACTTGACGTCGCCCGTGGCGCGGTCCCGGCCCTCGAACACGTTCTCCGTCGAGGCCGACGGCTTCCACTCCGTACCCATGTCGAGCAGGTTGACGAAGAAGTCGTTCGTCAACGCCTCCGGCCTGTCCGTGAACACACCGTGCGAGGACTGCTTGAAGCCGGTGTTCAGGGCCCGCATGCCGCCGGTCAGCACCGCCATCTCCGGAGCGGTCAGCGTCAGCAGGTTGGCGCGGTCCAGCATGAGGGTCTCCGGCGACAACTTCTCGCCGGCCCGCAGGTAGTTGCGGAACCCGTCCGCCCTCGGTTCGAGGACGGCGAACGCCTCCACGTCCGTCTGCTCCTGCGAGGCGTCCGTGCGTCCCGGGGCGAACGGGACCGTCACGTCGTGCCCCGCGTTCTTCGCGGCCCGCTCGACGGCCGCGCAGCCGCCCAGCACGATCAGGTCGGCGAGTGAGACCTTCTTGCCGCCGGACTGCGCGTCGTTGAAGTCCCGCTGGATCTGTTCGAGGCCACGCACCACCTCGGCCACCTCGGGCAGGTCGTTGACCTCCCAGTCCTTCTGCGGCGCGAGCCGGAGCCGCGCTCCGTTGGCCCCGCCGCGCTTGTCCGTGCCGCGGAAGCTCGCCGCCGACGCCCAGGCGGCCCCGGCCAGCTGGGAGACGGACAGCCCCGAGTCGAGGATCCGGCGCTTGAGGTCGGCGATGTCCGCGTCCCCGACGAGCTCGTGGTCGACCTCGGGCACGGGGTCCTGCCACAGCTGCGCCTCGGGAATCCACGGGCCGAGGTAGCGCGAGGCGGGCCCCATGTCACGGTGCAGCAGCTTGTACCACGCCTTGGCGAACGCCTCCGCGAGCAGCTCGGGGTTCTCGTGGAAGCGCTTCGAGATCGGGGCGTAGACCGGATCCAGCTTCAGCGAGAGGTCCGTCGTCAGCATCATGGGCGCGTGGCTCTTCGACCGGTCGTGGGCGTCGGGCACCGTGCCCTGCGCCGCGGGGTCCGTCGGCTTCCACTGCTGGGCCCCGGCCGGGCTCGTCGTCAGCTCCCACTCGTACCCGAACAGGTTGTCCAGGTACCCGTTGTCCCACCTCGTCGGTTCCGAGGTCCAGGCGCCCTCCAGACCGCTGGTGATCGTGTCGGCGCCCTTGCCGGTGCCGGACGTGTTGAGCCAGCCGATGCCCTGCTGCTCGACGGGAGCGGCCTCGGGCTCGGGACCGACGTACGAGGGATCCACCGCGCCGTGGCACTTGCCGAACGTGTGGCCGCCGATGATGAGCGCGACCGTCTCCTCGTCGTTCATCGCCATGCGTCCGAACGTCTCCCGGATGTCGCGCGCCGCGGCGACCGGGTCCGGATTGCCGTTGGGACCCTCCGGGTTGACGTAGATCAGCCCCATCTGCACGGCGCCGAACGGGCCGGACAGTTCCCTGTCGCCGCTGTAGCGCTCGTCGCCGAGCCAGGTGTCCTCGGGGCCCCAGAAGATCTCCTCGGGCTCCCAGATGTCCTCCCGCCCGAAGCCGAACCCGAAGGTCTTGAACCCCATCGACTCCATGGCGCAGTTGCCGGCGAAGACCAGGAGGTCGGCCCAGGAGATCTTCCGGCCGTACTTCCGCTTCACCGGCCAGAGCAGACGACGCGCCTTGTCGAGGCTCGCGTTGTCCGGCCAGCTGTTGAGCGGGGCGAAGCGCTGGGCGCCGGAGCCGCCGCCGCCCCGGCCGTCCTCGATGCGGTACGTGCCCGCCGCGTGCCAGCTCATGCGGATGAAGAGCGGCCCGTAGTGGCCGTAATCGGCGGGCCACCAGTCCTGCGACGTCGTCATCACGTCGATGACGTCCCGCTTCAGCGCGTCGACGTCGAGGGTCGCGAATTCCTTCGCGTAGTCGAAGTCGCCGTCCATCGGACTGGACTGCGGCGAGTGCGTGTGGAGGACCTGAAGGTCGAGCTGATTCGGCCACCAGTCCCGGTTCGTCCTGGGGCGATCCGGCGTAGGGGTGGGGGAGTCGATTACCGGGTTTTCGCTTTCGCTGCCGGACACGTCCGTCCTTCTTCCTGTCTCGTCATTTCAGGTGGCGTCCGTATGGTCGCGCACGGGGGACCGCGCCGCACGGGAACACGCAGGGCACGCCCGCTTAAGGCCCGGCGGAAAAGCGGCTTCGCGGGCGGCGGATCGCCGCTTCGGTGGTTGTGCCGCCCCGGGAGTGGGACGCTGATAGAGAGCTGGGGGCCCGTTCCGAGGAGAAACGGGAGGGCAGAATGGGACGTGATGTCCCGGCGCTGGAGTTCACCCGTGAAGACCGTCGCCGGTTCCGGAGCAAGATGCACTCGTGCCTCGACGTGTTCGCGCGGATGCTGCGCGAGTCGAGATTCGATTTCGAACGGCCGCAGGTCGGTCTGGAAATCGAACTGAATCTCGTGGACGCCACCGGCGAGCCCGCCATGCGCAGCACGGAGGTTCTGGAGGCGATAGCGGATCCCTCCTGGTCGACCGAGCTGGGCCGGTTCAATCTGGAGATCAACGTCGAGCCGAGGCGGCTCACCGCGGGCGGCCCCGATTCCTGGGAGCAGGAAATCCGTGACGCGCTCAACCATGCCGAGGCGAAGGCCGCGGAGATCGGCGCCCATCTCGTCATGATCGGTATTCTCCCGACGCTGGAGCTGAAGGACGCGGGCCCCGATTCCCTCTCCGAGAATCCGCGGTACCACCTGCTGAACGAGCAGATCTTCTCCGCGCGCGGCGAGGACCTGCTGATCTCGGTGGACGGCGTGGAGCGACTGCGGACCTACGCGGAGACGATCACGCCGGAGGCGGCGTGCACCAGCACGCAGTTCCACCTCCAGGTCTCGCCGGACGAGTTCGCGGAGTACTGGAACGCCGCGCAGGCCATCGCCGGCGTGCAGGTGGCCCTGGCGGCGAACTCCCCGTTCCTGTTCTCCAAGGAGCTGTGGCGCGAGACGCGCATCCCGCTCTTCGAGCAGGCCACCGACACCAGGCCGGACGAGATCAAGGTGCAGGGCGTACGGCCCCGGGTCTGGTTCGGCGAGCGGTGGATCACCTCCGTCTTCGACCTGTTCGAGGAGAACACGCGGTACTTCCCCGCCCTGCTGCCGCTCTGCGACGACGAGGACCCGGAGGAGATGCTCGAGCACGGCGAGACCCCGGGTCTGGCCGAGCTCACCCTGCACAACGGGACGGTCTACCGCTGGAACCGCCCCGTCTACGCCGTCGTCGACGGCGTGCCGCATCTGCGGGTGGAGAACCGGGTGCTGCCCGCCGGCCCGACGGTCGCCGACGTGCTGTCGAACGGCGCCTTCTACTACGGGCTCGTCCGCGCCCTCGTCGACGAGGACCGGCCCGTCTGGTCGCGGATGTCGTTCGCGGCGGCGGAGGACAACCTCCACGCCGCGGCCCGGCACGGAATCGACGCCCAGCTGTACTGGCCCGGCATGGGCGAGGTCCCGGCGACCGAGCTGGTCCTGCGGCGGCTGCTGCCGCTGGCCGACCGCGGCCTCGAGCGGCTCGGCATGGACGCGGGCTGGCGGGAGCCGCTCCTCGGCATCATCGAGCAGCGCTGCGTCACCGGCCGTAACGGCGCCGTGTGGCAGTCCGAGATGTTCCACCACATCCAGGACATCGCCCACGCGGACCGCCACCAGGCGCTCCGGCGGATGACCCAGCAGTACATCGAGTACATGCATCTGAACGCTCCGGCGCACACCTGGCCGGTCGAGTGAGACCGCCCCGGAGACCTCTCGGACCGCCCCGGAGACCTACCGGAGGGCCGACGACGTGACGCGCCCCGAGTGGCTCCTGACCGCAGCCGAACGCGGCAACGACGCCACCTGCCTCGACAGCCGCCACCTGGACGGAAAGGCCTGGTCAGAGGGGAACCAGGCGCGCCCCCTGGTGCACGGTGCGGTGTACTTCCGGGAGCTGCTGGCGGCCGTCCGCGTCATGCGCCGCGGCGACCTGCTGCTCTTCACCGACTGGCGCGGCGATCCCGACGAGAGGCTCGCCGGACCGGGCACCGAGATCGGCGCGGTGCTCGGCCGTGCGGCCAGGCGCGGCGTCGTCGTGAAGGGGCTGCTGTGGCGCTCGCACCTGGACGGTCTGCGGTTCAGCGAGGAGGAGAACCGGCATCTCGGCGCCGAGATCGAGGAGGCGGGCGGCGAGTGCCTGCTCGACCTGCGCGTACGGCCCGGAGGCTCGCACCACCAGAAGATGGTGGTGCTGCGGCACCCCGGCCGCCCGGAACTGGACGTGGCGTACGTCGGCGGCATCGACCTCTGCCACAACCGGAACGACGATGCCGCCCACCGGGGAGACCGCCAGTCCCTGCCCATGGCCGCCGCCTACGGTCCGCACCCGCCGTGGCACGACGTCCAGCTCGCCCTCCGCGGCCCGGTCGTCGGCGACGTCGAGGCCGTGTTCCGGGAGCGCTGGGAGGACCCCGCTCCGCTCAGCCGCAGTCCGCTCACCCGGCTCCGCGCGCTGGCGCACCGGGAGGACACCTCGGCGGGCACGCTGCCGCCGCAGGAACCCGATCCGGCGCCCTGCGGCACGCACTCCGTGCAGCTCCTGCGCACGTACCCGAACCGGCTGCTGCGCGGATATCCCTTCGCACCCGACGGTGAACGGAGCATCGCCCGGGGGTACCTCAGGGCACTGCGCCGGGCCCGTGCGCTGATCTACGTCGAGGACCAGTACTTGTGGTCCCCGAGGGTGGTCGCCGGTTTCGCCCGGGCGCTGGCGGGGGAGCCCGGCCTGCTGATGATCGGTGTCGTCCCCTCGGTCCCGGAGCAGGACGGCCGGTTCTCACGGCCCATGAACCTGATCGGGCGCGTCGAGGCGCTGGACGAGCTGCGCCGCGCGGGCGGTGACAGGGTCGCGGTGTACGGAGTGGAGAACCGCGCGGGGACCCCCGTCTACGTGCACGCGAAGGTGTGCGTGATCGACGACGTGTGGGCCTCCGTCGGCTCCGACAACATCAACCTCCGCTCCTGGACCCACGACTCCGAACTCAGCTGCGCCGTCGTCGACGAGACCCCGGACCCGCGGCGGCCGTCGGACCCCGGCGAACTGGGAGACGGCGCGCGGGTCTTCGCCCGTGAGCTGCGCCTGGAGCTGATGGGCGAGCACCTGGACGTGGAAGGGACGGCCAGGCAGCGGGCGGCGGCGTCGGACGCGCTGTGCGACCCCGCGTTCGCCTTCGCCGCCTTCGAGAAGGCGGCGGCCGCACTGGACGCCTGGCACGCGCGCGGTCGCCGTGGGCCACGGCCGCCGGGACGGCTGCGCCGCTACGCCGCCCCGGATCTGCCCGCCGTCCAGCGGGTGTCGGCGACTCCGCTGCACCGTGCGCTGATCGACCCGGACGGCCGTCCGCAGCGGCTGCGGCGCCGTAACGCGTTCTGATCCGGGCCGGCCGATCTCACGCGCTAGGGGGCGACCGCCGTGATCGGCACGCCGTTGCTGCGCAGCACTTCCCGGACGTCCAGGATCAGCGGGAACACCTCGTGGTTCCGGTCCCTGCCCTGCTCGTCCCAGGCCCGCTGCTCGGCCTCCACCGCCATCCGGTCCTGGGCGAACACCCGCTCCGTGAAGCGGCGGATGAACGGCCAGGCGAGGTCCAGCGCTCCCGGGATCGACGGCTTCGCGATCATCAGCAGGCCGTACGCGTGGTTGGTGCGCTGCTCGGCGTCCTCCGGCACATAGGCGACCCAGAGGGAGAACGCGGGGAGTTCGGAATGCGTGGGCACCGCCTGAAGCGTCTGGTACGGGTATTCGGTGCGTACGGTGACGACGTCGGGGGAGTCGGCACCACCGATCCCCTCGGCGGACAGCAGCCCGGCGCCGCGGTCTTTCCGGCCGCCGCCGGGAACGAAGAGATAGCGCGCCTCGACGAACCGCGGTCCGGTTTCGTAGCCCAGGAGTTTGGGCTGGATCTTGCCCAGGACACCCCGGTGGAGAAACTGGTGGTTCATGTCGAGCAGGTTCTCGTGCATGAAGGTGTAGTGGCACCGCACGGTGCGCGAGAACGTCATGGTCTTGTGCCTGGGCGAGTGGAACTCCGGCAGCACGGGAAGCGGAGTCGTCGCCGCCTTCTCCGGGTCCCCGGGAAAGACGAACACCAGTCCGTACATTTCCCGGACCGGAAAGGCGCGTACACCGCGCGGCGGCCGGTCGACCCCCTTCGGGAGATAGGGGATCTGCGAGATGCGCCCGTTTCCGCGGTACGCCCACGCGTGGTAGCAGCATCGGAGCGTCTCGCCCTCCACGACTCCCATGCTCAGCGGTACCTGACGGTGCGCGCACCGGTCCTCCAATGCGAAGACCTCGCCGCTCGCACCGCGGTACAGCGCGATCCGTTCGCCCGCGAACACGGCCGCGAACGCCTTCCCCTTGGGGACCTTCCGCGACAGCGCGACCGGATACCAGAAATCGGGATGGATTCCGATTCTCCTGAGGTCGGTGAGTGCCCCGGACTCTTCGGCGGTCGTATGCCGTGGTTGCGCCTCGGTCATTCACCACTCCCTCGCCGGGCAGGCCTTCGCTGCGGGAACGCTCTCTTCTGCAGGGTGACAGCGGGCGGACGGTTCAGCCACCGCGTGCCGGGCCGTCACGGCCGGTGCCCCGCCCTCCCCGTCGGGCTCCCGGCCCCGGCCCCGTCCAGCTCACGGACGGTGCCAGGGCCGGGAGAGGGGGCGACGGGCGACACGACCGGCAGGAGGGCCGGCAGCAGGGCCGGCAGGGTGACGGCCGACCCGGTCGGCCGGCCGTCACCCTGCCGCCGGAGCCGACCGGAGCCGCGCCGGCGCCGGCGGGTCAGTCCCTCGCCGGACTGGGAGCGACACACAGTCCCCAGATGATGAGGGCGTCGAGCGCGATGAACAGCAGCGCCCACCCGGGGGTGTACGGCAGCCACATGAAGTTGGCGATCATGCTGAGGCCCGCCAGCCCCACTCCGACGATCCGGGCCCAGGTGGCGCCCGTGAAGAGGGCGAGCCCGGTGAGTGCGATCAGGATGCCCAGGATGAGATGGATCCAGCCCCATGCGGTGAGGTCCAGCTCGTAGACGTAGTTGCGGGTCGCGATGAACACATCGTCCTCGGCGATGGCCGAGATGCCTCCGAGCAGCGTCATGATGCCGCTGAAGAGCATGATCACGGCGGCGAACACGAGCCAGCCGCTGCTGTGCGTCGTCTCTCTGCGGCCGGGTTCGCTCACGTGTGTGGTCATGACAGGTCCTCCCTGTCGTCTGGCCTGTCCGCCGGGACACCTCTCGGCGCGGCGAGTCGGATACATCCAATCTGACCCCGTGCCACCCCGGGCGCACGTCGACAGCGGGCGGAGTGGAGAGCTCCGGATCATGTCGGCCCGTGTCGGGAACCGAACCCGTCGCGTTGGCACTCATGATCCATGGGCTCCGGGGAAGGCACGCGCCGCGGCCGGGTCCTCCGGAGCCTCCCGGCACACCGCAGCCCGTGTGCCGTGTCGAACGAGTCGAGGAATTCACGTGCCCCTGTCGTCGCATCGACGCCTTGCCCTCAGCACCACCCTGCTCGCCGCCCTCGCGGCCGGAGTCGTCCCCGCCACCGGCGCGGTCGCCGCACCGGCCGCTCCCGCCGCCTCCGCCACGGCCTCCGACGCGGCCGCCGCGGCGGCGGCCGCCCGCCCCACCAGCCCCGCCCCCGACATGGAGGGCGTGACCGCCGCGCTGAACGCGGCCATGGCCAAGGGCGCGCCCGGCGCCATGGCCCGGTTCACCGGTCCGAGAGTCGTGAAGGCGAAGACCCTCGGCGTCCGCGACCGCGTCTCGGGCGCGCCCATGGACGCCGCCGCGCGCTTCCGGATCGGCAGCGTCAGCAAGACCTTCTCCTCCGTCGTCCTGCTGCAGCTGGTGGACGAGGGCAAGGTGGAGCTGGACGCACCGGTCAACCGCTACCTGCCCGGGCTGCTGCCCGACGACAAGATCACCGTGCGTCATCTGCTCACCCACCGCAGCGGGTTGGCGGACTACACCGACAAGATGTTCAACCAGACCGTGCCCGGCTTCGAGGCCGTACGGAAGCGGGTCTTCAGCTACCAGGAGCTGGTGGACCTCTCCCTGGCCGAGCCGCGCACCACGCAGCCCGGCGTGTCGTACAAGTACTCCAACGCGAACTTCGTGGTCGTCGGCATGCTCATCGAGAAGGTCGCCGGCGGTCCGGTCGCCCAGGAGTACGAGCGCCGCATCATCAAGCCGCTGGGCCTGCGGAACACCTCGTACGTGCACCCCGACACCCAGATCGCCGGGCTGCACGCGCGCGGCTACCTGCACCCCGACGAGGCCGGCGCGGCGCTCGTCGACTCCACGGAGCAGACCGTGTCCTGGGCGCAGTCTGCCGGGGCGATCATCTCCAACCCGGCGGACCTGAACACCTTCATGACCGCGCTGATGCGGGGCAGGCTCCTTTCGCCGGCGATGCTCGACGCGATGACGACCGTCACCCCGACGGACGCCACCAACACGCGGTTCTACGGCCTCGGGCTGCGCCGCTACGACCTGTCCTGCGGCACCCAGGTGTTCGGTCACACGGGCACCGTGCAGGGCTTCTACACCTACGCCTTCGCCACACGGGACGGCCGGCGCAGCCTCGCCGCGATGGCGAACACCTCGAACCGGGGTGAGGCCAACACCGCCCTGGGCGGAACGCTGGAGGCCGCGTTCTGCGGCAAGAAGCCGGCGACGGCGAAGTCGGCGTCCCCGGCGGACCGCGGCTTCTCGGTGCTCCCGGCCGAGCAGGACCTGCGCGAGCGCGGCTGATCCATGCCCCCGCCCCGCCCGCGCGCAGTCGCGGGCGGGGCCGGGCGCGATCCACCTCGGGGGCCATGGCGAGGACCGCGTACCCCCACCCTGCCACCGGTCGTCGGCACGCAGAAGAGCCGTGCACGAAAGAACCGCGGGCATATTCCGAGACGATCACGCCGACCCCGCCGTGCGAGGCGGGTCCGCCGCCTCCGGCACGTCACGCGCCTCGATCGTGCGGCGTGTGAGCTCCTGAAGGACCGGGAGGTGCTCGCCGAGAGCGGGGCCCGCGGGGCCACCACCAGGCACGTCCGTCGGTCCGCCGGCTCACACCGTAGGCCGGGCGGGTGTGTGACGAGCGTTACCGTGCATGATCGTCCGTGGTCACACCGACGCAACGGACGTTCCGTACCGTCGGGGCCACGCTCGATCGAATGAGAGGCCCCAGCCCGTGCCCCCACAGGACTCGCCGGCCGCTGTCGCCCAGGTGCGCACCGTCTGCTCCTACTGCGGCGTGGGGTGCGGCCTGCTCCTCGACATCGCCGCGGGCCCCGACGGCCGTCGCACCGTCCTCAAGGCCTCGGGGGACAAGGCGCACCCCGCCAACCGCGGCAGGCTCTGCACCAAGGGCGCGACGACGGCCGAGATGCTCGCCGCGCCGGGCCGGCTGACCACCGCCCTCGTACGCCCGGAGCGAGGGGCCGAGCCCCGGCCCGCCCCGGTGGACGAGACGATCACGAGCACCGCCCTGCGCCTGCGGGCGCTCATCGACGAGCACGGACCGGACGCCTTCGCGCTGTACGTGTCCGGGCAGATGAGCCTGGAGGCGCAGTACCTCGCGAACAAGCTGGCCAAGGGCTTCATCCGCACGCGGCGGATCGAGTCCAACTCCCGGCTGTGCATGGCGAGCGCCGGCAGCGGCTACAAGCTCTCCCTCGGCGCCGACGGCCCGCCCGGTTCGTACGAGGACTTCGAACGGGCCGACGTCTTCCTCGTCATCGGCTCCAACATGGCCGACTGCCACCCCATCCTGTTCCTGCGCATGATGGAGCGGGTGAAGGCGGGTGCCCGGCTGATCGTCGTCGACCCGCGGCGCACCGCCACCGCGGACAAGGCCGACCTCTTCCTCCAGATCACCCCGGGCACCGACCTGGCACTGCTCAACGGGCTGCTCCACCTCGTGCACGAGAACGGGCACACGGACGCCCGCTTCATCGCGGAGCACACCGAGGGCTGGGACGCGATGCCGGGCTTCCTCGCCGACCATCCGCCCGCGAAGGTCGCCGAGATCACCGGGCTGCACGAGGCGGACATCCGGCGCGCGGCGGAGTGGATCGGCACGGCGGGGGAGTGGACGAGCTGCTGGACCATGGGGCTCAACCAGTCCACGCACGGCACCTGGAACACCAACGCCCTGATCAACCTCCACCTGGCGACCGGCGCGATCTGCCGCCCCGGCAGCGGCCCCTTCTCCCTGACCGGCCAGCCCAACGCCATGGGCGGACGGGAGATGGGGTACATGGGCCCGGGGCTTCCCGGGCAGCGCTCGCTGCTCGTCGACGAGGACCGGGCGTTCGCCGAGGAACTGTGGGGGCTGGAGCCCGGCACCGTACGCGAGGACGGATCCGGCACGGGCACCGTCGACCTGTTCCGGCGCATGGCCGACGGCGAGATCAAGGCCTGCTGGATCATCTGCACCAACCCCGTCGCCTCCGTGGCCCACCGCAGCACCGTCATCGAGGGCCTGGAGGCGGCCGAACTCGTCATCACGCAGGACGTGTTCGCCGACACCGAGACCAACGCCTACGCCGACGTCGTCCTGCCCGGCGCCCTGTGGACCGAGACCGAGGGCGTACTGGTCAACAGCGAACGCACCCTCACCCTCGCCCGGCCCGCCGTCGATCCACCGGGGGAGGCACTCGCGGACTGGCGGATCATCGCGCGGATCGCCTGCGCGATGGGGTACGAGGACGCCTTCTCCTACGGCAGCGCCGAGGAGGTCTTCGAGGAGATCAAGCGCGCCGCGAACCCGAAGACCGGGTACGACCTGCGGGGCGTGACGTACGAGCGGCTGCGCGCCACGCCCGTCCAGTGGCCCGCCCCGGCCGCCGACGGCCCCGACCGCAATCCGATCCGCTACCTGGCGGAGGACGGCGGTCCGGTGTTCCCGACGGCGAGCGGACGCGCGGTGTTCTTCGCCCGCCCCCACCTGCCGGCGGCCGAGATGCCCGACGACGACTATCCGTTCGTCCTCAACACCGGGCGGCTGCAGCACCAGTGGCACACCCTCACCAAGACCGGCAGGGTTCCCGCCCTCAACCGTCTCGCCCCCGGCCCGTTCGTCGAGATCCACCCGGAGGACGCGGAACGCCTCGGCATCGCCGAAGGCGACTCCGTCGAGGTCGCCTCGCGGCGCGGCCGGGCCGTGCTGCCCGCGGTCGTCACCGACCGGGTGCGCCCGGGCTGCTGCTTCGCCCCGTTCCACTGGAACGACCTGTTCGGCGAGTACGTGAGCATCAACGCGGTGACCAACGACGCCGTCGACCCCCTCTCCCTCCAGCCCGAGTTCAAGATGTGCGCGGTGACGCTGACGAAGGTCGCGGCCCGCGCGGAAGCGTCGCTGACGACCTCCGAGCCGCCCGCGCTCCCCGAGGCGCTCCCGGTCGTCGAGCCCTCCGTGGCCTCCGGGCCGTTCGCGCTCGTTCCCTCCGCCGTGCTGCCCGGCGCGACGGCCGTCTTCGGGCTGGACACCACACCCCCGCCCGCGCTCGCCGAGCACGAACGCCAGTACCTGGTGGGCTTCCTCGCGGGGCTGGCGTCCGGGGCGCCCGGGGTTCCCGTACTGCCGCCGGGCGCGCCGTTCAGCGAGGAGCACGCCCGCTGGGTGAACGGCGCGCTCGCGGGCCTGTACTCCCGGGCGCCGGGGTCCGTCCCGGAACCCGAGGCGGGCACCACGTCCACCGGACGTGAGGTCGTCGTGCTCTGGGCCTCCCAGACGGGCAACGCCGAAGGGTTCGCCGCGTCCGCCGCCGAGCGGCTCGCCGCGGCGGGCCACCGAGCCGCGCTCCTCGGCATGGACGGCGCCGATCCGAAGTCCCTGCCGCCCGCCGCCGACCTCCTGCTCATCACCAGCACCTTCGGCGACGGCGACGCCCCGGACAACGGCGCCGGTTTCTGGGACGCGCTCACGGCCGCCGACCCCCCGAGCCTGGAGGGCCGTCGCTATTCCGTCCTCGCCCTCGGCGACTCCTCGTACGACGACTTCTGCGGACACGGCCGCCGCCTGGACCGGCGCCTGGACGAGCTGGGCGCCGTCCGCCTGGCACCGCGCACCGACTGCGAGCCGGACGACGACCACTCCGCCGACGCCTGGCTGGAGCAGGTCCTCGACCGGCTCACCGGAGAGCCGGCGCCGGCGGCCGCACCGCTCGCCACCGCCACCGCCACACCGGCGGTCGCACCTCTCCGTACGACGAGGCAGGCCCCCGCCACCGCACGGCTGACGGGCAACCGACTGCTCAGCCTGGAAGGCGCGGGCAAGGAGGTCCGCCGGTTCACCTTCGACACCCGGGACAGCGAGACTCCGCTCCGCTACGAGGCCGGCGACGCCCTCGGTGTGCACCCCGTCAACTGCCCCGACCTCGTGAACGAATGGCTGGCGGTCACCGGAGTCGATCCCGCGGCCACGGTCGAGGTCGACGGCCTCGGTGCGGTCGGCCTCGCCGAGGCCCTGCACCGGCACCTGGACATCACCCGGCTCACGCCCGCCCTCCTCGCCTTCGTCAACGAACGCACCGGTGGCCGTGACCTGAAGAAGCTGCTGCGCCCCGACAACAAGGGCGAGCTCGCCCGCTGGTCCTGGGGCCGGCAGGCCGTCGACGTCATCGCCGAACACGCGGTCCGCGCCACCGCGCAGGAGTGGGCAAGCGTACTCAAGCGCCTCCAGCCGCGGCTGTACTCCATATCCTCCAGCCCGCTCACCGACCCCGACGAGGTGGCGCTGACGGTCTCCGTGGTCCGATACGAGAACCTTCACGGCCACCCCCGCAAGGGAGTCTGCTCGCCGTTCCTCGCCGACGCGCCGCTCGGCACCGCCGTGCCGGTCTTCGTCCAGCGCTCACCCCACTTCAGGCCCCCGGCCGACCCCGGCACACCGATGGTCATGGTCGGCCCGGGGACGGGCGTCGCGCCCTTCGTCGGCTTCCTCGAAGAACGCCGGGCCCGCGGCCACGGAGGCCCGAACTGGCTCTTCTTCGGGGAGCAGCACCGAGCCACCGACTTCCTCTACGAGGACGAGCTGACCGCCTTCCTCGCGGAAGGCACCCTCAGCCGGCTCGACACCGCGTTCTCGCGCGACCAGCGCGCCAAGGTCTACGTCCAGGACCGGATGCGCGAGCACGGCCACCAGCTCTGGAACTGGCTGCAGGACGGCGCGCACTTCTACGTCTGCGGCGACGCGTCGCGGATGGCCAAGGACGTCGACCGGGCGCTGCGCGACATCGCCGTCGCCCACGGCGGTCTCGACGAGGAGGCGGCGGCCGTGTACGTCAAGCAGCGCGCCGCCGACAAGCGGTACGTGCGCGACGTCTACTGACACCCCGTGCGCCGCCTCGCGCACCCGCACTCCGGCCGGCGCCGGTCAGCCGCCGTCGGGCGAGGACCCGGGCGAGGAGCCGAGGGAGCGCAGGGCCTCCTCGGCCCGCTTCTCCATCTCCTCCGGTGCGACGTCCTCCACGTGCGTGGCGACGCTCCAGCGGTGACCGAAGGGGTCCTCGAACTGGCCCGTCCGGTCACCGTAGAACTCGTCCTTGACCGGCGACAGCTCCGTGGCGCCGCCGGCGAGGGCCCTGGCGAAGACCGCGTCCACGTCCTCCACGTACACATGCAGGGTCACGGGCGTGCCGCCCACCGCCTTCGGCGAGCGGAAGCCGATGTCGGGGAACTCGTCCGCGAGCATGATCATCGAGTTGCCGAGCGCCAGCTCGGCGTGGCCGATCCTGCCGCCGGGCGCGGGCATCCTCATCCGCTCGTCCGCGCCGAGCACGGAGACGTAGAAGTCGATCGCCGCCGCGGCTCCGTCGACACAGAGATAGGGAGTGACGCTCGGATAGTCCTCGGGAACGGGCTTCACGCTCACTGGACCTCCGCCTTTCGCAGATGGACGATCACCGCCGACCGTCGCCTGCCACCACTGATATCCCGAACCTCCGGGGCCCCGCCCACGCCGCGCGGCGCCCCGCGGCCGCGTACCCCGAAGGGCCGCCCGCGGCTGCTCCCCGCCCCCGACTGCTCGCCGGCCCCTGGCCTCCGCCGGTCCGGCCCCGATACTCCCTTGTCCGCCCGATGATCACGGGTTACTGTGCCCCGGCCCCGGCACTCGTCGGGTGATCACTGCAGGTGGGGGACATGGCGGAGGACATCGACGCGCTGCCGAAGGGCGCGGGCATGTGGGGGCAGGTCGTCGCGGGTCTGCTGCTGGTGCCGGCGCTGGGTCTCGGCGCGTGGGCCCTGGGGGAGACGGCCGACACGGGCGGCGGCCCGCCGCGGCCCGCGGCGTGCTCGGCAGGGGAGCCGGAGGAGACGCGGGGGGAGACCGCCGCGGCCCGCGGACGGCTCTCCGGAGACCAGCTGTGCGAGGCGCTGAACCGCCCTGATCTCGCCCGACTCCTGGGCACCCCCGAGGAGATGGCGACGTCCGCGAACGGAAGTGACGGCTCCCTCAAGCTCGTGGGCGAGGCCAGGGACATCGCCACGCCCACGTCCGAGGTCGAGTTCCCGACCTACACCGTGACCCTGGCGGCCACCTACGACGGACGCCCGGTGGCCGGATACACCCCGTTCGGCGGGCACAGCGCCGAGGAGCGCACCGTGCTGGGCCGCCCGGCGGTCCTCTACTCCGACCAGACGATCAGCATCCGCTTCCGCCTCGACGGCAGCGACGCCGAGACCGGTCCCGGCGTCCCGGCCCGCACGGTCGTGGTGGCCCGGGACGCCAAGGACAGCGGCGGCTCCTACGAGGTGACGCTCTGGCGCCGGGACGGTGCGGTCCCGGACGACGCGGTGCTCCTCCGGGTCGCCGCATCGGTCCTGCCGACGCTCCCGGGGTGGGCCCCCGTGAGCGCCGTGCAGCAGTGACCGGTTCCCGCTAGACGGACGGGGTGCGCGGCTCGCGCCACATCGCCCACAGCACCGGTCCGCCACCCGGCAGGCGCAGTTCCTCGCGCACGCCGAACCCGAAGTGCTCGTAGAAGGGCAGGTTGTCCGGCTTGGAGGACTCCAGATAGGCGGGCAGCCCCGCCGCGTCGGCCTTGGCCAGGCCCGAGCGCAGCAGCGCGGCCCCGTGGCCCTGGCCCTGCGCGGCCGGGTCGGCGCCGATCAGCGCCAGGTACCAGTGCGGTTCCCGGGGCGTGTGCTGGGCGGCGGCCTCGACCGCGGCCCCGAACACGGGAGCCCGGTCACCGAGTATGTTCTGCAGTTCCTGGATCGTCTCGGCGTCGGGAACGGCCTTGGCCTGCGCCTCCGGAGGCACCCAGAAGGCCGCCGCCGCCGCGGTGCGCTCGCACACCGCGTGGTGGACGTACTGCCGGGTGAACAGGGTGGTGAAGTAACGGCCGAGGGTCGCCTCGCGCGAGACGTCGTCGGGGAAGAACCAGCGCATCATCGGGTCGTCGTCGAAGGCGCGGGTCAATGCGCGGCCGATCAGCGGGGCGTCGTCGATCGTCGCCGTCTGCGGAATGTTCGTTGTCGACATACGGGTCATTCTGCTTCCCGATGATCTTGGACTGCGTGGCGGGGTCCGGTTCGTCCGCTCGCGCTCCCGTCACTCGGGCGTCGCCTGCGGCTCGTCCGAGTCGAGGATCGACGTCTCCAGCTTCCGCAGGAGGCGGGCGAGTTGGCGGCGCTCGGCGGGCGACATCGCGTCGAGCATCCGGCGTTCGTTGTCGAGGTGCTCGGCGAACACCGTGTCCACGGTGGCGAGGCCGTGGTCGGTGAGGCGGGAGTAGACGACCCGCCGGTCGTCGGCGTCCCGTTCGCGCACGATCAGGCCGTCCTTCTCCAGCCGGTCGATCCGCAGGGTCACCCCCGCGGACGAGACGAGACCGGAGTCGGCGAGCTGTCCCGCCGTCAGCCGGTACGGCTCACCCGAGCGCCGCAGGGCGGTGAGCACGTCGAATCCGGCCACGGAGAGTCCGTGCCGCTCGATCGACGCGGTGATCCGGGTGTTGTAGCGGAGGAAGGTGCGGTGCAGGCGGGCGAGAACGTCGAGGGGGCTCGTGTCCAGCTCCGGGCGTTCGCGCGCCCAGTCCTCCATCACCTTCGCCACCGCGTCGCGGCTCGCCGGCTTCGATGCAGCCATGGTCATCCCCTCGTACGGCTCCGGCCGGCACCCCCTCCGGCATCTCACAGCGCTGAGAATCTTACCGCTCAGGCATTCGGGGGCCGGGGGTGGCGGGACGCCGAACGCCCCGGGGCGGCGGGAGGCCGCCGGCCCGGGGCGTACGTACGACGTCCGGTGTCAGCTGTTGAGCTCCTCCAGCGTCCGGCCCTTGGTCTCGACGGCGAACCATGCGATCACGGCGCCCACCAGGGCCACCGCCGCGAGCTGCGCGAAGACCAGGGGCAGGCTGCCGCCCGCGCCGATGATCGTGCCGACGACGACCGGCCCCAGGATGACCCCGAGCCGGTTCCACAGACCGCCGAACGCTGCGCCCTTGGCCCGGTTGGCCGTGGGGTACAGCTCGGGGGAGTACAGGTAGAGACCCGCGTTGATCGCGTACAGGAAGAAGGTCGTGCAGGAGGCGAAGAGGGCGACCTGGCCGCCCGACGTCGCGCCCGCCAGAGCCAGCACGCCGAGCGAGAGCGCGCCGCCGACGAGTGCGGCCATCAGCGCCGGCCGGCGGCCGATGCGGTCGATCAGCAGGGCGACCAGGAACGTGCCGAACAGGCCCGTGACGTTGCTCAGCAGGGTGTAGACGAGGGCCGTCGTCAGATCGAGGCCGAACTGCTTGGTGTAGAGCGAGGGCAGCCAGGTCGAGATGCCGTGGTTGACGTAGTACGCGACGAACCACAGTCCGGACAGGACGGCCGTACGGCGCAGGTAGCGGCCCCGGAACAGGTCGCTGAGGCGGCCGGCCCGGGCGACGTCCTCGGCGACTCCGGCGGCCGGCGCCGGCAGGGGCTCGGCGGTGGCGCGGCCGACCTCGGCCTCGATCCGGGCGATGGCCGCCTCGGCCTCCCGCGTGCGGCCGCGGGCCAGCAGCCAGCGCGGGGACTCCTCGACGTGACGGGGCAGCGCGGCGGCGATCAGGACCGGGAGGGTGCCGATGACGAACATGGCGCGCCAGCCGAGGTTGGGGACGACCCAGACGGCGACCAGCGTCGCCGCGGCGAGACCGGCCGGGAAGATCATCTCGTACAG
Organism: Streptomyces sp. NPDC127129; assembly: GCF_042671585.1. Classification (NCBI taxonomy): domain Bacteria; kingdom Bacillati; phylum Actinomycetota; class Actinomycetes; order Kitasatosporales; family Streptomycetaceae; genus Streptomyces; species Streptomyces sp. NPDC127129. The sequence goes on from NZ_JBHXTV010000017.1 coordinate 57,096, forward strand.
CAGCACGAAGCGGCCGCGCTTGTCGGAGCGCGCGATCTCGTTGATGTACGTGGCGGCGACGGGGACGACCCCGCCGATGCCGAGGCCCTGGACGAACCGGAAGAGCGAGAAGGTCTCGATGGAGCCGGAGAAGGCGACGGCGAGGCTGGCGAGGCCGGTGACGGCGACACCGAGAGCGACCGTGCGCACCCGGCCGATCCGGTCGCCCAGCCATCCGGCGCCCAGCGCGCCGAGGAGCATGCCGATCGAGGCGGCCGTCACCGCGAAGGTGGCCTGCCCGGTGGTCAGATTCCACTCCTTCATCAGGACGGGCAGTGCGGAGGCGGCCAACAGCTGGTCGAACGCCTCGAAGAAGGTGACGGCGCCGATCAGGAATCGCACCTTGACGTGCCAGCGCGAGTGCGGCAGTCGTTCGAGTCGCGCGGCTATCGAGCCGAGGGCTGGCTTGCCGGCCACAGTCGTCATGGAGGGGTCCTTCCGCGAACAGAGAAGTTGCGGAGACAGTAGGTTCAGCTATCTAAGCGGTCAATGGTTAAGGGCTTAGTAATCTCGAACCCGCCGACTCGTCACACATCCTCTCGGTGGGCCCACTCCACGCTCAAGACCTGTTGGGCAACGATTTCGAGCCGGGGGTCTTGTGTCAGATTATTTAAGCGCTTAGATTTCAAGCACTTCGAGAACGGCTTCGCCAGGAGGTTCGCCCGTGCCCCACCACCCCACCGACATCCTGATCGCGGGCCAGTGGCGACGCGGTGCGGGCGAACCGCTCGACACCGTCGACCCGGCCACCGGGAGGCTCCTCGCCACCGTCGGCTCCGCCTCCGCCGAGGAGGTCGCCGAGGCCGCGGAGGCAGCGGCCGCGGCAGCGGCCGACCCCACCTGGCGGGACCTGCTCCCGCACGAGCGCGCCCGTCTCCTGCACCGGATCGCCGCGCTCACCGAGGAGGCGGCCGACGAGCTCGCGGCCCTGCAGACCGCCGACACCGGCAAGACCCTCACCGAGACCCGCGCCCTCGCCCTCAGCGCGGCGGGCACGTTCCGTTACACCGCCGCCGCGCTGGAGACCGCCGAGGACTCCCTCACCCCCTCCCGCGGCGCGTACGTCACGATGAGCGTGCACGAACCGATAGGGGTCGTCGGGGCGATCAACCCCTGGAACTCGCCCATCGCCAGCGACGCCCAGAAGATCGCGCCCGCCCTCGCCGCGGGGAACGCGGTCCTCCTCAAGCCGGCCGCCTGGACGCCCCTGGTCTCCCTCGCCCTCGGCAGGCTGATCACACGGGCCCTGGAGGAGTTCGGCCTGCCCACGGCCCTGCTCTCCGTGCTCCCCGGCAGCGGCCGGGTGGTCGGCGACGCTCTCGTACGCCACCCCCTCGTCGCCCGCATCGGATTCACCGGAGGCACCGCGACGGGACGCTCCATCGCCGCCGTCGCGGCGGAGAAGCTGATCCCCGCCTCCCTCGAACTGGGCGGGAAGTCGCCGACCGTCGTCCGGGCCGACGCCGACGTCGAGCAGGCCCTGGCCGGTGTGCTGTTCGGGATCTTCTCCTCCAGCGGTCAGTCCTGCATCGCCGGCTCACGGCTCTTCGTCGCCCGGGAGATCTACGACTCCTTCGTCGGCGAGCTCGTCGAACGCGTCCGGAAGCTGCGGGTCGGCCCCGGCACCGACCCCGCCACCCAGGTCGGCCCCCTCGTGCACCACCGCCACCGCGACGCCGTCGCCGCCTACGTCGACCTCGCCCGGTCCGAGGGCGGACGGGTCCTGTGCGGCGGATCGGCCCCGGAGGGGGAGCGCTACCGGGACGGCGCGTACTACCTGCCGACCGTCCTCGACGGCCTGCCGAACTCCTCCCGCACCTGCCAGGAGGAGATCTTCGGCCCGGTCCTCGTCGCGCTCCCGTACGAGGACGAGGACGACCTGGTCCGCCAGGCCAACGACTCCGTCTACGGGCTCGCCTGCGGCATCTGGACCCGGGACGCCCGCGCCGCGTGGCGGCTCGCCCGCCGGATCCACGCGGGGACCGTCTGGATCAACACGTACAAGCAGTTCAGCGCCGCCACGCCGTTCAGCGGCTGGAAGGAGAGCGGCCTCGGCACCGAGAAGGGCCGCGACGCCATCCGCGCCTACCAGCGCCAGAAGTCCCTCTACTGGGGCACCTCCGACGCCCCCCTGCCCTGGGCCAACTGAAACCCGGGCACGCCCGCCCCGTCTGGAGAGACACATGCACGCCGCACCGCCCGGCCCGATCGCCCGCCTCCGCTCGCTGCGCTACGTCGAGCTGCACACCCCCGCCTTCACCGAGGCCGCCGACTTCTACCAGGAGGTCTGGGGACTCGAGACCGTCGAGTCCGACAGCGGCGCGCGCTGGCTGCGCGGAACCGGCGACGAGCACCACGTCCTGCAGCTGACCGAGCGTGAACGCGTGGGCCTCGGCCGGCTCGCCTTCTCCGTCGCCACGCCCGCCGAGGTCGACGAGGCCGCCCGGCGCCTCGAAGCACGCGGCATCGTCCCCGTCTTCGGCCCCGGCCCCCTCGACCAGGCGGGCGGCGGCTACGGCCTGCGGTTCACCGACCCCGAGCGGCGGCTCGTCGAGATCAGCGCCCAGGTCGAGGCCGTCGCCCCGCGCGGCCGCGACGGCGCCGTGCCCGTCGGGGTCACGCACGCCGTGCTGAACACCACCGACATCGACGCCGCCGTCGCCTTCTACCGCGACGTCCTCGGGCTGCGGGTATCGGACTGGTCCGAGCACCAGATGGCGTTCCTCCGCTGCAACGCGGACCACCACTGCATCGCCTTCAACCAGGCCGAGTGGACCTCGCTGAACCACGTCGCATACGAGATGAGCTCCGTCGACCACTTCATGCGCGGCCTCGGACGGCTCCGCCACCACGGCATCACCCCCCGGTGGGGCCCCGGACGGCACGGCCCCGGCAACAACACCTTCTCCTACTTCACCGACCCGTCCGGACTCGTCTGCGAGTACACCTCCGAGGTCGCGCAGATCGTCGAGGACACCTGGATCGCCCGGGTGTGGCGGCGGGTGCCGGAGCTCTCCGACCTCTGGGGCACGGCCGGCCCGCCGTCGAAGGAGATCCGCTGCCACATGGCGGGCACGCCGGACCCCGGCCCGCTCGCCCCCGTCGACGCCCGGAAGGACACCGCATGAGCACCGCACGCGTACGCAGGGTCGGATTGGTCGGCTGGGGGGCGATCGGCCGGATCGTCGGCACCGCCCTCGCCGAGGGGCGGGTGGAGGGCGCCGCGCTGGTGTGCGTCGTCGACAACCGCCCGCTCGGCGAGACGGCGCCCGCGCCCCAGGTCTCCTTCGAGGAGGCGCTCGACCTCTGCGACCTCGTCGTGGAGGCCGCGGGCCAGGGCGTCGTACGGGAGTGGGGAGAGCGCGTCCTCGCCTCCGGCACCGATCTGCTGATCGCCTCCAGCGGGGCGATGACCGACGAGGAGCTCGCCAAGCGCCTGCTCGCGGCAGGACCGGGACGCGTGTACTTCACCGGCGGCGCCGTCGGCGGGCTCGACCTGCTCCAGGCGGCCCGTGCGCTCGGCCCGCTCGACGAGGTCCGCCTGACCACCACCAAGCTGCCGTCTACCCTCGAACAGCCTTGGATGGACGATGAGTTGCTGAACCGCATGCGGACGGCGACCGGACCGGTCGAGGTCATGTCCGGCACCGCGCGCGAGGTTCCGGTGAAGTTCCCCAAGTCGACGAACGTGGCCGCCTCGGTCGCGCTGGCCGTCGGCGACCTGGACGCTGTGCGGGTCCGGGTCGTCGCCGACCCCGCCGCGCACCACACCCGGCACGTCATCGAGGCGTCCGGCGCGCACGGCGCGTACCGCTTCGAGGTAGCGCACGTGCCCGACGCGGAGAACCCCGCCACCAGCCGGGTCGTGCCGTACGCGGTGCTCCGCAGCCTCGCGGCGCTCGCCGGGCGGACGGGACAGATCCTGTGACCGCCCACACCGGCCTCCGTCCCGAACGGCGCTTCGACGTGCACGTCGAGGAAGCCGGCGAGCGCGGTCCGCTGCTGCTGTGCCTCCACGGCATCGGCTCGTCCTCGGCCGCCTTCGCACCACAGCTGGCCGAACTCTCCCCGTACGTACGGGTCGTGGCCTGGGACGCCCCCGGCTACGCCGCCTCGCCCGACCCCGAAGCCCCGCTCACCCTCGACGACTTCGCGGACGCGGCCGCCGCCGTCATCCGGGCACGCGGCACGAGCGCGCACGTCCTCGGCGTCTCCTGGGGCGGGGTGATCGCCCTGCGGCTCGCCGCCCGCCATCCCGGACTCGTCGACTCCCTCGTCGTCGCCGACTCCAGCCCCGGCTCCGCCACGGACGCGACGAAGGCCGCGGGCATGCGGGCCCGCACCACCGAGCTGGCCGAACTCGGCCCACGGGCCTTCGCCGAGGCCCGCGGACCGCGCCTGCTGTCACCCGGCGCCCCGGCCGCCCTCGTCCGGCGGGTCGTCGACACCATGGCCGGCTCGGTCAGGCTGCCCGGCTACGGGTACGCCGCCGAGTCCATGGCCTCGGCCGACCTCCGCCCCGAACTGGCCTCGATCGCCGCGCCCTCGCTCGTCCTCTGCGGCGACCAGGACACGGTCACGGGCGTCGAGGCGAGCCAGGCCGTCGCCGGGGGCCTGCACAAGACCGCCTTCGTGATCGTCAAGGACGCCGGTCACCTGGCCAACCAGGAGCAGCCGGGCCGCTTCAACGCCTGGGTCCTCTCCCACCTCCGCATCACCGCACGCATACCCGAACAGGAGCTGTCACCATGCCTCTGACCACCACCGCCTACGACAACGGCGACGACCTCGCCGCGTACACCGACTCCCTCATCGCCACCAAACGGTCCCGTGTGGCGGACTTCGACACCCTCTCCTTCCAGGAGAAGGCCGGTCCCCAGTACCGCCGCGGTCAGATCCGCTACGTCGGCTCGGGCGCCACCGGCAACCACGAGGGCGACAGCCGCATCATCCCGTCCGGCGGCTTCACCTTCTCCAACATGCTGCTGCCGCCCGGCGCCGAGGGCCCGGCCCACACCCACCACGACGTCGAGGAGGCCTTCTTCGTCCTGGAGGGCGAGGTCAGGGTCGGCATCCACCGCGGCCCGGACGAGGTCGAGTACCGCACCCTCGGCTACCGCGACATGATCGTCGTCCCGGCCGGGGTGACCCGCTCCCTGAAGAACGAGGGCGACACCGACGCCCTGTTCTGCGTCGTCATCGGCACGCAGAAGCCGCAGGTGCCGTCGTACCCCGAGTACTCCCCGATGCACGGGGTCACCCGTGACTGACCCTCGGGTCGTCGTCGTCACCGGGGCGGGCCGTGGCCTGGGACTGGCCATGGCCCGCCGGGCCGGCGCCGACGGCTTCCGGGTCGTCCTCGCCGAGCTGGACGCCGACCGGGGAGAGCGCGCCGGCGCCGAACTGCGCGCGGAGGGCCTCGACGCCCACGTCGTACGGTGCGATGTCGCCGACCCGGCGTCGGTGGACGCCCTGGCGACCGCCGTACGGGCCCTGGGCCCGCTGTACGGGCTGGTCAACAACGCGGCCCTCGCCAACGGGGTGGGCGGCAGGGAGTTCCAGGACATCGACATCGAGGTCTGGGACCGGCTCATGGCGGTCAACGCCCGCGGCCCCTGGCTGGTGTCGAAGGCGCTCCACCCGCTGTTCGCCGCGCCCGGACGGATCGTCAACATCGCCTCGGACGCGGCCCTCTACGGCTCACCCCGGCTGGCCCACTACATCGCCTCCAAGGGGGCGGTCATCGCCCTCACCCGGGCGATGGCACGCGAGCTCGGCGACCGGGGAGTCACCGTGAACGCGGTCGCTCCCGGACTCACCGAGGGCGAGGCCACCGAGACCGTGCCCGCCGAGCGGCACGACCTCTACCGCGCGAACCGGGCCCTCACCCGGGCGCAGCAGGCGGAGGACATCACCGGGATCGTCTCCTTCCTGCTCGGCGAGGAGTCCCGCTATCTGACCGGACAGGTGATCGCCGTCAACGGCGGCTTCACCATGAACTGAGCTGTAGGAGTCACGCGTTATGGATCTGGGCCTCGCCGACCGCACCATCGTGGTCACCGGCGGCAGCTCGGGTGTCGGCCTGGCCACGGTCCGCGCCCTGCTCGACGAAGGCGCCCGCGTCGCCACCTGCGGCCGCGACGCCGAGCGGCTGAAGAACGTGGCCGCGACCCTCGGCGCCGGACGGGACCGGCTGCTGACCGAGGTCTGCGACGTACGGGACGCCGACGCCGTGCACGCGTTCGTCCGGCGCACCGCCGAGGAGTTCGGCGGCGTCGACGGACTCGTCAACAACGCCGGGCAGTCCCGGATGAAGGGGCTCGACGACGCGACGGCCGAGGACTGGCGCGACGAACTGGAACTCAAGTTCGCCGGGGTCCTCAACCCGCTGCACGCGGCCCGCCCCCATCTCGCCGCCTCCGACGCGGCGAGCGTCGTCAACATCAACGCCGTGCTCGCCAAGCAGCCCGAGACCCGGCTGATCACCACCAGCGCCGCCCGCGCCGGCATCCTCAACCTCTCCAAGTCCCTGTCGGCCGAGCTCGCCGCCGACGGCATCAGGGTCAACTCCGTCTGCCTGGGCCTCGTCGACACCGGCCAGTGGACCCGCCGTCACGCCGCCGCCGACCCCGGCATCGGCTACGAGGAGTGGCAGGCGGAGCTCGCCGCCGACCGGGGGATCGCGCTCGGCCGGCTCGGCCGCGCCGAGGAGGTCGCGTACGCGGTCGTCGCGCTGCTCTCACCCCGTGCCTCGTACATCACCGGCACTGCCGTAGACGTCTGCGGCGGCGTCGGCCGCTCCATCCTCTGAGGAGACACCATGCGTCACGACAACGGAGGCGATCTCCTCGTCGCCGTCCTGCGCGAACTCGGCATCGACACCGTCTTCGGCATCGTCAGCGTGCACAACCTGCCGCTGGTGGAGGCCGTCGACCGCGACCTGCGGTTCGTCCCCGTACGCCACGAGGCGTCCGCCGTGAACGCGGCGGACGCCTACGGGCGGGCGCGCGGCTCGATCGGCTGCGCGCTCACGTCCACCGGCACCGGCGCGGGCAACGCCGCCGGCTCGCTCATCGAATCGCTCAGCGCGGGCAGCTCCGTGCTGCATGTCACCGGGCAGGTGGAGAGCGAATTCCTCGGCAGCGGACGGGGGTTCATCCACGAGACCAAGGACCAGCTGGGCATGCTGACCGCCGTGTCGGCGTACGCGGCGACCGTCCCCGACACGGAGCGGGCGGGGCGGATCCTACGCGAGGCGGCGCGCGCGGCGCTGGCCACGCCGGGCGGCCCGGCGAGCGTCGAGTGGCCGGTCGACCTCCAGTACGCGGCCCAGAGCGACGCCCCGCACACCCTCCCCGCACCCGTCCTCCCGTCCCCCACGGACGGTGAACTGGAGGCGGCCGGGAAACTGTTGGCCTCCGCGCGCCGCCCCGTGATCTGGGCCGGCGGGGGCGCGGTCCGCGCCCGCCGTGAGCTGACCCGGCTCCTCGAAGCGACCGGTGCCGCCCTCGTCACCTCCAACTCCGGGCGCGGCGCGATCCCCGAGGACCACGGGCAGGTCGTCGGCAACTTCGCCACCACGCCGGCCGTCCGGGCCCTGCTCGCCGACGCGGACCTCCTCCTCACCGTCGGCACGCACTTCCGCTCCAACGAGACCGCCGACTACACGCTCGCGCTGCCTGCGGCGCACATCCAGATCGACGCCGACGCCGCCGCCCTCGGCAGGGTCCACCCGGCCACCCACCCCCTGCACGGCGACGCCGGAGCCGTCCTCGACGGCCTGGTCCCGTATGCCCGGCAGGCCGAGGACGCCTGGACCGGGCGGGTCACCGCCGTACGCGCCGAGGTGCGGGCCGCCCTCCACGACGGCATCGGCCCCCAGGCCGCGATCTGCGACGCGCTGCGGGCCGTGCTGCCCCGCGAGGCGGTCGTCGCCCGCGACGTCACGATCCCGTCGAGCAGCTGGGGCAACCGCCTCCTGGAGATCTACGACCCCCGGGACAACGTCTTCCCGCGCGGCGGCGGAATCGGACAGGGCCTCGGGATGGGGATCGGCGCGGCCCTCGCCCGCCCCGGCGCACCCACCGTGGTGATGGCCGGCGACGGCGGACTCGCCGTCCACCTGGGCGAGCTCCTCACGCTCGCCCAGGAGCGGCCGCGCCTCACGCTCCTCGTCTTCAACGACGGAGGCTACGGCGTCCTGCGGAACATGCAGGACCGGTACGCCGAGCGCCGCTCCGGCGTCGACCTCGTCACCCCCGACTTCGCCGCGCTGGCCCACGCCTGCGGTCTGCCGTACCTGCGCATCGCCGCCGAGGAGCACGCGGAGCCGGTGCTCGCGGAGGCCGTCGCCACCGACGGGCCCGTGCTGGTCGAGGTCGACCTCACGGCGCTCGGCCCCATGAAGAGCCCGTTCACCCCGCCCGTACGGATCCCGGGGCAGTAGGCCCCGTCCCCAAGACAGTCAGGAGGCAGCAGAGCATGAGCGAGAAGTCGTTGCGGCTGGTCGTCCACCGTATGACGTGGGAGGCGGACGGCGTCCTCTCCGTCGAGCTCGTCCATCCGGACGGAAAGCCGCTGCCCGCGTGGACCCCGGGCGCCCATGTCGACGTGCACGTCGGCGGACTCGTACGCCAGTACAGCCTGTGCGGCGACCCGCGGTCGGCCGGTGTCTACCGGATCGGCGTACTCAACGAGCCGTCCTCCAGGGGCGGTTCGCGCCATGTGCACACCGCGCTCCGTCCCGGACAGCAGGTCACCGTCTCCGAGCCGCGCAACCACTTCGCCCTGGAGGACGCCGGCGGCTACCTCTTCGTGGCCGGCGGCATCGGCATCACACCGATCCTCGCCATGGCGAGGGAGGCGGCCCGCCGCGGCGCCCGCTGGCGGCTCGTCCACGGCGGTCGCACCCGCGCCTCCATGGCCTTCACCGGCGAGCTCACCGCGCTGGGCGGCGGCGCCCTCACCCTCGTACCCCAGGACGAGGCCGGACACATCGACCTGGACGCGGCGCTGGCCGGTCTGGACGAGGACACGCTCGTCTACGCCTGCGGCCCCGGGCCTCTCCTGGCCGCCGTCGAGGAGCGCTGCCCGCCGGAACGCCTGCGGCTGGAACGGTTCTCCGCTCCCGTGGTCGAACGCGAGGGAGAGGACGAGGGTTTTGACGTCGAGTGCCGCGCCTCCGGACTGACACTCGCCGTCGGCGCGGACACCTCGATCCTCGACGCCGCCGAGGCCGCCGGCCTCGACGTACGGAGCTCGTGCCGGGACGGCATCTGCGGCTCCTGCGAGACCCGGGTCGTCGACGGCGTCCCCGACCACCGCGACCTCCTCCTGAGCGAGGCCGAGCACGCCGCGAACGCCACGATGATGATCTGCGTCTCGCGGTGCCTCTCCGGCCGGCTCGTCCTCGACCTCTGACCCCTCCGCCCCACCCCCCGCTTGGAGCCACCATGACCGACGCCTGGCCCTACCTGGAGATCCACCAGAGCCGCACGCGCGAGCCGAGCCCGTACGAGTACAAGCTGGCCGCCACGCTCGAGGAGGTCTTCACCGACGAGGGCCACGAACTGCCCGACGTGGTCCGCGGGCTCAACGCCCGCAAGATCCACGCCCCGGACGGGCAGCCGTGGACCGAGACCTCCTTCCGCGCCGAGATGCACCGACTGGGAGCCTGACCATGACGCTGTCCACGACCGCTTCCGCGGACCACATCCACGCCCACGGTCTGCGCAACCAGTGGCACCCCGTCGTCCCCTCGCGATTCGTCGCCCCCGGAGCGATGCGCAAGGTCACCGCGCTCGGCGAGCAGTGGCTCCTGTTCCGCCGCTCCGACGGCACCCTCGCCATGCTGGCGGACCGCTGCCCGCACCGCGGCGCCCCGCTCTCCCTCGGCAAGCACCTCGGCGACCGGGTGGCCTGCTGGTACCACGGCGTCGAGGTGGAGACGGACGGCACCGTCTCCTCCGTGCCGGGGCTGCCCGGCTGCAACCTGGAGGGCAAGAGGCTGGTCACCTCGCTCCCGGTGCGCGAGGTGGCGGGCGCGGTGCTGGCGTACTTCGGCGACGAGGAGCACCCCGAGCCGGTGCCGCTGGAACTCCCCGGCCCGCTCGTCGATCCGGAGACGGACGCCTTCCTCTGCTACGCCGAGTGGAACGTGCCGTGGCGGTACGCGGTGGAGAACCTGCTCGACCCGATGCACGGCGCCTTCCTGCACCACGAGTCCCACACCATGTTCGACGGCGACACCACGGCCAAGTTCCGCATCCGGGAGACCGACCGCGGCTACTTCTTCGAGAAGACGGACCAGAAGGGCGTCAACTTCGACTGGGTGGAGCTGTGCCGCACGGGGGTGGACTGGGTGGACCTGTCCATCCCGTACCCGCCCTCGGCGGGACCCGGCGGTCCCTTCGGCATCGTCGGGATGGTCTGCCCGGTGGACGCCGTGCGCACCGGTGTCTTCTTCTGGCGCTACCGCACGGTCCAGGACTGGCAGCGCGACTCCTGGCGCTTCCTCTACCGGACGCTGATCGAGAAGCGGCACTGGGAGGTCCTGGAGCAGGACCGCGTCATGCTCGAAGGCATGCCCGTCGACGCCGACCAGCGGGAGAACCTCTACCAGCACGACCTCGGTGTGGTGCGCCTGCGCCGGCTGTACCGCGCGGGGGCCGAATCCCAGTCCTCGGCGGCGGTCTGATCGGCCGTCAGTCCGGACGTGAGCCGATCCCTCCGCGCGCCTGATGCCCTCGCCCGAATGTGGGCATATGGTGCGAAGTGACTGGTTTGATGGCAAAGGAGATGACCATGTCCGAGCTCATCGTTATCGGCTACGACGACCCCTCCGTGGCGAAGAAGGCCTTCCACGCGGTGCAGGGGCTCCAGAGCAGCCACGTCGTCGAACTCGGGGGGCTCGCGGTCGTCACGGTCGACCAGGAGGGTGAGACCCACGTCGACACGCCCTCGAAGCTGGACAAGATGGCCCTCTCGGCCACCGCGGGGGCGCTGTGGGGCCTGGTCTTCGGGATTCTCGTCCTCACGCCGGGCCTCGGGGTGGTCGGCGCCGCGCTGGGCGGACTCATCGGCAAGCTGAACCAGATGGGAGTGGACAAGGACTTCCGCAGCAAGGTCGACTCCCTGCTCAAGCCCGGCTCCGCCGCCGTGGTGATCATGGCTTCGAAGGTCACCGAGGACAAGTTCGCGGCCGCCATGCAGTCCTTCGGCGGCACCGTCCTCAAGACGTCGCTCTCGGAGAAGGACGAGCAGGCGCTCGTGGAGCAGCTGGCCGGCGCGTAGCCGCCGATCCCCTGTGGGGCGGCACGGAGAATCTCCGTGCCGCCCCACAGGGCCGTCCGGGTGGCGGTCAGTAGCGGAGGACGGCGGCGATCCGGCCCGAGCCGGACAGCGTCCCGTCGGGAACGAAGCGCACCGCCGCTCCGGTCGACAGGGTCTGCTCGACGATCTCGTCCACGATGTCGTCCCGCGAGTCGAGGTCGCCGGGGTCGGCCGGTTCGAGGTGGTCGCCGTAGTCGCGTACGACCGTCTGGTAGTGCTCCTCCACGGCCAGCAGGCGCACCCGGCCCTCCTTCGCGGCCACCCAGACCTCGTCGACGCCTCCGGCGAACTCGCGGCGGCCCTGCGCCGCGTCCAGCTCGGAGACCACGGCGGCCGTGTCGGACTCCAGCCGCGCCGTACGAAGGGGCTCCAGCACCTGCCACACGGCCGCGGCCGGCCCGGAGGCCAGACCGCCGCTCCGTACGGTCGTCGTGTCCTTGGCCAGGGGTCCGGCCTCCTCCAGAAGGGCGATCGCCGCCGCCTCGCCGATCACGTAGAGGGGCCGGGGGGAGGAGCTGAGCACGACGCGCATCGCCTCGTGGGCCTCGCGCAGGAAGTGGCGGGTCTGCTCGTCCCGGAACGTGCTCGGCACATCGCCGATCTGCTCCTTGCGCTCGGCGTCGGGGTCCTCCAGGCTCCGCGTCCGCGGGAAGCCGTCCGCGGTGTGCTCGTGGACGCGCTCCTGGTCGCCGCTCCACAGGGCGACCCGGTCGGCGGCCACGGTCAGCGCCCAGAAGGGCTCCTCGGCCGCCTGGGCCGCGACGAGGTTGCGCGTGAGGAAGGTGTCGGCGACGACGACCCGCTCCGGGACCGTCCGGGCCACCGTCCACACCAGGTGCTCCCCGGGGGCCGCGTAGATCACGAGGCCGTCCTCGGCGTGGGCGAGGTCGACCTCGGTGAGGGCCTGCTCCAGCTGGCTCAGCACGTCGAGCCGCCGCTCACGGGTCACCGCCGGGTCCTGCTCGATCAGCTCTCCGGCCCGGGCCACGAGATTGCGGAGCCGGACGGGGTCCTGGGTGTTGTCGGGCTCCCGGCGGTGCGTCGGCATGACGAGCGAGACGGCCGGATAGGGGCGCGGCTGACGCAGCTTCGCGAGCAGTTCGGTGCTGAGCGCAGGATGCATGGGAGCAGGCCTTTCGGGGGCGATCGCAGGGGCGTGGACGGTGCCGCGGCACGCGGGCCTCCTGGGAGAACGGCCCATCGGAACGCACGATATGCCCGCATGTGCGCGTCGGCGCGCTGTGCGATCGCGCGCTGCTCCACCGGGCGACGGAAGTCACCGTTCGGGCCTGCCGGACTGCGCGGGCGGGTGCGAGGCGGCAGCCTGGACGCCACCCCCGGTAAGGAGCGTGACCAGCGTGGCCCGGAACCGCCGTCTGATCCTGAGCTCGCCGTCCGAGGTCTGGCGCCTTCTCTCCGACGGCCGCCGTTACGGGGAGTGGGTGACCGGCACCCAGCAGGTCCTGGCCGCGGACCCCGGCTGGCCGGACGTGGGCGCCCGCCTCAAGGTCCGTGTCGGCGTGGGGCCCATGACCCTCGACGACACCTGTGTGGTCCGCATCTGCGAGCCGGAGCGACGCCTCGAACTGGAGGCGAAGGCCGAGCCCTTCGGCGCGGCCCGTATCGCCATGTACCTCACGCCCTGGGGGGAGAACACCCTCTTCACCCTGGACTGGCACCCCCTCCGCGGCCCGGGCACCCGCATGCACGGACTCCCGGTGGACTACATCGTCGCGGTCCGCAACGGCATGATGCTGACGAAGCTGGCCCAGATCGCGGTCCGCGAACACGCGGCGAGGGTGTGAGCGGTCCGCGACGTCGCCTCGAAATGCCGTGATCATCCTGTATGCCTAGGCTGGCAGGGACATTGCCGGCCCCCGGGCACACGCCCGCACGGCGGAAGGTCAGGACCTTGAGCGCCTCCCCCGAAGAACAGGCACGGGAACAGGCGGAAGCGCGCGTGGGCCCCGAGCCCGCGGCGGAGCCGGAGTTCCACCCCTATCACCACCCGGCCGCCGGGTGGGGCGCGGCGAAGAGCGTGACCCGGTTCATGATGCGTGAGGGAGCCGTGACGGACGGCCCCCGGGCGATCATGAAGATGAACCACGAGAACACCGGGTTCGACTGTCCCGGCTGCGCGTGGCCCGACGACACCAAGGGCCTCCACCTCGACATCTGCGAGAACGGGATCAAGCACGTCACCTGGGAGATGACCCGCAAGCGGGTCGACCGGGCGTTCTTCGCCGCCCACTCGGTGACCGAGCTGGCCGGCTGGAGCGACTACGACCTGGAGAACCAGGGGCGGCTGACCGAGCCGATGGTCTACGACCCCGACACGGACCACTACGCGCCCATCAGCTGGAAGGACGCCTTCGAACTCGTCGGGCGGACCCTCCGCGAGCTGGACTCCCCGCATGAGGCGTCGTACTACACCTCCGGCCGGCTCGGGAACGAGGCCACCTTCCTCTACCAGCTCATGGCCAGGGAGCTCGGCACGAACAACCTGCCCGACTGCTCCAACATGTGCCACGAGGCCAGCGGCCGCGCCCTCCAGGCGGCCCTGGGCACCGGAAAGGGGACCGTCGACCTCAAGGACTGGGAGACGACCGACGCCCTGTTCATCATGGGCGTCAACGTGGCCTCCAACGCGCCCCGGATGCTCACCGCCCTCTCCGAGGCGTACCACCGAGGCGCCAGGATCGTCCACATCAACCCCCTGGTCGAGGCGGGCGCCACACGCGCGATCATCCCGCACGACTTCAAGGACATGGCCACCTTCCACGCGACCCGGACGAGCACGCTCAACCTCCAGCCGCGCATCGGCGGCGACATGGCGCTCGTACGGGGCATGGCCAAGGCGGTCCTGGAACAGTCTGCCTCCGACCCCAAGGCGCTGGACCGGGAGTTCATCGACCGCCACACCGCGGGCTTCGACGAGTACCGCGCCGTGTGCGAGGCCACGTCCTGGGAGGAGATCGAGCGGCAGTCCGGCATCGGCCGCGCCGGCATCCTCCAGGCGGCCCGTGTCTACCGCGAGGCCGACCGCTCCATCGTCAGCTGGTGTCTCGGCGTCACCCAGCACGAGCACGGCGTCGACACCGTACGGGAGATCGTGAACCTCCTGCTGCTGCGCGGCAATCTGGGCCGCGAAGGGGCCGGGCCCTCCCCGGTGCGCGGTCACAGCAACGTCCAGGGCAACCGCACCTGCGGCATCGACCACCGCCCCGGCGCGGAGTTCCTCGACCGGCTCGCGGACGTCTGCGCGATCGATCCGCCCCGCGAGCACGGCCTGGACACCGTACGGACCATCGAGGCGATGCGCCGCGGCGAGGTGAAGGTGTTCGTCGCCATGGGCGGCAACTTCGCCCTCGCCGCGCCCGACACCCCGCACACGTACGAGGCGCTGCGCGCCTGCGAACTCACCGTCCAGGTCAGCACCAAGCTGAACCGCAGCCACATCGTCCACGGCCGCCGGGCACTCATCCTGCCCTGCCTCGGCCGCACCGAGAAGGACCACCAGCGCAAGGGCGTCCAGAGCACCTCCGTCGAGGACTCGATGAGCATGGTGCACCTGTCGGTCGGCATGAAGCGACCGGCCTCCCCGCACCTGCTCTCCGAGCCGGCGATCGTCGCCGGCATGGCCCGGGCTGCCCTGCCCGACAGCGAGACGCCGTGGGAGTGGTACATCGAGGACTACGACCGCATCCGCGACACGATGGCCCGTGCCCTGGACGGCTTCGAGGACTTCAACCGCCGTGTCCGGCTGCCGCTCGGCTTCCGCATCAAGCAGCCGGCGCGGGAACTCGTCTTCCTCACCCCGTCCGGGCGCGCCGAGTTCTCCACCGCCGCGCTCCCCGACGTGGTCCCCGCCCCGGGGACGCTGGCCCTCGGGACCATGCGCTCCCACGACCAGTGGAACACCACGATCTACTCCGACAACGACCGCTACCGCGGCATCAAGAACCTGCGCACGCTGGTCTTCATGAACGAGGACGACATGCGAGAACGCGGGATCGCGAAGCTCGGCCCCGTCGACATCACCAGCACCGCGGGCGACGGCAGCCGCCGGCATCTCCACGGCTACCTGGCGATCCCGTACGACATCCCGCGCGGCTGCGCCGCCGGATACATGCCCGAGATGAACGTCCTGTGCGCGCTCGGGGACCACAGCACCCAGAGCGACCAGCCGATCATGAAGCACCTCAAGGTCACCATCACCCCCGCCGCCTGACTCGAACCGCGTCGCCCGGCGGGCGCCGCTGCCGCGCGAGGAAATGCCGGGGCGGAGATCGACCCGGCGCTACGGTTACCGGCCATGACACAGTGGCTGCCCCAGTCCGCGGTTCCCCGGCTCGCAGGGGCGGTCGTCGCCGGAGCGGGGATCGGCGCGGCCGTCGGCGGACTGACCGACGCGCCACTGGGCGTGCTCGCCGGTGTCGCCCTGACGGAGACGTTCTTCGTCGTGGCCGGCTGGCTCGTGCTCTGGCCGATGGACGCGGACACCACGCGGCGCTCCGCCCGGCGCGAGGACTTCCGGCCCGTGGCCGACGAGATCATCATCGTCGTGGTCGCCCTCTGCGGGCTGGGCAGCATCGTCGTGATCCTGCTGCGCGGCGCGTCCGACCCCGGTCACGCCGCGGCCGCCACCGGCCTCAGCGGGGTCTTCATGGCCTGGGCGGCCCTGCACCTGATGTACGCCACGCGCTACGCGTACCTGTACTACGGGTCCGCCGGCGGAGGGATCGACTTCAACTCCGACCGGCCGCCCGCGTACCGCGATTTCCTGTACTTCAGCTACAACCTGGGAATGACGTATCAGGTCTCCGACACCGACGTCTCGAGTTCGACGATCCGTGCGGTGGTACTCCGGCATTCGCTGCTCTCGTACGTCTTCGGAACCAGCATTCTGGCCACCGCCGTCAACCTGGTGGTCGGACTGGTGACCGGCTGACGGCGGCCCGGGCGCGTCCGGCGGAGAACCAGCAGGCCGGAGCGGGAGCCGTGCGGGGTCGGGCGTGTGTGGGCCGAACGTGGCCCGAAGCGACGCGGAGTGACGAATTCCGTGCACGTTCGACCACACCGTGCTACAGTCGACTCAGTTGCAGTTGTGGTTCCCATAAACTTCAAGTGCCTTTGGTGAATTCATTTTCACCAGGCACTTTTTGTATTTTCGGTGCTGTTTCCGGACGGGGCAATCGCGCGGCGACGCCGGGATTCACGCGGTGTGGATCCCCGGGTAGTGCCTCGAAGGAGATTTAAAATGGCTAATGGCACCGTGAAGTGGTTCAACTCGGAAAAGGGCTTCGGCTTCATCGAGCAGGAGGGTGGCGGCCCGGACGTGTTCGCCCACTACTCCAACATCGCGACCTCCGGCTTCCGTGAGCTCCAGGAGGGCCAGAAGGTGACCTTCGACGTCACCCAGGGTCAGAAGGGCCCGCAGGCGGAGAACATCCTCCCCGCCTGACGCCGAGCCTTCCGACGCAGCTGGGGTCCTCACCGACCAGGTGAGGGCCTCAGCTCGTTCGCATTTTCGGACGAGGTCTCTCTGATGAACGAATTCGCACCCCCGGTCACCCACACCCCGGCCCTTCCCGCGGTCGCCGCCTTCGGCGAGCTCGACCTGCCCGCCGAGGTGCTGGCGCTGCTCACCGAGCTCGGCGTCGACACGCCCTTCCCGATCCAGGCCGCCACACTGCCGAACGCCCTGGCAGGACGTGACGTCCTCGGGCGCGGACGCACCGGTTCGGGAAAGACCCTCGCGTTCGGCCTCGCGCTGCTCGCGCGCACCGCCGGCCGCCGGGCCGAGTCGCGCAAGCCGCGGGCCCTGATCCTCGTCCCCACGCGTGAGCTGGCCCAGCAGGTCACCGACGCGCTCACGCCGTACGCCCGCGTCCTGAAACTGCGCATGGCCACCGTCGTCGGAGGCATGTCGATCGGCCGTCAGGCCGCCACGCTGCGCGAAGGCGCCGAGGTCCTCGTCGCGACCCCCGGCCGCCTCAACGACCTCGTCGAGCGCAAGGACTGCCGCCTGGACCGCGTGGACATCACCGTCCTCGACGAGGCCGACCAGATGTCCGATATGGGCTTCCTCCCGCAGGTCACCGAGATACTCGACCTCGTACGCCCCGACGGCCAGCGCATGCTGTTCTCCGCCACCCTCGACCGCAACGTCGACCACCTGGTGCAGAACTACCTCCACGACCCGGTCGTGCACTCGGTCGACCCCTCGGCCGCCGCCGTCACCACCATGGAGCACCACGTCCTCCAGGTGCACGGCGCCGACAAGTACGCCACCGCCACGGAGATCGCCGCCCGCGACGGGCGCGTGATCATGTTCCTGGACACCAAGGCCTCCGTCGACCGCTTCACCAAGCACCTGCGCGGCAGCGGAGTGCGCGCGGAGGCACTGCACGGCGGCAAGTCGCAGCCGCTGCGCAACCGCACCCTGGAGCGGTTCAGGAGCGGTGACATCACCGTCCTCGTCGCGACCAACGTGGCCGCGCGCGGAATCCACGTCGACCAGCTCGACCTCGTCGTCAACGTCGATCCGCCCGCCGACCACAAGGACTACCTGCACCGCGGCGGCCGCACCGCCCGCGCCGGCGAGTCCGGCAGCGTCGTCACGCTGGTCCTGCCGGACCAGCGCAAGGACGTGGTCCGCCTCATGGGCGAGGCCGGGATCCGCGCACGCGTCACCCAGGTCCGTTCCGGCGAGGCCGAGTTGAGCCGCATCACCGGCGCCAGGGCCCCGTCCGGCCGGCCCGTCGACGGCGCAGCGCCCACCACCGAGGGCCCCAAGCGCGGCGGCGCGGCCTTCCGCGGCATCGGAACCGTCCCGGGCAAGCCCGGCCGCGCCAAGAACGAGTCACGGCGCTCCGCCGAGGCGCGCAAGACGGCCGAGGCCCGGCAGGCCGCCCGGATCCGCCGCGGACGCTAGGGCGGGTTACCCCGGGCAGAGGCGTACGCGCCGAGGAAATGTCCGGAAGGTATCGCCGTCCGCCCGCAGGGCGGGGCTGCCGGGCGTCGCGGGCCGGGCGGGACTTTCCGGACACGACCCGGTGCCGCGGCGTCCGGCGGGAGAGGCACCCCGAGTGCGGCCCGTCCGGCCGGAGCGGCACTGTCCGACCCGGATGGTGGGATGTTCCTCGTCGGCACATGAGCGCGAGGGGGAACAAGAACATGTCCGGTGCACCCACGGCCCCGGCCGAACTGCGTCGTCTCATCGACGCGTTGATCGGCCCCGGCAGCCCGTCCGGTGACGGCGCGGCCGTCGTGGCGGAGCGGAGCGACGGCGGTACGGCCGTCGGGACGGTCCGGTCGACGCGCCCCGCGCGCGGCCTGGCGCGAGCGCTCCGCCGGGACCTGCCGCCGGCCGGCGCCGCCGCCGTTCTGCTGGGCGAGCTGGCGGACCGCCACCTCGCGGGATCCGGGCCGCGCTGGCGGCGGCTGCACGATGCCCTCACCACGGCACCGGGCACGCTGCCGGAGCTGCTCGCCGAGCTGCCCGTCCCGAGCGAGGCCGAAGCGGACCGGCTCCCGCCCAAGTCCGTCTGCGACACCCTGGATCTGCTCCTGGAGCGGGCAGCCCCCGCGCACGCGGCGGCCGCGCTGGCCGCGCTGCCGGAGCGGACCCTGGAGACGATCCTCGCGGGAGGCTCCCTCCCCGGCCCCTCGCTGACCTCCGCCGTCGTGCTGCACGGCGACACCCGGGCCCGCACCGCGCTGGCCCGGCACCCCCGGATCGACGCCAGGGTCCTCAAGCAGCTGGTCGGCGCGGACGACCCGCAGGTGAACGCGGCCGTCTACCGCAACAACCGCTGCACCCCGTCCCTGCGCCGCACGATCGTCCACACCCACGCGCAGGACCGCGTCGCCCTCGAGGAGACGCTCAGGGCGGAGCTGCTGTCGCCCGCCGGCGCCGCGTCACGTGCCCGGACCGCGCCCCTGCTCGTCAGCGGGGACCCGGCTCTGGTCGGACAGGCGCTGACCTGGGGCGTACGCAAGGTGGCGCAGCGCCACGCCCTGCTGCGGGTCCTGGAGTGCCGGGGTGCCGACGCCCTGCGCACCATGCTCGCCGACCCGTCCGTCGTGCCGCTCGTCCACCCGGAGATCCGCGCCGAGGCGGCCGGTGCCCTCCAGGGCGAGGACCCGGCGGCCCGGCTGCGGGCATCGGGTGAACCGTACGACGACCCGGCCGCGCTGCCACGGCTCCTCGGCGTCTCTCGTGGCACCAGCACCCTGCGCGACCTGCTCAACGAGCCGTACGCCCATGACTTCCGGGCCTTGGCGGCGGCCAACCGGACGCGTCCCTTCATGCCGAAGGCGGCGGAGGAGCTGCTCCGCCACGAGGACGCCACCGACGCCGAGCGCGCGGAGTTCCGGCTGACCCTGCTCAACGGCCCATGGCGGGCCGGTGGCCGTATCGCGGGCAACCTCACTCCGCCGGACCGCCGACTGGCCGAGGAGGCGCTGGACGACTCGGCCGCCGACTGGGCCGTCGGCATGGTCGAGGCCGGGCTCCTCGACCCCGGCCGGCTGGTGACGACGGCCAGGCCCGCGGCCCGCGCCGCGGAGGCGCTCCGTGCCGTGGCAGGACGGGGCCTGGACGCCGGTGGCGTCAGGAACACACTGGCCACGCTGTACGAGGACCACCTGGCGGGGCGCCCCGATGCCGTGGAGACGCTGCTGCAGAACCTTCCCGATCACCCGGGCACGCTGAGCGAGGCGGTAAGGGACGCGGGCGTCGCGCAGCCGTCGCCGTCGCCGTCCCCGTCGCCGACGCCGGGTCGGACCGACGGCGACGACCTGCCCCGGGCCGCGAGCGGTCCCGCGCCGGACCTCGACGCGGCCGCACCGCCGGCGCGACCGGTCGGTGAGCGGGCGCGTGCCGCGCTCGGCGCGATCGACCTGCTGCGGTCGCTGGCCGTCCCCGGCACCGCACCGTTGCCGGACGATCCGGAAATCCTGCGCCGCCTGTCCGCCCACGCGCGGGACGACGTCCCCGGCCGACGTCACCCCGACTGGCTGCACGAGGCCTGCCTGGCGCAGGGGCTGGACGACCTCGCGCACCTCTGCCACCCGCCCACACGCGCGGACGCGCTCGCACGGATGGCGCAGACACCGGAGTCGGGCTCCTTGGCCCGCATCGCCGAACAGGCCTATCTGCACGGCACGGTGTCGGCCGACGACCTGCTCCACCACCTCCCGGCCGCCCCCACGCTGCGCGTGCCCCACGACTGGAACGACCTGGCCTTCCTCGCGGCCTGGCGACGCTCCCTCGCCACCTTCCTGGAGCGCGAACTGGGGACGGACGCGGACGCGTGGCTGCGGCTCGCGGCCACCGCCCGACGGTCGATGACCGAGCCGGTCGACGACGGGACCGCCGGCCGCCACACGGCCACCTGGCCCGAACTCCTCGACCGGTCGCGGCGGGACGCCCGGCGCACGGCCGTCCCCCTGGAAGAGGCGCGCGCACCCCTCGGCCATGCCTCGACCTTCGCCCCCACCGAGCCGCCCACCTCGCCCGGGTCGGCGGTACGCCTGCTCGCCCGTGGCAACCATCTGTGGGCCTGGCCGCTCGGGACACTGCTCTGCGCGGCGGGGCCCGCCGCCCTGGCCGCGGTGATGGCCCGCCTCGGCCCCGACGGGCCGTGGATGCTGGCCGCGTTCGTCCTCCGGTCCCGCGCGACCCCGCCCACCCCCTTCGCCCACCTCCTGGCCCAGCGCGACCCGTCGGCCCTGACGGTGCTCTCGGAGCAGTCCCGTTGGCTCGACCCCACCGCACTGCACCGGCTCCTCGACCTTGCCGACCCGGACGTGGATCTCGCCGTGCTCCGCGCCAACGGCGATCCGGACGTGTCCCGACGCATCGCCGCCCGTCCCGGCGCCCTCACGCAACGCCTCGCCGATGCCCTGCGCGCCGACCCGCTCGCCGAACTCCCCGGCGGGCGTACGGCATGGCTGGAGTCCGCCGAGCCGGAACTCATCGAGCTGGTCTTCGACAGAGCCGGCAAGCACCTGACGATGGCCCAGCAGCTCGTGGGCGCGCTCAACCTGCTGCGCCACGGCGGGCCCGGCCGGGCGGCCGCGCTCGCGGCGAGCGGACGGCTCGGGGCCGCCGTCACCCGCCTGTGCCAGAAGGCTCTGGCGAGCGACGATCCGGCCTCCGTTCTGGCCGCCCGGGCCGCGAAGGAGCTGGCGCCCGGACGCCTCGCGGCGCGGCTGCGGAAGTGCCGTACGCACGGAGATGCCCGTGCCCTCCTCGACAGCACACCGGGCACCCCGGAGTGGCAGGCGCTGGAGGCCGAGCACGCGCGGGAACCGGTCCCGTTCTGGGAGGCCGTGGTCCGGCACCCCACGGCTCCCCGGGACTTCCGGATCCGGCACGCCGGGCACCTCCACCGGCTGTCGGCGTTCGGTACGCCGCCGGACCGGGAGGTGACCGTGGCGCGCGTCAGGCACGGCGTCGACACGTACGGGCGCGAGCCGCTGGACGCCCTGCTGGACCACCTGCTGAGGACCGGCCGGCTGAGCGGCCGCGACCTCGTCCGGGAGGCCGCCCCGGCGGCCGTCGTCCTGGGCTACCTGGGCCGTGCCCGCCGTCGGCCGGACGCCCCCGAGGAAGTGGGGGCCGCCCTGGAAGAGGCCGCCCGGCTGGTGGCCGAGCGGCTCGGTGACGACCCCGACGCCTGGCGTGCCCTCCACGCCCGTCTCACGGATCCGGACGTGAACCGGGCACCGGCCTTCGCCACGCCCGAGCTGCTGTCAGGCCCTAGGGGGCCGTCTCGCAGCGGTAGGTGAAGCGGGTCTCCGCGGTGTGCCGGCCGGGGGAGACGACGACGAGCCGTGCCGTCGCCCGGTGCTCGCCGGGGCCGTGGAACGTCCACAGCAGATGCAGGCGCGCCTGCGTCTGATGGCGGGCGAGCCGCTCCCGCAGCAACCCGGAGGAGGTGCCGTCACTGCGCTCCCAGCGGTACGTGACGGTGCCGGGCCGTCCGTCGGTCTCGAGGACCGCCACGACGTCGGCGGTGCCGTCGCAGCCGGGCGGCCGTGCCGGGGCGGCGACCGTGACCCCCCGTACCGCGACCTCCGGCCCGAGCCGCTGCCAGGCGAGGAACGCGAGGACGGCGAGCAGGACGGCGGCGGGCAGGGCGTACCGCCGCAGCGCCCTGCGGCGGCGCGGCGGGACCTCGGGCGGAGCGCCGTGCCAGATCTGGGCGGTCGTCGGGCCACCGGCCATGCGGTGCCGGACGGCCGGAGTCACCCCGGGGCCGAACCGGAGGACGGCGCCCTCCACCCGGTCCGGCTCCACGTCCCGCCGCTCCGGCTCCACGTCCCGCGCGGGTCCCTCGAACCAGTGGCTGCCGAGCACCGTGGCGCTGTACTCGTCGGGGTCGTCGCCGCTCATGAGATCGTGCACCTCCTCGTGAGGATCTGCTGCGTGGAAGCGCCGTTCGCGGCGGCCGGGTCCGTGGTCGCCCGGACGCCCCAGTAGCAGCCGCCGGCCCTCGGGAAGGTGTGCGGCAGCGTGATCGTGTACCGGGTCGCGCCACTGCGCCGTACGCTCTCGGAGCCGTCCGGCACCCCCGCCGAGCCCTTGGCGTCGGCCGTGAACCAGGAGAGCTGGAGGACCACCGGACCGGTCCCGTCCGTCACGACCTCGAACGAGGCCTCCGCCGTGCTCGTGCCCGTCTGGCGCAGCGCGGTGACGGAGACCGCCTTCACGCCGACCGGACGTGTCGTGGGGGGTGTCGTCGGCGGAGTGGTGGGTGGTGTCGTGGGTGGTGTCGTCGGTGGTGTGGTCGGCGGATCCGTCGTCGGCGTGGGGACGAGGGTCGCCGTCGGTGTCGGGGTCACCGTGAGCGTCGGCGTCGGAGTGGCCGACGGGGTCGCCTCCTCGGACGCCGAGGGCGTGGCTTCGGGGGACGCCGTGCCCGTGGGCGGCGCGGCCGTGGGGGAGACCGGGGCGGTCGGCAGCGTGCTCGTGGTGGCGAACGCCTCCGCCGTCGTTCGGCCCCCCTCGTCACCGGCGCGTGCGGCGACGGCCGCGAGCAGGGCGAGGATCACCGCGGTGATGCCGGCCGGGACGACGATCTCCGGCCACAGCCGGCGCCCGCGACCGGGCGGCCGGGGCAGGGTGGTCGTGCCAAGGGCGGTCGTGCCGGTGGCCGGCTCGCCGCCGGACGTGGGGAAGAGCAGCGGCAGGAGGGCGGCGAGCGCGGCCAGCTTGCGCTGCCCCCGTTCCTCCCAGTCGGCCCCGTAGGCGGCCGTGGCGACCCCTTCGAGCTCGTCCACGAAGGCCGTCGCGTGTGCGGGGCGCTCCCCGGCGGTCTTCGCGAGACCGCGCCGGATCAGCGGCCGCAGGGGCTCCGGGACGTCCGCGTCCGGCACGGGCGCGTCGAGATGCTGCAGCGCCAGCTCGGCGATGTTCTGGCCGGTGAACGGTTTGCGTCCGGTCAGGCACTCGAAGAAGGTCGCCGTCGCCGCGTACACGTCGGCGGCCGGGGAGGCGGGTTCGCCGTTCCACTGTTCGGGCGCCATGTACGCGGGTGTGCCCGCGACCCCCGGCGTGCTGCCGTGGTCGGTCGCGATGCCGAAGTCCACGAGCGTGGACGAGCCGTCGGCGGCGACCAGGACGTTCTCCGGTTTGTAGTCGCGGTGCACGACCCCGGCCCGGTGCGCGGCGGCCAGGCCGAGGAGCGAGCCCTTGAGGACCACGAGCGCCGCCTCGGGGCCGGTGGCGCCCTCCCGGGCGAGCAGCGCGCGCAGGGCGACCCCGTCGACCAGCTCCATCACGATCGCGGCGCCCCACGGCGCCTCCACGTACTCGTACAAGCCCACGACGTGCGGCGATTCGAGTGCGGCGAGCCGTCGTGCCTCCGCCCGGAAGCCCCGGACGAAGGCGGGATCGGTCCGCAGGCGCTCGCCGAGGTACTTCACGGCCACCGGCAGACCGGTCGCCTCGTGGACGGCGAGCACCACCCGCCCGCTCGCGCCCGCACCCAGCTCCCGGTACTCCGTGTATCCGGGCACCACCCAAGCGTTCATCCCGTCCCCCAGTCTTCTTCAACGGGGACAGATTCCGGCCACGACCGGTTCCCGGCAAGGGCGCGCGCGTGGGGTGCGGGCGGCGCGAGGACCGCGTACGGGCGGCGCATGGACTTCTTGCGCGACCCCATGGACTCTTCGCACACGGCCCCCGCCGGGCGGCGGCGGACCCTACGGTGAACGTCGGCCGCGGGCGCGCCCCCGGCCGCGGACGGACCCGGGGCGGTGGTGACGTCCCGGCAGTTCCGCGATCAGGCGCCCCGCGTTCACGTCCTGTACCGCGCCCCCACGCATCGACGACACGTCCACGTCCTCTCACCCACTGATCTTGGGCTCGCTCGGACCACCGTCCTCCCCCGGAATCCATCAGAGGTGCTCAGACCCATGACCGAACTCAACCGGCGCCGCTTCCTCCAGATAGCCGGCGCCACCGCCGGATTCGCCGCGCTCGACAGCAGCATCGCGCGGGCCGCCGCCATCCCCGCCGCCCGGACCTCCGGCACCCTCGCGGACGTCGAGCACATCGTCGTGCTGATGCAGGAGAACCGGTCCTTCGACCACTACTTCGGAGCCCTGAAGGGTGTCCGCGGTTTCGGCGACCCGCGCCCCATCACGCTCCCCAGCGGCAAGTCGGTCTGGCACCAGCAGGACGGCTCCAAGACCGTGCTGCCGTACCACCCCACCGCCGAGGACCTCGGCATGCAGTTCATCGCCGGTCTGAACCACGACTGGGCCGGCGGTCACAGGGCCTTCAACAACGGCAAGTACGATCAGTGGATCCCCGCCAAGTCCGCGGGCGCCATGGCCTACCTGAACCGGAACGACATCCCGTTCCACTACGCCCTGGCCGACGCCTTCACGATCTGCGACGCGTACCACTGCTCGTTCATCGGCGCCACGGACCCCAACCGCTACTACATGTGGACCGGCCACACCGGCAACGACCGCACCGGCGGCGGCCCCGTCCTCGGCAACGAGGAGGCGGGGTACAGCTGGAAGACGTACCCCGAGCGACTGGAGCAGGCCGGGGTCTCCTGGAAGATCTACCAGGACATCGGCGACGGTCTGAACGCGGCCGGGCACTGGGGCTGGATCAACGACGCCTACCGCGGCAACTACGGCGACAACTCCCTGCTGTACTTCAACCAGTACCGCAACGCCCAGCCGGGCAACCCGCTCTACGACAAGGCCCGCACCGGCACCGACGCCTCCAAGGGCGACGGGTTCTTCGACATCCTGCGGGCCGACGTCGCCGCCGGACGGCTCCCGCAGATCTCCTGGATCGCCGCCCCCGAGGCCTTCACCGAGCACCCCAACTTCCCCTCGAACTACGGCGCCTGGTACATCTCGCAGGTCCTGGACGCGCTGACCTCCAACCCGGAGGTGTGGAGCAGGACCGCGCTCTTCATCACGTACGACGAGAACGACGGCTACTTCGACCACGTCGTCCCGCCCTACCCGCCGGCCTCCGCCTCCCAGGGGCTCTCGACCGTCGACACCTCCCTCGACCACTTCTCCGGCAACGCGAGCTACGCCGCCGGTGTCTACGGACTCGGCCAGCGCGTCCCGATGCTGGTCGTCTCGCCCTGGAGCACGGGCGGTTACGTCTGCTCCGAGACCTTCGACCACACCTCGATCATCCGGTTCATGGAGCGCCGCTTCGGAGTGGCGGAACCCCAGATCTCGCCCTGGCGCCGCGCCGTCTGCGGCGATCTCACCTCCGCCTTCGACTTCGGCCTCGAGGACACCGCGCCGGCGGCGCTGCCCGACACCTCCGCCTACAAGCCGCTCGACAACGACCGGCACCCCAGCTACGTACCGAAGCCGCCGGCCAAGCCGGCGCTGCCCGTCCAGGAGACGGGAGCGCGCCCGGCCAGGGCGCTGCCGTACGAGCTGTACGTCGACGGCGCGGTGACGCCGTCGACCGGGCGCCTCGCGCTCACCTTCGGCGCGGGCGCCAAGGCCGGTGCCTGCTACTACATCACCGCGCCGAACCGCACCGACGGGCCGTGGACGTACACGGTGTCGGCCGGCAGGAGCATCTCCGACTCCTGGAACTCCGCCTACTCCGCCGGGGTCCACGACCTCACCGTGACCGGCCCCAACGGCTTCCTGCGCGGCTTCCGTGGGCCGGGCACGACGGCGGGCCCGGAGGTGACGGCCCGTCATGACGCCGTCTCCGGCAACGTCGTGCTGACGATGACGAACACCGGTGCCGCCGCCGTCACCCTCACGGTCACCAACGCGCCCGCCTACGGAGGCCAGGTCCAGCGCGTCGCGGTCGCCAAGGGCGCCACCGTCACGCACACGGTGGATCTGCGCGGCAGCAAGCGCTGGTACGACCTGTCGGTCGTCTCCAGCGGGAACAGCACCTTCCTCCGGCGCTTCGCGGGCCATGTCGAGAACGGCACGGCGGGCGTCAGCGACCCGGGGATCATCACCGGCTGAGGCCGGAAGGGGGCGGTGCGGCGGCAGGTCAGACGGTGACGACCCGTACGTCGGCGTCGGTCAGCCGCCGCACCGCATCCGCCGGGATGGCCGCGTCGGTGACCAGCACGTCGACGCGGTCGAGGCCGCAGATCCGGGCGAAGGCGCGCCGCCCCATCTTCGAGGAGTCGGTGACCACGACGACCCGGCTGGCGCGCTCGGCGAAGAGCCGGCTGATCCCGGCCTCGTCCTCGTGGTGCGCCATGATGCCGAGCTCGGGTTCGATGCCGTCGACGCCGAGGACGACGACGTCGAGCACCACCTCGTTCAGGACCCCGGCGGCGAGCGGGCCGACGAGTTCGTACGTCTGCGGGCGCGCCACGCCCCCCGAGACGACGATCTTGATCTGGGGCCGTACGGCGAGCTCGCCGGCGATGTTGAGCGCGTTGGTCACCACGGTCAGCGCGGGGGCGGGCGGGGTGCCGGGCGACTCCGTCCTGCCGCCGCCGAAGCGCAGCGCCAGCGCGCGGGCCACCTCGGTGGTCGTCGTCCCGCCGTTGAGGCCGAGCACCTCGCCCTCGTGGACCAGCTCCGCCGCCGCGGCGGCGATGCGCTGCTTCTCGGAGGCGTGCCGGGAGGACTTGTACCGCAGGGGCAGCTCGTACGAGACACCGTGCGGGACGGCTCCGCCGCGGGTGCGGACCAGGAGCCGCTGTTCGGCGAGCTCGTCCAGGTCCCGGCGGATCGTGGCGGGGGAGACGTCGAGCGTGGCGGCGGCCTCCTCGACCTCCAGTCTGCCGGTGGAGGCGAGGAGTTCGAGGAGCGTGTTCCACCGCTCGTGCTTCGACATGATCGCGATTTTAGCGCCGCGCCGACGCCGTGGGCCCTGGACCGTACGCCGCCGCTGATGGATACTGCGCACAGTGATCGATGCTCGAAGATGCTCGAAAATCATCTCTTACGAGCACGACTGAGCATCTTCTGTCTGTGAAGGAGTCGCACGTGCCCCCTACGGGACCCTCCCGCACCGCCGCCGAAATCGCCTCCCAGCCCGCCTCCTGGCGCAAGGCCGCAGAGACCCTGCCCCAGCACCGCGCGGCGCTGCCGGTGCGCGGCGAGCGCGTCGCCGTCGTCGGCTGCGGCACCTCCTGGTTCATCGCCCAGGCCTACGCACAGCTCCGCGAGACCGGCGGTCACGGGGAGACCGACGCCTTCGCCGCCTCCGAGTTCCCGCCCGGGCGGCGCTACGACCGGATCCTCGCCCTCACCCGCTCCGGCACCACCACCGAGGTCCTCGACCTGCTCCGCCGGGTCCGGGGGACCGTCGCCACCGGCGCCCTCACCGCCGACCCGACGACCCCCGTCATGGCCGCCGCGGACGCCGTCGCCGTCCTCGACTTCGCCGACGAGGAGTCGGTGGTGCAGACCCGCTTCGCCACCACCGCCCTCGCCCTGCTCCGCGCGCACCTGGAGGCGGAGGACGCCCTCCCGGCCGGCGTGCGTACCGTCGAACGGGCGGCCAAGGACGCCGAGCGCGCCGTCGCCGAACCCCTCGCCGCCGAGATCACCGGTGCCGAGCAGTACACCTTCCTCGGCACCGGCTGGACCTACGGGCTCGCCCTCGAGGCGGGCCTGAAGATGCGCGAGGCCGCCGGCGCCTGGACCGAGGCCTACCCGGCCATGGAGTACCGCCACGGCCCGATCAGCATCACCGCGCCCGGCCGGGTCGCCTGGTCCTTCGGCCCCGTCCCCACCGGCCTCGCGGCCGACGTGGCCCGCGTCGGCGGCACCCTCGTCGCGGAGTCCGGCGACGCCGACGGCGAACTCGACCCGATGGCCGACCTCGTCCGCGCCCAGCGGCTCGCCGTCCTGCTCGCCGAGGCCCAGGGGCAGAACCCCGACCGGCCGCGCAACCTCACCCGGTCCGTCGTCCTCGACCACGGCGCGACGGAGGAGAGCTGATGCCGCTCACCACCACCGGCGAGATCGTCCTCGAAGCCCGCGAGCGCGCGGCGGGCGCCGGGGCGTTCAACGTGATCCAGATCGAGCACGCGCAGGCCATCGTGGCGGGCGCCGAGGCCGCGGGCCGTCCCGTGATCCTCCAGATCAGCGAGAACACCGCCCGCTATCACGGGGCCCTGGAGCCCATCGCCCTCGCGGCCCTCGCCATCGCCCGCCGGGCCTCCGTTCCGGTGGCCGTGCACCTCGACCACGCCGAGTCGCCCGACCTCGTCCGCGAGGCCGTCGCCCTCGGCTTCGGCTCCGTCATGTTCGACGCCTCGACCCTCTCGTACGAGGAGAACGTCGCCGCCACCCGCGAGATGACCGAGTACTGCCACCGCGAGAACGTCTGGGTGGAGGCCGAACTGGGCGAGGTGGGCGGGAAGGACGGTGCCCACGCGCCCGGCGTGCGCACCGACCCCGCGGAGGCCCGCGCCTTCGTCGCCGCCACCGGTGTCGACGCCCTCGCCGTCGCCGTGGGCACCTCCCACGCGATGCTCACCCGGGACGCCGTCCTCGACCTCGGCCTCGTCTCCCGGCTGCGCGAGGCCGTGGACGTACCACTCGTCCTGCACGGCTCCTCGGGCGTCGGGGACGCCGACCTCGGCCGGGCCGTCGGCGCCGGGATGACGAAGGTGAACGTGGCCACGCACCTCAACAAGGCGTTCACGGGCGCCGTTCGGACCCATCTCGGGGAGAACGCCACGACCGTCGACCCGCGCCGCTACCTCGGCCCGGCGCGCACGGCCGTCGCGGAGGCCGTCTCCCATCTGCTGGGCGTACTGGGAGCCGAGGCGCCCCTGGTGCGCAGCTCGGTCGCCGGTCCCTGAGCCCCGCGGGGCCGCGGCCTGCGTGGTGCCGGGGCCTGCGTGTGCCGGGGCCTGCGCGGTGCCGGGCCTGCGTCGTCAGTCCTGCGCGGGCGAGTCCTGCGCGGTTCCCGGGGCCTCGTCGGCTCCCGGCTCCTCGCAGGTGACGCGGTCGCGCGGGGTGTAGTGCGTACGGAAGGTCTCCCGGCCGACCTCCGCCCCGCCGTCGCGGAAGACCCGGTCCACGGTGATGTCGAAGCCCTCCAGCGGGGTCTGCGGCTCGCACTTCGGGCCCGAGCCGGTCCGCTCGGAGGGCTCCGTGAGGTTGGTGCGGGGACCCTCCACCGCCTCCACGGCGTCGAACTTCTTCGTGCCGAGGAAACTGACCGTCACGGAGGAGTCGGTGGAGCTCGCCTTGATGTAGATCCAGGCGTCGGAGTTGTTGCGGAACTTCAGGTCCAGCGTGCCCCAGGCCACCGTCGCCTCCCGGCCCGGCGGGTACCGCTCGATGTAGAAGGAGTGCGCCCCGTACTCGACCGGCTTGACCCCCGCGAAGAAGATCGCGTTGAAGACCGTGGTCGCGACGGCGGAGACCCCGCCGCCCGGCGCCGCGTGGTACTGCCCGTCCAGGATCATCGTGCCGTCCACGAAGCCGTTGGCCTTGGTGCGCTCCCCGACGGTCTTGTTGAAGCTCCAGACCTCGCCCGGCTTCACCAGCGAGCCGTTGATCAGCTCCACCGCCCGGCCGATGTTGATCGTCCGGTACGGCGCGGTGGGGAAGTTCACCGTGAACGTCGACATCTGCTCCTTGATCCCCATCTCCGCCACCGACTTCCGGGTCAGCACCGGCTGGATCAGCTTGGTGGCCACGGGACCGGTCCGCGCGGCGTCGCCCCGCTTCGGCAGCAGCGGCATGACCGCCGCGCCCAGGGACTCGGCCGTCACCTCGTGCCCCGGCCGCCCGTCCGCGAGGACCACCACCCGGCCGTTCTCCACCCCGAGGCGCGCCTCGACCGGGCCGGTGGCGACCCTGTCGAGGGGACGCGCCACGGCCGGGTCACGGATCAGCCCCTGCTCGTCGAGCGTGGGGACGAGCCGGCCCTCGTCGTCCGCCTTCACCGTCAGATGCGCACCGAGCGTCGTCGGAGTGATCCGCAGGCTCTCGCCGTCGACGGTGAGGGTCACGGGACCCGACATCGCGGGCGTGCCGAACGTGTTGAGGAACCGGGCCGTCTCCGCCTCGCCGGTCCTGGGCGGGGACACGGCGGTCGGCAGCGGCACCGGGCTCTCGCCCTCGGGCTCGGGATAGTTCGCCCGCAGGGTGTCCACGGCGCCGTCGACGTCCAGCTTCTGTCCGATGCGGGGCTGCACGGTCACCGCCTGCCCGTCCTCGAAGGAGACGGCCCCCTCGACGGTCGTCCGGTCGTAGGTGCGGGCCGCCTCGGTCATCGCCGCGCGGGCCTCGGACTCGTCGAAGGCGACGACCGGTTCGACGTTCCGCTCGTCGGTGGAGAACAGCCGGCCGATCACGGTCGCCGGATCACGCGAGGGATCCGCCGCCTTGTCGACGGTCTTCTCCACGTCGACGCTCAGCCCGGCCGTGGCGGGATCGACGGTGCCGGTGCTCGCCCCGATCCGAACCGGTATCGGGGACGTCCAGGACGAGGGCGCAGCCGCCGTCAGTGCCGCCCGCGCCTCCTGGCGGCTCATGCCGCCGATGTCCACACCGTTCACCCGGGTGCCCTCGGAGATGTCGTTCCCCGTGGCGAGGAGTCCCGCCGCGTACAGCCCGCCCGCGGCGACGAGGGCCACTCCGGCCGCCGTCACCGCGATGCGTATGCGCCGACCGCGAGAGGACGACGGCGTCGCGTCGTCCTCGTGCCTGGAGTCGCTGGAGTCGCTCACACGGCCTCCCGGTGGGTCGGGGTACCCGAGATCCAACCGCGACGTTACGCCGAGCGGGTGGTCCACGCACGTCGGACGGCTCTGACCTGCTGTTATGTGACGGACTCCGGCCCTTCGACGCCCGGCCCTTCGACGCCCGGCCCGCCGAGGGACGGCCGGGACGTCGCCCGCACGTCGAGCGAGATCCAGACGTCGGGAGGTACGTCCGGCCGGCCCGGTACCGGCCTGCGCTCCTCGTCCCAGGCCTCGCCGGCGATGTCGGCGGCCACCCGGCGCCAGAACCGCACGGCTCCGGTGTTCTCCTCCTGGAAGGCGATCTCCCAGCGCCCCGGGTGTGCGGCCATGACGTCCCGCACCGCGCGCAGCCCGATCCCCGCCCGTCGTGCGGCGCGCACCACGAAGAAGCTGTTGAGCACGCGCGTGTGGGCGGTCAGGCCGCGGACGAACGCGAGACCCACCGGGTGCTCGCCGCTCGTCACGAGGTAGGCGGCCCAGTCGGCGTCCGTGAAGGCCGAGTCGAGCCGCTCCCTTCGGAAGCTTCCGTCCGGGTGCGGCAGCACGCCGCTGTACTCGGACATGTCATGGCGGAACATCAGCCAGAGACGTTCCACGGTCGGGTGGTC
Source organism: Streptomyces sp. NPDC127129 (assembly GCF_042671585.1). Taxonomy (NCBI): domain Bacteria; kingdom Bacillati; phylum Actinomycetota; class Actinomycetes; order Kitasatosporales; family Streptomycetaceae; genus Streptomyces; species Streptomyces sp. NPDC127129. Next base: position 89,275 of record NZ_JBHXTV010000017.1, read on the forward strand.
GGCAGGGCCCGCGCGGCGTACGGACACGTCGGGCAGGGGCCGCTTCGGGGCTCGGGGGAGGGGACTTCTCGGGTTCTGTGGCATGAAAAAAGCCTCCCGGGCGGGGCGACGGCCCAGCCGGAGAGGCGCATTGATCCATGGGAAGGATACCAACCGCCCCGGAGACGGAAGGGGCCGGGGTGGTGCGTGAGGGACGGACTCTCCCTCACGCACCAGGCACGGTTCAGCCCTCCACCGGGTCCACCAGTTGGTTCGACCGCGCCACGCGCGCGTACCAGTGCGCGCTCGACTTGGGGGTGCGGGCGAGCGAGTCGTAGTCGACGTGGACCGCGCCGAACCGCTTCGCGTAGCCGTACGCCCACTCGAAGTTGTCCATCAGGGACCAGAGGAAGTAGCCGCGGACGTCCGCCCCGTCCTCGATCGCCCGGTGCACGGCGGCCAGATGACCGTGCACATAGGCGATCCGGTCGGGGTCGTGGACCGAGCCGTCCGCGCCGACCTCGTCCTCGTACGCGGCGCCGTTCTCCGTGATCAGCAGCGGCAGGTCGGGGCAGCGTGCGGAGATCCGGCTCAGCAGCTCGTACAGCCCGTCCGGGTCGACCGCCCAGCCCATGGCCGTGCGCTCGCCCGGCGCCCGGTGGAAGGCGACGTCGTCCGCACCGGGCCAGGGGGAGTGGTCGCTCGCCCCGTGCCCGTCGTCCTGCGGCTTCGCCATCCCCTCGGTGACCGACGACACCACCGTCGGCGTGTAGTAGTTGATGCCGAGCGAGTCCAGCCTCCCGCCGATCGTGGCCGTGTCGCCGTCGCGTACGAACGCCCAGTCGGTCAGCGAGGCGGTGTCTGCGAGGAGGTCGGCCGGATACGCGCCGTCGAGGAGCGGCCCCAGGAAGACTCCGTTGCCGACCGCGTCGATCCGGCGGGCCGCCTCCCGGTCCGCGGCCGACGTGGTGAGCGGACGGACCTCGTGCAGGTTCAGGCTGATGGAGATCCTCGCCCGCCCGGGGTGCGCGGCGCGCAGCGCCTGCGCGGCGAGCCCGTGGCCCAGGTTCAGGTGGTGCGCGGCGCGCAGGGCCGCGACGGGGTCGGTGCGACCGGGGGCGTGGACCCCGGAGCCGTAGCCGAGGAAGGCGCTGCACCAGGGCTCGTTGAGGGTGGTCCAGCGGGAGATCCGGTCGCCGAGCGCCTCGCCGACCAGCGCCGCGTAGGCCGCGAACCGCTCGGCCGTGGCCCGCTCGGGCCAGCCGCCCGCCGTCTCCAGCTCCTGCGGCAGGTCCCAGTGGTAGAGCGTGGCGACCGGCTCGATGCCGGCCGCGAGCAGCTCGTCGACGAGACGGCGGTAGAAGTCCAGACCCTTCTGGACGGCCGGTCCGCGGCCGGTGGGCTGGACGCGCGGCCACGACACCGAGAAGCGGTAGGCGCTCAGGCCGAGGTCCGCCATCATCCGGACGTCGTCCCGGAAGCGGTGGTAGTGGTCGACCGCCACATCGCCGGTGTGGCCCTCGAACACCCTCCCCGGGGTGTGCGAGAAGGTGTCCCAGATCGAGGGCGTACGGCCGTCCTCGGCCGCCCCTCCCTCGATCTGGTACGCGGCGGTGGCGGCGCCCCACAGGAAGCCGGGCGGGAAATGGCGGACCGTCGTGTGCGGTCGGGGATCTGTCGCGGTCATGCGGAAGTGCTCCCGGGTGAGAGGGGTGTACGGGGGAGGGAAGGGGAGGGAAGCGAAGACAGGGGCCGGCCACCGGTCCGCGGGCCGGGTCGTGCCCCGCGGACCGGCCCGTGCCCTCGGGTCAGCTCTTGACCGCGCCCGTGGTGATGCCGCCGACGATGTGCTTGCCCAGCACGGCGAAGACCAGCAGCAGCGGCAGGGTGGATATCAGCGCGCCGGTCAGCACGATCGACTGGTCGACGGTGTGGTTGCCGGCTCCCAGACCGGCCAGGGCCACCTGGAGCGTGGGACTGCCGTCCGGGGTGAGCGCGATGAACGGCCAGAAGAAGTCGTTCCAGGCCTGCACGAAGACCAGCATGCCGAGCACCGCCATCGCGGGCCGCGCGACCGGGAACACCACGTGCCAGATGATCCGCAGGCTGTGCGCGCCGTCCACCCGGGCCGCCTCCACGAGTTCCACGGGCAGTGCCTCGATCAGGTACTGGCGCATGAAGAAGACGCCGAACGCGGCGACCAGGGACGGCAGGACGACGGACTGGAGCTGGTCGACCCAGCCCAGGTCGGTGATGATCCGGTACAGCGGGATCACGCTGAGCTGGGGCGGGATCGTCATGGTCGCCACGACGAGCGCCAGCATCGCGCTCCGCCCCCTGAAGGGCAGCTTGGCGAAGGCGAAGCCCGCCAGGGTGGCGAAGAGCACCGTGGACACCGCCACGAGCCCCGCCACCACGGTCGTGTTGACCAGTGCCTCGCCCATGTCCACCTGGTTCCAGGCGAAGGTGAGGTTGTCGAAGAGCCGGGGTCCGGGCAGCAGCGGCGCCGGGGGCGAGACGACACGCTCGCCCGAGTGGGAGGCGGCGACCAGGTTCCAGTACAGCGGGAAGAGCGAGATCAGGGCCGCCAGTCCGAGCAGGACGTAGGTCAGCGGGCCGGCCCGGTGCTGGTCACCGGCCGGCGGGCGCGGACGGAGACGGAGAGGAACACGCAGACGTGACATGCGGTCAGGCCCCCAGCTTCTTGCGGTTCGCCCGGGCGAGGAGCGTGCGGACAGCCCCGATCACCAGCAGGAGCAGCAGCATCACCCAGGCGATGGCGGACGCCTGGCCGAGCGCTCCGGTCACCCAGCCCTTCTCGTACATCAGCAGGCTCAGCGTCTGGAACTGGTTGCCGCTGCCGCCGCTGATGCCGAGGCTGCCGCCGAAGATCATCGGTTCGCCGAACAGCTGGGTGGCGCCGATCGTGGAGACCACGATCGTGAAGAGGATCGTCGGACGGATCGACGGAATCGTCACGCTGAGGAACTGGCGCCACCGGGAGGCCCCGTCCAGCGCCGCCGCCTCGTACAGGTCCTTCGGCACCGCCTGCATCGCGGCCAGGTAGATCAGCGCGTTGTAGCCGGTCCAGCGCCAGGTCACGATCGTCGAGATCGCGATCTGCGCGGGCCACTTGGAGGACTCCCAGTCCACCGGCTCGAACCCGACCCAGCCCAGGACGGTGTTGATCAGGCCGTAGTCGGTGTTGAAGAGCTGGGCGAAGACGAGGGTGGCCGCCGCGATCGAGGTGGCGTACGGGGCGAGGACCGCGACCCGGAAGAACCCCCGGGCGCGCAGCCGGTAGTTGAGCAGATGGGCCACACCGAGCGCCATCAGCAGCTGGGGGACGGTCGACACCACACCGATCGTGAAGGTGTTGGCGAGCGCGTTCCAGAAGAACTCGCTCTCCGCGAGGGAGGTGTAGTTGTCCAGACCCCGCCACTCCGCCTCACCGCCGAGCTCCACCCGGTGCAGCGAGAGCCAGCCGGTGTAGATCAGCGGGAAGAGCCCGAAGGCGGCGAAGGTGAGGAAGAACGGTGCGACGAACGCGTACGGGCTGAACCGCAGGTCCCAGCGGTAGAGCCGGCTGCGCAGGCCTGCGCGGGGCGGTGGGGGAGTGGGCGGGGTGGGAGAGGGCGGAGCGGGCGGCGGGGAGCCGTCGGCCGCCGCCCGGAGGGAGGTGGCCACGGGGGCGTCCCTTCGGAATCGGTACGGATGCGCGGCGCGCGGTCGGTGCGGGCCCGGCGCGTGCCGTGGTGCGGGCCGACGCGCGGAGCCGTACGAGCTCGGCGCGTGGGCGGCGCGGGCCGACGCGCGGGGCCGTACGGGCCCGGCGCGTGGGCGGCGCGGGGGTGTGGCGGAAGGCGGGGCGGAAGGCGGGGCGGAAGGCGGGGCGGAAGGCGGGGCGGTGGCCGCCCGGCGGGGGAGCGCCGGGCGGCCTGCGGCCTCGCGTCCCGGCTACTGATCGATCTTGTCCTCGATCAGCTTCCTGACGTTCTCCCACGCCTTCGCGGGATCCGTGCCGCGCTGCTCGATGTCGAGGATGCCGTTGTCGGTGAGGAAGGTCTTCACCTGGCCGTCCCAGCGGCTGATCGGGGCCGGGGTGATTCCCGCCGCGGCCTCCGAGTAGATCCGGCCGACGGGCGTGTCCCCGAAGTACGGCAGCTTCGCGTCCTGCACGGCCGCCGACGAGAGCGTGTCCTTGGTCGAGGGGATGTTGCCGTTCACGCCGAAGACCTTGGCGTGCTGCGCGGGCGCCGTGAGCCAGGCGGCCAGCTCCGCGGCCTCCTTGGCGTGCTTGCCCGACTTGGGGACGGCCAGGAACGAGCCGCCCCAGTTGCCGGCCACCGGCGGCGCGGCGATGTCCCACTTGCCCTGGTTGCCCGCGCCCGCCTGGTCCTTGATGATGCCGGTCATCCAGCTCGGGCAGGCGACCGTGGCGAACGCGGAGTTCTTGAAGGCCGCGTTCCAGGTGCCCTTCTCGTCGAACTGGCGGAGCTTGGCGGTGAGACCGCCCTGCGCCGCCGCGACGGCGGTCTCCCAGGCCTTCTTCACGCCCGGGCTGTTCTCGTAGTCCAACTCGCCCTTGGTGTCGGCGTACTGCACGGCCTCGCTGGAGACGACGGCGTTGAACAGACCGCTCGCGGAGTCGTGGAACGACGTTCCGGGCGGAGCGGCCTTCTTGTAGGTCTCGCCCGTCTTCAGGAACTTGGCCCAGTCCCCCTGCCACAGCGCGCCGACGGCGGCCCGGTCGGTGGGCAGCTTGGCCTTGGCGAAGAGTTCCTTGTTGTAGCAGATCGCCATCGGGCCGATGTCGGTGCCGAGTCCGATGACCTTGCCGTCGGCGGTGGTGGCCTGCTTGACCTTCCAGTCGAGGTAGGCGCCCAGGTCCGCGCCGCCGGTCGTGCCGAGGTCGACCCACTTGTCCGCCATGGCGGGGCCGGTGGCCTCCGCGACGTAACCGACCTCCAGGGCCTGGATGTCGGCGAGTCCGCTGTTGCGGGAGAGCCGCAGCTTGAGGGTGTCCCAGTACTTCTGTCCGTCGGCGACGTTCGACTCGACGATCTTGATGTTCGGGTGTGTCTTCTCGTACTCGGCGTAGAGCTTGGCGCCCGTCTTGTCGTCGTAGCCGAACGACCCGAACGTCCCGATGCGCAGGGTGATCCGTCCGTCGCCGCCGGCCTCGTCGGAGCCGCCGTCGCTGCCGCAGCCGGTGATCAGGGCGGCGCCGACGGCGACCCCGGCGACCGCGGCCCGCGCGGTGCGGCGCCGTGCCTGTCTGCTGCGGCTCGTGCTGGAAGTGCGCATTCGACTCTCCTCGTCCGGGGTGGTGCGATGCGTGGCTCTGTCCGGCCCGCGCGGCTCGTGCGTGGGAGCGCTCCCACTGCGTCTCGCCGGAAGGTTCCTGCCTGGCGCGTACGGGTGTCAAGAGGCGGGTCGAAATCCGTTACGCCGTTCTTGGGAGCGCTCCCATGCTTGATACAGTCACGGGACGCAGGGGACATGAGGGGAGACGGCAGATGGTGGTGAACGGGCGCCAGACCGGCAGGCCCACCCTGGAGGAGGTCGCGGCCAGGGCAGGTGTCGGCCGGGGCACGGTCTCGCGGGTGATCAACGGCTCCCCGCGGGTGAGCGAACACGCCAAGGCCGCCGTCGCCCGCGCGGTCGCCGAACTCGGCTACGTGCCCAACCGCGCCGCCCGGGCGCTGGCGGGCAGCCGTACGGACGCGGTGGCGCTCGTGATCCCCGAGACCGAGGCCCGGCTCTTCGCCGAGCCGTACTTCCTCGACATCATCCGCGGAGTCAGCGCCGAACTCGCCGACGCGGACAAGCAGTTGCTGCTCACACTGATCCGGAACGACAAGGAGCGGCAGCGCTTCGAGCAGTACCTCGCCGCCCAGCGGGTGGACGGTGTCCTGCTCGTCTCGGTCCACGGCGACGATCCCCTGCCGGACCAGGTGCGGGCGCTCGGCCTGCCCGCCGTGCTCAACGGGCGCCGTACAGAGGCGGAGGAGGTGGCCTATGTGGACTCCGACAACGTCGGTGCGGGGCGGTCGGCCGTCACCCATCTCGCCGGGAGCGGCCGCCGCCGCATCGCGACCATCACCGGCCCCCTGGACATGTACGTCGCCCGCTGCCGCCTCGACGGATACCGCCGGGGCCTCGCGGAGGCCGGGATCGCCGCGGACGAACGGCTCGTCGCCACGGGCGACTTCACCGAGGAGGGCGGACGGAGGGCGATGCGGGAGCTGCTCGACCGCGAACCGGGCCTCGACGCCGTCTTCGCCGCCTCGGACGTGATGGCGGCGGGAGCCCGCGGTGTGCTGAGGGAGTCGGGGCGCAGGGTCCCGCAGGACGTGGCCCTCGTCGGGGTCGACGACTCGGCCGTGGCCCGGCACATGGACCCACCGCTGACCAGCGTGCGGCAGCCGATCGAGGAGATGGGGCGCACGATGGCCCGGCTGCTCCTCCAGGAGATCGCCGAGGCGTCGGAGGAACAGCCGCACCGGGTGCTGCCGACGGAGCTGGTCGTCCGCGAGTCGTCCTGACGCCTCTCCGTCCTGAGCCTCTCCCAAGATGCACCGGGCCCCCGATGCCCGGAGAATTGCAGCAACAAGGCCCGTTTCCGCCACCGGGCGCAACCTGGCAAGGGGGCGGTCGACGATGCCGCTGCGACAGGAGTACCGGTCATTCATGGCCGGGACACTGCGGCAGTGGGTCGTCGTCTATGTGTGTGTCGTCGGCGTACTCACGGGCTTCTACCTCACGGTGCCGTCGCGGCACACGCTCCTCTGGGCGCTGATCGGCCTCGGCGGCGTCGCCGCGATCCTCACCGGTGTCCACATCCACAAGCCCGCCAAACGGTGGCCGTGGCTCGTACTCGCGGGCGCCAACTTCACGTTCGTCGCCGGCGACACCGCGTACAACCTTCTGGAAGCCCTGTTCGACCAGACCAATCCATTCCCGTCGGTCGCGGACGCCCTGTACCTGGCCACGTACCCGCTGTTCGCCCTCGGCCTCTTCGGCTTCATCCGCTACCGGGCGGCCGGACGCGACCTCGCCGTCGCGCTCGACGCCCTCATCCTCACCTCGGGGCTGGCCCTGCTGTCCTGGGTGTACCTGATCACCCCGCTCAGCAAGTCGCCCGACATGACGTGGATCGAGAAGGCCATCTCGATCGCCTATCCGCTCGGCGACGTCCTGATGCTGGCGATGCTCGCCCGCCTTCTGGTGCCCGGCGGGCTGAGATCACGGGCGGTGCAGCTGCTCACCGTGGGGACCTGCGGAATCCTGGCGTCCGACGTCATCTACGGAACGCTCCAGCTGAAGGGGACCTGGGCGGTCGGGACCGGCTGGGACCTCGGCTGGGTCGTCTTCTTCACCGCCTGGGGCCTCGCGGCCCTGCACCCCTCCATGACCGGGCTGACCGAGCGGGTGCCCCAACCGCCGCCGGTCATCGCCGAACGGCGTCTGGCTCTGCTCGCCGCGGCCTCGCTCGTCGCCCCCGTCCTGCTGCTCTACCAGTCGGTGCGTGACCACCGGGAACAGGACATCGCCGTCATCGCCGTCTTCTCCGCGATCATGTTCCTGCTGGTGCTCACCCGCCTGTGGTACATGATGGCCGAGCACCGCAGCGCCGAGGCCCGCGAGCGCAGTCTGCGGGTCGCCGCCGCCTCCCTGGTGGCCGCGCTGAGCCCCCGCGAGGTCGCCAGCGCCGTCGAGGTGGCCGCCGCGACCCTCGTCGGGCCCGGCACGCCGCACAAGACGATGCTCCTCGCCCGCGACCGCCGGCGCTTCCTCTACGCCGTCCCGACCGGGCACCTGCCCTGGAACTTCCGCGGTACGGAACTCTCCGGCCCCCAGAGCCCGCCCTGGCCCGACCTGCTCGCCCAGGGCAGCCGGCTCGTCGGCACCGACGAACTCGATCCCACCGTCGCGCACGCCCTCGGGCCGCTGTCACACGCCCTGCTCTGCCCGCTGGCCCTGCAGGCGCCCGCCGCCGGAGAGACGATGCTCGGCGCGCTGCTGCTCGCGGCCCCGGAGAAGAAGCTCCGCGACATCTCCGGCCCCGCGCAGTCCCTCGCCTCCCAGGCCGCTCTGGCCCTGGAGCGCTTCGGGCTCAGCGAGGAGGTCAACCGCCGCACCAGCGAGGCGTACTTCCGTACCCTCGTCCACAACACGTCGGACGTCATCCTGATCGTCGACGACGACGACACCGTGCGGTACGCCAGCCCGTCGGCCGAGACGATGTTCGGACACGCGCTGATGCCCGGGACGCCGCTGACCGACCTCCTGGCTCCCGGTGACGCCGCCAGCGCGCTGCGGATCCTCGCGGGCGTCCGTTCGCGCGACGACGTGGACGCCCGGGACGACTGGAAGCTGCGCCGTGGCGAGTCCACGGACCTGCACGTCGAGGTCCGGTGCAGCAACCTCCGCAGCGAACAGACCGTCCACGGTCTCGTCCTCACCCTGCGGGACGTGACGGAGCAGCGGAAGCTGGAGCGCGAGCTCACCCACCGCGCCTTCCACGACTCGCTCACCGGACTGCCCAACCGGGTCCTCCTGCTCGAACGGATCGAGCGGGCCCTGCTGCGCGGCCGTCGCGACTCCACCCTGACCTGCATGCTCTTCGTCGACCTCGACGACTTCAAGGTCGTCAACGACACCATGGGGCACTCGGTCGGCGACGAACTGCTCGTCGCCGTCGCCCGTCGGCTGACCTCCGTCCTGCGGCTCAGCGACACCGCCGCGCGGCTGGGCGGGGACGAGTTCGCCGTCCTGATCGAGGGCGCCAAGGAACCCGGTGACGCCGAAGCCCTCGCCGCCCAGATCGTGCACACCCTGAGCCAGCCCTTCCACCTCACCGACGGAGCCGTTTCCGTGTCGACGAGCGTCGGCATCGCCACCGTCCTGGACAGCGCCCACGCCGAGGAGCTCCTCGGCCACGCCGACCTCGCGCTGTACGCCGCCAAGGCCGCGGGCAAGAAGCGCTGGCGGCGGTTCAAGCCCGAGCTGCACGCCCGTCTCGTCGCCCGCCACGAACTGCAGGAGGGCATGGACACGGCCATCGCCGACCACGCCTTCGCCCTGCGCTACCAGCCGATCGTCGACGTCGCCGGCGGGGGCGTCGCCGGCTTCGAGGCACTGATCCGCTGGCCGCACGCGCGGCGCGGGATGGTCCCGCCCGACCAGTTCATCACCCTGGCCGAGGAGAGCGGGCACATCATGCCGCTCGGCGCCTGGGTGCTCGAACACGCCGCGCTCGACGTCGCCCGCTGGCAGCGGGCCCGACCGGAACGCCGGCCGCCGCTGTACGTCAACGTCAACGTCTCGCCCCGGCAGTTCCGCGACCCGGGCCTCCTCGACGACGTCCGCCGTACTCTCAACTCCTCCGGGCTCGCACCCGGCACCCTGGTCCTGGAGCTCACCGAGACCGTGCTGATGCGCAGGGACGAGCAGATCCGCACCACCATGCGGCAGCTGCGTGAACTCGGGGTCTCCATCGCGATCGACGACTTCGGCACCGGGTTCTCCTCGCTCAGCTATCTGCGGGAGTTCCCCATCGACGTGCTCAAGGTCGACAAGTCGTTCATCGACGACATCACCACCGACCGGCAGCAGCTGGCCCTGGTCGAGGGGATCGTCCGGATCGCCGACGTTCTCGGCCTGGAAGTGGTGGCGGAGGGCATCGAGCACGAGGGGCAGCGCGAACTCCTCGCCGACATGGGCTGCCAGTACGGCCAGGGCTACCTCTTCGCCCGGCCCATGACCGCCCACCAGGCCGAGTCCTTCCTGCGCCGCTCCTCGCCCGGCCCCACGTCCGCACCCGCCGGCAGTGCCGGCGCCGGGCGGCCCCCTGCGTCCGTCCGGCCGATGACCGCGCAGCAGGCCGAGGCCGAGGCAGCGCGGGAACGGGCCGCCGCGGCGCCGGCGGCGGGGAACCGGCCGACCGGAAGTGCACGGCGCGGTCCGGCGCAGCGCGATCGCCGGTGGCGCGACCTGGAGCGGCTGAAGCGGACCAGCCCGATGTGCGACGCCGTCATCGACGAGATCGACGGCCGCAAGCTGCGCGTCGAGAACGAGTGGCTCGTCGACTTCGCCTCCTGCAACTACCTCGGCTTCGACCTCGAACCGGAGATCATGGCGTCGATCGGCCCGCAGGTCAGCAGCTGGGGCACGCACCCCAGCTGGTCCCGCCTGATCGGCAGCCCCCGGCTGTACCCCCGGATCGAGGAGCGGCTGACCGAGCTGCTCGGCGCGCCGGACACCCTGCTGCTGCCGACGATCACCCTCATCCACCAGTCGGTGATCCCGTTGCTCGCCGGCGACGGACACGTCTTCGTCGAGGCGACGGCGCACCGCACGGTGTACGACGGATGTGTGGTGGCCCGCGGCCAGGGCGCGACCGTGCAGCGCTTCCAGGCGGACAGCCCGTGGGAACTGGACGTGCAACTGCGTTCCGTCCCCGGCGGGGAGAGCCGCCTGGTCTGCATGGACGGCGTCAACAGCATGACCGGCAACTTCCCGGACCTCCGCGAGATCGCCCGGATCTGCCGTGAGAACGGCGCCCTGCTCTACGTGGACGACGCCCACGGGTTCGGAGTGATCGGCGAACGGGGCAGCGGCGAGTCCTCGCCCTGGGGCTCGCGGGGGAACAGCATCATCCGCCACCTCGGTGAGTCCTACGAAGGTGTCGTCCTGGTCGGCGGCTTCTCCAAGGCCTACTCGTCGCTGCTCGCCTTCCTCGCCGTACCCAAGTGGCTGAAGGACCACCTCAAGGTCGCGGCCGCGCCCTATCTCTACTCCGGGCCCTCCCCGACGGCCTCGCTCGCCACCGCACTCGCCGGACTCGACGTCAACGCCGAGCGCGGGGACGCCATCCGGGCCGATCTGTACCGCAAGACCGCGCGGGTCCTCGACCACGTACGCGCCCTGGACATCGCCACCCCCAACACCGACGGACTGCCGATCATCGAGATACCGCTCGCCGACGCACAGGACCTCGAAGCGGTCGCGTCGTTCCTGTGGGGGCGCGGCATCTACGTCACACTGGCCAGCTACCCCCTCGTCCCGCGCAACCGGGTGGGCTTCCGCATCCAGGTCACGGCCGCCAACACCGACGAGGAGATCGGCCAGCTCAACGCGGCGCTGACCGACCTCTCGCTGCGCTTCGCCCTGCAGCGGGTGCACGGAGGTCCGCACCCCGGCGTCGCCGCCGGCCGGCCCGCGGACTCCCGATGAGCTCGTCGGCGCGGGCGCGGGCGCTCCGGCACAACCGCGACGCGGACTGGGACGCGTGGCCCGTCTCCGACTACCTGGCGGAGAACTACCGGCAACTGCACCCGTGCGACATCGGCGTCATCCACCACCACGCCGCCTTCTACCGGCAGTTCGCGCCGGGCAGCATCGCCCGCTCCCTGGAGTTCGGCGCCGGGCCCAACCTGTATCCCCTGATGCTGGCCGCCGCCGCCAGCCGGCGCATCGACGCCCTCGAACCCAGCCGGGCCGGCATCGGATATCTCCGCGAACAGCTGGTCAACGGGCCCGACGCGAGCTGGCAGGCCTTCTACACGCTCTGCCGCGAACTCGACCCCGGCCTGCCCGAGACGCCCGCCGAGGCCCTGGCCCGGGTACGGATCGTTCCCGGCGACGCCGACGACGTCTCCCCGGGGACGTACGACCTCGCCTCGATGAACTTCGTCGCCGAGAGCGTCACCGAGGACTTCGCCGAGGTCGCCGCGCTGTGCGCCGACTTCGTCCGCTCGGTACGGCCCGGAGGGCATCTCGTGGCCGCCTTCATGGAACGCATGCCCAGCTACCGCATCGGCGACGGCCCGGAGTGGCCGGCCTGCCCGGTGGACGCGGGCGCGATCCGCTCCGTCTTCGCGCCGCTGACCGACGAGCTGCGCATCAGCCGGCTGGCGAAGGACCGCACCCTGCCCGAGTACGGAGACACGGGCCTTCTCCTCCTCACGGCCCGCCGGACGGACCGGCCACCGCGGCCCTGACCGACCCGGGAAACCGCCCGCCACCTGCGGCTTCGCGACGGGTCCCCACGTTAGGATGGTTCGATGGGAGGAAACCACCGACGTCGTCGGTCGGTCACGATGATGGCGGTGACCGCGTTCACGGCCGTCGCGCTCCTGAGCACCGGATGCGCCTCTCGGGCCCCGGCCGACCTGCGCGTGGGAATCGCCTACGGCGACCGTCTGGTCTGGATGTCCGACAAGGACCTCGAGGCCGCCCTCGACGACGCCGTGGACGTCGGCGCGCAGTGGGTGAGGGCGGATCTGCTCTGGTCGAACGTACAACCGGACGGGCCGGACACGTACCGCTGGGAGGCCTTCGACAGAGTCGTCACCGCCGTCGCGGAGCGCGGCCTGACCCTCCTGCCGGTCATCGGATTCACACCGGAGTGGGCACGCCCCGCCGGCTGCGCCGGCAAGCAGTGCCGCCCCGCCGACCCGGCGGCTTTCGCCGCGTTCGCCGGCGCCGCCGCCACGCGTTACGCGCCACGAGGGGTCCACACCTGGGAAGTCTGGAACGAGCCGAATCTCACCCAGTCGTGGGCGCCCGCACCTGACGAAGGCGCGTACACGGCCCTGCTGAGGGAGACGAGCGGGGCCCTGCGGGCGAGCGATCCGGAGGCGTACGTCATTCTCGGCGGGCTGGCGGCGACCACCACCGAGGACGGGAACATCTCCCAGACCGCGTTCCTGCAGGGGGTGTCGGCGCGTGGCGGAAACCACCTGGTGGACGCCATCGGCTACCACCCGTACACCTACCCGTTCCTGGCGAGCGCCGTGACCGAGTGGGGTACCCCGTGGGAGCGGATCGACGGCACCCGGGACAGCCTGAGGAGCGTGCTCGTCGCGAACGGCACACCGAAGATGCCTGTGTGGATCACCGAGTTCGGCGCACCGACGAACGGTCCCGGAACCGCGTCGGACGGCCGGCCGGGCACCGTCGGGGCGGATACGACGCACGTGCCGGAGGCCCGTCAGGCGCAGATCGCCGCGGACGCCGTGCGCACAGCGGCCTCGACCCCGCTCGTCGCCGCACTGATCTGGTACGCGGAGCGCGATCTCGGCACGGACCGGCGGGACAGCGAGAACTTCTACGGTCTCCGCCGGGCCGACGGGAGCGCGAAACCCGCCCTCGACGCGCTGCGCCACGCGGTCGCCGACCTCAACCGCGGCTAGGCGCGGGTGCCAGTGACCGGAACAGGTCGAGGTAGCGGTCGGTGAGGGCGGGCCAGGCGTAGTGCTCGACGGCGCGCCGCCTGCCGTTGGCGCCGAGCCGGTCGGCGAGGTCGCCGTCGTTCAGTACGCGTGCGCAGGCCTTGGCCAGAGCTTGAGGATCGCCGCGGGGGACGACGAGGCCGGTGTGCTCGTCGGTGATGACGTAGGGGATGCCACCGGCGTCGGATCCGACGACGGGGGTGGCGCAGGCCATGGCCTCGACCAGGACCATGCCGAAGGACTCGGCGGCGGTGAGCGAGGGCAGGACCAGCACGGCGGCGTTCCGCATCTCGGCGACGAGAGAGGCGCCGGTGAGCGGTCCGGTGAACTCGACGCGGTCGGTGATGCCGAGGTCCTCGGCGAGTGCCGCGTGGTCGGCTGCCGCGTCCCCGCCTCCCACCAGGCGCAGCCTGGCTTCGGGCAGTTCGTCCGCCAGGGTCGCGAAGGCGCGCAGCAGGACGTCGACGCCCTTCCAGGGGGACGTCCGGTCGAGCCTTCCCACGTACACGAGCGTGCGCGGCCGGGTGGACGCCTTCGGTCCGGGAGTGAACCGTTCCACGTCCACGCCCGGCGTGATCTCCAGAGCCCCGGGACGGCCGGAGGCCAGCGAGGCCGGTGACACCGCGACCAGTGCGCGGGTGCGGGCGAACACCCGGGGCAGGGCGTACCGCTCGTACCAGCCCAGGAGCCGGTCGCGGAGCCTGTCGCCCTTGACCATGGTTCCGGCGTGGTAGGTCATGACGGCCGGTCGCTTTCCCGACACCGCGACCGCGAGTTCGCCGAGGCCGGGCACCGGGGCATGGGCGTGGACGACGTCGACGCGGAGCCGGCGCAGCCAGCGGCGCAACTGGAGGGGCCACAGCGGGTTCACCGGTGTGTTGACGTACCGGCTCGTCCAGGTGCCCAGGCGGACGACCGGCACGCCGTCCTCGACGGACACCGAGGTGCGCCGACCGGTCGTGCTCGCCGTGATGACCGCGGCGCGCATCCCGGGATCCGCGGCGACCGCGTGCGCGACATGGTGCGCGTACAGCTCGACGCCGCCGATGTGAGGCGCGTAGTAGGGCGCGACGACGGCGACCGTGCGCGCCCGTCGGCCGGGGTCGGCGGCGCGGTCGAAGACCGCGACGGTACGGTCCACCAGCTCGTCCCAGCGCGGTTCGCCCGGCGCGCCGTCGGGGGTCCGCCGGCCGATCGCGGTGGCCCGGGCCGCGAGGACCCCGGGCAGGTCGGCCGTCGAGTCCGACACGCACACGATCTCGCGGGCTTGGGAGGCGACCGGGGCCGGGACCGGCCGGGAGACCGGGGCCGGGACCGGCCGGGAGACCGGCACACGTGGCCTCCGCGCGGGCCGGCCGGTATGGCAGGTCAGCACGAACGGAAGGTCGCCGCAGGCCCGCGCCGCGGCGGCGGCGAGCAGGGGCGCGGGGACGTGGACGTCGACGAGGTCCACCCGCTCCCTCTCGACGATGCGGCGCAGGTCGTTCCCCCAGCGCAGCGCCAACGGGGTGCCGGGAGCAGCCAGTCGGTACACCGTCATGCCTTCGCGGCCTTCGCGGCGTCGCCCCTTCGTTCCCCGTACAGAGGGGGCCACGACCACCACCCGGTGATCGTGGCGGGAGTGCAGGAGACGCGCGAGCCGCCACACGTGCTGCGCCATCGGACCGGTGTCGTCGGGCGGGAGGTGCGGTGCCACGATCAGAACCGAACGGGAGTTCATGAGAAGGCTCCTGACACTGGATCTGCCCGGGTCAGTGCCGGAGGCCGCTGCCGGCGGGTGTCGGGGGCAGTGAACGGAACAGGTCGAGGTAGCGGTCGGTGAGGGCGGGCCAGGCGTAGTGCTCGACGGCGCGCCGCCTGCCGTTGGCGCCGAGCCGGTCGGCGAGGTCGCCGTCGCTCAGCACACGTGCGCAGGCCTTCGCCAGGGCTTGTGCGTCGCCGCTCGGCACGACGAGGCCGCTGTCCTCGTCGGTGATGACGTAAGGGATGCCACCGGCGTCGGATCCGACGACGGGGGTGGCGCAGGCCATGGCCTCGACGAGCACCATGCCGAAGGACTCCGCGGCGGTGAGCGAGGGCAGGACCAGCACGGCGGCGTTCCGCATCGCGTCGAGCAGCACGTCTCCGGGAACGCTTCCGGTGAACTCGACGCGGTCGGTGATGCCGAGCTGCTCGGCGAGTGCCGCGTGGCCGGCTGCCGCGTCCCCGCCTCCCACCAGGCGCAGCCTGGCTTCGGGCAGTTCGTCACCCAGAATCGCGAAGGCGCGCAGCAGCACGTCGACGCCCTTCCAGGGGGAGGCCCGGTCGAGCCGTCCCACGAACACGATCGTCCGCGGCCGGGTGGACGCCTTCGGCCCCGGAGTGAACCGCTCCACGTCCACCCCCGGGTTGATCTCCAAGGCCCCCGGACGGCCGAAGGCCAGCGAGACCGGGGAACTGGCGACGAGCGCGTCGGCGCGGGCGAACACCCGGGGCAGGGCGTACCGCTCGTAGGCGCGGACCAGCAGATCGACGTCCTTGTGGCCCTGGAGCATCGACCCCGCGTGGTAGGTCATCACGGCCGGCCTGCTCCCGGAGCAGGCGATCGCCAGGTCGCCCAGGCCGGGAGCGGGCGCGTGGGCGTGGACGACGTCGACGCGGAGGCGCCGCAGCCAGCGGCGCAACTGGAACGGCCACAACGGGTTGACCGGGGTGTTGAGATGACGCACCCAGGTGCCCAGACGGACGACCGGCACACCGTCCTCGACGCCCACGGAGGTACGCCATCCCGTCGTACTCGCGGTGATGACCGCGGCACGCATCCCCGGATCCGCGGCGACCGCCTGCGCGACGCGGTGCGCGTAGTGCTCGACACCGCCGCGCCGCGGGGGGAAGTTGGGCGCGACGACGGCGACCGTGCGCGCCCGGCGACCGGGATCGGCGGCGCGGTCGAAGACCTCGACGGTACGGTCGCTCTGCCGGTCCCAGGTCAGCTCGCGGGCCACGTGCTCCCGGCCGGCGCTGCCGAGGCGCTGGGCCAGGGCGTGGTCGCCGAGCACCTTCGCCAGCGCGTCCGCGAGGCGCCGCGGGTCCCCGGGGGGCACCAGGAGCCCGTTGCTCCCGTCCTCGACGAGCGAGGGGATGCCGCCCACAGGGGTCGTCACCACCGGGCGTCCGCCGGCCATCGCCTCGACGAGCACGCACGGGAAGCTGTCGAAGTGCGTGGGCAGCGCCAGGACGCGGGCGTCGCGGTAGGCCGCCGCCAGGTCCGCGCCTTCGACCCGCCCCCGGAACGCCACGTGCCGGGAGATGCCGAGACGGTGTGCGAGTACCTTGTGGTCGGCGGCCCCCGAGCCGTCTCCGACCACGTCGAGGTGCAGATCGGGGAACTCGCCGACGAGCTGCCTCACCGCTCGCAGCAGGTCGGGAAGCCCCTTGTAGGCGGCGGCCCGGTCCAGCGAACCGACGAAGACGATGCGTGGCGCGTCCGGCACCGGGCTCGCCGGGAAGCTCTCCAGGGTCACGCCCGGCGAGATGGTCGTGCACCGGCCCGCGAAGAGCCGGGGCAGGTCACCCGGGACGTAGTCGGACGAGCACACGATCTCCTCGGCGCGTCCGGCTGTCCGGGCCAGCACCGTCCGCTCGTAGGCCGCGCAGACCAGGTCGGGCAGGAGATGGCCCTTGCGCATCCGGCCCGTGTGGTAGGTCAGCACGAACGGCAGGTCGCCGCACGCCTGCGCGGCGGCGTCGGCGAAGAGGGGCACCGGCGCGTGCGCGTTGACGAGTTCGACTCCCTCGTGCTCGATCACGGTGCGCAGGCGGCCGCTCCAGTGCAGGCCCAGCGGTGTGTGGGAGATCCGCAGGGGAGCGGGCAGACGGTAGACCGGGAAGCCGTCGGGGTGGTCGTACCGTCCGCCGGGTGTGCCGCGGGGCGCGGTCGTGGCGACGACGACCCGCATGCCGTGCCGGGACCTCAGCGATCGCGCGAGATTCCAGACGTACTGCTCCAGTCCTCCGAGGGCGGGCGGGAAGTACGGGGAGGCGAGCAGGACGGCGCGCGGTGTCATGACGGTTCCTCCTTCGGCGCGTGTCTCATCACGTGAGAGGCGGGTGACGTGGTGAGTCTTGGGGTTGGCACGAGGGCCGGGGTTCTCGGCCGCCCGGCGAAGGGCGGCGCGACGGTCGCGGTGGCGGTCATCGGCTGTCTCCCCCGGGCGGAGTGGGTTCCGGCGTGGCCGCCGGGCGACGGACGGTTCGTCGTCGGGCGAAGAGCGCGACGCAGCCGTAGACGCCGGAGGCGAGGTTGCCCACCAGCCAGGCGAAGCCGATCCACACCAGGCCCTTCGGCGCCCACGCGATCGCGAGGCCGACGGTCACCGCGGTGAGGACGACGCCGCTCGCGACCAGGTGCCCGAGGCGGCCGGCCAGTTTGAGCCCGAAGCTGACCCACGTCCGCAGGGCGACGGCGAGGGCGCCGACCGTCAGAACGATCAGCGGGCCCCGGGCGTGGTCCACGTACGAGCCGCCGAACAACCGCAGGACCAGGCTTGCGGCGACGACGAGGACGACCGAGGCGGGGATCTGTACCGAGGCGAGGATGAGGGCCGAGCGCCTGAGCATGTCGGCGAACCGCGACTCGTCGTAGGAGACTTCGGCGAGCAGGGCCTCTCCGACGTTGTCGGACAGGGTGTTCAGCAGGTTCGCGATCTGGAAGGCGACGAAGTAGTAGCCCGCTGCGGCGGCACCCAGCCAGTGCAGCGCGATCAGCGGCGTCACCAGGATCGGCACCAGGGTCAGCGAGCTGAACGCGTAGCTCGCGGCCGAGAAGCCGGCCTGGGGGAGCAGGGGGGCACGGCGGAGCTTGAGGTCGACGCGGAAGCCGACCCTGCGCCACAGGAAGAAGAAGGAGGCGAGCACCGCCGCGGCGCAGGCGCCACCGGACGCGGTGACGATTCCGTACGATCCGACACCCACGAGGAGCAGGGGGAGAACGATTTTCGTCAGTCCCTGGACGCCTCCGTCGACGATCAGGTTGAACTGCGGTTTGCGGGCACCGATGAAGACGGCGTCGGTCAGCTGGTTGAGGGCGGCGAAGACGCAGAACGCCACGAAGGCGGCCGCGAGCAGCAGGTCGGACCGTACGAACAGCAGGTCGCGGCCGTACCAGCGCAGGCCGAAGAGGTAGGCCGACGCCAGGATGCACGCGGCGCCCGCCACGAGGAGTACCGACTTGGTGATCTGCGCGTTGCGGGTACCCGCGGGGGCGAGGAAGCGGATGAGCGTGCTGTTGAGCCCGAAGAGGCTGAAGAAGGCGATCAGTTCGGTCGCCGAGATCAGGGTCGTGGCGAGACCCACCTGCTCGGGCGGGTAGAGACGGGCGACGATGATCCAGAAGACGAAGCCGAGTACGGCCATCGCCAGCGACGAGGCCATCAGGAAGAACGAGCTGCGGGTCAGCTGGTCCTGACGCCGTGTGCTCCCGCCTCCGCCGGCGGAGCCGGCAGGGGGGCCCGAGTACGGCCGTGCCCGCGCCTTCATCGGTAGATCTCCGCCCCGTCGCTGCTGTAGATCTTGTTCTTCGTCTCCTCCAGAAGGCTGGTGGGGTACTTGTAGGTCACCAGGTCACCGCGGTGGAAGATGGTCGCTTCGCCGCTGCGCATCGTCGTCGTGCCCAGCAGCACGGTCGCGTCCTCACGGATGAGGAACGGGTAGATGTCGTTCCTCGCCGTGGTGGGGACCGAGGTCCCGTCGTGGCTCAGGTTGTAGCGGTCGCTCAGGTTCTCCGACTGGACGTCCCCGAGTTCGCCGGGCGGAGTACGGGCGGTCAGCCAGGCCAGGGCCGCGCGCTCCTGGTCGTGCGGGTAGTAGATGTCGTAGTACGTGCCTGCGTTGTCGAGGTGCAGTTGCGGCGGATTCCCGCCGAAGAGCCGGGGCAGCGCTCCCGTCAGGTCGAAGAAGAGCAGCAGGACCACGGAGCAGGCCAGCGCTTCCGTCCACCGCCGTCCCACCCAACGGCACACCCACACCACCCCGGCCGCGATGAAGGGCGCGAAGACGAAGAGCCCCTGCTGGAACGCGCGCAGTACGCCGTACTCGACGGAGAGCTGCGGCAGCACGGTGAGCATCCCGACGACCGCGACCATGCCGGCGGCCAGGGTCACCTGGTCACGGGTCGGCCGGAACTCCTTGCGCCGCCCCCAGAGGGAGGTGACGATGCCGAGCAGCAGGAACACCTGCCACAGCCGCGCGACGGCCTGCCGCAGGAAGTCGCCGACCGCCGACACGTCGACGCCCCGGTCCTCCGCCGCCTGCCCGAGCGAGGTGAGGGGGAGGCGCGGCTCCGGTGCGGGCTCGACGGCCGCACCGTCGGGGGCCACCGACCACGGCACGTACACCCCGGCCGCCCGCTCGGCGGCCGTGCCGCTCAGAGTGACGGTCTGGAAGTCGCGCAGCCGCTCCGCCGGACTGCTCCGCTCCCCGCCGAACAGGCTGTACGCCACGTCGGACGACCAGGCCGAAGGCTCCCTGCCGCCGCCCGTGACCTCCTGCACGGTGGTGACGACGGTGGACCTGAGCTGGCCGGCCGTATGGGTCAGCGGGCCCGTCCACAGGAGCGCTGCGGCCACGGCGGACACGACGATCCACCAGGTCACGAAGGCCGGCTCCCCGGCGGCCGCGGGCCGCGCACGCCGGGTGCGCGAGAGCATCCGCCAGCAGAAGTCCGCCCCGAGCGCCAGCGCGAGCGCCGCGAGGAACAGGTATGCCGTCGAGTAGTGCGCCAGGACGACGCCGACGGCCAGCACCACGAAGGTGATCCGGCGTCGGCGCAGCGCCCGGCCTCTGTCCGTCAGCACGAGCATCGCGCATCCGAGGAAGAGGAACGCGATCTCCTGACGGGTCAGGAACATCATGTCCGTGAAGAAGGTCGGGAAGATCATGAACAGGACGGCCGAGAGCACCGCCACGAACGGGGGCGCCACGTTGCGCACCGAGCGGTGGACGAGCACGGGTGCGAGTGCGAAGAGGAGAGGCAGGACCGCCTTGAAGACGTACGGCCCGGGAATGTCGGTCAGCCGGACCCAGGACGTCGGCAGCAGGGTGATGCTCAGGCAGGCGTTGTAGGGGTCGGCGAACGTGGACATGTCCCAGCGGCTCTGGTCCGACGTCAGCCCGAAGACCTCGTACTCGCGCTGGATGTCGTGGCCGGTGATGTACCAGCCGCGCAGCGAGCTGAGGAACAGCAGTCCGGCGGCGGCGAAGAACAGGCCGACGCCCACGACGGGCGAGGAGTAGCGGCGGTGCCTGAGCATCAGGAGCCCCAGGAGGGTCCCGATGACGACCAGCGCGGCGATACTGGCTCCCGAGCCCAACTGGTTGTTGAGCCGTACCGGCCCCGCGACGGAGAGCACGAGCGCGAGCGTTCCCAGGGCCGTCACGGCGACGAGGCCGGCCGGCAGGCCGCGCGCACGGTACCGCAGCCACCAGGGGGGAGCGGCCGGGTCCTTGGCCGGAGGGTCCACCACGGCGGCGGTGACCGTGACGGCCAGGGCCGAGGCGACGGCGAGCGCCGCGCGGGTGAGCGGCCCGTCGACCCCGACGAGCGGAAGAGCCGAGTTGACCACGAGGGCCACGACGACGGAGGAGAGGACGCTCAGTCCGGCGGCCAGCAGGACGCGTCCGTCCCGCGTCGACACGATCCGGGAGGCGGGCCCGTACCAGACCGCGGTCGGTGCGACGAGGAGGAGCCAGATCCCGGCCAGGGTCGGCAAGGGGGTGAGCCCGCCGGGCAGGAGCTCGACCAGAGTGGCCAGAACGGTCGCGGCGAGGATGCCCCGGCGGGCGACGAGGCGCCGTCCGACGCGGTCCGCCGCACGCTCCACCGGCGGGGCAGTGGTCGCGGCGCCTCCTCCGGGCGGGTGGGCGGTCATCACCGCACCCGTTCCGGAAGATCGCGGTTGGGGAGGTAACCGACCCCCGTGCGTCCCGATATGTGGCTGAGCACGCGCTCCAGACGGTGCCAGTCGCGGTGCGCGTCGACCTCCCAGCTGTGGCCCCAGAGGTGGAACACGCCACCGCGCTCCAGGCAGAGGTCGAACCACCCGACGGCGAGCTCGTCCCACTGGAGGAACAGCTTGGCGGCCCTTCGCGGCCGCAGCCGCGCCAGGCGCAGGGCGACCGGCCCGTCGACGCGGTGGGCGTAGGCGTGGACGGTGGTGGGCAGTTCCAGCGGCGGACCGGCGGCGAGCGAGTTGCGGCGCACGGTGCGCGCGCGCTCGAAGCCCACCGCCCGGGCGGAGTCGACGTGGGCCGCGGTGTACTCCCCGCGTGGATAGCAGAAGCTCGTGACCGCCGCGCCCACCGTGCCCTCGAGCTCTTCCTTGCCCGCGCGTATCTCGTCGGCGGCGGCGCTGTCCGTCAGCCGCGGAAGGCGCTGGTGCGTCAGCGTGTGCCCGCCGATCTCGAACCGCTCGGCCAGCTCACGGACGCCCGCCGGGGAGAGCCGGTCGCGGGCCGCGATCTCGGCGTTGTGGGGCGCGATGTAGAACGTGCCGGCGATGCCGTACCGGTCGAGCAGGGTGGCGAGGCGGTCGTCGAGCCGGTGCCCGTCGTCCCAGCTCGTCGTCACCACGACACGGGGGCGCGCGCGTCCTTCGTCGGTCATGGGGTACTCCCGGGTGCCGGGGCGCCTTGGGCGGGCAGCCGGAAGTGCAGACTCTGGCTGCTGTCCAGGAGCGCGACGCGGACGATGACGGAACCCTCGCGCAGCGGCAGTCGGGAGACGGCCGACGCGGGAGCGTCGGAGCCCGGTGTGAGGGCCGTGGTGGTCGACGCCGTGGTGCGGCCGTCGGCCGCCTCGACCGAGACCCGCAGCCGGTGTGTCCGTTCGCCGGGCCCGCGGTCCTCCACGGAGACCGGGACGAGCACCGAGCCCCCCGTGACGACGGGGGCGCTGGTGAAGTACAGCTCGGTGTACCGGGCGGGCACCGGTGAGAAGGACTGCGTCAGTTCCTTGCGGATCGCGGGAGTCGCGACGGCGACGACGGCGGCCACCACGACCGCCAGCAGGACCAGGACGACCGTGCGCAGGCGAGGCGGCAAGGGCCTCCTGCGCGGACGGGGGCGGAGCCGGCGCATCGAGCGCCGGCAGGCTTCCGACGCCTCGTTCCATGCGTGCTTGGCAACCGACGGACTGCTCATCGCAGGTCACTCCGTGGGAACACCCGTTGTGGGCCCTGGGACGTTTTCAGCGCACACGCGCGAACACTCAGCCCCGAGCACGCAAGGCGCACATGACCTCCCGATCGGGGTAGCACCCCGCATACGGAAGATTTCCATCATAAGATGATTTCGTCTATTTACGCCGTATACGTCCATACTGTGCTCTTGCTCGGGCAGAGTCAAGACGGCGACGCACCCATAAGGTCGGGTGGTGAGGAGGAACGCTCATGGCACAGGACTCGGCAGCCCGCCCCGCGCGTCGGGCGGGTGACCACGGGCACCGCGGCAGGCTCAGCCGGGAGGTCGTGCTGGCGGCGGCCCTCGAACTCGTCGACCGGGAGGGTCTGTCCGCGCTGAGCATGCGCCGCCTCGGCGCCGAACTCGGCGTGGAGGCCATGGCCCTGTACCGGTACGCCAACGGCAAGGACGCGCTCCTGGACGGGCTGGTCGAGGCCCTCTACCTGGAGTTGGAACAGCACCCCGACCAGGCCCAGGCAGCCGCCCCGGATGCCGACTGGAGAGCCGGACTGCACAGGATGGCGCTGCAGACGTACCAGACGTGCCTCGGGCACCCCCATGTCGTGCCCCTGCTCGCCACCCGCATGCTGGCGGTCCCCCTGGCGCAGCGGCCGCTCGCGGTCCTCAGGAGCCACGAACGCATGCTCGCTCTGCTCAGGAGGGCGGGGCTCGGGCCGGTCCAGGCCGCGGCCGCCTTCCGTGCCGTCACGGCGTGGATCCTCGGCTACGTCTCGGTGGAGCTGGGTGCGATGGTGGACAACCCCGCGGAGCCCGACCCCTCGTTCCGGCTGGGCCTGCACCGCATGCCGGCGCAGGAGCTGCCCACCCTGCGCGAGATCACTCCGGTGCTCGCCGAGCGGGGCGGCTACGCGGGCCTCATCGCCGGCCTGGACGCGCTGCTCGACCGGTTCACGAGAGAGGAACCGTAGGGGCGAGGAGCCGTGGGGGCCGTAGGGGCGAGGGGTCGTGGAGGGGCGCTGTCCCGAGGGGTCCCGGGGCTCACGCCGTACTGCGACCGGTGAGGGGCTCGGGGGCCTGGGCCGGTTCTCCCGCGGGGAGTTCGGCGGAGGCGCTCCTGCGGCGGAACCGGTGCGCGAAGAGCTGGCAGAGGTTCGCCGTGCCGTCGTGCAGGGCGTGCAGCTTCACCTCACCCCCGCGTACGCGGTACGTGATCGGGACCTCCAGGCAACGGCACCCCGAGAGCGTCGCCGCGTTCTTGATCTCCTGTGAGAACGCCATGCCCGTCGACCGGACGTCGAGGGACTGCCAGACGTAGCGGCGGAAGACCCACATGCCCGACTGCGAGTCGTGCAGTCCGTTGTGGAACAGCATGCGGCTCACCAGGCTCAGCACATGGTTGCCCATGGAGTGCGTCGGCTGCATCGCGTCGCGGTTGGCGGGGACGAGCCGATCCGTCGTCAGGAACTCCACGTCCAGGGCGTCCAGGACCTTGAGCAGCCCCGGAAGCGCGTCGAACGGGTACGTGCAGTCGGCGTCGCCGGTGGCGATCACGTCGCCCCGAGCCGCCGCGAATCCGGCGTGGTAGGCGTTGCCGTAACCCCGTTCCGGCTGGGGCACGACACGCGCCCCGAGCGAACGGGCGACCTCACCCGTGCCGTCGGTGGACGCGTTGTCCACCACGACCAGTTCCGTCTCCCAGCCCGCGTCTGCCAGCTCTGCCACCGGAACGGCGGCTATCACCTTGGGGAGATTGGACGCCTCGTTGTATGCGGGCATGACAACCGAAAGACTGCTCATCGCAGGTCACTCCGTGTGCGGACTCCAGCCCCACGAAGAACAGCCGGAAGTATCCGCTGTAGACCAACAACGCCCATTTACGACGTATACATACACTTTGCGACGATTGGCGCCCTGCGTCAAGAGCGACCGGAGCGGCGCCGACGGCCTCAGGCCAGCAACTCCCGGTACAGGGCGCCGTACCGGTCCGCGAACCGCTCGGGCCCGAAGGACTCCTCCACGGCCGCCCGGCCGCGTTCCGCGAGCATGTCCCAGACCCGGGGCTGTTCCAGCAGCCAGGCGAGCTGCTGCCCGGTCCTGCGGGCGTCTCCGGCGGGAGCCCGCAGCACCGCGTCCCCGAAGTCGGCGAACTGCGGCAGGTCGCTCAGCACCGCCGGCCGCCCGGTGGCCAGCGCCTGCAGGACCGTGAGCGGGATGTCCGGCGTGCCGCCGACCACGGGAGGCGGGAAGAGCAGCACGTGCGTCGAGGCCAACAGGGCACGCATGTCGTCGACATGGCCCCGTACCTCCACGTCGGTCAGGCCCCCGGACCCGGCCCGCTCCCGCAACTCCTCCCGCAGCGCGGCCGTGTGCTGCCCCGGCCGCCCGTGGACGGCCAGGACCAGCCGGAACTCCGCCCCGGACCGCGCCGCCTCCGCCGCCGCCTCGACGGCGGTCACGACACCGCCCCGCGGATCGAGACGGCCGGCGTAGAGGACCGTCGGCACACCCCCGGGGCGCGGCAGGAAGGGCCACTCGCTCAGCCGGACCATGGGCGGGATCACCCGGACGTCACCGAAGTGCGCGGCACGCAGCCGCCGGGCCATCGACTCCGACAGCGCGACCGTCGTCCCCAGTGGCCGGGTCCTCGCGAGCAGCCGCGCCTCGTCCACACCGGGCACGGTGTGGACGACCGGGCGCGCTCCCAGCATCACGGGGCGCAGCCAGGAGAAGGCGGGGAAGGCCTGTCCGACGGTCACGAACGCGTGGACCAGGTCGGCGCGACGTGCGGCGACGGCCCCGGCGAGCGTGGCCTGCAGAACGACCGGGCGCCCGTGCGGGGAACTGCCCGGGGTCCACAGACGGATCGCCCGGCCGGCCGGCGGGGGCGGCCGGCCACGTCGCGCGGGCCACTGGCGGAACCAGAGGAAGTCCATGTCGGGCAGGGCCCCGAGCACGTCCCTCGCCAGCGCCACGTCGGCTCCGTCCGCGCCGTCCAGCGGGCTGCCGGTCAGGAGCAGGACACGCGGTGGCCGCGGGCCGACGGTCATGATCCACGCCCGGGATCGGCCCGGGGCGGCAGCGTACGGTTCGGCGGCACGCCCGCCTCGGGACGCGGTGACAGCACGACCGGGAGGTGGTCCGGTGCGATCGGCGTGGTCAGCGGCTCGTCGGCCATGCCCCGGCCCTCCTGTCCCGCCTCGGCCGCCGCACGCGGACGGAGTCGTCCACCAGACGGCGCGTCAGGGCCAGGTACCGGCCCGTCATCTCGTCCCAGGTGTAGTGCTGCGCCGCCTGTCCGGCCTGCCGCCCGAGGGCGCGCCGCGCCCGCTCGTCGGAGGCCAGCATCCGCATCCGGTCGCCCAGCGCCACGACGTCGAACGGCGGGACGGCCACGTCGCCTCCGTCGCGCATCCACCGCAGCGCGGGCAGATCGAAGTGGACGACCGGCTTCCCGTACGACATGGCTTCGAGCGCCACCAGGCCGAAGCTCTCGTGGCGCGACGGCATGACCAGGAAGGCGCTGTTCCGCAGGAGGTCCCGCTTGAGCTCCTCCCCGGCGAACCCCACCCAGCGGACGCTGCCCGGGTGCGCGGCGAGCAGCGCCGCCAGCTTGCGTTCCTCCCCCTGCGTACCGCTGCCGGCCAGCACCAGCGGCAGCGGAGGACGGCTCAGCCGGTACGCCTCCAGAAGCAGGTCGAGCCCCTTGACCCAGGTGTCGATCCGTCCCAGGAAGAGGATGTGCTGGCCCGCTCCGATCGCGGCCTCGTCGATCTGCCGCTGCTCGACGCCGTTGGCGATGACCTGGACGTCCGCCCGGGGGCTGAGCCGTCGGACGGCGGAGGCGTCGGCCTCGTTCAGCACCACGATGTGCCGGTAGCAGCGCAGCCCGAGCCGCTCCA
The DNA here is from genome assembly GCF_042671585.1 of Streptomyces sp. NPDC127129. Taxonomy (NCBI): domain Bacteria; kingdom Bacillati; phylum Actinomycetota; class Actinomycetes; order Kitasatosporales; family Streptomycetaceae; genus Streptomyces; species Streptomyces sp. NPDC127129. Next base: position 115,571 of record NZ_JBHXTV010000017.1, read on the forward strand.
CCAGGAAGAACGGGACGTGGTAGCGGCGCCAGAGCGCCTCGGCGCCGCGGCCCTGGTCGATCCCGACGACCGGCGTCCGGGAGAACAGCGGCAGGAAGCTTGTCGAGAACGGTGGCGTGAAGTTCTCCAGCCACGCGTCGTGGGGAAGCCTGCGGGCCACGAAGGGGAGGAGCGTCAGGAAGAGCAGCCGCCCGGCGCGCGGCCCGGCCCAGCGGACCGGGAGATAGACGTAACGGATGCCGTCACGACGGAGGGAGACACCGCGCCGTCCGGCCGTCACCACCGTCACGTCGAACTCGTCCGACAGCCTCCGGGAGACCTTCTCGACCACCAGGGCGCCACCGTCCCGGTGGTCGAGGTCGCCCGTCTCGTCGTAGACCGAGACGACGATCCGCTTCCGCCGCGCCCCGCGTCCGCCCTCCTCGGGTTCCGGGAGGCGCCGGGTCCGTACGGTGTCGAGCATCCGCTCCACCGCCTCGGCCGCGACCCGCGACGGGGCGCGCTCGCCGTCGAGCCGTACCACCCGGGGCAGGCGCGAGGCCCAGGCGCGGTACCGCGAGGGGACGGGACCGGTCTCCACCAGCAGGGTCAGGTCGTAGCGCCGGACGAGCCGGGCGAAGCGGTCCGAGGCGCGGTGCTCCGGTGTGAGGCCGAACGCGACCAGCCCGTCCAGCGGCCCGCCGTCCGTCAGCACGACGGCGGGACGCCCTCGGGACCGCGTCGCCAGCGCGCGCCGCGCGGCACGCGTGCGTACGGAGAGGTCGCCGGCGTCGAGCAGGGCGCGGGCACGGCGCGCCCACGATCCCCGGCGCGGGGGATCGTCAGGGCGCCGTACCGTCTCCTCCTCATCCCTCACCCGCGGAGGAGAGCCGAACCCACGGCCCGGGAAACGGCCGTGGAGCGTCGTCACCGCCACACCGCGCTGCCGCAGCAGCCCGGCCATGCGCCGGACCAGCGCGGACCTGCCCGTGCCGTCGGGCCCGGAGACCGCGATCAGGAGAGGCCGCGCCGTGTTCATGAGGTGCGCCTCCGCAGTCGCTCGGTGACGGCGAGCGGCACCCGCAGGGCGACCTCGCGGGCCGCCGTGGAGGCCCGCCCGCGGGTCAGCAGATGCCCGGCGTGTTCCACGCCGGTGCGCAGCGACGTCGTGACGGGCAGCGGCAGGGGCAGCTGTACGAACTCGCCCCGGTCGAGCGTGGCCATCGCCTCGGTCGCGAGCTCCAGGGCCCGGTCTCCGCCGACGGACCAGCCCTCGCGAGCGGTCTGGGCGCGCGCCTCGGCCACGACCTCGGGGGCCAGCAGCTCGCGCAGCGCGAGAAGTTCGGACAGATCGAGGGTCTGGTTGCGGAAGATGCCCAGGGCCAGCCAGATCCTCAGCCGGTCGGCGGGGCAGGGGACGAGCCAGGCGCGGCCGTCGTGGTCGGGGACGGCGTGGGCGAAGAGGCGGTCCGTCGCCATGACCGAGACGCCGCGCCAGGCCACGGCGGTGTGCAACTGGGCCGAGGGGCCGTCGGGCGGCTTCAGGAGCACCGAGGTGGACCGCTCCAGCCAGTGCGTCGACCGCTCGACGTACCAGCCGCCGAGCGCCTTCTGGGCCGCTTTCCAGCGGTCCGTGGGGACGACCAGATCGAAGCTTCCGAGGGTGAGATCGCCCGGCAGATCGGCCTTGACGAGCACCGTGGGGACGGCCGCCGCGCTCAGCCGGTCCGTCGACTCGACGACGTTGCGCCGGAAGAGCCGGCCGGCGTCGTCCACCGCGTGGAGCGTCGAGGCCAGTTGGCGGGGGTAGACCTGCGCCAGTCGGCCCTCGACCTGGTTGTCCCGGGCGACGGCCAGCGCGGCACGCAGCTCCTCGTCGGACGCCGCCGGGGCGTCGCCCCGCCAGACGGCGTCGACCAGCAGCCGAAGCGCACGCCCGGACTCCCGCCCACCACCCGCCCCACCGGCCCGGGCCTCACCCGGCAGGGGCTCGCCGTCCGGCCGGGACCCGAGCGGCCCGGCCGTGGCGGCCCGGGCCGAGTCCGGCGCCCTTCCGTGCGGGAGGGACCCGTCGGGCACGTGCTTGTCCGGCCACGTCTCGCGTGGCCTGGCCTCGTCGGGCCCGGCGACCTCCGGCGAGGTCCGGTCCCGGCGGGACCCGTCCGGCGGGAGCCGGTACGGCTCCGTCCCGTGCTGCCCGGACACGTGCGGCCGGGACTGGGGCGGCCATGACCCGTGCGATGCGGTCTCGTCGCGCCCGGGGCCACCCGGTGGGGTCCCGTGCGGCTTGCTCCCCTGCGGACGGGGCCTGTCCGACGCGCCCTCGTCCAGCCGGGACCCGTGGGGCCCGGCCGACTCCGCCGCGGTACCGGGAGGGAGGGACCACTCGGGCACGTCCTCGTCCGGCCACGTCTCGTGTGGCCTGGCCTCGTCGGGCCCGGCGACCTCCGGCAAGTTCCGGTCCCGCCCGGACCCGTCCGGCGGGAGCCGGTACGGCTCCGTCCCGTGCTGCCCGGACGCGTGCGGCCTGGACTGGGGCGGCCATGACTCGGGCAGTCCGGACACGTGCGGCCGGGACTCGGGCGGCTGGGAGTCGTGTGATGCGGTCTCGTCGGGTCCGGCGCCACTCGGTGGGATCCCGTCCGGTTCGCTCCCCTGCGGAAGGGAACCGTCCGACACGCCCTCGTCCGGCCGCGACCTGTGCGGTCCGGCCGTGGGGGCCCCGGCCGCGTCCGGCACGGCACCGGGCGGGAGGGGCCCCTGCGGACGAGGGGCGGAGGCCGGGGTGCCGTGGCGGCGGAGGCGCCGCCACGAGCGGGTCAGGATCCTGCGCGCGGCGGCGCGCCGTGGCGCGCCGGCGTGAACGGCGGGCCCACGTCGGCCCGCCTCGCGGACGAGCAGGACGCCCAGAGCGACCACCGTCCCGCACATCCCGCCGGTCGCCATCCCCGGCACGCCGCCGGCGAACCAGCCGGCCGTCAGGCCGGACACGTACATGAGCAGGGCGACGACGAGCGGACGCAGCACCACGTCGTCCCGAAAGGCGGGCGCGCGCAGGGCGACGGTGTCGGCGGTCCTCATGGCCGGATCCCCCACGGAGGGCTCGGCGTGCCGACGAGCACGTCCCGGCCGCCGGCGGGCAAGACCGTCGCCTCGCGCACGTCGAGCCTCCTCAGGGCCTCCGGCGCGCGCACCTCGTCACAGCGGTGGCGGCGCGGCAGCGGCCGGAAGCGGTCTTCGTCGAGGTCCCGCCCCGTCACCTCGGTGCGCCCCGCCGCGCGCTCGCGCGCGTCGGAGAGCGCGTCGAAGGCGGAGTTCGTGCATGCTTCGGGCCGGACAGGGCCCCCGTGTCCGGCGGGTTCCGAGGGTGAGCCGGGTGATCCGCCGCCGCGTCGGGCGTGCGCGGCGCGGGCGCGGACGGCACGGGAACGCCGGCGCCGGGCTGCCGTACGCGGACGGCGCACGGCACAACGGCGGGTGCGGACCGCGGGCAGGAGCCGGTCGGTCGCCCGTCGTCCGGGATGGGGCGCGGGGCGGCGGGCCGGGACGCACGGGCTACGGCGCCGGGACTCGGCGGAGGGCCAGTCGGTCACCCGTCGCAGCGGATGCGGAGCGGGTGCCGCCGGCGTCCTGCCGAGCAGATATGACCTCACGAGGAACTTCTTCCGGCAACCGGACCCTGCCGAGGGTCTGTCATGCGTCCAAAATGCCTGACTTCAAGCGTTAGCATCGGATTTCTGATCCGTCAAGCGTGGTCGGCCCGTTCCGCCCGGCCCGCGAGACGCGGCGACGGCCTCAGGCGATGCAGGGCGTTGTGCGGGCGCTCGTCGAGCAGTCCGCCCAGGATCCGTGTCCCGTCACGGAACGTGCGGGCGGGCGACAGGCCGTGGCGGCGCGGCAGTTCGAGACTCGGCACCTCGGCGATCCGCAGCCCGTAGTGCAGGGCGTGGGTGACCAGCTCGGCGCCCAGCTCCACCCCGTGCTCCCGCAGGTCGAGCAGGTCGACGAAGCCTCGGCGGAAGGCGCAGAAGCCGTACCAGAGGTCTGTCAGACGCTGGCCGTAGAGCTGCCGGGCGAGTCGGAGCAGCGCGCTGTGGCCGAGTCTGCGCACGAGCGGGTAGTCGGCGACGCCGCCGCCTGCGATGAAGCGTGAGCCCTTGACGAAGTCGTACCCGCTGTCCAGGTAGTGCAGGTAGTGCGGGATCTCCATCGGCGACATGCTGCCGTCGGCCCCCATCAGCACGACGAACTCGCCGGTCGCGGCGAGCAGCCCCGCGTGCGGGACGTCGCCCGCCGCGCAGTCCCACGGCCCGAGCCGGCGTACGGTCACCGCGGCGCGCGCGGCGCCCGGCTCGACCGCCCCGCTCGCGGTGGCATCCGGTGTCCTCGCCGACGCACCTTCCGCGGCCCCGACCAGGACGACCTCGCCGACCTCGGCCGGTATTTGCTCCAGCAGCCGGTCCGTGTCGTGGTCCCCGGGACGCACCGCGATCACCACGCTCACCGTGCGGGTGTCCGCGTGGGGTGAACGGTCGGTCGACCGGCGCATCGGATGTGGCCCGCTACCCATGGGTACGGCTTTCTCCAGAACGCTTTCTCCGGAATTGTGGAAGCGACTTTCAGCATCCTGCGCGGAACGCCGTGACGTCAAGGTCTCCTCCCTCCGTCCGTGCGCCGCATTCCTCGCGGGATTACAATCCGTTCATGGCAGGGCGAATTGAGGACTACGCCCTCATCGGCGATCTGGAGACGGCTGCCCTCATCGGGAAGGACGGAGCTGTCGACTGGTGGTGCGCGCCTCGCTTCGACTCGCCCGCATGCTTCGCCGCGCTCCTCGGAGACGAGTCCCACGGGGCATGGACTCTGGCGCCGGTCGGAAATCGTCCGTGTAGTCGCCGGAGTTACCGGGGTGATTCACTCGTCCTGGAATCGGTGTGGGAATCCGTCTCCGGAACGGTGCGCATCATCGACTTCATGCCCCCACGTGAACGGACCCCGCAGATCGTCCGGTTGGTGGAAGGTGTCTCCGGACGCGTCGACCTGCACGGCGAGTTGAGGATGCGCTTCAACCACGGCAGCGTGGTCCCCTGGTCGCGGCGTGTCGACCGGCGTACGGTCGCGACCGTGGCCGGCCCGGACGCCGCCCATCTGCGGTGCGGACCGGGTGTCGAAATCGGTGTCACCGACGAATGCGTCACGCTCGACGCGTCGGTGACGGCGGGTCAGCGCATTCCCTTCGTCCTCAGCTGGAGTCCTTCCCATTCCGCACCGCCTCGGGCACCCGACGTGGCGGCCGAGTTGACGCGCACACTCGCCTTCTGGGACGAATGGACCGCACAATTCCGATACGAGGGTCCCTTCCGCGACGCCGTCCTCCGGTCGCTCGTCACCCTCAAAGCCCTTACGTACGAACCGACCGGCGGCATCGTCGCCGCGGCGACCGCTTCACTCCCCGAACGCATCGGGGGAGAACGGAATTGGGACTATCGGTTCTGCTGGCTGCGCGACTCCACCTTCACCCTGTCCTGCCTCCTGCGCAGCGGATTCCGACGCGAGGCGTTCGCCTGGACGGACTGGCTCGTGCGCGCCGTCGCGGGCGACCCCGCCGACCTCCAGCCGCTCTACGGCGTCGCCGGCCAGCGCAACCTCCCCGAGGTGCGCGCCGACTGGCTGCCCGGCTACGAGGACTCCAGGCCGGTCCGGTTCGGCAACGCGGCCGTCGACCAGTTCCAGATGGACATCTACGGCGAGGTGTTGAGCACGATCTACTCGGCCGTCCGTGCCGGAGTCGCCATCGACCCGCACGTCTGGAGTCTCGTGGCCTCCCTCCTGGACTACGTGGACAAGCGCCGGCGGGAACCGGACGAGGGCATCTGGGAAGTGCGCGGCCCACGCCGCCACTTCGTCCACTCCAAGATCATGGCCTGGGTCGCCGCCGACCGCGCCGTGCGCCTCGCCCGCGTCGCCGGCCTGCGGGCCTCCGTCCAGCGCTGGCAGACCATGCGGAGCGAACTGCGCGACGAGGTGTGCGCGCGCGGCTGGAGCGACGAGCAGCAGTCGTTCGTCCAGTACTACGGCGCCCGGCGCATCGACGCGACGGCGCTGCTGATCCCCAGGCTCGGCTTCCTCCCGCCGTCCGATCCGCGCGTCCTGAGTACGGTCGAGGCGATGGGCCGGCTCGACGACCGCGGATTCGTCCGCCGGTACGCGGACGTCGGCAACGGTGAGGTGCACGAGGTGGACGGCCTGGACGGCGCCGAAGGGGCCTTCCTGGCCTGTACGTTCTGGTACGCCGACGCGCTGGCGATGACGGGCCGTCCGGCCGAGGCCCGCACCGCCTTCGAGCGCGTCCTCGACATCCGCAACGACGTGGGGCTGCTCGCCGAGGAGTGGGACCCGCACGCGGGCCGCCAGCTCGGGAACACGCCCCAGGCGCTCAGTCATGTGGCCCTGGTGAACACGGCGTTCACCCTCTTCGGAACTCGACGCCACGCGCGTTCACCCGCGGGACGGTCCGCTGTGGCATGATCCGCCCGCATCGGCGCATCGGCGCATCGCGCATCGCGCATCGGGGGGAAGGGCGAGCATGTCGTCGTACTTCGGCTGGGCCGTGGGTCTGGCGGGGCTGCTGTTCGCGATCGGTGGGGTGCTCGCCCTCACGCGGGGCTGGATCCTGCCCTACCAGCGCAGATGGATCCGCCGCACGGCGGTGTTCGGCTGGGCGCAGCTCGTGGTCGCGGTGGCGTTCCTGCTCCATGCGGCCGAAGCGCTGCTCGTCGAGGATCCGGGCGTGGGCGTCGCGGTGAGCAACACCGGATTCGCTGCGCTGCTCTGCGGCCTCGGCCTCGCCGTGTACGCCCAGTGGCCCCGCGAGGACGCCGGCGAGAACGGCTGACGAGCGGCCCGGCCGATGCCCGGACGCCACCCGACGCCCGCGCCTGACACCCCGTGACCGTCGCGGCCGCCGGAACGACCGCTCGGCGATTCGTTCGGGTGCGTCCAGCGGGCGCGCCGGACCCCACCGGGTTCGAATCGGAGCATGGCTCCCTACGACAGGCTCCGTACCGACGGCAGTATCCCGTCGCTGGAGAACGGCACCTGGTGGTACGCCGCCGTCGCCGGTGAAGCGGCCGACTCCTTCAGCGCCCGGGTACGCAAGCGGATGCGCCGCGCCTGCCTCGGCTCGGTGCTGCTCATGGCGGTCGTCTACGCCGGACTCGTCCTGACCGCGACGGGCCAGCGCTGGGAGAACGCCGTCCTCACCGGCCGCTTCACCGACGAGACGCTCGCCGCCGCCCACGAGGCGAACCCCTCCCTCCAGCACATCACCGTCTACTCCCTCGCCGTCGCCCTGCTCGTCCTGACCGCGATCGGGATGCTGCGCCGGCGATACGCGCTCACGGTCACCGCCCTGGGCGCCGTCGCCGCCTCCCTCTTCCTCGCGGAGGTGCTCAGGCGCTTCCTCCTGGCCCGTCCGGACCTCGTCGAGGCCCCGGCGCACCTGTCGCCGAACAGCTTCCCCAGCGGTCACACCGCCATCGCGGTGAGCGTGATGTTCGGGCTCACCCTCGTCGTTCCCTACCGCGCGCGAGGTCTCGCCGTGGGGCTCTGCGCCCTGTGGGCCCTCGCCGTGGGCGCGTACACCGTGGCCGCCGGATGGCACCGCCCCAGCGACGTGATCGGCGCCGACCTGCTCGTCCTCGCCGTGGTCTGCGGGCTGGTCGCGGTCCTCGCCCGCCGCGGCAAGGTGGCCCCCGCACGCACACGGCACCTCCCCCTGTTCACCCTCTTCGTCGTGGCGCCCCTCGCGCTCGTCGCCGTGGGCGGCCTCGGCAGCGGCACCGTCCTGCTGATCGACTCCATGTACGTCCTGGAGCCCGCCGACCCGTCCGTCCCGCGCCTCGCCCACCGGGCCGGGCAGGCCCTCGTCGCCGGGGCGGGCGCGGCGGTCACGCTCGTGCTGCTCGCCCTGCTCCGCCGCGTCGACCTGGGCGCCACGCCCGTCCCGTACCGGCTCACGGGCACCGTCGCGACGGAGCCGACAGGGCCCTTTCCCACCGAGGCCGATCACGAGATATCTTGATGTCGAGCAATCTCGCAGACGCAGACGTGGAGCGGAGCACACCCGGTGACTGACTCGACCATCATCTACACCCACACTGACGAGGCGCCCGCCCTGGCGACGTACTCGTTCCTGCCCGTGATCCAGGCCTACGCCTCGACGGCCGGAGTCAATGTCGAGACCCGTGACATCTCCCTGGCCGGGCGCATCATCGCCGGATTCCCCGAGCGTCTCGAAGAGGGGCAGCGGATCGACGACGCCCTCGCCGAGCTCGGCGCGCTGGCCAAGACGGCCGAGGCCAACATCATCAAGCTGCCGAACATCTCGGCCTCCATCCCGCAGCTGAAGGCCGCTATCGCCGAGCTCCAGGCACAGGGCTACGCCCTCCCGGACTACCCGGACGACCCGCAGACCGACGAGGACAAGGACGTCCGCGCCCGGTACGACAAGGTCAAGGGCAGCGCCGTCAACCCGGTCCTGCGCGAGGGCAACTCCGACCGCCGTGCCCCCGGCTCGGTCAAGAACTACGCCAAGACCCACCCGCACCGCATGGGCGCCTGGAGCTCGGACTCCAAGACCAATGTCGCGACGATGGGCCAGAACGACTTCCGCTCCACCGAGAAGTCCGCCGTCGTCACCGAGGCCGGCGCCCTGCGCATCGAGCACGTCGCCGCCGACGGCACCACCACCGTCCTGCGCGAGTCGGTCCCCGTCCTCGCCGGCGAGGTCGTCGACGCCTCCGTCATGCGCGTCGCCGCCCTGCGCACCTTCCTCTCCGAGCAGGTCGCCCGCGCCAAGGCCGAGGACGTCCTGTTCTCCGTGCACCTCAAGGCCACGATGATGAAGGTCTCCGACCCGATCGTCTTCGGCCACGTCGTGCGCGCCTTCTTCCCGAAGACCTTCGCCGCGCACGGTGCGGCGCTCGCCGCCGCGGGCCTCTCCCCGAACGACGGCCTCGGCGGCATCCTCAACGGCCTCGCCGCCCTCCCGAACGGCGCCGAGATCAAGGCGTCCTTCGAGGCCGAGATCGCCGAGGGCCCGGCCCTCGCCATGGTCGACTCCGACAAGGGCATCACCAACCTGCACGTCCCGTCCGACGTCATCGTCGACGCCTCGATGCCGGCCATGATCCGCACCTCCGGACACATGTGGGGCCCGGACGGCCAGGAGGCCGACACCCTCGCCGTCCTCCCGGACAGCAGCTACTCCGGTGTCTACCAGGCCGTCCTCGACGACTGCCGCGCCCACGGCGCCTTCGACCCGTCGACCATGGGCTCCGTCCCGAACGTCGGTCTGATGGCGCAGAAGGCCGAGGAGTACGGCTCCCACGACAAGACCTTCGAGATCGCCGCGGCCGGCACCGTCCGCCTCGTCGACGGAGCGGGCAACGTGGTCCTGGAGCAGGAGGTCGCCGAGGGCGACATCTTCCGCGCCTGCCAGACCAAGGACCTGCCGATCCAGGACTGGGTCAAGCTCGCCGTCACCCGCGCCCGCGCCACCGGCGCCCCGGCCGTCTTCTGGCTGGACGAGACCCGCGCCCACGACGCGCGGCTGATCGCCAAGGTCGAGCAGTACCTGCCGGAGCACGACACCGAGGGCCTGGAGATCAAGATCCTCTCCCCGGTGGAGGCCACGAAGTTCTCCCTGGAGCGCATCCGCCGCGGCGAGGACACCATCTCCGTCACCGGCAACGTCCTCCGTGACTACCTGACCGACCTCTTCCCGATCCTGGAGCTGGGCACCAGCGCCAAGATGCTGTCGGTCGTCCCGCTGATGGCGGGCGGCGGCCTCTTCGAGACGGGCGCCGGCGGCTCCGCCCCGAAGCACGTCCAGCAGCTCGTCAAGGAGAACTACCTCCGCTGGGACTCCCTGGGTGAGTTCTTCGCCCTGGCCGCCAGCTTCGAGCACCTGGCCACCACCACGGGCAACGCCCGCGCCCAGGTCCTGGCCGACACCCTCGACCGCGCCACCGGCACCTTCCTCAACGAGGACAAGTCGCCGACCCGTCGCGTCGGTGGTATCGACAACCGCGGCAGCCACTTCTACCTGGCCCTGTACTGGGCCCAGGAGCTGGCCGGGCAGACCGACGACGCGCAGCTCGCCGAGGCCTTCGACGGCCTGGCCAAGACCCTGACCGAGCAGGAGGACACCATCGTCTCCGAGCTCAACGCGGTCCAGGGCTCCCCGGCCGAGATCGGCGGCTACTACCAGCCCGACCCGGCCAAGGCCGCGGCCGTGATGCGTCCGTCCGCCACCTTCAACGAGGCCGTCGCGTCCCTCGTCTGATCGCGGAACGACAGCTCAGCCGCCCCGGCCGGAATTCCTCCGGCCGGGGCGGTCCCGTCGGTGGCGCATGTGCCATCCGGGTGTGAACCTGGATGGATGAGCTGGGCTTCATGGACGACCCCCGGCGTCTACACCGGGCGGGGTGGGGTGCTCACCGAGGAAGTCGGTGCGGTCACCGGCGACCTGACCGTGCACACCACCTGGGCAGATGGGGAAGCACGCGTAGCCGTGCAGTACAGCGGCGCCTCCGACTGGTTCACGATGTCGGGAAGTCCGGTGCCGTGCTCCTCGGAGGCGGAGAGCCGCGACCTCCACGAGGCCGCCGTCGAGGCCGTACGGGCAGGGCACGAGGCGACCGTGCCGTATCTGCCCCACCCACCCGCATAGCCGGATCCGCGGCCCGGTAACCTCGCGTCCCCGGCCGCGAAGTGTTATCCCACCCTCTCCCACGGGTCTCCTCACGACGGGGACGGACAGACCCAGGTACGAGGGAGCAGGGCACATGCACAGCGACGAGCGCGGTACGGCCGCACTGGTGGACGCGGCCGCGGCCGGAGACACCGACGCCGGCGAGCTGCTGATACGCGCCTACCTTCCGCTGGTCTACAACATCGTCGGCCGGGCGCTCGACGGCCACGCGGACGTCGACGACGTCGTCCAGGAGACGATGGTCCGCGCCCTCGACGGCCTCCCCGGCCTCCGCGACCCCGAGCGCTTCCGGTCCTGGCTCGTCGCCATCGCGATGAACCAGATCCGCCGGCGCTGGCGCGACCGCCAGAGCGGACCCGTCCCCGGCCTCGACCGGGCCGCCGAGCTCGCCGACCCCGACGGTGACTTCGTCGATCTGACCATCCTGCGGCTCGGGCTCTCCGGGCAGCGGCGGGAGGTCGCCGAGGCCACCCGCTGGCTCGACGAGAGCGACCGCGAGGTGCTCGCCCTGTGGTGGCTGGAGGCCGGTGGCGAACTCAGCCGCGCGGAGCTGGCCGAGGCGCTGGAGGTCACCACCGCGCACGCGGCGGTCCGCGTCCAGCGGATGAAGGAGCGCCTGGAGACGGGCCGGGAGGTCGTACGCGCCCTGGCGGGGCGGCCGCCCTGCGCGGAGCTGGCGCAGCTCACCGCGGACTGGGACGGCCGGCCCTCCCCGCTCTGGCGCAAGCGTCTCGCCCGTCATGTCACCGGCTGCGCCCGGTGCGTCCCCGCCGGCGCGAACCTCGCCCCGGCCGAGGCGCTGCTGGTGGGCCTCGCCCTGGTACCCCCGCTCCTGCTCTGGGCCACGCCGACGCCGGGAACCGAGACGGCAGCCTGGGCGGCGGACGCCGCGGACCCGAGCCCGTACACGAGCACGGGATCCGAGCCGGTTCCGCACGCGAGCGCGCCGGCGGACCCGCTGCCCCCGGACTCCGGGGCCGGGACGAGCGGGGCGGCCGGGGGCTCGGTCCGGCGGGCCTGGGTCGCCGGGGCTGTCACCCTCGGAGTGCTCGGCGGGATCATCCTGCTGGTGCCCTCCGACCCGGAGCCCCGGTCGCCCGCGCCCCCCGTCACGCCCGTGGCGGCCCCGCCCCCGGCCCCGACCACCACCCCGCCCCTGCCGAGCCCCACCACCCCCTCGCCCACCCCGACCCCGACCCCGACGCCCACCCCGACACGGACGGCCACCCCCGAGGAGCGGCTGAACCGCCTGGTCAACCAGAGGCGGGCGGAGGAGGGGTGCAAGCCCCTGAGGAACGATCCCCGGCTCGCCGAGGCGGCCCGCGCCTACGCCCGGGACATGGTGCGCCGCGGCTACTACGCGCACAGCAGCCCCGAGGGACGCTTCGCCGACGCGAGGATCACGGCCGCCGGGTACTCCTGGTCCGCCTGGGCCGAGAACCTGGCGCGCGGCGCGTCCGATCCGGCCGACGTCTTCGACGGCTGGATGGACGGGGCGATGCACCAGCAGAACATGCTGAACTGCCGGTACCGCGACACCGGCGTCGCCGCCGTGCCGGGTCCCGACGGCACGGTCTGGGTACAGAAGCTGGCCACGCCCGCCTCCTGAACCCGTACCGCCGCACCGGGCCGCCGGGTCAGCGCCGGATGCCGAAGTTCTGCACCCACCAAGGCCCGTTGGAGGTCAGGGCCACTCCGACGCCGAGGTCCTTGAACGAGCAGTTGAGGATGTTGCGGCGGTGACCGTCGCTGTTCATCCAGTCCTCCATGGCCCTCACGGGGGTTTTGGGGCCGCGGTGGATGTTCTCCGCCCAGCTCGACCAGGTGTACCCGGCCGCCGTGATGCGCTCGCCCGCGTCCCGGCCCTCGGGCGTGGCGTGGGCGTAATAGTCGCGGTCCGCCATGTCGTCCGCGTGGGCCTGTGCCGAGTCGTGGAGCCGGCCGTCGGCGCGCAGTGGGGAGCAACCGGCCTTCTCCCGCTCGGTGTTGGTGAGCGCGACGATCTGCTCGACGAACTGCGCGGCCTTCCCGCCACCACCCGGCTCCGGGGCCGCGACCACCGCCTTCTCGGGCCCGGGGGCCCGGGAAGGCGTCTCCATCACCGGCGCCGGGGCCGACGCGGACTCCTTCGGGGCAGGTCCCGGGGCCGCGGGCGCGGACCGGGGCGGCGAGGGCGTCCCGGCCGGGGTGACCCCGGTGGCGGCGGCCCCGGCCGGGTCGGCCGGGGCGGGCGCCGGTGAGGACGGGCCCGTGGGCGGCGGCGCCGACCTCCCGATGAGAGGCGCCACATTGGTCAGGGCGACCCCCTCCGATCGGGTGTCCGTCCCTGACGGGCTCCCCAGGGATGCCACGTACGCCCCCGCCGCGACCGTCAGCGCGGCCGTGGCCGCACCCGCGAGCGTCACGGCCGTACGGAAGGACGGCGCCCGGCCGGCGCGGCGCCGAGGGCTCCCGCCTCTGCGGTGCCGGCCGCCGCCGTGCGTCCGCTGTTCGTGGGGGCGTGGCTCGTCGTGGTGCTCCATGGGCTCCGCTCTCTTCTCCGGGCCGCCGGTCGGTCCGGCGGCGAGGGAGAGCCGCCGGGGCGGCGGTCATAACCCTTTCCGGGCCAGGACCGGCCGACACACCGCGTCAACCTGCCGCGTCACCCCGCCGGGTCAACCCGTAGCGTCACCGCATCACTCGTGCGGCACGACCGCCACCGGGCACGGAGCCAGATGGAGGGCCGCGTGCGCCACCGAACCGATCCGGGGGCCGATCGCCCCACGCCGGGCCCGCCGCCCGACCACGAGCAGCCGCGCACCGCCCGACGAGCTGAGCAGCACCTGTCCGGCGCTCCCGATCTCCACCTGCTCCGTCACCCGGACCTCCGGGTACCGCTCCCGCCATGGCGCCAGAGCCTCGCGCAGGGCCTTCTCCTCGTACGGGACGAGCCCGCCGGCCTCGTCGGCGAGCGCCATCGACCCGGGGCTGTAGGCGTACAGGGACGGCAGGCTCCACGCCCGTACGGCCCGCACGGACGCCCCGCGCGCCGCCGCCGTCGCGAACGCGAACCCCAGCGCGGGGGCGCTGTCCTCCGGCCCGCCCAGCTGACCGACGACGATCTCGCCGCCCTCGGGGTCCGGTTCCTCGCCGCCGTGCGCACGGACCGCCACGACCGGCCGGGTGGCGCCCGCGATGATCTGCTGACCGTGCGAGCCCAGCAGGAACCCCGCAACCGGACCGTGACCGCGCGAGCCGATGACGAGCATCTCGGCCCGCTCCTCGGTGCTCAGCAGCGCGGCGACCGGTGAGTCGGGCCGGACCTCGGCGGTGAGGGCGAGCCCGGGAAACCGTGAGGCGATCGTCGACTCGGCCCCGCGCACCACCTTGTCGGCCAGATGCTCCTGATGCACCGGGTCCTGCGTCAGCGGGAGGTCGAAGGGCTGCGGCCGCCAGGCGTGGACCAGCCGCAGGGCGAGTCCGCGGTGCACGGCCTCCCGCGCGGCCCAGTCCGCCGCTGCCAGACTCTCGGGCGAACCGTCCACTCCGGCGACGATCCCACGGCTCATCAGGCTGCCTCCCTCACTCGACGACTCCGGCCTGTCGACCGGCGTCTTTCCTCCCCAGCTTGGGTCAAACCGCCGCACGGCGAGAGGGCCGGAGGTCCCGACACGCCGACCCCGGACGTCACGCGAGCAGTCTGAGCCCCGGCCGTGTGCCGTGGAGATAGTGGTCGCCGATGTCGCGCATCCGGTGCGCGGCGGACGTCCGGGCGGTCAGGGCGCGGGCGTTGCGCCAGAAGCGGTCGAAGCCGGGGCCGCCGCCCGGGACGCCGGCGGGCTCCGTGGTGTCGACGAGTTCGAGGATCCGGCTGGTGATCCGTACCGCCGCCCGGCTCGTCACGGCCTCGGCCGCGGCGACGAGGACGGCGATGTCGGCGCGCTCCTCGACCCCGAGCACGTCTCCTGCCGTCAGACCGCGCGCCAGGGCGTCCGTCGCCCGCTCGACGACGGCCGCGGCGGCATGGGCGGAGGTGGCCAGCTCCCCGTACGCCAGCAGGAGGAACGGGTCCTCGCGGCCGAACCCGTCGTCGAAGGGGTCGTCGGACGCGCCCGCGCGCGAACCGGCGGAACGGGCGAGGTGCCGTGGGACGGCCCGGGTCGCGCGACTGACGTCACGGGCCTCGGCCAGCGCTCCCTCGGCGATGCCGAGTCCGACGTGGACGAGGAGGAGGCGCAGCGCGAGCGGGGCCAGTGTCGTGAAAGGGGGGACGGCATGCTCGTCGCGGGGGAGGGAACCGAGGACGTTCCGCGCGTCCACCCGTACCTGATCGAACGTCACCGTCCCGGCGCCCGCCAGGCGCTGCCCGGTCCGCTCGGCCGCGGGCTCGGTGAAGACCGCGGGATCCCCCGGGTCCACCAGGACGACGAGCAGCTCCCCGGTCTCCGTACAGCGCGCCCCGACGACGAGACGGTCGGCGACGCTCACGCCGGAGGCGAAGGAGCGGCGCCCGTGGAGGACGTGTCCGCCCGGCGCCGGGGTGAGGGTGAGGCCGGGCTCCCCGGGGCCACGGGACGGCTCGATGCCGCCGGCCAGCAGCCGGCCTGCCGTGGCGCCCTCGAAGGAGCTGTACGGCTCACTCGCGGGGGCGGGCGCCTCGGTCGCGGTGACGGGTGCCGCGCCTCCGGTGAGGAAGCGGGCGGTCCAGGAGAGGACGTGATGGTGGGCGAGGAGTTCGCCGATCGAGCTGTCGGCCGCGGATATCTCCCGGATGACCGCACAGGCCGCCCGCCAGTCGGTGCCCCGGCCGCCCGGGCCCGGCGGAGCGAGCAGGGCGGGCAGTCCGGCCTCCTGGAGCCGGGCCACCTCGTCGAACGGGGGCTTGCCCGCCCGGTCCCTGGCCGGGGCGTCGAAGGCCAGGTCGTCGGCGAGCTCCCGGGTGACGCGGGGCCAGATCTCGTCGTCACCACGGCGGTCGGCCGGTCGGGAGGTGGGGCGTAGCGCTGACTTCTTCGGCGTTCTCACGTCACCTCTTAGGTTCCCTAGGTTTCCCACTGGAATAGTAGGGATAGTTTCAGAGGGTCGCCGGGGCGCCAAGAGGCGTTCACATCATGGACAGTTGAATCTCGTGAGCCGAGACGAGTGTCCGGAGGCCGAAGATCCCTCCGGGGCGGACCGGGGATGGGTCAGGGGTTGGTCCAGGCGTCCGGTGCCTCGGCGAGCCCGGAGATCTCGGTCGGCAGCTTCGCCGCCGCGAGGTCCGCGAGGGAGACCCCGTCGAGCACCTGGCGCACGTTCGCCCGCAGCGCGATCCAGAGCGTCAGCAAGGACTCGGCCGGACCCGTGTAGGACAGCTCCGGCGGCCGTACCCCGCGGACGGACACCAGCGGGCCGTCCACGCAGCGGATGACGTCCGCGACGGTGATCGACTCCGCCGGCCTGGCCAGCCAGTACCCGCCGTTCCCGCCGCGCTGGCTCTGCACCAGACCGCCCCGGCGCATGTCGCCGAGGATCCCCTCCAGGAACTTGTGCGAGATGCCCTGGTCGTCGGCGATCGCCTCGGCCTTCACCGGCCCCGCGTCCTGGGCGGCGGCCAGCTGGAGCGCGGCGCGTACCGCGTAGTCGGCCCTGGCTGAGATGCGCATGACCGCATTATTCCGCATGTGCGTGACCGGATTCGTACGGCCGCGGGAGGCGTGTCCAGGGAGGTCCGCGCCCTTGACGCGGACCGTGACCGCGCCGACACTCGGGGACGGGAATCCGAGTGAACAGGTAGGGAATGATGGGAAACGCCGCTGCCTCCGGGCGGGTGCCGACACCGTCGAGCGCTGTCGTGACCCAACACCGAGCACCCTGAGGGAGAAGCATGTCCGTCATCCAGCACCTCGGCCCGTACGCGCCGCCGTACCTCGCCCCCTTCGTCCCCCCGACGACCGCCCGGCCCGCCTTCTCCGGCCGGATCGGCCAGGACGTCCGAAGCGGCCACTACCCCGTCCCGCACCGCTACCGGCTCCATGTGGCCCGCGACTGTCCCGGCTGTCTGCGCATCGCCGTCACCCACGGCCTCCTCGGTCTCCAGGACACCGTCCCCCTGACCTTCCTCCCCGCCGTCCCCGACGCGCCCGGCGGCGGCTACACCGCTCTGCGCGCCCTGTACGAGGCCAGCGCCCACCAGTACGCCGGGCCCGCGGCCGCGCCCGTGCTCAGCGACCGGTGGACCGGCCGGATCGTCAGCACCCACGCCCCGGACATCCTGCGCGACCTCGCCCTCAGGTTCCGCTGCCCCGACCGGCCCGACCTGCTGCCCCCGGGGTCCGACGCGGAGATCGAGGCGATCGGCGACCTCTGCGCACGCGGCATCGACGACGCCGCGCGGGACGCGGGACAGCCCGGACTCGACGCGGAAGCCGCCCGTCAGGGCCCGCTCGTCGTCCTCTTCGCCGCTCTGGGTGAGCTGGAGAGCGTGCTGGAGCGGCAGCCGCATGTTCTGGGCGACACCGTCACTGCGGCCGACGTCCATGTGTGGGTGACCCTGGTCCACCTCGACACGGTCCGTCGTGAGCAGCTCGACCCTGCCGCCCTGGACCGGATCGCCGCGCACCGGACGCTCTGGTCCTACGCACAACGCCTCTCCGCCCACCCGGCGTTCGCGTCCGCGCTCGACGACGGAGCCGGTCACGGACGCCCGAGCCCCCTCACCTCCGGTGGGGCTCAGGCGGAGGCGGGGTCCCAGTCCTTCCTGACCTCGAAGCGGTAGTCGCTCCGGTCGAGCACCCGCCCCTCGCCGTCGACGAGCGCCGCGCTCACCTCGTACAGACCCCGGGCCCGCGTGCCGTTGGGAACCCGCTCGGGCGGGAGCGCCAGCTCGTACGGGCCGCCGTGCCGGAAGTCCCCGAGCGCCACCTCGCGGCCGCCGAGTTCGGTTCCGGCCCGGTGCCTGATGTCGACCACCTTCAGGCCGGCAACCGATGAGCCGTCCACCTGGAACCGGACCACGGCCCGGCACTCGGTGCCCTCCTTGACCGTGAACGGGGCGGACACCTTCTCCGCCGCGGGTACCGGTACGGAGATGTCCTCGTGTCCCGTGTACTGGAGCTCCAGTCCCAGCAGCCGGACGGTGGGGCGTTCCCGGTGAGCTACGGCCGGGGCCGTGTCGGCGAGGGAAACCATGGTGTGCGCACCTCCCGGGGCAGGTCTCGCGAATGAGGGGGCGGTACGACGACGCACCAGCGGCTACCCGATTCGCCCCCGCGCATGCGGGCGGGCCGGACCTGGCGCGGCGGGTGGCGCGGCGAGGGGGACGGAGCGCGACGCGCCCGTGTCTCTCAGCCTACGCGGCGCCCGGTGAGCGGCCCGGTGGCGTCACCGCTGCCCGCCCGCACACCCCGCAGAAAGGCACCCAGTGCCTCCAGCGAGTTCGAGGACGGCTCCCAGTCGAGTTCGCGCCGCGCGCGGTCCGGAGAGAGCAGCGGAAGTCTCAGCACCGCGTCGAAGAGGTCGGGCGAGGCGGGCGCCACCCGCAGGTGCCAGGCGGCCGCGAGCAGGCTCCGTGCCGCGCCGCTCGGCACCTTCACGGGCCGGGCGTCGAGGAGCGAGGAGAGCGCCGCCGTGTCGATCACCGGGTCCACCGCGAGATTGAACGGGCCCCGGACGTCCCGTACGAGCGCACGGCGGTACGCGTCGGCCGCGTCGTCCGTGTGCAGCGCCTGGAAGCGCAGCCCCCGCAGCTCCGGCAGGAGGGGCAGCAGATCGGGGCGGAACAGCCAGCCCGGGAAGTACCGTCCGGCGAAGATCCGGCGCTGCTCGCTCGCGGCCTCTTCCTTGAAGAGGAAGCAGGGCCGCATCCGGACCACGCGGGTCTGCGGGTGGTCGCGCTCGAAGGTGTCCAGAACGCGTTCCAGGTACGCCTTCTCGCGGGTGTACGCGGCGCCCGGCCAGCCGTGGGTCGGCCACGACTCCGAGACGGGCGGGCCGTTCTCCGGCCCTGGGGAATAGGCGCCGACGGACGAGGCGTACACCAGGGCCGGCACGTGCGCCGCCGCCACCGCGTCGAAGACCCGCAGCGACCCGAGGACGTTGGAACGCCAGGTCTCGACGGGGTCGTGGGTCGGCTGGAACCGCCATGCCAGGTGGACCACCGCGTCGGCGTCCGCGATGTACTCGGCGAGCCGCGGCTCGTCGCTCTCCAGCGAGAGGTCGACCTCGGCCCACTCGGTCTTCTCCAGCGTCAACGAGGGCGTGCGGCGCGCGAGTCCGAGGACGGAGGCGATCCGGGGTTCGCGCGCCAGGACGCGCGTCAGGCTCGTTCCGACGTTGCCCGTGGCACCCGTGACGACGACCTTCAGTCCCGCGCTCGCCTTCATGAATCGACCTTCCGCCATTCCCGGCGGAAGCGCATGTCGGACGCGCCCTGTGACGGATCGTGTCCGCATGGGTCGCGCGGGTGACGCGGTGACCCGAATATGGAGCGACGGAGGGAGTGGGGGCCGCGCCAGGAGGAGCATGATGTTGCTGCCCGACAGAAACAAGATCGACCGGCTGCTGCGGCACTACCGGGCCCAGGAAAGGGTGGTCCTGGCCCGGCCGTGCGACCTGTCGATCCGCAGGCGGTTCGAGGACACGGCGTACACACTGTGTGTGCTGATGGGGGAACGGACCCCGCGCGAGGCCGTACACGCCGCCGAGCGGTACGTGGGAGGGACGAGCCCCGCACCGCGGCAGGCGCTGGAAGGGCTTCCCGGCTCCTGACGGCCGGTGCGTGCCCGGGGCACGCGCGGGGCATGCCGTCCCGGTCGTCGGGGTGAGGGCCGCGTGGCGGGGTGCTTCCGGGGCATGAGAGGGATAGAACCGTGACTCCGTACGACCATGGAGGGAGGCGGGTGATCCGATGACGTCGGAGCGGTTCGCCGTCACGGCCGGACCCGGACCGCAGCCCGGTGCCGTGGTGCTCTCCCTGACGGGGGAGCTCGACCACGACACCGCGGACACACTGCGGAGCGCTCTGGAGGAGCGGACCGGTGCGGAACGGATCCTGGTCGACTGCGAGAAGCTGAGCTTCTGCGACTCGACCGGCTTGAACGTGCTGCTCCGCGCCCGCCTGCGCGTCCTGGAGGAGGGCGGTCGCCTGGAACTGGCCGGCCTCCGCCCGCCCGTCGCCCGGATGTTCGAGATCACGGGGGCGCGGACGGTGTTCCGGGTGTACGAGAACGTGGCCGAGGCGCTCGGCGACCGGCGGGCCGGCGGCTAGGCGCGGATGGCGGAGGGAGTCGTGGGCGGGAAAGCCGTGGACGAGGGACAGGTGCGGCGGCTGGTGCTGTTCGGGACCAAGGGCGTCGTGATGCGTTGTCGCGACTTCACCGCCGAGGCGCTCGGCGACTGGGGCTGGATCCCGGCGGAGGACGACGAGGGCCGCGAGAGGGCGGAGGACGTCCTGCTCCTGGTCTCGGAGGTCGTCACCAACGCCTGCCTGCACGCGGACGGCCCCGAGGAACTGGTGCTGCACCGCCGTGGCGACCACCTGCGGGTGGAGGTCTCCGACGGGAACCCCGAGCACCCGCGCCGACGCCAGCCCCGAGCCCCCTCGCTGCCCGGCGGCCACGGCCTCATGGTTCTGGACCGCCTGGCGGGGGCCTGGGGCTCCGAGTCCCGCGCCCACGGCAAGGTCGTCTGGCTGGAGGTCACCCGCCCCACGCCCGGCGCCGTCGGACGCTGAACCGGGGACCCCGGTCACGTGTGAATCGCGCCCGTGGCAGCCCTGGCGGGGCCCTGGTACCCCTGGTGGCGCTGGTAGCCCTTGGTGGTCCTAGTGGCGCTGCCGGCCCGTCACGGCCTGGTGCAGTCCGCCGGGTCCTGGTGCGCCGGGTCCTGCAGGAGGCCCGTCCGGAGCTCGTCCAGGATGCGCGCCAGCAGGCGCGAGATGTGCATCTGCGAGAGGCCGAGGCGCTCGCCGATCTCCGCCTGCGTCAGCTCCTCGCCGAACCGCAGCGCGAGTATCCGGCGGTCGCGCTCGTCGAGCTCCGCGACCAGCGGCTTCAGCGACTCCAGGGCCTCGATCAGCTCGTAGGCCCGCTCCTCCTCGCCGAGCCGTCGCTCGCCGGCCGTGACGGCCGACTCGTCGTCCCCGGCCGGAGTGTCGAGCGACCGGGCGACATAGCCGTTCGAGGCCTGCTCGCCCTCGGCCACCCTCTCCTCGCCGATCCGCAGATGGGCGGAGAGCTCCGCCCGCGTCGGGCGCCGGCCGAGCCGCTGCTCCAGCGTGTCCACGGCCTTAGCCAGCTCGATACGCAGCTCCTGGAGCCGGCGCGGCACTTGGACGGCCCAGCTGGTGTCCCGGAAGAAGCGCTTCATCTCTCCCACGATGGTGGGGAGCGCGAACGCCGAGAACTCCACTTCCCGGCTGAGCTCGAAGCGGTCGATCGCCTTGATCAGGCCGATCGTGCCGACCTGGATGATGTCCTCCGTCGGCTCGGCCCGGTTCCGGAACCGGCGGGCGGCGAACTTGACCAGGCTGAGGTTCAGCTCGACGAGGGTGTTCCGCACGTACGCGTGCTCGGCCGTACCCTCCTCCAAGGACTCCAGGCGGGTGAAAAGGGCGGTCGAGAGCGTCTGCGCGTCGGTCGTGCTCACCTCGGTGGGCCGGTCGATCTCGGGCAGACCGCCCAGCGCGCGCTCCCGCACGGCCGCGGCCTCGTCGGCCCTGGTGCGGGTCGGGTCGGTGGGCTTGCGGAGGGTCGACATGAGGACTCCTGGACGAGATGGGGTGAGCCTGCGCCGCCGCAGGCGGCCGACTCCGTCGTTTGCCGTCCACAGGCAATGATTCCCTTTCCTTATGGTTTGACACGGAATGGCCGGGAAGCGGAGACGTATGACGAGTGCATCGAGGAGCGAGGTGACGATCCGCACGACGGACAGGTCCCGGCAGTTCACGCTGGGTGCGGGCCCGGGAGTGGTCGGGGAGTGCCGCGACCTCACCCGGCAGGCGCTCCGGGAGTGGTTCGGCGCTCCGGCCGTGATCGGGAACGTCGCCGTGGACGACATCCTTCTGCTCGTCTCCGAGGTCGTCGCCAACGCCTACGAGCACGGGGGAGCCCCGTACGAACTCCGCCTCGACCGCGCCGGCCGCAGGCTGTGGGTCCAGGTCAGCGACGCGAGCCCGGTACGCCCCCGGCCGCACGCTCCACACCGGGCGAGCCGCACCTCGGGACACGGGCTCTACCTGCTGGAACGGCTCTCCGTCGGGTGGGGCTCCGTCCCGCGCGGCCCGGGCAAGGCGGTCTGGTTCGAGGTGGCGGTGACCGACGGCTCCGACGTGGCGGTGACCGACGGTGCCGCGCCCGCCCGCCCCGCCTAGAGCCGCTGCCGACCCCGGGACGGCGTGCCTAGAGTGGAGAAGCGGAACGGCCCGCCGCGGGTGCCTGCGGTACTCGTACCGGGACCCTCCGTGGGTGCGGGCGCCGCGTCCGTACCGCTCTCGTACCCCTCCGTGGAGCGTGAGGTCCGCGATGGAGAGTTCCCCCCGGCCCGCCCGCCCCGATCCGCACGCACCCGCCTACCGCCTTGGTGAGGACGGGCTCGGCGTGCTCCTGGCCGGGCTCACCGCCGTCCGCGACGGTGATCTCTCCGTCCGGCTGCCCGAGTCCGCCGGAGGCATCCTCGGAGAGATCGCGGCCGTCTACAACGACATGGTCGACCAGGTCTCGCTGGTCACCTCGGAGGTCACCCGGGTCGCCAGCGAGGTCGGCGGACAGGGTCTGCTCGGCGGCCGGGCGCGCGAGCCGCGCGTGAGCGGGGTGTGGCGCGAACTGACCTCCGGTGTCAACACGATGGCCGACAACCTGACCTCCCAGGTCCGGTCCATCGCCCAGATCGCCACCGCCGTCGCCCAGGGCGACCTCACGCGGAAGATCCGCGTCGACGCGCGCGGCGAGATCCTGGAGCTGAAGGAGACCATCAACACCATGGTCGACCGGCTGTCCTCCTTCGCCGAGGAGGTCACGCGGGTCGCCCGCGAGGTCGGTACGGAGGGCAAGCTCGGCGGCCAGGCCACCGTGCACGGTGTCTCGGGAACCTGGAAGGACCTCACGGACAACGTCAACTCGATGGCCGACAACCTGACCAACCAGGTCCGCAACATCGCCCAGGTGACGACGGCCGTCGCGCAGGGCGACCTCACCAGCCGGATCGACGTCGCGGCGCGCGGCGAGATCCTGGAGCTGAAGACCACCATCAACACCATGGTCGACCAGCTCTCCTCCTTCGCCGCCGAGGTGACCCGGGTGGCCCGTGAGGTCGGCACGGAGGGCAAGCTCGGCGGCCAGGCCGAGGTGGAGGGCGTCTCCGGCACCTGGAAGCGGCTCACCGAGAACGTCAACGAACTCGCCGGCAACCTGACCCGGCAGGTCCGCGCCATCGCCGAGGTCACCAGCGCCGTCGCCGAGGGCGACCTCACCCGCTCCATCACCGTCGAGGCCCCCGGCGAGGTCGGCGACCTGCGGGACAACATCAACGCGATGGTCGAGTCGCTGCGCGCCACCACCCGTGCCAACGAGGAGCAGGACTGGCTCAAGACCAACATCGCCCGGATCGCCGGCCTGATGCAGGGCACCCGCAGCCTGCCGGACGTCGCCGAGCTCATCATGACCGAGGTGCCACCGCTGGTCTCCGCCCAGTACGGCGCCTTCTTCCTCGCCCGGCACGACGACCGCGGCACCGAACTCGTCGTCACCGCCGCCTACGGATCCTCCGACGAGCCGGAGGCCCCGGCCCGCCGCTTCCGGCTGGGCCAGTCCCTCGTCGGCCAGGCGGCCCACGACCGGCGCCCGCTGGTGGTCGAAGAGGTGCCCGCCGGGTACGCCACCATCGCCTCCGGGGCCGGTTCCGGCGAACCGGCCATGCTGATCATCCTGCCGATCGTGGTCGAGGACCAGGTCCTCGGCGCCGTCGAACTCGCCTCGCTCCGGCCCTTCACCGCCATCCACCGGGACTTCCTCGACCAGTTCGTCGACACCGCGGGCGCCGTCGTCAGCTCGCTCGTCGCCAACCTCCGCACCGACGAACTCCTCGGCCAGTCCCAGCGCCTCACCGACGAACTGCGTGCCAGCTCACAGGAGTTGCAGGACCGGCAGCAGGAACTCCAGCGCTCCAACGCCGAGCTGAAGGAGAAGGCGGCGCTGCTGGCCGAACGCAACAAGGACATCGAGTCCAAGAACCTCGTCATCGAACAGGCCCGGCAGGAACTGGAGGCCCGCGCCCAGCAGCTCTCCCGGACGTCCATGTACAAGTCCGAGTTCCTCGCCAACATGAGCCACGAGCTGCGCACACCGCTCAACAGCCTGCTGATCCTGGCCCGGTTGCTCGCGCAGAACCCCGGGGGAAACCTGACGGAGAAGCAGGTCGACTACGCCGAGGTCATCCACTCCGCCGGATCCGACCTCCTCCAGCTGATCAACGACATCCTCGACCTGTCCAAGGTCGAGGCGGGCAAGATGGACATCCGGCCCGAACGGTTCGCTCTGCACCAGCTCCTGGAGTACCTGGAGGCGACGTTCGGACCGGTGGCCGACGAGCGCGGGCTCACCTTCTCGGTCACCGTCTCCTCGGACGTGCCCGAGGAACTCACCACCGACGAGTCGCGGTTGCGGCAGATCCTGCGCAACCTCCTCTCCAACGCCTTGAAGTTCACCGACGAGGGCGGGGTGGAGTTCCTCATCGAATACGCGGGCGACGACGAACCGCCCGTGGCGCTGCGGGACAGCGGGCCCGTGCTGGCCTTCCGGGTCACCGACACCGGTGTGGGCATCCCCGCCGAGCGGCTCGACGGGATCTTCGGCGCTTTCCAGCAGGGGGACGGGACGACGGCCCGCCGCTACGGCGGTACCGGGCTCGGGCTCTCCATCAGCCGCGAGGTCGCCGGACTGCTGGGTGGAGTGATCGACGTCCACTCCACCCCCGGCAAGGGCAGCCGGTTCACGTTCTACCTGCCCGCCCCGCGGCCCGCCCAGACCGGGGTGCGGGCGCAGGCGGCCGGCACCGACACCGGCCGTGCCACGGCCACCGAAGCCCCTGGTTCCCAGCCCGGCGGTGTCCAGGACCCCACGACGGCCGGCCGTACGGTGCTCGTGGTCGACGACGACCGGCGCAACGTCTACGCGCTCACGGAGGTGCTCGAACGCCACGGCGTCCAGGTGCTCCAGGCCGACGGCGGCAGGGCGGGCCTCGCCCTGCTGGAGCAGCACGACGAGGTCGAACTCGTCCTGATGGACGTGATGATGGCGGGCATGGACGGCTACGCCACGACCGAGGCGATCCGCGGCCTCCCCGGCCGCGGCGGGCTTCCGGTCATCGCCGTCACGGCCAAGGCCATGCCGGGCGACCGCGCCCGAGCCCTCGCGGCCGGAGCCAGCGACTACGTGGCGAAGCCCGTGGACGCCGACGAACTCATGGCCAAGGTCCGCCAGTGGCTGACCACCCCGCCGCGTGCCGGGTCGTGACCGCCCCCGGACCGTGGGCCGGGACGTGTGCCGGGACGTGGGCCGAGCGGGGGGTCCATCAGGGCGTGGAACCGGGTGGTGGGCTCGTCAGCGTACGAGTACGACGACGAGGCTCGTGTCGTCGTCCGTGTCGCCGTCGGCGACGTCGAGCAGGCGCTCCACCTGTTCGTTCGGCGGGTAGCCGCTGACCAGTTCGGCCTGTGCGGCGAGCCGCGCGAGCCCGTCGTCCAGTCCGTCGTGGCGGCGCTCGACCAGCCCGTCCGTGTACAGCAGCAGTGTGTCGCCGGGCCGCAGCGCCGTGCGCCGCTCCTCGTACGCGTACGAGGGCACCGCGCCCAGCAGGATGTCCTGCGGCGGGTCGATCAGCCGCGCCGCGCCGTCGCGCACGAGCAGCAGCGGCAGGTGCCCCGCGCTCGACCAGACCAGCTCCCGGTCCGCCGGGTCGTACAGCGCGCACACCGCCGTCGCCGTCGGGTACCCGCTCGTGCGCAGCGTCATCTCGTTGAGCCACCCCATCAGCCGCCGCGGCGACTCCCCGGTGCAGGCCAGCCCCCGCTGGGCGTTGTGCAGCGACACCATGCCCGTCACCGCTTCGATCCCGTGCCCGGCCACGTCCCCGACCGCCACGAGGACCTTGCCGGTCGGCAGCGGCTGCACGTCGTACCAGTCGCCGCCCACCCGGTACTCCGCTGCCGCGGGCCGGTACCGGGCCGCCACCACGAGACCGGGGAACTCCTGGAGGTCGGGGACCTCGGGCACGATCGCCTGCTGCAGCTGCTGTGCCATCTGGTGCCGCAGCTCGGCCCGGGTCCGCACTGCCGTCAGCTGGTCGAAGGTCGCGGTGAGCGCCGCCTCCGTGCGGCGGCTCGCCGACACGTCCTGGTACACGCCCGCGAAGCCCGTGACCTTCCCGCCGTCGATGAGCGGCTCCGCGGCCACCCGGACATGGCGGACGGCGCGGTCGCCGAGGACGATCCGCAGCACCGTCTGCGCGCCGGTGCGCCGCTCCGTGAGCACCCTGAGCAGATCGGTCAGCGCCTCCCCGTCCTCCGGGTGCACCAGTCCGCGCAACCCGAGCAGGGGTACGGGAGGCTCCTCACGGCTCCTGCCGAAGAGGGCGTACGCCTGCTCCGACCACACCGTGTCGCCGCCCGTCAGGCTGTCCTGGAACAGTGCCACGCTCTGCAGCCGGGAGACGGCGCGCTCCGAGGCCAGCCCGGGATCGGTGGCGGCGTGCCACAGCACCACCACCCGCTCCTCGCCGGCCGGCAGGACCCGTACGTCGACCAGCGGCGGGCTGTCGTCGTCCTCTCCGGGGGCCGCGGTCGCCGGGAGGCGCGCCACGCGCTGGGTGCGCGCCGTCCGGTGGGCGCGCCGCGCCAGATGGGCGATGTCGGCGTGGAGGAGGGGGAGGGCGAGAGCCAGGGACCGGTCCTCGGGCGGGTGCGCGCCGCCGAGGGCCGCCACGGCGTAGTCGTTGAGATGCTCGACCGTCGGCGGCGCCGCGGGCGGGGCCACCCGCAGCAGCATCGCCGGGTGCGAGAGCGCGTCCAGGACGTCCACCAGCACCGGAGAGCCCGACGGGGGCGAGTCCGTCGCGTCGAGCACGGTGCCCGCCACGTCCATGAGGCCCACCAGGGCCCTGCGCAGGGGCTCGTCGAAGGTGGTGGGGCCCGGCCAGGCGGCCAGGGCCAGGCCGACCGTCGCGCCGCGCAGCCGCAGCGGGAGGACCGCCCGCCCCGCGCGCGGCGCGGGGCCCGGCAGCACCTCCACGGCCGGCGGGCCGGCGTCCAGCCAGACGGGCTCACCGTCGGCGAGGACCGAGCGGAACGAGGCCGGGGCCGCGGGCGGGATCCACTGCCAGGCGGCCGCCTCCGCCGCACCCGTACCCGCGTGTCCGGCCAGGCGCAGGCAGTCCCGGGAGTCGCGTCGCCAGAGCCACAGGCTCTCCGCGCCGAGCGGGACCAGCGCGCCTTCGAGCAGCGCGTGGGCCGCCTCCCCGACGGTGTCCAGACTCTCCGCCACGCTGGCCGCCTGCCGCGCCCGCCGCTCCTCGGGGGTGCTGAAGACGACGTGAGCCTCCTCCTCCGCTTGAGCGGGAGCGGCGGAGGGGGCGGGGGCTGCGGGTGCGCCGCCGGACGTTCCCGCGACGCCGTTGACGATGTCGGCGGAGAGTTCCTCGACGCCGAGCCCCGTCGCCCTGGACAGGGCGGACAGGTGCTCCGCCGCGTCGGCGGGGGAGGCGCCCAGCTGGGCGACGAGGACGCCGGTGGCGAGATCGATCAGATGGCGACGGGTGAGTTCGGACCGCAGCCGCCGGTTCTCGGCCGACAGGCCTGCGGTCCCGGGCCCCTGTGGTCCCTCCGCGGACGTCGTCACGACTGCTGCCGTCCCTCCACCACGAGAATGTCCGTAGACGCTCGGTTTCGCTCAGGATTCTACCGTTGTGTGCCATGCCGACGTGTGTCCGGACGCCGGTTCCGGGTACGCGCACGGCGGAACGGAACCGGCACCCCGCCCGGCCGCCGCCGTACGCCCCCGACATCGGAGAGGAGCACGTCATGCCGCGTGGATCGAGCCCCAAGCGGGAACGGCAGTACGAGCACATCAAGGAGAGCGCCCTGGACAGGGGAGAGCCGACGAAGCGCGCGGAGGAGATCGCGGCGCGGACGGTCAACAAGGAACGTGCCCGCTCCGGCGAGTCGGAGACGGCGAGCAAGAACTCGATCCAGGACATGTCGTCCTCGAAGCGGGGCGGGCAGCGCTCGCACAGCGGGTCACGGGGACCGACGTACGACCAGCTCTACGCCGAGGCGCAGCGACGCGGCATCCACGGTCGCTCGTCGATGAACAAGGCCGAGCTGAAGCGTTCACTCGGCGACTGAGCCGGCTGGACCGGGCGAGGACAGGTTCGCCACCGAGAGCCGTCGTCACGAGGATCCGTGGCGGTGAGGGCCGTGGTCACGAGGCCGTGGTCACGAGGCCCGTTGTCAGTGGTGCCCGGCACGATGGACACATGACGACGACTCCGGTTCTCGCCGATGCCGCCGCGTACGCGCGTGCGGTCGAGGACGCCCAGCAAGCCGCTGCCGCCTACTACGCGGGCGGTACGTCCCCGCTCGACGACGACGCCTACGACCGGCTCGCCCGGGCGATAGCCGCCTGGGAGGCCGACCACCCCGACGAGGTGCGGAGCGACTCCCCGACGGGGAAGGTCGCCGGGGGCGCGGCCGTCGGCGACGTGCCGCACACGCGGCCGATGCTCTCCCTCGACAACGTCTTCTCGGCCGAGCAGTTCACCGCCTGGGCCGCGTCCCTGGAGCGCAGGATCGGCCGGAGCGTCGAGCACTGGAGCGTCGAGCCCAAGCTCGACGGCCTCGCGATCGCCGCGCGGTACGAGGAGGGGCGGCTCGCGCGGCTCGTCACCCGAGGGGACGGCACGGCCGGGGAGGACGTGTCGCACGCCGTCGGGACGATCGTCGGACTGCCGGAGCGGCTCACCGAGCCCGTCACGGTCGAGATCCGCGGCGAAGTGCTGATGACCACCGAGCAGTTCGAGGCCGCCAATCCGGTGCGGGTCGCCCACGGCGGCGAGCCCTTCGCCAACCCGCGCAACGCGGCGGCGGGGACTCTGCGCGCCAAGGACCGCCCGTACCGGGTGGAGATGACCTTCTTCGCGTACGACATGCTGCCGCTGGACGCGCCGGGGGAGGGCGCGGCGACCACGGCCGGCCTCGACGAGACAGCGCACAGCGAGCTGCTCGCCCGGGCCGTCGCCCTGGGCCTGCACACCTCGGCCGCCACCGCCGTCCCCGGCCGGAGGGCGACCGGCGTGGCCGAGGTCCTCGCCCGGGTGGAGGAGATAGCCGCTCTCCGCGCGGAGCTCCCCTTCGGGATCGACGGGATCGTCGTCAAGGCGGACCTCGCCGCCGACCGCCGCGAGGCGGGCGAGGGCTCCCGCGCGCCCCGCTGGGCGATCGCGTACAAGCTGCCCGCCGTCGAGAAGGTCACCCGCCTCCTCGCCGTCGAGTGGAACGTCGGCCGTACGGGCATCATCGCGCCGCGCGCCGTCCTGGAGCCGGTGGACATCGACGGCAGCACCGTCACCTACGCCACGCTGCACAACCCCTCCGACATCGCGCGCCGCGACCTGAGACTCGGCGATCACGTGATGGTCTACAAGGCGGGCGACATCATCCCCCGCGTCGAGGCGCCCGTCGCCCAGCTGCGGACCGGGGAGGAGCAGCCCATCGCGTTCCCCGAGGCCTGCCCGCAGTGCGGCTCGGAGATCGACCGGAGCGAGCAGCGCTGGCGGTGTGCTCGCGGGCGGAACTGCCACCTCGTCGCCTCCCTCTCGTACGCCGTCGGCCGCGACCAGCTCGACATCGAGGGCCTCGGCGGGAGCAGGATCGTCCAGCTCGTCGAGGCGGGCCTGGTCTCCGACGTCGCCGACCTCTTCACCGTGACGCGCGAGCAGCTGCTCGGTCTGGAGCGGATGGGCGAGACGAGCACGGACAACCTGCTCGCGGCGATCGCCACCGCGCGCACCCGTCCGCTCGCCCGGGTCCTGTGCGCCCTCGGCGTCCGGGGAACGGGCCGCTCCATGTCCCGTCGCATAGCCCGGCACTTCGCCACCATGGACGCGATCCGGGCGGCAGACGCCGAGGCGATGCGCGAGGTCGAGGGGATCGGGGCGGAGAAGGCACCGGTCATCGTCGCCGAGCTGGCCGAACTGGGCGCCATCGTCGACAAACTGGTCGCCGCCGGGGTCAACATGACCGAGCCCGGAGCCACCCCGCCGCCCCCGCCCGGGTCCGCGACGGAGCCGGACGCCGCCGCCGGTTCGGACGCGGAGTCCGACGCCTCCTCCGCGGTGGCGGCGGGCCCGCTGGCCGGCCTCGCGGTGGTCGTCACCGGAGCCATGCGCGGGCCGCTGGAGGCGCTGAGCCGCAACGAGATGAACGAACTCATCGAGCGCGCCGGGGGCAGGGCCTCCTCCAGCGTCTCCAAGCGCACCGGTCTGGTCGTCGCCGGCGAGAAGGCCGGGTCCAAGCGGACCAAGGCCGAGGAGCTGGGCATCCGTCTGGTGGACCCGGAGGAGTTCGCCGTGCTGCTCGGCGACTTCCTGCCGGCCTGAGCGGGAGCGTGACCGAGCGCCGGTCGTGCGGCCTTCACCGGGGCTGTGGCGAGAGCCCCGCTGTCTCCGGAAGAACCGCACGACCGGCCGTCACAGACCCCCGTCGGCGCCCCCGCCGCCCCGCCCGGCCGACCGGCGCCGCCAGACCCAGAGCGAGAGCGCGGCACCGAGCGACGCCCCCACCAGCGCAAGGGGCAGGCCCGCCCAGGGACGCGAGGGAAGGTCCTCCCGGGACACGGTCCTCCCCGGGGCGCTCAGCGCGGCCACGTCCTTGGACACCGGCGCACCCGACCGCCCCGCGGCGCCGGCGGACCCGCCCGCTGCGGGCCGGCCCCCGGCACCCGCCTGCGGCGCGGACTTCTCGCCCGGGGCCTTCCCCGGCTTCTCGGCGGCGCCTCCCGCGGCCTTCACGCCGGGGCTTGCCGAGGACCTCCCCCCGGGCCGCTCGCCCGATCCCTTCACCGGCTTCGTCTCCGGCCGGTTCTTCGCCCGGTCGCGTGCGGCCCCCGGACCGAGCGAGCCCACCGGCTGGACCTCGTCCGCCGCTTCGAAGCCCCAGTCGAGCAGCGTCCGGGCCTCCTCGTACACCGCGAACCCGCCGCCCGACTGCGGGTTCATCACCGAGACGACCAGCGTCCGCGAGCCCCGCCGCGCCGCCGCGATCAGCGTGTTCCCCGCGCCACTGGTGTAGCCGTTCTTCACACCGATCAGCCCGGGATAGCGGTCCACCCCGTTGTCCCCGGTCAGCAGCCGGTTGGTGTTGCGGATGCCGTACGACCAGCTGCCCGACGGGAAGTCCGCGTACCGGGTGGAGCAGTACCGGACGAACGCCGGATCCTGCAGCCCGGCCCGGCCGAAGAGCGCCAGGTCATAGGCCGAGGACACCTGGCCCGGCTCGTCGTACCCGTCGGGCGACACCACCCGGGTGTCGTTCGCCCCCAGCTCTCGGGCCTTCTCCTGCATCTGACGGGCCATGGACTCCCAGCCGCCGTTCATCGCCGCGAGCACCCGCACCGCGTCGTTCCCGGAGCTGAGGAAGACACCGTTCCAGAGGTCGGACACCTTGTACGTGTAGCCGGCCTGGACCCCGACCATGCTGCTGCCGCTGCCGATCCCCTCCAGCTCAGGCTCGGAGACGGTGTGGCGCTCCTCCTGATCCATGCGCGGCAGCGCGGTGACGGCGAACAGCGTCTTCAGCGTGCTGGCCGGAGGGAGCCGGCGATGCGCGTTGCGCGCCGCGAGGACGTCGCCGGTGGAGGCGTCCGCCACCACCCAGGACAGTGCGGAGATGCCGTCCGGCGCGTCGGGCCCACCACGGGGGGCCTGGACCTGCGTGCCCGAGCGGTACAGCCGGGCGGGATCGATGAAACGTTCGACAGGGGGCGAGGGTTCGCTGACGGTGGAAGCCGTTGCCGCCGGTGCGGGCAGCACGAGCAGCAGCGCCGCGGCGCCGGCGGCCGCATGACGGACAGCTGACATGACGATCATTCAGCCACCGTAGGAAGCACGGGGGACACCCGCAGATCGAAGTGCGCCGACCGGCGTACAGGGGGTGGCATTCGGGCGATGCCCGGACTGCCGTACGCGCACGGCATGCTGGTGACGTGTCCTCACTTCCGAACCAGAGCATGCCCGTTCCCCCGGAGCCCGCGCCCCGGCCGCCCACGACGGACCTCCCGGGCTCCCCCTTCGGCGCACCCGCGATCCGGTCCGACGGGCAGCCGCGTGCCGCCCCGGTCGGCCACATGATCGTCTGCGGGGACGACGTGCTCGCCCACCGGCTGGCGGGCGAACTCCACGACGTCTACGGGGAGAGGATCACGCTGCTCGTCCCCGCACGCGGCGACGCCCCGCCACAGCGCACGGGCCGTCCGGGGCGCGCCGCCTCGCTCTTCGGCCGGGTGACGGCCGTCATGACGCGGACCCCCGTGGGAGAGCCACGGGACGCCTCCGAGGCAGGCCGGTCCGTCCGGGTCGTCGAGACGAGCGAGGTCGACGACACGGTTCTGCTGGACGCGGGAGTGGAGCGGGCCGCCGCGCTCGCCCTCGTCCACGACGACGACGAGACCAACATCCGCGCCGCACTCGCCGCCCGCCGCCTCAACCCGAGGCTCCGGCTCGTCATCCGCCTCTACAACCGCAAGCTCGGCCAGCACCTGGAGACACTCCTCGACCAGGCCGCCGCCGTCGCCGAGCCCGGCCTCGATCCCAAGGTGCTCGACGCCGCCACGACCGTGCTCTCCGACGCGGACACCGCGGCCCCCGCCCTCGCGGCCACCGCCGTCGCCGGCACCAGCAAGGTCGTCCAGGCCGGCGGCCTGCTCCTGCACGCCGTCGAACGCACCCCGCCCGCCCGCGGCGAGACCGCCGACCCGGGCCTCTGTACCCTCGCCCTGCTGTCGGCCACCACCAACGACCCGGCGGGCGTCGAGGGCTCCGAGCGCAGCGGAGCCCAGGGGCCGCTCCTGCTCCCGGACGACCAGGCCGTCGCGGCCGCGCCCGGCAGGGGCACGGTCGCCCTCGAAGCGATCAGCTACGCCGGCCCCACCCTGTCCGCCAAGCGCTTCGGCGCCTCCGCCCTGCCCGTGGGCTCGCTCTTCTCCCGGCGCCTGCGCTGGTCGCTCGCGGGCGTGACCGCGGCCGTCGGCGCCATCGCCCTCGCCACCTGGGTCACCACCGGCGACCACCCCCTGCACGCGGCCTACCTCACCCTCCTCGACATCTTCGCCATCGGAGACCCGGCCGTCGACGAGACGACCGGCCGACAGGTGCTGCAGATCCTCGCCGGCTTCGTCGGGCTCCTCCTGATGCCCGTTCTCATCGCCGGCATCCTGGAGGCCCTCGGCACCTTCCGCACGGCGACCTCGCTGCGCCGCCCGCCCCGCGGGCTCTCCGGTCACGTCGTACTCCTGGGCCTCGGCAAGGTCGGCACCCGCGTCCTCGCACGGCTGCGCCGGCTGGACATCCCCGTCGTCTGCGTCGAGTCCGACCCCGAGGCGCGCGGCATCGCCCTGGCCCGCCGGCTGCGCGTGCCCACTGTCATCGGGGACGTCACCGACGAGGGCGTGCTGGAGGCCGCCCGGATCCACCGGGCCCACGCACTGCTCGCGCTGACGAGCATCGACATCACGAACCTGGAGGCCGCGCTCTCCGCCCGCTCCGTCAAGCCCGACCTGCGGGTCGCGCTGCGCCTGTACGACGACGACTTCGCCACCGCCGTCTACCGGACGCTGCGGGCCGCCCACCCCGAGGCGCTGACCCGCAGCCGCAGCGTCTCGCACCTGGCCGCGCCCGCCTTCGCCGGCGCCATGATGGGCCGCCAGATCCTGGGAGCCATCCCGGTGGAGCGGCGCGTGCTCCTCTTCGCGGCCGTGGAGGCGGCGGAGAACCCGCTCCTGGAGGGGCGGACGATCGCCGAGGCCTTCCGCCCCGGGGCGTGGCGGGTCATCGCCCTCGCCACCGGTTCGGCGCCCCTCGGCCGGTACGGCGCGGGGCTCGTCTGGCAGCTGGAGCCCGACCGCGTCCTGGCCGCCGGCGACCGTGTCCTCGTCGCCACCACCCGACGCGGTCTCGCCGAACTCCTCGGCCGCCACCCCCGGCCACCGCGTCAGGGCGGGCCCGACTCCGTCCGGCACAGGCCGAGTTGACGCCCACGACGGCCGCCGCCACGCGTCGTAGGATCTGACCGCCCGTGAGCCGCCTCGGCCCGTCCCCGCCTTGAGGAGTGACCCGATGAACGCCACGCCCCACCGCCTCGACCCCACCGGCGGCTGCCCCCACGCGGCCAACGCGCGCCTCCTCGCCCAGGGCGCCGTGACCCGCGTCGTCCTGCCCGGCGAGGTCGAGGGCATGGCGGTCCTCGGCCACGACGCGCTCCGGGACTTCCTCGCCCATCCCGAGGTCGCCAAGGGGGCGCAGCACTTCACCGCACTCGCCGAGGGCCGTGTCCCCGACGGATGGCCGCTGCGCACCTTCGCCACCGTCCAGGGCATGACCACCGCCGACGACGCGGATCACCGCCGGCTCCGCTCCCTCGTCAGCAAGGCGTTCACCGCCCGCCGGGTCGAGGCGCTGCGGCCGCGGATCGAGACGCTCACCGCCGGGCTCCTCGACCGGCTGGACGAGGCCGCCCGCGAGGGCGGCGGAGTCGCCGACCTGCGCCGCCACTTCGCCCTGCCGCTGCCGCTCGGTGTCATCTGCGAACTCCTCGGCGTGGAGGAGCGGTACCAGGACCGGCTGCACCGCCTCTCCAACCAGGTCGTCGCCACCGACATCGGCCCCGAGGAGGTCATGGCCGCGAACCGGGAGCTCCTGGAGATCCTCACCGCCATCGCCGCCGACCGGGCCCGCCGCCCCGGCGACGACCTGACCAGCGCCCTCATCGCCGCCCGCGACGAGGGCGGCGACCGGCTCAGCCAGCCGGAACTCATCGGCACGCTCGTCCTGATGATCATCGCCGGTCACGAGACCACGCTCAACCTCGTCACCAACGCCGTCCGCGCGCTCTGCGCCCACCGCGACCAGCTCGCCCACGTCACCGGAGGCGCCGCCGCCTGGTCCGACGTCGTCGAGGAGACGTTGCGCTGGGACAGCCCCGTCAGCTACTTCCCGTTCCGCTACCCCACCCGCGACCTCACCGTCGACGGCACGCTCATCCCCAAGGGCACACCGGTCCTGGCCGCCTACTCGGCGGCCGGGCGGGACACGAAGGCGCACGGCCCGGACGCCGGCCGCTTCGACATCACGCGCGTCCGCGCCGCCAAGCATCTCTCCCTCGGCCACGGCCCCCACTACTGCCTGGGTGCCCCCCTCGCCCGAATGGAGGCGACCATCGCGCTGGAGGCGCTCTTCACCCGCTTCCCCGATCTGGACCTCGCCGTACCCGAGGGCGACCTCACGCGGCACGCGAGCTTCGTCGGCAACAGCGTCCGCGCCCTGCCCGTACGCCTGCGCCAGCGCCTCCCCGTACGCCCGTGATCGTGCCGTCTCACCCCGCCCGGCCGAGGTCGCCCGCGGGAGAGGCGCGCAGGGCCGAGACGAGGCGCAGCAGGTGCGCCTCGTTCCCCACGAGGCCCGCGGCCCGAAGCGCTTCGTCGGCCTCGGCCATCGGATGGGTGAGCATGGCCGCCGCGTAGGGAACGAGGTGCGGATCGGTCAACACGGCCTGCGTCGACTCGAGCAGACGCAGGTACGCCTGGGCTGCGGCGCGCTCACGGACGGTGATCGTGGTCATGTCGGGCTCCCTCTCGACAGGTTGGCGACCTCCACCCTCTCGTACGGGTCTGACAACGGGCTCCCGAGCGGGGCCGGCGGGCCGCCGCCCGGCTCCCTGTGGAGGCGGGCGGCGGTGGCGGCTACGGTGAGGTGGAGAGTCGGCCGGAACACCCGGAGCCGTGATGCGCGGACACAGTCCCGAGCCGCCCGACAGCGCACAGCAACTCCTGGTCGCGCTCGGAAAGCTCGTCGACCAGGCACTGGAACGCATCCAGTTCCAGCGTGCCAGGGTCGAGCTGGCCATGGCCCTGCAGCGCCACATGCTGCCGCCGGGCCTTCCCGAGCTGCCCGGACTGCACTTCGCCGCCCGGTACACGCCCTCACGGGACGGTCTGGACGTGGGCGGTGACTGGTACGACGCCTTCGTGATGAAGGACGGCGCACTGGGGCTCGCGATCGGCGACGTGCAGGGCCACGACGTGGAGGCGATCGCCTTCATGGGGCAGGTGCGGACGAGTCTGCGGGCCATCGCCGAGGCGACGAGCGACACCCAGGAGGTGCTGGGCCGCGCCAACGACCTGCTGATCGGCATGGGGTGCGGACTCTTCGCGACCTGCTGCTTCCTCCGCTTCGACCCGGTGACGCGCGATCTGACGGTCTCCCGAGCGGGCCATGTCCCCATGGTCTGGGCCACGGCCACGGGCCAGTGGGGCATCGCTCTCGACCGTGGAGGGCCGCCGCTGGGGATCGTCGCCGGCGAGAAGTATCCGGTGACCCGCCGACGCCTGCGCGAGGCCGGTGTCCTGGTCCTGCTCACCGACGGAGTGGTGGAGGGGCCGCACTACCCGATCGAGGACGGACTGGCGGAGGTGGCCCGACTGGTGCGCGCGGGCTTCGACGCCGATCCCGACGTGCTCGCCTCCGCCGTCGTGAAGGTCGCCGACCTGACGGGCCACCGCGACGACGCCGCGGTCCTCGTCGTCCGCTACGACGGCCCCCGGGAGCCGCTCTGAGCCCCGTGTGCCGTCGCTTGAGTCGCCGGGACCGGAAGGCGCGTGCAGACTGCTGTCGTGTGCGGTGCGGAGATGAGTCGCTACGGGTCCGCTGCCGTACGGGTGCTTGCCGTCGCCGCGCTGTACTACGGCGCCGCCAGGATCGGGCTCCTGCAACAGCTCGTCCGTGACCAGGTCACGCCGCTGTGGCCGCCGACCGGTGTCGCGCTGGCCGCGCTGCTCCTCATGGGGCTGCGCGTCTGGCCGGGCATCGCCATCGGCGCGTTCCTGGCGAACGCCTTCCTCGGGCCGTCGGCGGTCGCCGTCGTGACCATCACCGTGGGGAACACCCTGGCACCGGTCTGCGCCTGTCTGATGCTGCGCAGGGCCGGCTTCAGGACAGAACTGGACCGGCTGCGGGACGTACTGGCGCTGGTCTTCCTCGGCGCGCTCGCCGGAATGCTGATCAGTTCGACCATCGGCAGCGGTGTCCTGGTCCTGTCCGGTGCGGTGGAGGCGGGCGACTTCTGGCCGACATGGTCCGTGTGGTGGACGGGTGACGCGATGGGCATCCTCGTGGTCACCCCGTTCCTGCTCGTGCTCCGCAGGGCCCGGTGGCCGGTGCACGCCCGGCCGGTGCGTTGGATCGAGGCCGCGGCGCTGGCGGTCGGTACGGTCGTCGTGACCCTCCTGGCCACCCGAACGACGGATTCGCCCCTGCTCTTCCTGGTCTCTCCTTTCCTGATCTGGGCGGCCTTCCGCTTCCAGCTGGCAGGCGCGGCGCCGTGCGCGCTCGTGGTCTCGACGCTGGCGATCCTGGCCGCCACCGGCGACAAGGGCCCGTTCGCCGGCCTGGACCTCTTCTCCAGCATGGTCACGCTCCAGGCCTTCAACGGCACGACGGCGCTGACGGCTCTTCTGCTGGCGGCCGTCATCACCGAACGCAACGACACCCATGAGGAGATCAAGCGGGTGTGCCTGCGGTTCGCGGAGATGGTGGCCCAGCTGGAGCCGCGGCCCGAGTCGTACGAACTCCCGCCCGAAGACCCACCGGAGGCAGGCGGATCCGGAGGGCGGCCACCCGGTCAATAGGGTGACCCCATGTCTGCCACGTTGAGTTCCACCAAAGCCGCCGCCGCGCTCCGCACCGCGGCACGTGTCTCCGCGGAGTCACTGCTGGTCCTGTTGATGGCTGCCGTGACCCTCTGGCTCGTGGGCCGCATGTGGCCGGTCGTCTGGCCGCTGATAGTGGGCCTGTTCCTCACCACGCTCACCTGGCCCCCGGCCCGCTTCCTGCGCCGCCACGGATGGCCTCCCGCCCTCGCCGCGGCGACCGTGACCGTCCTGTTCCTGCTGGTCGTCACGGGCGTCGTCGCGTTGATCGCGGTGCCGATGGCCTCCCAGTCGGGCGAACTGGCCGACGGCGTCGTCGAAGGCATCGAGAAGGTGCGCGAGTGGGCGGCGGGGCCGCCGCTGAACATCGGTGACGACCAGATCTCGGGTGCTCTCGACACCGCCATGGCCCGTGTCCAGGACAGCGTCGGCAGTGTGGTCACCGCCGTGGCCTCGGGGCTCGGGACGGTGTTCAACGGCGTCGTCACCGCCGTCCTCGCACTGTTCCTGATGTTCTTCTTCCTCAAGGACGGTCCGCGGTTCCTGCCGTGGCTCGGGCGCCAGCTCCCCGGCCGGCTCGCCACCGACGTGCCGGTCGTCGCCGAGCGGGGTTGGGACACGCTGGGCACCTTCGTGCGGTCCCAGGCGTTCGTCGGCCTACTCGACGCCGTCTTCATCGGCCTCGGACTCTGGGTCCTGGACGTCCCCCTGGTCCTGCCGCTCGCCGTGCTGACGTTCGTCTCCGCGTTCGTGCCGATCGTGGGTGCGCTCTTCGCCGGCCTGGTCGCCGTCCTCATCGCACTGGTGTCGAACGGCCCGACGGACGCGCTGATCGTCCTCGCGATCATCGTCGTGGTGCAGCAGTTGGAGGGCAACGTCTTCCAGCCCATGATCCAGAGCAGGGGGCTCGGCCTCCACGCGGCAGTGGTCCTGCTGGCCGTCACGCTGGGCGGCAGTCTCGCCGGGATCGTGGGCAGCCTGCTCGCCGTGCCGGTGGCCGCGCTGTTCGCCGTGGTCTGGAAGTACCTGCGCGAACAGCTCACCGAACCCCTGACCCACCCGGAGGCCGACGAACCGCAGACCGCCGCCGTCCCGACCTAGGCCGTGCTGCGGAAGTCCCGCTCTTCGAGCCGGGCGGCGAGCCGTTCGAGGAAGACGCGCTGACCCGCGACGAGGAGCGGCGCGGCCGCCGGCGGGGCGAACCAGCCGACCCGGTCGATCTCCGGGAACTCCCGCCGGACGCCCGAACCGCGCGGCCACTCCATGGTGAAGGTGCCCGGCACGATCCGGGTCGGGTCGAGGTCCGCCTCGACCGCCCAGATCGTGACGGTCTTTCCGTTCGCCTGCCGGGCCTCGCCGAGCGGGATCCGCTCGCCGATTGGCGCCGGCAGGCCGAGCTCCTCCTCGAACTCGCGGCGGGCGGCGGCCTCCGGTGTCTCCTCGGGGCCGTACTCGCCCTTCGGGATCGACCAGGCCGCGACGTCCCTCGACGACCAGAAGGGCCCGCCCATGTGGCCGATGAGCACCTCGAAGCCGCCGTCCGCCGTACCGCGGAAGAGAAGGAGCCCTGCACTGCGCTTGTCCGGCATACGGCTCAGTGTGGCCGAGCGGCTCAGATCCCGCAGCTGCTCGCCGACCAGAAACGCGAGGCGCGGGTGTCCACGTGCGCGTGGTCCCCGTGTCCCGGGTAGCCGGGGCCGAGGATCCCGTTGAAGCCGTGGTTGCGCGCCTGCTTGGCCAGCGTGCAGAGCGAGGGCGACCCCGTCAGGTCGATGCCGTCGCCGTACAGATGGCGGCTGTCGGAGGCCCCGCCGACCGCCGAGTTGCAGGCGTACGAGCGGAAGCCGCTGCTCACCGAGATCGGGACGTCGCCCAGCGCGTGCCGCAGCGCCTCCAGCTTCCACATGGCGCGCAGGGCGTTGGACCTGGCGGTGGCCGCGCCGACCGCGCCGCCGGAGAAGTCGCCGTTGCACTTGTTGAGCTCGGCGTAGGTGAAGTGGATCGGGGTGCAGTCCGCGTCCTGGAGGCCGTACAGCTTCGAGAAGGTCGCCGGACCGGCGACACCGTCGGCGGCGAGTCCGTAGGCCTGCTGGAAGCGGGTCACCGCGGCCTTCGTGGCGGGGCCGTAGGAGCCGTCGACGGCGAGCACACCGCCGTAGCCGGGGTAGCCGGCGACGCGGATCTGCAACTGCGTCACGTCCGCCCCCGACATGCCCGAGGACAGGGTGCGGCCCCAGGTGTAGCAGGCGTCGGCGTGGGCGGTACCGGAGGTGGCGACCGTACCCGTGAGGGCGGCGACCACCACCAGGACCGTGGCGAGCAGGGATCTGACCATGCGCCGGACCATGACACCTCCGTGTCGTGGGAAGAAGGCGGGGTCCCGGGGTGCTCCGGGACCTCCGTCGGAACTGTCCGTCATGAACATGACCATGAGGATGGGGTGAGGTGACGAGGCGGTCAACGGTGCGGGGCATCTGCCAGTGGCTCAGGCCACTGGCGGTTCATGCGCGTTCGGGAGTTCCCGGGCCGACCCGCACGTCCACCGGTCCCCCCGCTCGATCGACCTCGCGGGCCCACACGGCGGACAGTCGTACGGAACGGTGCGGCCACGCCGTACCCAGGAGCCGGGTGCGGTGGAGCACCCGGCCGTCCTGAACGACCTCCACCAACGGACGGGTCAGCGGCTCACGGACGCGCACCAGGAACGGCCCCCCGGCCACCCCGCCGACGACACGGTTCGGCGCCACCCACGCCACCGGGTCCTCCGACCTCAACGGCACCGAGGAGACGGGCCAGGGCTCTCCCGACAGATGCCGCAGTACGGCATCGGCCGCACCGCGCCCCTCGGCCGCCGCCGCACCCGCCGGCTCGACGCCGCGCAGCACGTTGCCCGCCGCGAAGACCCCCGCCGACGCGGTGCGGAAGGCACCGTCGACCGCGGGTCCGCGCGTACCGGAGTCCAGCGGCACCCCGCCGGACCGGGCCAGTTCGTGGTCCGGGATCCAGTCGCCGGTGAACACGACGGTGTCGCAGCGGATCGTGCCTGTCCGGCCGTCGGCGTGACGCACCCGGATCCCCGCGAGGCGGCCCCTGCCCAGCAGTTCGGCCACCGTCGTCCCCGTGAGCAGCGGCGGCTGGGCCAGGCCCCCGAACCGCCGGGGGACGTGCGGCTGTTCGGTCACCATCCCCACCACGTCCACCCGGGCCCCGCGAAGCACCCGCACCGCGTGATGGGCCACCGGCTCGGCACCGATCACCACGGCGCGCCGTCCGAGGCGTTCCCGTCGCACTCCGTACAGATGGGTGGACTGCTGGAGCTCGCCGGTCGTCAGCACGCCGGCGGGCCGTGTCCCTGGCACCAGCCGTGCGCTGCGCGGCCGTTCCCGCGCGCCGGTCGCCAGGAGCACCGCCCGCGCCGTGATCCGCTCCAGGCCCGCCGGGGCCGTGACGTCCAGCGTGAGCGGCCCCGCCCAGCCGGTGGCCGAGACGCCCGTACGGAGGGTGGCGCCGGCCCGGACCGCCGCACGGGCCAGCCGGCGGGCGTAACCCGGGCCGTCCAGCGGCCGCCCGAAGTCGGACAGGCCGAAACCGCCGTGGGCGCAGTGACGCGGCACGCCGCCCGCCTCCCGCTCGCGCTCCAGGACCTCGATCCGGTACCGGCCGCCTTCGGCGGAGGCGAGCCGTGCGGCGGCGGCCAGACCCGCGGGCCCCGCACCGATCACGAGCACGTCGACGACCCGGTTCACCGCTCCGGCCACGACGGCCTCGCCTCCTCGAACATCGACCGGACCGCCGCCCCGCAGGAGAATCCCTGGCACCGGCCGCCCCGCGCCCGCGTCCTGCGCCTCAGCCCGTCCAGCGAGTCCGGGGGAACGGTCGAAGCCAGCGCGTCCCGGATCTCGCCCCGGGTCACCCGCTCGCAGTGACAGACGACGGAGCCGAACTCCGGATCACGGGCGATCAGTTCGGCATCACGGTACGGGCGCGGAGACGCCTCGCCGAGGTTCGGCATCCGGACCGGGGCGAGCGGCCGCTCCGGCCCGAGGGCGAGCCCGCTCTCCGCGAGCAGCTCCACCAGGTGCGCGGCGATCGCCAGGGAGGCGGTCAGACCGGTGGACCGGATACCGCCCGCCGTGACGTACCGCAGCCCGGGATGCGCGGCGCACCGGTAGTCGTCGTACTCGGTGGCGGCCCTCAGTCCCGCGTAGACCGCCGTGACCTCCTCGTCGAGGAGCGCGGGCAGGATACGGCGGCCCTGGGCGAGCAAGCCCTCCAGGCCCTCCGCCGTCGACTCGGTGGCCGTGCGGTCGTCGAGGTTCTCGGCCGTCGGACCGAGCAGGACCTTCCCGTGCACCGTCGGCGCGACGAGCACGCCCTTGCCGAGCGCGCCGGGCACCGGCAGCAGGATGTGCCGCAGGAGCGAGCGGGCGAACGCGTCGAAGACGATCAACTGCCCGCGCCGGGGCGTCACCGTGAAGTCCGCCCGGCCGAACAGCGCGTCGAACCGGTCGGCGTAGAGGCCGCAGGCGTTGACCACATAGCGGGCCCGCAGCACTCCGCGCGGCGTGACCAGCCGATGCGGTGTGTCGGTGTCGCGCCCCGGATCGGCCCTCTCCACACGGCAGTTGAGATGCAGGTCGACCCCGGAGCGCACGGCCTGCGTGGCGTACGCGAGCGTCGTCGTCCACGGGCAGACGACCGACTCGTCCGGGACCTCCAGCGCCCCCAGCGCCCCCTGTCCCAGTCGGGCTTCCCGCGCGCGCAGTTCCCCGGGGCCCAGGACGCGCGTGGACCGGTACCCGTTGCGTCCGGCCTTCTCGGCGAGACGGGGGAGCGCGGCCGACTGCTCCTCGTCCCAGGCGACGAGCAGCGCGCCGACCGGCTCGACGGGGATGCCGGTCTCCTGCGCGTAGTCGGCCAGCAGGCGCCGGCCGTCCCGTACCAGCCGCGCCTCCAGCGAACCCGGCACGGCGTCGAAACCGGTGTGCAGAATGGCGGTGTTGGCCTTGGACGTTCCGTCTCCGACGTCGCCGGACGCCTCGACCAGCGCCACCCGCGGAGGCCGGCGGGCCAGCTCGCGCGCGAGCGCGCAGCCGACCACCCCGGCGCCGACCACGACGACGTCGTACGCCGCG
This sequence comes from Streptomyces sp. NPDC127129, assembly GCF_042671585.1. Lineage (NCBI taxonomy): Bacteria > Bacillati > Actinomycetota > Actinomycetes > Kitasatosporales > Streptomycetaceae > Streptomyces > Streptomyces sp. NPDC127129. The sequence continues at coordinate 158,386 of NZ_JBHXTV010000017.1, forward strand.
CCGGACGCCGAGGTGTCCGGCAGCGCGCCCCTGCGGGTGACGGTCCCGGGACGTGGTTCCGACGTCATGCGGGCGACGACCCCCCGCCGTCGAGGAGCGCCGTCACGGCGGAACGGAACCGCTCCAGACGCCCGGCGGCCTCCGTCCCGGTCACGGCGGGCTCGTAGACGGCGGACGGCTTCCACTCCGGTACGGCGTCGTGGACGGCGAGACCGGGATCGAGCCCGAGCCGTGCGACCGCGCCGGCCCCGAGCGCCGTGGCGTCGGGCAACGCGGAGACCTCGACGGGGAGTTGGAGCAGATCCGCCTGCGTCTGCATCAACAGCGCGGAGCGGGTGAGCCCGCCGTCCACACGCAGCGTGGTCAGCGGCCGGCCCAGGTCGGAGGCGGCCGCGCGGGCCAGCTCCACGACCTGCGCGGCGACCCCCTCGCAGAGCGCCCGCACCAGGTGCCCGGCGGTGGTGTCCAGGCCCAGGCCGTGCAGGGAACCCCGGACGTCGCCCCGCCACCAGGGCGCGGCGAGGCCCGCGAGCGCCGGGACGAAGGTGACACCGCCGCTGTCCGGCACCGTGCCGCCCACCGTGTCGAGGTCTCCTGCTCCCGAGATCACCCCGAGGTCGGTGAGCCAGCGGACGGCGGACGCGGCCGTGTACACCTGGCCGTCCAGGCAGTAGCTCGTCCGGCCCGCGAGCCGCCACGCCACACAGCTGACGAGCCCCGAGTCGCCCCGGAGCGGAGTCGCCCCTGTTTGCGCCAGCAGGAACGCCCCCGTCCCGTAGGTGCACTTGGCCGCACCGGGCGCGGTGACGCTCTGGGCGAGGAGTGCCGCCTGCTGGTCCACGAGGAGCCCGGTCAGCGGGATCGCCGGGCCGAAGGCGGTCGTGGTCCCGACGCGCGTGTCGGCGTCGACCACGCGGGGGAGCCGTTCACCGCCGAGGCCGAAGAGGCCGAGGGCCGGGGCGGACCAGGACACCGTGTCGAGATCGAGCAGACCGGTCCGGCCCGCCGTCGCGGCGTCGGTGACGAACTCGCCCGTGAGCCGGTGGACGAGCCAGGAGTCGCTCGTGGTGACGACGCCCGCTCCGGTGAGACGCCGACGGATCCAGGCCATCTTGGGAGCGGCGAAATACGGGTCGAGCGGCAGTCCGGTCCGTCGCCTCAACTCCTCCGCGTGCGAGGCGAGTTCGGTGCAGATGTCTGCTGCCCTGCGGTCCTGCCACACGATCGCGTCGGTGAGCGGCTCGCCCGTCGCCGGGTCCCACGCGAGGACGGTCTCCCCCTGGTTGGCCAGACCCACGGCCGCGACCGGGGTGTCCGCCTCGGCGAGGGCGGCCCGGCCGGCGGCGACCACGGAGCCGTACAGCTCCGCCGGATCGACCTCGACGAGACCGCCGGGCAGGTAGCGGGGCCGCACGGGCGCGGAGCCGGTCCCGATGACACCCCGCTCGGGGCAGACGACGAGCGCCTTGGTCCCCGACGTTCCCTGGTCGACGGCGAGCACCGGGCCCGTCATCTCGTACTCCCGTCCTCGAAGGGGCAGCTGCCTTGATCGCGGAACCGGCAAGACTGGTGCACGCGCTCACTTCCGTCAAGCCGCTCGCGGCGGCTCCGTCGGCTTCGGCGGAAGAGGTGACGCATGTTCATATTCGGTCCGGGGCCGGATAGTTACGGTCAGATCCGAAAGTGGATCGCTCTCGTCCAACGGACCCTATAGTGATCGCCGATCAATGGCCCGGGATGCCCATCGGGGGACTGACCACCCCCTTCACCCACCGAGGACCCATGTCACCCACCGCACGCCCCGCTCCCTGATGGCCGGACACGGCTTCCGGCCCGTCTACCATCCGGCGGGCCACGACCACGCCCTGCGCCACGCCGTCCAGGACCTGCGGACCGGCCGCTGGGTGTCCACGGCGCGATTACTCGACGAGACGTCCGGCTGGGCCGACTGGACGCGCCGAACCCAGGTGCTCGCCACCGTCGCCGCCGCCGGCGACGTCGTCCGTACCTGGCGGACCGAGCAGCCGGACAGCGTCTCCGCCACCGTGATGTCCACCCGCGTCGCCGTCGAACGGGCGGTACGCGCCCACCGGGGCGGCCACCCCCGTACCCGCGAACTCTGGCAGGAGGCCTGGACCGCCTGCCGCGACGCCTCCGAACGGGCCCCCGCCGACCCCGTCCCCTGGATCTGCCTCCTCGCCCTCGCCGCGCTGGACGACCGGCAGCGCATGGCGGAGCACCGGCTCACGCCGCCCGCCCCCCTCCTCCCGCCAGGCCCCTGGGGGCTCCTCGCCGAGGTCGACAGACGCGACCCGCAGAACCGCGAGGCCCACCACCGGATGCTGCAGTTCCTCTACGCCCGGCACGCGGGCTCGCTCTCCGAGGCCGTCAACTACGCCCAGTGGGCGTCGGCCTCCGCCCCCACGGGATCCGCCCTGCACGCACTGCCGCTCTACGTACGGGTCGAGCGCTACCGACGGGACCGCGGCCACCAGCACGCGCTCGACCTGCACTGGGTCGCCGAGGACGCCCTGCGGGACGCCCAGCGGGCCCTGCACCACTGGTTCCTCTTCTGCGCCACCGACGAGGCCTCCCTCCTCGACCTGAACCACCTGGCGCACGCCCTCTTCGGCGCCCAGAACTTCACCGACGCCGCCCGCGTCTTCGAAGCCCTCGGGCCCTACTACACCGTGCTGCCCTGGGCCTACCGCACCGACCGCCCCGACGACCGCGACCTCGCCACGGACGTCTTCGTGCGCGCCCGCGCCCGCTGTCTCGAACCATGACCGCCGGGGCCACGCCCCCGGCGCCCCGCCCGAGCAGGACCCGCTCGTCCGCGCCCCCCACCCCCTGGAGGTACCGGCATGTCCCGCACCGTCCCCGACGAGACACGCAAACCCCCCGCCGGCCGCCACGACGACGCCGCCCGGCTGAGGGAGCTCGGCTACCAGCCCGTCCTCGCCCGCCGGATGGACGGCTTCGGCAACTTCGCCATCAGCTTCTCCGTCATCTCCATCCTCTCCGGCTGCATGACGCTCTACGGTTTCGGCCTCGGCACCGGTGGGCCCGCGGTGATGATGTGGGGCTGGGCCGGTGTCGGACTCTTCGTGCTCTGCGTCGGACTCGCGCTCGCCGAGGTCACCAGCGCCTACCCGACCTCCGGCGCGCTCTACTACATGGCGGACAGGCTGGGCGGCCGCCGCTGGGGCTGGTACACCGGCTGGCTCAACCTCCTGGGGCTGCTCGGCGCGATCGCCGGCATCGACTACGGAGCCGCCCTGTTCACCGGCGCCTTCCTCAACCTCCAGTGGGGCATCGTGCCCACGGCCGGGTCCACCTTCCTGATCTTCCTCGCGATCCTGCTGCTGCACGCCGTGCTCAACCTCTTCGGCGTACGGCTCGTCAGCGTGCTCAACTCCGTCAGCGTCTGGTGGCACCTCGGCGGCGTGGCGCTGATCGTCGGCGCCCTCGCGTTCGTCCCCGACCGCCACCAGTCGGTCGAGTTCGTCTTCACCGAGTTCGTCAACGACACCGGCTGGGCCAACCCGTTCTACGTCGCGGCCGTCGGCCTGCTCCTCGCCCAGTACACCTTCTCCGGCTACGACGCCTCCGCCCATCTCTCCGAGGAGACCTCCAACGCCTCGGTCAGCGCCGCCAAGGGCATCGTGCGGGCCATCTGGGTCTCCTGGATCGCCGGATTCGCCCTGCTCGCCGGACTGACCTTCGCGATCCAGGACTACGCGGGCACCCAGAACAGCGCCACGGGCGTCCCGCCCGCCCAGATCCTGCTCGACGCGCTCGGTTCGGGCGGCGCCGCCGCGCTGCTGCTCGTGGTGATCGTGGCCCAGCTCTTCTGCGGCAACGCCGAGGTGGCCGCAGCCAGCCGCATGGTCTTCGCCTTCAGCCGCGACAACGCCCTGCCGGGGTCGACGCTCTGGCGCAAGGTCAGCCACCGTACGCAGACTCCGGTTCCGGCGGTCTGGCTCGCGGTCGGCGTCGCCGCGCTCCTCGCCGTGCCGTCGCTGTACTCCGCCACCGCCTACGGTGCCGTGACCGCGATCAACGTCATCGGCATCACCCCCGCCTACGCGATCCCGATCTACCTGCGCCTGCGCGCGGGCAAGCGGTTCGTCCCGGGGCCCTGGAACCTGGGGCGCTGGAGTCGTCCGATCGGCTGGATCGCCGTGATCTGGGTGGCCGGCGTCACGGTGCTCTTCTGCCTGCCGCAGAAGTCACCGGTGACGATCGACTCGATGAACTACGCGGTCATCGCCCTGGCCGTCGTCCTCGTGCTGTCCAGCGTGTGGTGGTACGTGGCGCGGCGCTCGTACGGCACGCCGTCGGCGTACGGAACGGCCCGCGAGGAGGCGGACATCGCGGAGGGGATCGTCTGACGGATCACGGATCACGGATCACGGATCACGGATCGCGGATCACCGATGAACTGATCCTGGGTATCGGACATTGGATATCGGGCATCGGATATTGGATCCAGTGCGGTGGATCCCGTCCCCGTCCCCGCCCTATCCGCTGAACTCGTACGTCCAGGAGACCCCCTGCGCCGCACAGTCGATGTCCGTGATCTCCAGCGCGTGCCCGTGCTGGTCGCACACCACCCGGTGCACGGCCAGCCGGGGCGCGCCGCCCCCGACCCCCGCCATGGCGGCGGGCGGCACGGCGATGGACTCCCGTCGCGTGAGCCGGAGTCCGGCCTGGTGCATCCAGTGGTAGAGCAGGCGCAGGTCCGGCTGGAGGGTGGAGGAGCCCCGGGTCCGCCGGTACTTCGCGAGCTGGGGGATCTCGGCGAGGGCGGCCCGGGAGAACCAGGACACCGACCGCTGCACCGGGTTCCCGCCGGGGGAGAGGACGACGTGCCGGTGGACGAGGGTCGGTTCGCCGGGTACGAGCCCGAGCCGTCCCACCAGTCCGGCCGGCGGCGCCTCCCACATCAGTGAGGCGCGCACCAGGGCGTCGGCGGCGTCGGCCCCACCGGGGAACAGCTGCCGGCGGATGGTCAGAGCCGGTACGCGCGGCTCGTGTTCGGTGCCCGCGGCGAACGTGCCGCGCCGGTCGGTGACGACGAGCCGCTCCTCGCGCAGCAGATGGAGCGCGCTGCGGACCGTCTGCCGGTTGACGTGGTAGCGGTGTGCGAGGGACCGCTCGGACGGGAGCCGCGTTCCCGGTGCGATGTGCCGGTCGGCGAGGTCGCCCCGCAGGGCTGCGGCGACCTTCAGGTAGAGCGGGACCGCCGCATCCTGCTCGGGTTCGGTCTCGGTCATGTTCCAACCCCTCTCTATTGCTCAGCGTGACAGTCTGATTCGCGGGGGTGATCAATTCCTATCATTGGTCTAAACCATTAAGGAAGAGGGGGCGAAGGGTGTGGCCGAATCCGGAACCGCCCCGAGGTGCGCGCGGACCGCTCTGACCTTGTAATGAGTCACAACCCCCAGTGGCTGCGGAAGAGGCGGGTGAGGCCGGATGACGACACCGGCGGCACGGGCCGAGAAGGGCAAGACGGCCCGCAAGAACGTGGCGCGGTCCTCGCACGGCCGCTGGATACCCTCGTCGCAGCGCCCTGACCCGCTGACCGTCCTGGAGCGGCAGGCCGTCGACCGGGTGCCCGAACTGGTCCCGATCCGGTACGGCAGGATGGCCGTCTCGCCGTTCGCGTTCCTGCGCGGCGCCGCGGCCGTCATGGCCGCCGACCTCGGCGCGCAACCCCACACCGGTCTCACGGTGCAGCTCTGCGGCGACGCCCATCTCCTCAACTTCGGCGTCTTCGCGTCACCCGAACGGGCGCTTCTGTTCGACGTCAACGACTTCGACGAGACGCTGCCGGGTCCCTTCGAGTGGGACGTGAAGAGGCTCGCCGCCAGCGTCGCCGTCGCCTCCCTCCAGAACGGCACCACCAAGGCCAAGGCCCACCGCGCGGCCCTGGTCGCCACCGAGGCGTACCGCATCGCCATGCGCCGTCTCTCCGGCCTCGGTGAGCTCGCCGTCTGGTACGAGCGGATCGACGTCGACGACCTCGCGCCGCTGGTCCGCAGGGACCGGCGCGCCATGCTCGCGGACCGCCTCGCCCACGCCCGCCGCCGCACCAGCCTCCAGGCGTTCGGCAAGCTCACCGCCCCGGACGCGAGCGGAGTCCGGCGCATCGTCGAGGACCCGCCACTGCTCGAGCGGACCGTCGGCCTCGACCGCGTCAGCCTCGGCAAGATCTTCAGCGACTACCGCAGCTCCCTCTCTGAGGAGCGCCGCATGCTCCTGGACCGGTTCCACTTCGTCGACGCCGCCCGGAAGGTCGTCGGCGTCGGCAGCGTCGGTACCCGCTGCTTCATCCTGCTGCTCGAAGGGCGGGACGACGGCGATCCGTTGATGCTCCAGATCAAGGAGGCGGGCCGGTCGGTCCTGGAGCCGTACCTGTCGTCCAGCATGTACGCGCACCAGGGCGAGCGGGTCGTCCGCGGCCAGCGCCTCACGCAGGCCGCGAGCGACATCTTCCTCGGCTGGATGACAGGGCCGGAGAAACGACACTTCTACTGGCGTCAGTTGCGCGACATGAAGGGCTCGGCCGAGGTGGAGACCATGACCCCCTCCATGCTCCGCGCGTACGCCGGCCTCTGCGGCCGTGCTCTGGCCCGCGCGCACGCCCGCTCGGGCGACCGCATCGCGATCGCCTCCTACCTCGGCTCCTCGGACGTGTTCGACCGCGCCGTCGCCGACTTCGCGATGCGGTACGCGAACCAGAACGCCGACGACTACGCGGCCCTGAGCGCGGCGATCGCCGCGGGCGTGATCACGGCGGCGCCGGGCGTGTGAACGACCGGCCCCGCGCCGCCGTCACACGTCCGCTGCCGTCACACGTCCTGCTCTCCGCGCCGCATGGGCGGTTCGGCCGGCGTCCGCGGCACCGGGCCGAAGAGCACGGCCCGGGCCACGGGCGGGGCGAAGAGCGAGGTCATCGGAGCGGTGAGCGTCAGGACCGAGCGGAAGGCGGCCCCGACGACCGGATCCCCGCCGTACCGCTGCTGCAGTCGCCGCATGTACCAGCCCACCGGCCTGTCCATCGCGCGCGACCCGGTCGCGTTGCCCGTGGCGCCCGGCATGTTCCGGTCCGCGCCGGCCGAGATGTCCCAGGCCTGCTTCGAGGAGTCGAGCACCGCCTTCTGGACCGCGCGGGTGGTCGGCGTCGTACGGAGGTCGGCCAGCGCCCGGCGCAGGGCGACCGCGTTCAGCGCGGCGACGGTCATGCCCTGTCCGTAGATCGGGTTGAAGGCGCACAGCGCGTCGCCGGTGGCGAGGAAGCCCGCCGGCCGGCGGCCCGGACGGTCGTACCGGCGGCGGATGTTGGCCGTCTGCCGGAAGCCGTGCACCGACGACTCGGGCGTGGCCTTGGCCATCCACTCGCTCAGGACGGGGTGCGGGAGCTTCGTGGCGAAGGCCTCGAACCCCGCGTCGTCGGTGGGCGGCCGGTCGTCCCTGAGCCCGGACAGGGTGACCAGATGGAGTCCGTCCCCGATGGGCAGCACGACACCGCCGTAGACCTGCTCGGGGTTGGGGACGACGTTGAAGCCCGCCGCGTCCGTCCCCGGGTCGGCCGCGCCGCGGTACATCCGGGTCGCGTACGCGAGACCGGTGTCGATCGTCTCCTCGTGCGGGGCCTCCGCGCCGATCGCCGCGAGCCAGTCCGGGGCGTGCGTGCCGCGGCCCGAGGCGTCGACGACCAGATCGGCCTTCAGGGTGCGGCTCTCCCGCGTGTTCCCCGCCCCCCGCTCACGGAGCAGTACGCCCCGCACCCGCGACGCGTCACCGATCAGCCCGATCGTCTCGGTGCCCTGGACCGTCTCGATACGGGGGTCGGCCAGCACCCGGCGCCGCACCAGCCACTCCAACTGGGCCCGGGGCCCGGTGTAGAGATGGGTGGTGGCCGGCAGGCGGCTGAACCAGCGCCCGTTCTGCCACTGGATCATGTCCTCGGGCATCCCCACCCGGGGGGCGCCGAGCTCGCGCAGCTCACCCGTGAGACCGGGGAGCAGGTCGTCGAGGGCCTGTTGCCCCGCGTCGAGCAGTACGTGCACGTGCCGGGACTGCGGGACGCCCGGGCGGGCGTCCGGCCCCTCCGGGAAGCGGTCGCGCTCGACGACCGTGACCCTCTCGGCGTGTTCACTGAGTACGCGTGCCGCCAGCAGGCCCGCGAGACTTCCCCCGATGACCACCGCGTGACGTGTCACGCGGCGCCCCAACTCGTCGGTCATCCCCGCCCTTTCCCCGTAGTCGATCGGTCTACGAGGTCCCAGTATCCACGCTCTCCCTGGGGGTATCGCGCGCGCCGAGGCGAAGATGCTCGATGTGGAAGACGGCCTCGTCGAGGAGTTGGGCGACGTGGTTGTCGTAGAGGCTGTACTCGATCCGCCGGCCCTGCCGGACGCCGGTCACCAGGCCGAGGGCGCGCAGCAGGCGCAGTTGGTGGGAGACGGCGGACTGCTCCATCTCGACGGCGGAGGCCAGTTCCGTCACTCCGCACGGTCCCTGCCGCAACTTGGTGAGGATCATCAGCCGCGAGGGCGTCGCGAGGGCCTGGAGCGTGGCGGCGATCGTGGCCGCGGACTCCGCGTCCAGGTGGGTTGCCGGGGTCGTCCCGCCGTTCGCTCCGTGTCCCATGCGCTCATCGTAGCCGCGGAGATAAACTCATGAATGAAGACCTCTTCATGTATTCCGCTATGGTGGTGGCCGCCGGCTCCCCGACGGCCCCGCCGTCCCCGACCGAAGAGGTGTCCACCCATGGCTTCACCGGTGCTCGACGCCCGGACCGCGGCGCCCGCCGACAAGGCCCCGCCCTCCTCCCGCCGCACCCGCGTCCGGGACGTGCCGGAGGTGCGCTGGGCAGCGCTGTCGGCCCTCGCCTTCCTGCTCGCCCTCCCGCTCGACCTGGCCGGCGCACCCGCCTGGGCCTGGGGCCCGCTCTACGCGGTCTGCTACGCCGCCGGGGGCTGGGAGCCCGGCCGGGAGGGCATCGCGGCGCTGCGCGAGAAGTCCCTCGACGTCGACCTGCTCATGGTGGTCGCGGCCCTCGGCGCCGCCGCCATCGGCCAGTACCTCGACGGCGGTCTGCTCATCGTCATCTTCGCCGTCTCCGGCGCCCTGGAGGCGCTCGCCACCCGCCGTACCGCCGACTCCGTCCGCGGACTCCTGGACCTCGCCCCCGCCCGCGCGGTACGCCTCACGGGCGGCGGCGCCGAGGAGCCGGTGGACGTCGCCGACCTTCGGATCGGCGACACCGTCCTCGTACGGCCGGGGGAGCGGCTGCCCGCCGACGGCACGGTGCTCGACGGCGCGAGCGACGTCGACCAGGCCACCATCACCGGCGAGTCCCTGCCCGCGGCCAAGGCCCCCGGGGCCGAGGTCTACGCGGGAACCCTCAACGGCACGGGCGCCCTGCGCGTACGGGTGGACAAGGACGCGGGCGACTCCGTCATCGCCCGGATCGTCGCGCTCGTCGAGGAGGCCAGCGCCACCAAGGCGCCCACCCAGCTCTTCATCGAGAAGATCGAACAGCGCTACTCGGTGGGCGTGGTCGTCGCCACCCTCGCGCTCTTCGCGATCCCCCTCGCGCTCGGCGGCGATGTCACCACCGTGCTGCTCCGCGCCATGACCTTCATGATCGTGGCCTCGCCCTGCGCGGTCGTCCTCGCCACCATGCCCCCGCTGCTCTCCGCGATCGCCACCGCCGGCCGCCACGGTGTCCTCGTCAAGTCCGCCGTGGTCATGGAGCGGCTGGGCACCGTCGACCGGGTCGCGCTCGACAAGACCGGCACCCTCACCGAGGGCGCGCCGCGCGTCACCGGCGTCGACGGCGACCCGGAGGCGCTCGCCCTCGCCGCAGCCGCCGAACTCCCCAGCGAACACCCGCTGGGACGCGCCGTGGTGGCCGCGGCACGCGCGCGTGGCCTGCGCGTCCCCGAGGCGAGCGACTTCACCTCGGTGCCGGGCGACGGCGTGCGGGCCACGGTCGAGGGACGGGAGGTGCGGGTGCGCAGGGCCGGGGGTGCGCACACCGACACGGCCGTCGAGGTGGTCGTCGACGGCACCCGTGTCGCCGTCCTCACCCTCGCCGACCGGCTCCGGGACGGCGCTCCCGAGGCCGTCGCCGCCCTCACCCGCCTCACCGGCGCCCCGGTCACCCTGCTGACCGGCGACAACGCGGGCGCCGCCGCCCGGGTCGCGGAGCGGACCGGCATCACCGACGTACGGGCCGGGCTCCTGCCCGAGGACAAGGTCGCGGTTGTACGGGAGTGGGAGCGGGCGGGCGCCCGGGTCCTGGTGGTGGGCGACGGCGTCAACGACGCCCCCGCCCTGGCCGCCGCCCACAGCGGCGTCGCGATGGGCCGGTCCGGCTCCGACCTGGCCCTGGAGACCGCCGACGCCGTCGTCGTGCGCGACGAACTGGCCACGGTCCCCGCGGTCGTGGCCCTCTCGCGACGCGCCCGCAGGCTCGTGATCCAGAACCTGGTGATCGCGGGCACCTGCATCGGGGCCCTGGTGATCTGGGACCTCGCGGGCCACCTCCCGCTCCCCCTCGGCGTGGCCGGCCACGAGGGCTCCACGGTCCTGGTGGGCCTCAACGGTCTGCGCCTGCTCCGCGACGCCGCCTGGCGGAAGGCGGCGGCCGGGGCGTAGGCGACCGCCTTCCCGGCAGCCCTCCGCGGGCTCAGCGGCCCCTCCGCGGGCTCAGCGGTCCAGCTCGGCCAGCGCCTGTGTCAGCCACTCCACCCAGAAGCGCTCCAGGTCGATCCCGCCCCGCAGGACGAGATGGCGCAGCCGGTCCGGCTCGTTCTCGCGGCGCGTGGGCGGGAAGTCCCGTACCTCGATCGCCAGATACTCGTCCAACTGACGCTGGTGCAGGTCGAGATGGCGGCGCAGCTCCTCCCGCATGCCGGGTGCGCCGACGACCGCCGCCGCCCGCATCCGCAGCAGGAGGGCGGAGCGCATCGGCTTGGGGTCCTCGCTGCGGGCGACCCACTCGGCCAGCTCGGTGCGCCCCGCGGGCAGTACCTCGTACTCCTTCTTCTGCCCCCGCGCCGGCACCGGAGCGGGCAGGGCACGGATGTGCCCCGCCTGCTCCAGCTTGCCCAGCTCGCGATAGATCTGCTGGTGCGTGGCCGACCAGAAGTAGCCGATCGACCGGTCGAAGCGGCGCGTCAGTTCGAGACCCGAGGACGGCTTCTCGAGCAGCGCCGTGAGGATCGCGTGCGGGAGGGACATGCACGCATCCTAGATTCGGCGCACCGGGGCGGTCACAGCCCGGCCGCGAGGCGCGTGCCCTGGTCGATGGCGCGCTTGGCGTCCAGCTCCGCCGCGACGTCGGCGCCGCCGATGAGGTGCGCCGTGCGGCCCGCCGCGATCAGCTCCTCGTACAGACCGCGGCGTGGCTCCTGGCCGGTGCAGAGCACGACCGTGTCGACGGGGACCGTCTGCGGCTCGCCGTCGACGGTGATGTGCAGGCCGTCGTCGTCGATCCGCTCGTAGGTGGCGCCGGCGACCATGGTGACCCCGCGGTGCTTCATCTCGGCGCGGTGGATCCAGCCCGTGGTTTTGCCGAGGCCGGCGCCGACCTTGGTGGTCTTGCGCTGGAGCAGGTGCACCTGGCGCGGCGGCCGCGGCCGCTCCGGCGCGCGCAGACCGCCGCGCGTCTCGTACGAGGTGTCCACGCCCCACTGCCGGAAGTACGTCTCGGCGTCCTGGCTCGCGCCCTCGCCGCCGTCGGTCAGGAACTCCGCGACGTCGAAGCCGATGCCGCCCGCGCCGACGATCGCGACCCGCTCGCCCACCGGCGCGCCGTCGCGCAGGACGTCCAGGTAACTGACGACGCTCGGGTGGTCGACGCCCTCGATCTCGGGGGTGCGGGGGGTGACTCCGGTGGCGACGACGACCTCGTCGTAGCCGTCCAGGTCGCCGGCCGCGACCGGGGTGTTCAGCCGGACCTCGACGCCACGCTCGACGAGCTGGGTGCGGAAGTAGCGCAGCGTCTCGTCGAACTCCTCCTTGCCCGGCACCCGCTTGGCGATGTTCAGCTGGCCGCCGATCTCGCTCGCCGCGTCGAACAGGGTGACGGAGTGGCCGCGTTCGGCGGCCGAGACGGAGAAGGCGAGTCCGGCCGGGCCCGCGCCGACGACCGCGATCCGCTTGGTGAGACGGGTGGGGGAGAGGACCAGTTCGGTCTCGTGGCAGGCACGCGGGTTCACCAGGCAGGAGGTGATCTTCAGGCTGAAGGTGTGGTCCAGGCAGGCCTGGTTGCAGCCGATGCAGGTGTTGATGGTGTCGGCGCGGTCGGCGGCGGCCTTGGCGACGAAGTCGGGGTCGGCCAGGAAGGGGCGGGCCATCGAGACGATGTCGGCGCGGCCCTCGGCGAGGATCTGCTCGGCGACCTCGGGGGTGTTGATGCGGTTGCTGGTGACGAGGGGGATGCTCACCGAGCCCATCAGCTTCTTGGTGACCCAGGTGTACGCGCCGCGCGGCACGGAGGTGGCGATGGTGGGGATCCGGGCCTCGTGCCAGCCGATGCCGGTGTTGATGATGGTCGCGCCGGCGGCCTCGATCTCCTGGGCGAGGGCGACGACCTCCTCCAGCGTCGAACCGCCCGGGACCAGGTCCAGCATCGAGAGGCGGTAGACGACGATGAAGTCCTCGCCGACCCGCTCGCGGATCCGGCGGACGATCTCCAGCGGGAAGCGGACGCGGTTCTCGTAGCTGCCGCCCCAGCGGTCGGTGCGGTGGTTGGTGGCGGCCGCGATGAACTCGTTGATGAGGTAGCCCTCGGAGCCCATGACCTCGACACCGTCGTACCCGGCGGCCCGGGCCAGCTCGGCGCAGCGGGCGTAGTCCTCGACGGTCTGCTCGACCTCGGCGTCGGTGAGCTCGTTGGGTACGAAGGGGCTGATCGGCGCCTGGATCGCGCTGGGCGCGACGAGCGCGGGGTGGTAGGCGTACCGGCCGAAGTGGAGGATCTGCATCGCGATCCGCCCGCCCTCGGCGTGCACGGCGTCGGTGATGAGCTTGTGCTCGGCCACCTCCTCCTCGGTGCTCAGCTTGGCGCCGCCGTCCCAGGGGCGACCGGCCTCGTTGGGCGCGATGCCGCCGGTCACGATGAGCCCGACCCCGCCGCGGGCGCGCTCCGCGTAGAAGGCGGCCATGCGCTCGAAACCGTTCTCGGTCTCTTCGAGGCCGACGTGCATGGAACCCATGAGCACCCGGTTGGGCAGGGTGGTGAACCCGAGGTCGAGCGGGCTCAGCAGGTGCGGGTACGGGGTCGAGGTCATGGGGGGCGCCTCCTCGCGCAGTGTCGTCCTCACTGTTGTAGACGAGCCGAGGGAACTTGTGCAACAAGTTGCATAAGGGTGGGGGAGTGATCTGCGCGACGTTGCGACGCGCCACGGCCCCCGGCGGGCTTCCGCCGGGGGCCGTGGGACGGCGTGCCGCGCGAGGCGGCCGGGGTGCGTCAGGGGGTCGCCCTGCTCGACGCTCCCCGGGGTGCGGCGAGCCAGCCGTCCAGGTCCTCCGCGGTGCGCGGGCCCTCCGCGTCCGGGGCGAGCAGACCGTTCGCGCGCAGCAGCCGGGTCACGGCCATGCCCCAGGGGCGGCGCAGCCGGGCCTCGGCGAGCAGCCCGTCGTCGGCGAGCAGGTCCTCGACGGGGCCCGTCCGCAGCCCCGACGGCGCCAGGACGGCGGCCTCGTCCGCCCAGCGCAGCGCCAGATCGACGTCGTGGGTCGCCATCACGACCGTCGTACCCGAGTCCCGCAGCCGGCCGAGCACCTCCAGGAGCCGCTCCTGCCCGTGCGGGTCGAGCCCCGCCGTCGGTTCGTCCATGATGAGGACCCGCGGGCGCATCGCCACGGCGCCCGCGATCGCCGCCCGCTTGCGCTGTCCGTACGAGAGCAGATGGGTGGGCCGGTCCTCCAGCGCGACGATGTCCAGCGCCTCCAGCGCCTCGCGGACCCGGAGCCGTACCTCCTCCTCCGGCAGCCCCAGGTTCATCGGGCCGAACGAGACGTCCTGCCCGACCGACGCGGCGAAGAGCTGGTCGTCGGGGTCCTGCACGACCAGCTGCACCGTCGTACGCAGCCGGGTCAGCCCCTTCCGGTCGTACGAGACGTCCTCGCCGTCCAGCCGGAGCGCGCCGCTCCCGCAGCGCAGGCCCCCGCTCAGCAGCCTCAGCATCGTCGTCTTGCCGCCGCCGTTGCGGCCGAGGAGGGCCATCGCCCGGCCTTCCGGCACGGCGAGGTCGATGCCGTCGAGGACGACGGGCCCGTCCTCGTACGCGAACGTGGCCTTCACCAGTTCCAAGACAGGTGGTGCAGGACTCACGGCAGGGACCTTTCCAGTACGAGGGTGAGGGCGACGAGACCGGCGAGCAGGCCGGCCGTCGACGCCAGGAAGCGGCCCGAGACCGCGGCCTCGGGCACCAGGACCCGCAGCGTCCCGTCGTACCCCCGGCCGGCCAGGCCCGTCTGCAGGCGCTGTGCCCGGTCGAAGGCGCGGACGAAGGCCGTGGCGCCGAGCCCGGCGAGGGAACGCCAGGCCGCCGCCCGCGTGGTCAGCCCGAGGCGGGCCGCCTGCGCCTGCCGGATCTTGGATATCGCATCCAGAAGAAGAAAGCTGATCCGGTACATCACCAGCGCCACGTCCACCACGGGCGCCGGCACCCCGGCCCGCACCAGCCGGGGCAGGACGTCCGAGACGGGCGTCGTGAAGGCGAACAGCAGCACGCCCAGCGACGCCGACGAGGTCCGCAGCAGCAACTCGCCCGCGTGCACGGGCCCGTCGTGCGCGAGCGCCACCAGGCCCCGGTCCCCGCCCACCTCGAAGAGCAGCGGGACCGCGCCCGTCACACAGAAGCCCAGCGGGATGCGGAAGGCGCGCCACAGCTGACGCCCCGGCACCCCGGCCGGTCCGAGAAGGACCGCCAGGGTGGCCGCCGCGACCAGTACGGCACCCGGCCACGGCGGCAGGCACACCGCGCAGAGCGTCAGGCCGAAGCCGAGCGCCGCTTTCTCGCACGGGTGACGGCGGCGCCAGCGACTGCTGTGCGCCGCTGCGTCGATCGGCAGCACCGGCGGCTACTCGTCGCCGGACGTGGCCGCGGAGCCGGCCGTGGACGTGGCCGCGGAGGCGGGGGCCGGCGCGGGCGCCGGCACGGACCGCGACGACGTGGCGGCCGCGCGGGCCTCGCCCTGCCTGCGGCCCCTGTGCAGGCCGAAGTAGTAGGCGAGCACCCCGGCACCGAGGGCCGCCTGAAGGGAGAAGAGCGCCGACTCGATCTCACCGGACGGAGGCTCGTAGAGCGGGGAGAACCACGGCTCGTAGTCGGGATCGATCTCCGTGATCGCCGTCTCCGCCTCGGCGTCGGCGCCGGTGAACGGCTCCTCCTTGTGGTCGCCGAGCCCCAGGAGCAGCGGGAGGACGGCCAGTGCCCCGACGACGAGCAGCAACAGTGTGTTGATCTTCGCGTTCCGGCTCATCAGGCGCTCGCCTCCGCGTTCTCGTTCTTCTTCCGGGACGGGAGCAGAACCCCGAGGCGGGTCAGGTCCGCCTTGCTGGACTGTGTGAGCAGCCGCATGACGAGCACCGTCAGCAGGCCCTCGCTCACGGCGAGCGGCAGCTGCGTGACGGCGAAGATGGAGCCGAACTTGGCCAGCGCGCCGAGCACGCCGCTGCCCGGGTCCGGGAACGCCAGCGCGAGCTGGACGCTGGTCACGCAGTACGTCGACAGGTCGGCGACGAACGCCCCGAAGAACACGCTCACCATGAGCGGGACGTCGAAGCGGCGCAGCAGCCAGTACGTACCGAAACCGGCCCACGGCCCGACGATCGCCATCGAGAAGACGTTGGCGCCGAGCGTGGTGAGCCCGCCGTGGGCGAGCAGCAGCGCCTGGAACAGCAGGGTGATCGTGCCCAGGACCGCCATCACCGGCGGCCGGAACAGGATCGCGCCGAGACCCGTACCGGTCGGGTGCGAGCAACTGCCCGTCACCGAAGGGATCTTGAGCGCGGACAGAACGAAGGTGAACGCACCGGACGCACCGAGCAACAGGGTGGACTCGGGATTGGCCTTGACCTCACGGGTCAGCGCGCGGACACCGTGGACGACGAAGGGGGCGGACGCGACGCCCCAGGCGGCCGCGTGCACAGGGGGCAGATACCCCTCGGCTATATGCATGGTTGGGAGACCCTCTCCAGCACCTCGTGGATGGACAACGCACCCTGGCCGGTCTCCTGGCTGACGGGTCATGCCGCCGCGGCTCCGCCTTCCCACACCCCCGCGGTCTCCCGCGGCGGTCCAGTGGCTTCCCCGGAGGGATGGAGCCGGACTTCCCGATCACAGTGGCGAGGGCCGCACCGGTACCGCACCGGTTTCCCGTACACCAAGGCGCTGTGACATTAGTGGGTTGACCAGCTACATCACAACACGGGAGGCGCCGCGGACGGTGTGTGACGGATCTCCCGCACGCCCCACGCACCCCTGTCGCCCCCGCGCACGCCTCCCGCGCCCCCGTCTCACTCCTTCCGGTACGTGTACGCCTCAGAGGCCGCCGCCACCACCGCGTCCAGGTCCCCTCCGGCGCTCGCCGTGACGAGCGCGGCGACGGCACCCTCGACGAAGGGGGCGTCCACGAGCCGTGAGCCCTCGGGCAGCTCGTCTTCCTCGGCGAGCAGCGCCTTGACGGTCAGGACGGCGCTGCCGAGGTCGACGAGGAGGGCCACTCCGGCGCCCCCGTCGACCGCCTTCGCCGCCTCGGCGATCCGCTCGGAACTCGTGCCGAGACCCCCGTCCGGAGTGCCTCCGGCGGCGGCGACGGGAGCGGTCGCACCGCCGCCCGCGAGCCCCTGGGCCAGGGCGGCGACGGAGTCGGCCACGGCCGCGCTGTGCGAGACGAGCACGATGCCCACCGTGCCCTGCCGGCCGGTCATGCGGCGGCCACCTCCGCGAGGGCGGCGATCAGCAGGGCCGACGAGGTGGCCCCGGGATCCTGATGCCCGATGGAGCGTTCGCCCAGATAGCTCGCCCTGCCCTTGCGCGCCTGGAGTGGTACGGTCGCGAGCGCGCCGCGCCCGGCCGCGTCCCGGGCCGCGGCGAAGGAGCCGCCGAGCGCCTCGGCCGCGGGAGTGAGCGCGTCCAGCATGGTCTTGTCCCCGACCTGGGCACCGCCGAGCTGCGCGACGGCGGCGACACCGGCGGCCAGGGCCGTGGCCAGCTCCTCCCGCGTCACCGAAGCGCCCTCCCCGAGCGCCTTGCCGGTCCGTCGCAGCAGCGTCCCGTACAGCGGACCCGACGCACCCCCGACCGTGGAGATCAACTGCCGCCCCGCGGCTACGAGTACGGCCCCCGGAGTCTCGGGCGGATCCTTCTCCAGGGCGTCCGTCACGGCGGCGAACCCCCGCTTCAGATTGGCGCCGTGGTCCGCGTCGCCGATCGCCGAGTCGAGCTCGGTGAGATGCTCCGCCTCACGGTCGACGACCGCCGCGGCCCTGGTCAGCCAGCGACGGAAGAACGCGGCGTCGAACTCGTCCACCTCGGTCATCCCCGCTCACCGGCCCCAGCGCAGCGCCGGCGTCTGCACGGGCGCGTCCCAGAACCGGAGCAGCTCCTCGTCGGCCTGGCAGAGCGTCACCGAGCAGCCGGCCATGTCGAGCGAGGTCACGTAGTTGCCGACCAGCGTGCGGGCGACGGGCACCCCGCGCTCGGCCAGCACGCGCTGCACCTCGGCGTTGAATCCGTACAGTTCGAGCAGCGGCGTGGCGCCCATCCCGTTCACGAGGGCCAGGACGGGACCGGACGGCCGCAGATCCTCGAGCACGGCGTCGACGGCGACGTCCGCGATCTCGCCCGAGGTCATCATGGGCCGTCGCTCCCGTCCCGGTTCCCCATGGATGCCGATACCCAACTCAAGCTCACCTGCGGGTAGTTCGAAGGTGGGGCTGCCCTTGGCGGGCGTGGTGCAGGCGCTCAGCGCCACGCCGAAACTCCGCGACCGCTCGTTCACCCGGCGCGCGACCGCCTCCACCCGCTCCAGCGGCGCACCCTCCTCGGCGGCGGCCCCGGCGATCTTCTCCACGAAGAGGGTCGCCCCCGTCCCGCGCCGGCCGGCGGTGTACAGACTGTCCGTCACCGCCACGTCGTCGTCGACGAGCACCTTCGCGATCTGGATGCCCTCGTCCTCGGCGAGTTCGGCGGCCATCTCGAAGTTGAGTACGTCACCGGTGTAGTTCTTGACGACGAACAGCACCCCGGCCCCGCTGTCGACCGCGGCGGCGGCACGCACCATCTGGTCGGGGACGGGCGAGGTGAACACCTCTCCGGGGCAGGCGGCCGCCAGCATCCCGGGCCCGACGAAGCCCCCGTGCAGGGGTTCGTGCCCGGACCCGCCGCCGGACACCAGCCCCACCTTCCCGGCGACGGGCGCGTCACGCCGCAGGACGACGCGGTTCTCGACGTCGACGGTGAGTTCGGGATGCGCGGCGGCCATCCCGCGCAGCGCATCGGCGACGACGGTCTCCGGAACGTTGATCAGCATCCGCATGGGTACCTCCTGAAGAGATGGACGGCCGATCCGCTGAGCCTGCTCCGTTCCGGTCGCGCCCACACGCTCGACTCGTCAACTCCACCCTCGGGCCCGGCCGGACGGACGTTTCCGCCGGGTGCGGCCCCGGGCGGCGGGGCCGCTCGCCGGGCGCCGCCGGCACCGCGCTACGGCGCGGGCAGCACCTGCCAAGGGTAGGCTGGGGTGCGACGGCCCCCCGTGAACGCCACGGCGAACGCAGTGTGTCCGGAGGGAAGGAAGAGCGTGCGGGCCGATCCTCTACCTCGTCGGGTGGGCCTGGTCCCCCGGCGGGCGGCGCTTTCGGTCGAGCTGTTCCGCGTCCGTTCGGACCGCAGTTCGACGATCGCCAGAGCCGTGATGCCGGCCAAGCTTCCGTAGGGCGCCGCCCTCCCGGCATGCCCGGTTCCCTCGCCGCCCGTGCTCAATTGAGCGGTCAGTGTGACAGATGAGCGAGTTGTGCTTAGGTCGGCCCCGACGGGGCAGTCGCACTGGCAGGCCCGGGCAGGGCCGCCGGTCAGGGCGATCAACCGGCCCGACGATCGTCGATCTCGCACAGGAGGCGCAGTGGTCGTCCGGATGGGTGTCGAAGAAGAGTTCCATGTGATCGATGTCGAGAGCGGCGCACTGACACCTCGGGCCGCCCCTGTCCTCGGACGGTTGTCCCGGCACAGGGGTGACTTCACGCAGGAGCTGCACCAGTCGGTCGTCGAGTCGAACAGCGGGGTGCACGCGGTTCTCGACGAGCTCCACGCGGACCTGTCCGCCTCGCGACGGCGGCTGAACGCGGCCGCCGCCTCCCAGGGGCTGGCGATCATGGCGGCGGGCGCGGCCCCCATCGCACGACTCGGAGCCGTACACCCGACCGACGACCCGCGCTACCTGGCGATGGCGGACGAATACCGCCGGGTGGCCGACGAGCAGCTGATCTGCGGCGCCCAGGTGCATGTCGACGTCCCCGACAGAGACACCGCCGTACGGGCCCTCTGCGCCCTGAGCCCGTGGCTCCCGCCTCTTCTGGCCCTCTCCGCGAGCTCTCCCTACTGGCTCGGGACCGACACGGGCTACGCGAGTTGGCGCACCATGCTCTGGCAGCGCTGGCCCACGTCCGGACCGGCCGGATGCTTCACCGGCGCCGCGGAGTACGACGCCGCCGTGAGCGAGCTGGTCGACTCCGGCGTCATCAGCGACCCCGGGATGATCTACTACGACGTCCGCCCCTCCGCGCATCTGCAGACGCTCGAACTGCGGATCTGCGACTCCTGCCCGCGCGTCGAGACGGTCGTGCTGGTCGCGGCCCTGTTCCGGGCACTGGTCACCGACGCCTGCGCACACGCCGAGGCCGCCGGGGACGCCGTCTGCGGCGACCGGCACGAATGGCTGCGCACGGCGACGTGGCGGGCCGCCCGCTCCGGCCTCGAAGGCGATCTGATCGACCCCGTCACACGCCGGCCGGCGCCGGCTCCCGTCGTCGTACGCGCCATGCTGCGCCGACTGCGCCCGACCCTGGAGGCGTACGGGGACTGGGAAGCCGCTCACCGCCTGGTGGAGGAGGCCCTGGCCCGCGGCAGCGCCGCCCACCGCCTTCGCCGGGCGGCGGCCGACGACGACCTGCTCGCGGCCGTGGACCTGTTCCTGGCCGAGACCCGCGGCGAGGACTGGAGCCGTCGCAGGCGGCCGGGCCCGCGACGCGTGGCGGCCCGCTCCCGAGCGGGGGGCATGCCGGCCAGGGTCTTCTGGAGGTGACTCACCGGCGCCACCGACCCACGCGGCACGTCGGCCGTCGATGCCGCTTGCCGCGAGCCGCCGACCCTCCGTCGAGCGGCACATCGAGGAGAGAACAACCCATGCCGAAGTCGATCAACGTCTGGAGAGAACAGGACTCATGCGGACACGTGTCGTCCCCACCGTCCCGCCGCCTCAAGCGTCTTCGAGGCTCGCGCATGTGCCCGCCCGTCGGGGAGGTGGCGCATGTGCGGCTTGAGCGGTGAGATCCGTTTCGACGGGGGGTGGCCCGATCTGGCGGCGGTCGAGCGCATGACCGACCGGATGGCGGCCCGCGGCCCGGACGGCCGGGGCGTCTGGTCGCAGGGGGCCGTCGCCCTGGGACATCGGCGCCTGAAGATCATCGACCTGTCGGAGCGCGGGGCGCAGCCGATGACGGACAGCGAAGCGCTGATGACCTGTGTCTTCAACGGCTGCATCTACAACTACCGGCAACTCCGCGAGGAACTGCGGCGGCTCGGACACCACTTCGTCACCACCTCCGACACCGAAGTGGTGATCAAGGCGTACCGCCAGTGGGGCACCGACTTCGTCAGCCACCTCGTCGGCATGTTCGCCGTGGCGCTGGTGGAGCACGAAACGGGCCGGCTCGTGCTCGCACGTGACCGGCTGGGCATCAAGCCCCTGTACCTGGCCGAACTGCCCGGCCGCCTGCGCTTCGCCTCGACGCTCCCGGCCCTCCTCGCGGGCGGCGGGGTGGACACCTCGCTCGACCCTGTCGCCGTGCACCAGTACATGAGCTGGCACGCGACGGTCGCCGCGCCACGCACCGTGCTCTCCGGAGTACGCAAGCTCCCGCCGGCAACCGTCCGCGTCGTGGAACGGGACGGGACGCACCGCGACCACCGCTACTGGCAACCCTCCTACACGCGCCGCGACGAGTTCGCCGGGATGGGGCCGGACGACTGGAGGGACGCCGTACTCGACGCCCTCCGCACGGCCGTCCGCCGGCGGACGGTGGCCGACGTGCCGGTCGGTGTCCTGCTCTCGGGCGGCCTCGACTCCAGCCTCATCGTGGCCCTGCTGGCCGAGGACGGACAGAAGGACCTGGCGACGTTCAGCGTCGGCTTCGAGTCGGAGGCGGGCGAGGACGGTGACGAATTCGCCTACTCCGACCAGGTCTCGCGGCACTTCGACACCGAGCACCACCAGCTGATGGTTCCCTCCGACCGGGTCTCCACCGCCCTGGGCGGTGCGATCGCCGCCATGAGCGAACCGATGGTGAGCCACGACGTCGTCGCCTTCCACCTGCTGTCGGAGCTGGTCTCCAAGGAGATCAGCGTCGTACAGAGCGGGCAGGGGGCCGACGAGGTCTTCGCCGGCTACCACTGGTACCCGGCCCTCGCGGACGCCGAGCGGGCGCAGGAGCCCCAGCGCTACCAAGAGGTCTACGTCGACCGCCCGCACGCCGACCTCGCCGGGATCCTGCAGCCGCACATGCTGCCCGGCCACGACACGTCCGCCGAGTTCATCCACACGCACATGGCCGCGCCCGGCGCCGAGACCGCACTGGACGCGGCGCTGCGGCTCGACACCCACGTCATGCTGGTGGACGACCCGGTCAAGCGGGTCGACAACATGACGATGGACTGGGGCCTGGAGGCACGAGTGCCGTTCCTGGACCACGAACTGGTCGAGCTGGCGGCCGCCTGCCCGCCGGAGCTGAAACTCGCCGAAGGCGGCAAGGGCGTACTCAAGCAGGCCGGCCGCACGGTCCTACCACGCAACGTCGTCGACCGGCCCAAGGGCTACTTCCCGGTGCCGGCGATCCGTCACATGGCGGGTCCCGTCCTCGAACGCGTACGGGAAACCCTGTCCGCTCCCGAGGCCCGGGCGCGCGGGCTCTTCCGCGAGGAATACGTCGCCTCACTGCTGGCGGCACCCGACGACCACCGCACGAACCGAGGGGCGAACGCCCTGTGGCAAGTGGCGCTGTTGGAGACATGGCTGCAGACGCACGGAATCAACTGACCTCTGACCCCGCGTCGACGGCTCCCGTGGCGGAGCCGCTGGCCGACGCGCCCGGTCCGCGGGACGCCCCGCGACCGTGGGTGGCCCACGGCTGCTGGTATCCGTCCGCCGACCCGCAGGGCGAGAACGTGGCGTTCATCTGCGACCGCGAGGGCGCGCCACAGCTCTGGGCCGGGCCCGTCGGGAGTGACGACGTACACCTGCTGGACACCAGCCCGGACCACGTCACGGAGGTCTCCTGGTCACCCGACGGCAGATGGATCGCGTACACCGTGTCCCCCGGCGGAAGCGGCCACACGCGCGTGCTCTGCGTCCGCCCCGACGGCTCCGGCCGCAGGGTCCTGGCGGGCGCGCAGCCGGGGAGTTCGGCCTATCTGGGGTGCTGGACGCCTGACGGCACGGCCCTCGCTGTCACGGTCGCCGAGCCGGTGGGGGAGAGCCCGGGTCCCCTCGCCGCCGACACGGACCGCCCCGCCGGCTGGACGGAACGCGACGGGCACGCCACGCTCCTCGACGGCCCACCCCCCGTCGCGTCGGACGGCCGGACACCGGCGCCCGTCCGCGACCGGCTCACGGCGTACCTCGTCGATCCCGCGGGGACGTCCACGCCGCACCTTCTCGCCGACGAGACCGAGGCCGCGACCCTGCGCGTGTGCGACATCAGCCAGGACGGGCGCCTGGCCCTGCTGCGCCGCGGGCCCCGTGGGCGACGCGAAGCCGTCGTCGTCCGCTCGGCGGACCAGACCCCGACGTGCACACTGCCGGTGGCCGACGGTGATCCGTGGATCGGGCGCTTCTCGTCCGACGCCCGCACGGTGTGGCTGCGCAGCAACCACGACCGGGAGTTCGCCGCGCTGCTCGCGATCCACCTCGACGGCGCCGACGAGCGGAAGGACCTCACGGTGGTGACCGCACGCGACGCGTGCGACCTCGAACTGCTCACCCTGGTGGAGAGCGACCGGCGAGCGGCCCTGGCCTGGAACGACGGAGGGACGAGCGTCCTCGAGACCCTTCCTCTGACGGGCGGGCGGACCGAGCCGCCCGCGGCGCGCGAGGTGACGCTCGCGCACGAGGTGGTCACCCGGGTCACGCCCGCCGGGCCGCAGGGCATGGTGGTCGCGCTCTCCGGCTCCCTGCGCCGCCCCGGAGTGTGGTCCGTTCCGGCATCGGCGCCGCCCGCCCGGACGCCGTGGTCGGCGAGCGACACCGACTCCGTACCCCAGGGGCTCCCGCCCGTACGGCCCGTACCCCTGCGTGCCACGGCGCGCGACGGGCTGCTCCTGGGCGGCTGGTACCACAGGGCTCCGGGCCGGGGCCCCGGTGAGCCCGCACCGTGCGTCCTGCATCTCCACGGCGGTCCGGAGGAGCAGGAACGCCCCGTCTTCGACCCGCTGTACCAGGAGCTGCTCGGCCGGGGCATGGACGTCTTCGCCCCCGACGTCCGCGGCTCCTCCGGCTGGGGCCGCTCCTTCGTCGACGCCGACCTGGGCGAAGGCCGGTTCGCCGCGATCGACGACGTCGCCGACTGCGCGACCCACGCGGTCGCGTCCGGCCTCGCCGATCCCTGCCGGCTCGCCGTGATGGGGCACTCGTACGGCGGCTACCTCACGCTCGCCTCGCTCGTGTGGCACCCCGCGCTCTTCCGTACGGGCATCACGGTGTGCGGGATGTCGGACTTCGCCACGTTCTTCGCCGGAACCGAACCGTGGCTCGCCGAATCCGCCGCCCACAAGTACGGCCACCCCGAACGGGACCGCGACCTGCTGCGCGCGCTGTCGCCCATGAGCCGCGTCGACGAGCTGCGCGTTCCGCTGCTCGCGGTGCACGGGGAACACGACACGAACGTCCCGCCCGGGGAGTCCGAGCAGATCGTCGGCGCCGCGCGGGCGCGGGGGCTCGTGGCGGAACTGCTCCTGCTGCGCGACGAGGGCCACGACTTCCGGCGCGCCGGCAACCGGCGGCTGTTCCGCCGCGCCGCCGCGGACTGGATGCAGCGGTGGCTGCTGGGCTGAGCCGCGCCGACGCCGTACGGCACGTGCCGGTGCCGGTGCCGGTGCCGGTGCGGGGGTCGGTGTCCGCGGCCGTCACCGTCACTGTCCCGAGGCGGCCTTCGCCCTCAGGGACGCCCAGGCCCGCCCCCGTACGTCGGGACGGAGCAGGACGTCGACCGCCGTGCACGCGAGCGCCTCCGCCGCGGCCAGCATCACCTTCCGCGCCCTCGGCCCCGCCGCCGCCTCCGCGAACTCGGGCGTGTGGGCGGATCCGTCCGCACCCAGGACGGCGATCCACGGATGGATCCCGGGCACCCGCGTGCTGACGTTCCCGAAGTCGGACGACCCCAGGTACACGCCCGGCGCCGGTTCCGACAACCGGATGCCGGCCCGGTCGAGATGGCCGGCGAACAGGCCCGACAGCACTTCGTTGTCGCGGAAGTGCTCGTACCGCCCTCCCACGTCGCTCACCTCCACCCTGGTACGGGTGGCCAGCGCCACGCCCTGCGCGCAGGAGCGCAACTCCTCCACCAGTTCCTCCAGCGCGGACGTGGTTCCCCCGCGCAACCCGAACAGCCCCTCCGCGTAATCGGGGACGATGTTCGTGGCCCGCCCGCCGTCCGTCACGATGCCGTGGACGTGCGACCCCGGGGGAAGCCGCCTGCTCAGCACGCCGAGCGTGTTGAAGAGCTGGATCAGCGCCCCCAGCGCGTCGATCCCCTCCGTGGGGCTGCCGGTCGGGTGCGCGGCGCGGCCGTGGAACCCCACCCGCACCTGCGCGCTGGCCGTCAGCGGCGCCCACGCCCAGTCGTGGACACCCGGATGGAACATGAGCGCCGCGTCCACGCCCTCGAACAGACCCGCCGCCACCTGTGCGACCTTGCCGCCGCCGCGCTCCTCCGCGGGTGTACCCACCGCCAGCAGCGTCCCCTCCACCTCACCTCCGAAGGCGGCCCGCACGGCGAGCGCCGCACCGAGGCCCGCCGACGCGATCAGATTGTGGCCGCAGGCGTGCCCGAGCAGAGGCAGCGCGTCGTACTCCATGAGCAGGGCCGCACAGGGCCCGTCCCGGGTGCCGTCCGCCGACCCCGTCCGGGCCGTGAACGCGGTCGGCAGACCGGCCACCCCGCGCTCCACCTCGAAGCCCTCCCGTTCCAGTTCGCCGGCCAGCAGACCGGCCGCCCGGTGCTCTTCGTACGCGGTCTCCGGTTCACGGTGCAGCGCCAGGCTCACGTCCCACAGCCGGTCCGACCGGGCGGCCACCTCCTGCCGGACGCGGGCGTGCAGGGACTCCAGGCTCTGTGACACGTGCACCCTCCTCGGCTCGGTCGCTCGCTGCGACACCCCACGTGTTCCACGGCCGGAGCGGTCGCACACCGAGAGCCGGCGTTCAGGCTGCCGCCCAGCGGCCCTCGATCAGCGTGGCCTGCTCCCGCAGCGCCGAGATCAGCTCCTGGGCGGCCCTGTTCGAGGCCGAGCGCGGTACGGCGACGCTGATCTCCCGGGCGAGGACCGGTCCGGCCAGAGGCCGTACGACGAGGTCGGGGCGCGGAGATCCGAGGGCGAGCCGGGGGATGAGCGCCACTCCCGTCCCGGCGGCCACGAGGCCCTGGACCACCGCGTAGTCGTCCGTACGCATCGCGTGCAGCGGCTCGAAGTCCTCCTGACCGCACGCCCACGCCAGCACGCGATCGCACGGGTCGTGGGGGTCGGCCGCACCCACCCACGCGGTGTCGCGCAGGTCGCCGAGGGGCACCCGGTCCAGCCCCGCGCACGGATGGTCCTCCGGCATGACCAGGAGCAGCGGGTCGGACAGGAGCGGGTGGACCTCGACGTCCTCCTCCAGGTTGAGGCGGTCGCCCGGCTGGGAGAAGACGAGAGCCGCCTGGAGCTCCCCGGCGCGCAACGCCTTCAGGAGCAGGGGCAGTTCGCCCTCGGTGAGCGAGATGTGGACGCCCTGCTGGTGGAGGCGCTTGACCGCCGGCGCCAAGAGCAGGGCTCCGGCCGTGGGAAAGGTGCCGATATGGATCGTGCGCATGCCCCGCTCGGCAAGGTTGCGCACCTCCAGCTCGGCGTGGCGAAGGCGTTCGAGAACGGCTTCGGCGTGCGGCAGCAGGGCTTCGCCGAGCTCGGTGAGGGCGGCGCCGCGCGGCCCGCGCCGGACGAGCTGGGCGTTGAAGTGCGCTTCCAGGGACGCCAGATGGTGGGTGATCGTCGGCTGACTGTAGTGCAGCGCCCGCCCGGCGGCGGCCAGCGAGCCCTCCTGGGCGATGGAGCGGAGTACCTGGAGATGTCTCACGTCGAGCATATAGAAATCCTATGGAGGGTTCACGAAAAGTCCACCATTCCTCAATGACTAGGGCGGTGTCACGCTCCCGGGGTGAACACGCGAACGACCGATCTCCGCTCCCCGATCCCCACCGATCCCGGCTCCGGCCAGCTGTCCGCCCCCTTCGCCGAGGCCGTGCTCGCCCACGCGGCACGGGACTGGCTGAGGCTGAACGTCCCCGGACATGCCGCGGCCCCCGGATCGGACCTCGCCGGGTTCTTCGGCTCGCGGATCACGTCCCTGGACTTCCCCCCGCTGCTCGACGGCATCGACCTCGGCGCGGACACCCCGCTCGACAGGGCGCTTGCCCTGGCCGCCGAGGCATGGGGCGCACGGCGCACCTGGTTCCTGACCAACGGAGCCTCGCAGGGCAACCAGATCGCCTCCATGGTCGCCCCCTCCCTGGGGCGCACACTCGTCGTCCAGCGCAGTGTGCACTCCAGCGTGATCGACGGGCTGGTGCTCTCGGGCATGGACGCGGTCTTCGTCCAGCCCTCCGTCGACCCCGAGCAGGGCATCGCCCACGGCGTGACCGCCGAGGACGTCGCGGCGGCGCTCCGGCGGACGCCCGACGCGGCCGCCGTGTACATCGTCTCCCCGAGCTACTTCGGCGCCGTGGCCGATGTGCGCGCCATCGCCGACACCGCCCACGCGGCGGGCGTCCCGCTGATCGTCGACGAAGCATGGGGATCCCACTTCGGCTTCCACCCCGCCCTTCCCGCGGGCGCGCTCTCCCTGGGCGCGGATCTGGTGACGTCCAGTACGCACAAGCTCGGGGGCAGCCTGACGCAGTCCGCGATGCTCCACGTGGCGGAAGGTCCCTTCGCGGACCGGCTCGAAGCGCTGGTGGACCGGGCGTTCCGGCTGGTGCAGTCCACCAGCGCGAGCGCCCTGCTGACCGCTTCCCTGGATCTGGCGCGCAGGAGCCTGGTCACCGACGCCGACGCGACGGCGGCGTCGGTCGAGGCCGCCGACAAGGTACGGGGCGTCGTACGCGCGCTGGGCCGCTTCCGGGTCGTGAGTGACGGGTTCGCCGCCTTCCCCGACATCGTCGGCACCGACCCGCTGCGGATCGCCCTCGACACGCGAGCCGGCGGGATCACGGGGCACGAGGCCCGGCGGCTGCTCTTCCGGGACCACCAGGTCATGGTCGAGGTGGCGACCGACGCGGCGATCGTCGCCGTGATCGGCGCGGGATTCGCTCCCGACACCGACCGCTTCCTGGAGGCCCTGCACACCCTGCCTTCCCCGCTCACCGGATCCGCCGCCGACCCGGCGGCGGTACTGCAGCTCCCGGCCCCCGGTCCCGCCAAGCTCACGGCGCGCGAGGCGTTCCTGAGCCCGACCCGGGTGCTGCCCGCGGAGCAGGCCGTCGGACGGATCTCCGCGGACACGCTGGCCGCGTACCCGCCCGGGATCCCCAACGTCCTGCCGGGCGAGGTCATCACCGCCGAGGTCGTCCGCTTCCTCCAGCGCACCGCGACCGCACCGAACGGCCACGTCCGCGGGGCGCTCGACCTGGGTGTCACCCGGCTGCGCGTCGTCGACTGACCCGCCGGCTGCGACCCGCCCCCCCCGCATACCTCACCACCCCCGCACACCCCACCGTCCCGAACCCGCACCGTCCCGAACCCGCACCGTCCCCGAGAGAGAGCACGACCATGGCCGCACGCATTCCGATCCGTCCGACGATCGCCGCCGCCGTAGCCGCGACGACAGCCACGCTGCTGCTGGGCGCCTGCGGCGACCAGACCGGCACCGGCACAAGCTCCGGCGGCAGCCAGGCCGGTGGAGCCCCGAGCGACGCTCCCCTGTTCGACAGGCTTCCGAAGAAGTACCAGGACGCCGGTGTCATCAAGGTCGGTACGGACGCCGCCTACGCGCCGATGGAGTTCATCGAGAACGGAAAGATCGTCGGTGTCGACCCCGACATCGCCGACGCCCTCGGCAGACAGCTCGGAGTGAGATTCGTCTTCACCAGCGGTACGTTCGACAGCCTCATCACCTCCCTCAACTCCGGGCGCCAGGACATCGTCATGTCGTCGATGAGCGACACCAAGGCGCGGCAGGAGGGTCTGGACGGCAAGGGCCAGAAGACCGGCAACGGCGTGGACTTCGTGGACTACTTCACCGCGGGCTCCGTCGTCTACGTCCAGAAGGGCAACCCCCGCCACATCACCTCCATCGCCGACCTCTGCGGGCAGACGGCCGCCGTTCAGCGGGGCACCACGTTCGAGACCGTCGTCAAGACGCAGTCGAAGGACTGTGAGGCGGAGGGGAAGCCGGCCATCAGGATCGAGTCCTTCCCGACCGACGCCGAGGCCCAGACCCGGGTGAAGGCGGGTGGCGCCGTCGCCGGCGTGAACGACTTCCCGGTGGCCGTCGACCTGGCGCGCAAGGCCGACGGAGGAAAGGCCTTCGAGGTCGTCGGCGACCAGATCGAGGCCGGCCCCTTCGGTATCGCGGTGGACAAGAAGAACACCGCACTGCGCGACGCGCTGAAGGAAGCGCTGGACGCGATCATCAACGACGGTTCGTACAAGAAGGCGCTGGACAAGTGGGGTGCGGGCTCGGGGGCCGTCACCTCGGCCGAGATCAACGGCGGCTCCTGACCTCTCGCGTATCACTGAAGGGCAGTCGCTGTGACTGACAAGATCGACAAGATTCCGGCCGGGACGTCACCCGCCCCCGCCGGAGTCCGGCCGGTGGCCGTCAAGGCCATACCGGTCCGCCACTACGGACGCTGGGTCGCCGGCGCCGTCGTGGTCGCCCTGCTGGTCCTCCTGGGCCAGGCGTTCGCCCAGGGCAACGTCCGCTGGGCCACCGTGGCGGAGAAACTGTTCGACACGTCCGTGCTGAGCGGCCTGGGCAACACGGTGCTCATCAGCGTTGCCTCCATGGCACTGGGCCTCGTCCTCGGCATCGTCTTCGCCGTGATGCGGCTCTCGAAGAACCCGGTGACCAGCTCGGTCGCCTGGCTCTACATCTGGATCTTCCGTGGCACTCCGGTCTACGTCCAGCTGCTGATCTGGTTCAACCTCGCCCTGATCTTCCCGGTCTTCGACATCGGGTTCTACCGGGACGAGATGACCGACGTCATGACCCCCTTCCTGGCCGCCCTGCTGGGTCTCGGCCTGAACGAGGGCGCGTACATGGCGGAGATCGTCCGCGCGGGCATCCAGTCGGTCGACGAGGGCCAGACCGAGGCCTCGCAGGCCCTGGGCATGAGCCAGGGGAAGACGATGCGGCGCGTGGTGCTCCCGCAGTCGATGCGGGTGATCATCCCGCCGACGGGCAACGAGTTCATCAACATGCTGAAGACCTCGTCGCTGGTCGTGGCCGTCCAGTACCCGGATCTGCTGCGCGCCGCGCAGGACATCGCCTCGACGTCGTTCGCCGTCATGGAGATGCTCTTCGTGGCGTCCATCTGGTACCTGGCGCTGACCAGCGTGTTCAGCGTGGGCCAGTACTACCTGGAGCGGCACTTCTCCCGCGGGTCTCTGCGGTCCCTGCCGCC
>NZ_JBHXTV010000018.1:0-173429 GCF_042671585.1 Streptomyces sp. NPDC127129
GGTCGACGGCCGGACGGGACTGGTGTCGCTGGACGGCGACCCGCTCCGCTCCGAACCGGCCGAATCCGTCTCCCTCAACCGCCTCTACTTCCTCTAGGACCTGACCCATGACCTCCGAGACCTTCCGCATGCCGCCCGAGTGGGCCCCGCACGAGCGCACCTGGATGGCCTGGCCCGGCCCCAACCCCACGTTCACCAACGACGAGGAGCTGGCCGAGGCCCGCACCGCGTGGGCCTCCGTGGCCCGTGCCGTGCGCCGCTTCGAGCCGGTCACCATGGTGGTCGGCCCCGGCCAGCTGGACTCCGCGCGCGCCCTGCTCGGCGACTCGGTCGACCTGGTGGAGCGCGAGCTCGACGACGCCTGGATGCGCGACATCGGCCCGACCTTCGTCACGAACGGCACCGAGCTGGCCGCCGTCGACTGGGTCTTCAACGGCTGGGGCGCGCAGGACTGGGCCCGCTGGGAGCACGACTCCAAGATCGCCCGCCATGTCGCCGATCTCGTCGACGTACCGGTGCTGACCAGTCCGCTCGTGAACGAGGGCGGCGCGATCCACGTCGACGGTGAGGGAACGGTCCTGCTGACCGACACGGTCCAGCTCGGCTCCGGCCGCAACCCCGAGTGGACCCGCGCGGAGGTCGAGGAGGAGATCCACGCGAAGCTCGGCACCACGAAGGCGATCTGGCTCCCGCACGGCCTCTCCGGCGACTACGGCATGTACGGCACGCAGGGCCACGTCGACATCGTCGCCGCGTTCGCCGGGCCGGGCGTCGTGGTCGTCCACAGCCAGCAGGACCCGGCCCACCCCGACCACGAGCGCTCGCGGATGTACGTCGACATCCTCAGCCGCTCGACGGACGCCCGTGGCCGCCTCCTGGAGGTCGTCGAGATCCCGGCCCCGACCGTCCTGAAGGACGAGGAGGGCGACTGGGTGGACTACTCGTACATCAACCACTACCTCTGCAACGGCGGTGTGGTCCTGTGCGGCTTCGACGACCCCAACGACGAGATCGCGGCGGGCATCTTCCGCCGGCTCTTCCCGGAGCGGATCGTCACGCTGGTCGACGCCCGCTCCATCTTCGCGGGCGGCGGCGGCATCCACTGCATCACGGAGCAGCAGCCGAAGGTCTGAGACCCGTGGGCGACGGCCGCGGGCGGCATGACGGCCCGCGGCCGTGCCCGCCCGTGGCCTTCGGCCGTAACGCCGACGGAGGCGTGAGGTAGAACAGACGAGTGACCCGCATCAGTCCCGCCGGACCCCGGCGACGCAACAACGCCGCGCCTCCGCGTGAGGAGCTTCTCGCCGCCGCCATGGACACCATCGCCGAGCGCGGTCTCGACGGGCTGACCATGGCCGGCCTCGGGCGCCAGGTCGGGATGAGCAGTGGGCACCTGCTCTACTACTTCCGCACCAAGGACGAGCTGCTGCTGCAGACCCTGGAGTGGAGCGAGGGGCGGCTCGGCGCCGAACGCAGCGCGCTGCTCTCGCGGCCCGGGACCGCCCGCGAGCGGCTCGACGGGTACATCGACGTCTACGTCCCCGACGGCCCCCGCGACCCCCACTGGACCCTCTGGCTGGAGGTCTGGAACCGCTCCCAGAACGCCGACGACGACGCGCGCGCCCGGCAGGCCGCCATCGAGGGCGCCTGGCACCGCGACCTGGTCGCCCTGATCGCCGAGGGCGTCTCGCGCGGGGAGTTCCGGCCTGTCGACCCCGACCGCTACGCGGCCCGGATGCGGGCCCTGCTCGACGGCTTCAGCGTCCATGTCGCGGTCGGCATCCCGGGCACGGGTCGCGACCAAGTCATCGCGCACGTAAGGGAGTTCGTCGCCGAAACCCTGATCCTGCGAACGTAACGAACGCAAGTACTCCCGATCGTTGCGGGCTGCACCCTTGTGACCCGGACGGCGGCTCCGGCACGGTTCCGGATCATGGGACGAGAGCACTGGAAGAAGATCTGGGTCGGCTCGGCCGGCAACATGGTCGAGTGGTTCGACTGGTTCGTGTACGCGAGTTTCGCGACGTACTTCGCGGGGGCGTTCTTCCCCGAGGGCAATGACACCGCCAAGCTCATGAACACCGCCGGCATCTTCGCCGTCGGCTTCTTCATGCGCCCGGTCGGCGGCTGGCTCCTCGGCCGGGTGGGCGACCGCAAGGGCCGCAAGGCGGCGCTCACGCTCACCGTGACGCTGATGTCCGCCTCGGCCCTCCTCATCGCGATCGCGCCCACGTACGCCGTCGCCGGCTACGGCGGCGCCGCGGTCCTGCTGATCGCCCGGCTCCTCCAGGGCCTCTCGGTCGGCGGCGAGTACGCGGCCAGCGCGACCTATCTGACGGAGGCATCGGCGCCGGAGCACCGCGGGTTCGCCTCCAGCTTCCAGTACGTCTCGATGACCGCGGGCCAGATCCTCGGCCTCGGTCTGCAGATCGTCCTCCAGCGCACCATGTCCGCCGAGGCGCTGCACAGCTGGGGCTGGCGCATCCCGTTCATCATCGGGGCCCTCGGCGCGGCCGTCGTCTTCTACCTGCGGCGGAACATGCTGGAGACGGAGGTGTACGAGGAGACGGCCGACGAGGGCGTGGCGAGCGGCGAGAAGGGCACGCTGAAGGCGCTGTGGGCGCACAAGCGGGAGGCGTTCCTGGTCGTCGCCCTCACCATGGGCGGGACGGTGGCCTACTACACGTACACCACCTACCTGACGAAGTACCTCTCGAACTCGGCGGGGCTGCCGAAGCAGACCGCGACCCTGGTCTCCTTCTGCGCACTGATCGTCTTCGCCTGTCTGCAGCCCCTCGCGGGACGGCTCTCCGACCGGATCGGACGGCGGCCGCTGCTGATCACCTTCGCGCTGGGGTCGACCTTCCTGACCGTGCCGATCATGACGCTGCTCCAGGACGCCGGCTCCTTCTGGCCCGCGCTCGGCCTCTCGCTGCTCGCGCTGGTCGTCATCACCGGCTACACCTCGATCAACGCGTGCGTGAAGGCGGAGCTCTTCCCGACCGGCATCCGCGCGCTGGGCGTCGCCCTCCCGTACGCCGTCGCCAACGCGCTCTTCGGCGGCACGGCCGAGTACGTGGCGCTGTGGTTCAAGGACGCGGGCGCGGAGTCCGGCTACTACTGGTACGTGGCGGGCTGCGCCGCCGTCTCCCTCGTCGTCTACCTGACGATGCGCGAGACCAGGGACATCGACCTCGGCAGGGTCGGTACCTCCGCGTCCGCGCGGGCCGAACGGACGGCGGCCGACCGGATGCCCACATCCTGAGACTCGCGTCCCGCGTACGACAGGGGTGTGGCAGACTGCGGGCGTGCTTGCTACCACCATGATTATCGGCAGCAGCGCGCCGGTCCGCAGTGGCCACTGAACCGCGACTCCACCCCCGCGGCAGTGGACACCGTGCCCCAGACCCGCGCGCAGACCTCTCGCACCCGCGAGAGGTTTTTTCGTTTTCCGGCCCCACCGCCGCCGGAAACGGACAGCGCGTGAGAATGGGGGCAAGTGGATCCAGACCTTCCGGAGCCACATCCGACAGGAGCCATCAGAGCCATGACCACGGAGACCGACGAGAGCTCGCGCCTCGACGACAGCTTCCATGTCTTCGACACGACGCTGCGCGACGGAGCGCAGCGTGAAGGCATCAACCTCACCGTCGCGGACAAGCTGACCATCGCGCGACACCTCGACGACTTCGGCGTCGGCTTCATCGAGGGCGGCTGGCCCGGGGCCAACCCCCGCGACACGGAGTTCTTCGCCCGGGCGAAGCAGGAGATCACGTTCAAGAACGCCCGGCTCGTCGCGTTCGGCGCGACCCGCAGGGCCGGCGGCAACGCCGCCGAAGACCCGCAGGTCAAGGCGCTCCTGGACTCCGGCGCCCCCGTGATCACCCTGGTCGCCAAGTCGCACGACCGGCACGTCGAGCTGGCCCTGCGCACCACCCTGGACGAGAACCTGGAGATGGTCCGCGACACCGTCTCCTACCTGCGCTCCCAGGGCCGCCGCGTCTTCGTCGACTGCGAGCACTTCTTCGACGGCTACAAGGCCAACCCGCAGTACGCCAAGGACGTCGTCCGCGCCGCCTCCGAGGCCGGCGCCGACGTCGTGATCCTCTGCGACACCAACGGCGGCATGCTCCCCGCCCAGGTCCAGGCCGTCGTCGCCACCGTCATCGCCGACACCGGCGCCCGTCTCGGCATCCACGCCCAGGACGACACCGGCTGCGCCGTGGCCAACACGCTCGCCGCCGTCGACGCGGGCGCCACGCACGTCCAGTGCACCGCCAACGGCTACGGCGAGCGGGTGGGCAACGCCAACCTCTTCCCCGTGGTCGCCGCCCTGGAACTCAAGTACGACAAGCGGGTGCTGCCCGAGGGCGCGCTCGCCGAGATGACCCGGATCTCGCACGCCATCGCGGAGGTCGTCAATCTGACGCCCTCCACCCATCAGCCCTACGTGGGGGTCTCGGCCTTCGCCCACAAGGCCGGGCTGCACGCCTCCGCGATCAAGGTCGATCCCGACCTGTACCAGCACATCGACCCCGAGCGCGTCGGCAACACCATGCGGATGCTCGTCTCCGACATGGCCGGCCGCGCCTCCATCGAGCTGAAGGGCAAGGAGCTCGGCGTCGACCTGGGCGGCGACCGCGCGCTGGTCGCCCGCGTCGTCGAGCGCGTCAAGGAGCGCGAGCTCTCCGGCTACACCTACGAGGCCGCCGACGCCTCCTTCGAGCTGCTGCTCCGCGAGGAGGTGGAGGGCCGCCCGCGCCGCTACTTCCGTACGGAGTCCTGGCGCGCGATCGTCGAGGACCGGCCCGACGGCACCCACGCCAACGAGGCGACCGTGAAGCTCTGGGCCAAGGGGGAGCGGATCGTCGCCACCGCCGAGGGCAACGGCCCCGTGAACGCGCTCGACCGGGCCATGCGGGTGGCGCTGGAGCGGATCTACCCGCAGCTCGCCAAGTTCGAGCTCGTGGACTACAAGGTCCGCATCCTGGAGGGCCGCCACGGCACGGAGTCCACGACCCGCGTCCTGATCACCACCAGCGACGGCAACGCGGAGTGGTCGACGGTCGGCGTGGGGGAGAACGTGATCGCCGCCTCCTGGCAGGCGCTGGAGGACGCGTTCACCTACGGACTGCTGCGCGTGGGGATCGACCCCGCCGAGTGACCCGCGGGACGGCCACAACCTTCGGTCCGCAATGTCTCGGAATCGCTCTTTAGGGGTAGTTTCGATGGTATGAGGACCAGGCCGTTCCACCTCCTGTCGGCCCTCGCGGGGCTGGCGATGCTGCTGCTTCTGGTCCTGGCCCCCTCCGCGGGGGCCGGGATCACCGGGATCCCCGACGCCGGAGCGGCCCTGAAGCAGGGCCCTGTGTACGTCGATCCGGGCGCCGCCGACCAGATCTCGACGGCCCAGGCGGATGCCCTCGCCCAGAAGATCGAGGACGCGGACAAGCCGCTCTTCGTCGCCGTGCTGCCCGCGGGCACCGAGTATCCACCCGAGAACCTGCTGCGCAATCTGCGCACCCAGACCGGGGTGACGGGGCTGTACGCCGTCCGGCTCGGTGACGGGTTCGATGCCGCCGCCGACCGTTCGGTGATGTCCGCGCAGGCCGTGGACAACCTGGTCACCTCCGTGCGCCAGCCCGGGGTGGACGCCGCCACCGAGCTGAACAACTTCGTCGACCAGGCCCTCCCGACCATGAACGGCACCGCCC
This sequence comes from Streptomyces sp. NPDC127129, assembly GCF_042671585.1. NCBI lineage: Bacteria > Bacillati > Actinomycetota > Actinomycetes > Kitasatosporales > Streptomycetaceae > Streptomyces > Streptomyces sp. NPDC127129. Next base: position 5,715 of record NZ_JBHXTV010000018.1, read on the forward strand.
CCTCCTCCTGGGGCTCGGTCGGCGCCGACGACGGTGTCCCGGTCGGCGGTCTGATCACCCTCGGCGCACTCGTCGCCGCCGGCGGCGCGGGCGCCTACGCGATCGTCCGCCGCAACCGGCTCCGCAAGCAGGCCGAGGAGCGCGAGGCGCTCGACAAGCTCCGCGTCGTCGTCGACGAGGACATCACGGCCTTCGGCGAGGAGCTCGAACGGCTGGACTTCCATCCCGCCGAGCCCGGCGCCGACGACGCGATGCGCGGCGACTACGAGCGCGCGCTCGACGCGTACGACAAGGCGAAGTCCCTGATGGGCTCCGCGACGCACCCGCACGACGTCAAGGCCGTGACCCAGGCGCTGGAGGACGGCCGCTTCTCGCTCGCCGCCCTGGCCGCCCGCCGCGAGTCCCGCCCGCTGCCCGAGCGCCGCCCGCCCTGCTTCTTCGACCCGCGCCACGGCCCCTCGGCCGAGGACCGGACCTGGACGCCGACGGGTGGCACCGCGCGCGAGGTCCCGGTGTGCGCCGCCGATGCCACCCGCCTCGACGAGGGGCAGGACCCCCTGGCCCGTACGGTCGAGACCGAGACCGGCCGCCGCCCGTACTGGGAGGCGGGACCGGCGTACGGCCCGTGGGCGGGCGGTTACTTCGGCGGCGGGCTGCTCCCCGGCCTCCTCGCCGGCACCCTGCTCGGCTCGATGCTCGCCACCCCCGCCTACGCGGGTGAGTACGGCGGAGGCGAGTTCGGGGGCGGAGACGTCTCCGGTGGCGACTTCAACTCCGGCGACTTCGGATCGGGCGACTTCGGCGGCGGTGGTGGCGGCGGATTCGGCGACTTCGGAGGCGGTGGGGACTTCGGCGGCGGCTTCTAGAGCGGCGGCGCGCAGGCGCTACAGCAGGGGCTTCACCGACATCAGCAGATGCTGGTGGATCCCGTCCGCCCGGTCCGTGATCAGGGCACGCTGCCCCGGCCCCAGCAGGTGGAAGCGGACCGAGTCGGTGTCGAAGGAGCCGAGCGCGTCCAGCAGGTACCCCGGGTTGAACGCGACCGTCATCGCCTCCGTCTGCGAGAGGACCGCCGGGAGCCGCTGGGAGGCGACGTCGTCCTCGTAGCCCGCTTGGAGGTGGACGGCGTCCCCGCCGAACGCGAGCTGCACCGGACTGTCGCCCTCCGCGACCACCGCGACCCGCTTCACGGCCTCGACCAGCGGAGCCCGCTCCGTCACGGCGACGGCGTGCTCGCCCAGGGAGAAGAGCTTGTCGTGCCGGGGGAGACGACCGTCGAGCAGCCGGGTCGTCGTCCGCGTCCCCTCGCTCTCGAAACCGACCGATCCCCCGTCGAGGGCGAGGCGGACGGGCCCCGCCGACGCGAGGGAGCGGGCGATCTCGGTCAGCCGGCGGGCCGGTACGACGACGTCCGCGCCGCCCTCGCCCCCCTGCGGCTCCTCGCCCTCCGGCTTCCACTCCAGCGTGCGGACCGCGTAGCGGTAGCGGTCGGTCGCGGCCAGCGTCATCGCCGTACCGTCCAGGGCGAGCCGTATCCCCGTCAGCACCGGCAGCGAGTCGTCCCGGCCGGCGGCCACCGCCACCTGCCCGACCGCCGCCGCGAACGCCCCGGCGTCCACGACGCCCCGGAACGCGGGCAGCTCGGGCGGCGCCGGATAGTCGTCCAGCGGCAGGAGGGAGAGCCCGAAGCGGGCGCCCCCGCCCGTCACCGAGAGCCGCGCCCCCTCGACCACGCACTCTACCGGGCCCCTGGGCAGCACCTTGCAGATGTCGAGCAGCCGCCGCCCGAGGACGAGCGCACGGCCGTCCCGCACGGTGTCGGCCTCGACCTCGATGCGCGCCGAGGCCTCGTGGTCGAGCCCGGAGACCCGCAGCCGGCCGTCGGCCGACTCCAGGAGCAGCCCGCCGAGCACCGGGACGGGGGACCGGGCCGGGAGCACGCGCGCGGCCCACGCCACGGCGTCGGTCAACTCGCTGCTGTCGATACGGAATTCCATGAGCACGACGCTAGCGGGCGCCACTGACAACGCCCCGGCCCCGCCGGAACGCCGAGCGCCCGCCCTCCGTCGTGACGGAGAGGCGGGCGCGCTCGTGGTGCCCTCGCGGGCGGGGTCCGGGGATCAGGCGGCGTTCTTGATCGCGGAGATGTCGAAGTTCAGCTTCACCTTGTCGCTGACCACCACACCGCCGGTCTCCAGCGCCGCGTTCCAGGTCAGGCCCCAGTCGGAGCGGAGGATCTCGGCCGAGCCCTCGAAGCCGACGCGCTCGTTGCCGTACGGGTCGGTGGCCGTGCCGTTGAACTCCAGGTCGATGGAGAGCGGCTTGGTGACGTCCTTGATCGTGAGGTCGCCGGTCATGCGGTACTTGTCGCCGCCCAGCTGCTCCGCCTCGGTCGAGCGGAAGGTCATCAGCGGGAACTGCTCGGCGTCGAAGAAGTCGCCGCTGCGCAGGTGGGTGTCGCGGTCGCCGATGCCGGTGTCGACGGAGGAGATCTTGATGTCGATCGAGGCGGCGGAGGCGCCCGGGTTCGAGCCGTCCAGCTGCAGGGTGCCCTCGTGGTCGCCGAAGGAGCCGCGCACGTTGGTGACCATGGCGTGACGGACGGTGAACCCGATGCTGCTGTGTGCCGGGTCGATCGTGTACTCGCCGGTCAGAGCGGCCAGTGCCGGGTCGACGGGGAGGGTGGCAACGGCGGTGGCGCTGTCGTTCCTGCGGTTGAAGATGCCCATGACGTGCTCCTTGGGGACGGTGCGCGGGGGTGGCGCGGAGGTTTGTACTGCGTTTCGTTGAACCTTCAACGAGAACGACCATAGCCCTATTCCGTTCAACTTTCAACATCCTGGTCCGATGTCCATCCGCTTGGACTAACCGACGGGGGTTCTTGGACTGGCGGGGCCGACGGGGCGCGATCTCGTTGACGGTGTCCGCCGAACGGGCCCAACTAGTCCCCATGCCCCTCCCCAAGTCGCCAAGAATCCGTGTGGCCTGCGCGCTCGCCGCCGCGTCATCCGCCGTGTTCGCCCTGTCGGGACCGGCCCTCGCCGAGTCGAGGGCGCCCGCCGTGGCCGACGCCGCCGAGGCCCGCATCGGCTCCGCCCAGCTCTCCGTCGCCGTCGCCGAGGACTTCCCGCGCGTCGTCTCGTACACGGACCGCGCCACCGGAGCCCGCCTCCTCGGCAGTACGGCACCGGTCACCCGGGTCGTCCTCAACGGCACCGCGTACGACGTCCGCGCCACCGGCGCGCCCGCCCTGACCGCCTCCTCCGCCGCGTACACACTGGCCTTCCCGGCCCTGCCCGGCGTCGAGATCGACGCCACGCTGAGCGTCACCGGCCGGGCGACCACCTTCAAGGTGACCGCCGTCCGCGACACCGCGGCCTTCCGGGTCGGCACGATCGACATACCCGGCCACGACCTGGTCTCCGTCGGCTCCTCGGACGCGGGCGCCGAGACCGCCTTCACCCGGCTCGACCCCGACTCCACCCGTACCGCCGACGTCTTCACCGACATCACGGACGCCACCCCGGCCGAGCCCACCCCCACCGGCGCGAGCTACGCCCTGGTCAACACCGGCTCCCTCGCCGCCGCCGTCGAGTCCAACTCCTCCTACGACAAGCCCTCCGGACCGAGCGCCCGCGACGGCGCCCGGTTCTGGCACCAGGCCCGCAGGAACGGCGACGAGACCCGCGTCGGAGTCTGGTCCGGCCAGTGGACCTACCGCGGCGAGGGCGCCCCCGCCCCCGAGAGCGGGAAGAACCTTCCCTGGGCCAAGGTCGTCGTCACCCCCGACGCCAACGGCGACGGGCGCACGGACTGGCAGGACGGCGCCCTCGCCTTCCCCGCCATCGGGATCAGGACCCCCGGCGGCGAGCAGACCCCGGACCGGGTCATCGCCCACATCCCGTTCAACTTCGCCTCCAACGCCACCCACCCCTTCCTGCGCACCCTCGACGACGTCAAGCGGATCTCCCTCGCCACCGACGGACTCGGCCAGTTCGCCCTGCTCAAGGGGTACGGCTCCGAGGGGCACGACTCCGCCCACCCGGACTACGGGGGCAACTACAACAAGCGCGCCGGCGGCCTCGCGGACCTCAACACCCTCCTCAAGGAGGGCGGGAAGTGGGGTGCGGGCTTCGGCGTCCACGTCAACGCCACCGAGTCGTACCCCGAGGCGAAGAACTTCAGCGAGACCCTCGTCGACAGGACCAAGCCCGGCTGGAACTGGCTCAACCAGAGCTACTACATCGACCAGCGCCGGGACATCAACAGCGGCGACCTCGCCCGCCGCTTCCAGCAGCTGCGCGACGAGACCGACCCGAACCTGTCGACGCTCTACATCGACGTCTACTACACGCACGGCTGGATCGCCGACAAGACGCTCCAGGCCGTCCAGTCCCAGGGCTGGAACGTCGCCACCGAGTGGTCCGAGAAGTTCGAGCGGGCCTCCCTCTGGTCCCACTGGGCCAACGACCTGAACTACGGCGGCGCCACCAACAAGGGCCTCAACTCCCAGATCGTCCGCTTCATCCGCAACGGCGAGAAGGACGTCTGGAACAACCACCCGGTCCTCGGCCAGACCGCCCTGGAGGACTTCGAGGGCTGGACCGGCGAGACCGACTGGAACCACTTCTACGCCAACATCTGGCAGAAGAACCTGCCCGCGAAGTACCTCCAGCAGCAGCGGATCACCCGCTGGAACGGCGACGACCTCACCTTCACCGGCGGCGTCCGCGGCACCGTCGAGAACGGCCGCCGCACCTTCTACGAGAACGGCCGCAAGGTCCTCGACGGCGAGAACTACCTGCTGCCCTGGGACGGCGGCAAGAAGCTCTACCACTACAACAAGACCGGCGGGAAGACGAGTTGGGCGGTGCCCGGCACCCGCTCGTACAGCGTCTACAAGCTCACCGACAACGGACGCGTCAGGACCGCGACGGTCCGGCCGAGCGGCGGAACGATCACCCTCGACGCCGTCGCGGGACAGCCGTACGTCCTCTATCCCGACCGCGCCCCCGAGCCCCGCGATCCGCGCTGGGGCCAGGGCACCCCGGTCCAGGACCCCGGCTTCAACGACGCCGGCCTCGACGCCTGGTCCACGACGGGCACGGTCGCCCGTGGCACCGACGGCCAGGGCCGCAACAGCGCCGAGCTGACCGGCGCCGCCCCCGCCTCCGTTCGCCAGCGGATCGCCGGACTCACCCCCGGCACGCGCTACACCGCCTCCGCCCTGATCGAGGTCGAGCCGGGCAGGAACCGCCCGGCCACCCTCTCCGCCGGCGGGCGGTCGGTCACCGTGGAGCGCTCGCCGATCGAGGACCGGGTCGCCGCGTCCGACTGGAACGGCACCCGTCTCCAGCGTGCCAAGGTCACCTTCACGGCCCCCGCGGGCGGCTCCACCACCCTCGGGATCCAGGCCGCGGGCGGCAGCACGGCCCGGGTCCGCGTCGACGACGTCCGCGTCGTCGCCAACGACCCGGCGACCAGGGCCGGAGCGCTCGCGTACGAGGACTTCGAGGCCGTCGACCAGGGCTGGGGCCCCTTCCTCAAGGGCGACTCCGGAGGCACGACCGACCCCCGCACCCACATCGCCCAGCTCCACGCCCCGTACACCCAGGCCGGCTGGAACGGAAAGCTCGTCGACGACGTCATCGGCGGCGCCGAGTCGCTGAAGTCCCACGACGAGAACAGCGGCCTGGTCTACCGGACCGCGCCCTGGACCGTGCCCATGAAGGACGGGCACGCCTACCGCGTCGCGTACGACCACCAGTCCAGCCACGCGGGCGCCTACGAGTGGATCACCGGCTACGACCGCACGGACGGGACCTCGGTGGAGACCCGTCGTACGCCCATCGGGCAGCAGCGGACCACCGGCCACTTCTCCGAGACCGTGACCGCCGGCTGCGGCGACACCTGGACCGGACTGCGCAAGCGGGCCGACGCCCCGGACGGCGCCGACTTCGTCCTCGACTCCTTCACCGTCACCGACCTGGGTCCCGCGCCCGAGAAGGCCGCCTGCGGCACGCTCGCGCTCGCCGCGCCGGAGACGCTGGAGCCGGGGCGGCCGAACCAGGTCACGGCCACCTTCGCCAACGACGAGTCCGCGGCCGTGGACGGTGCCACCGTGTCGCTGGAGCTTCCCGCGGGCTGGGCGGCCGAACCGGCCGCCCCCGTGGTGCTCGGGACGGTCGCCGCCGGTGCCGAGGCCACCGCCACCTGGCGCGTGACACCTCCGGTGGACGCGAAGTACCAGCCGTACGCGGTCCGTTCGTCGCTCGCCTACACCGTCGGGGGCGAGGCACGGAAGCTGGACGCCGCCGCCACCGTCCGTACGCTGCCCCCGCCGCCCATCACGGACAGCTGGGCGAGCGACCTGGACTGGACCTCGGCCGCGAACGGCTGGGGGCCGGTCGAGCGCGACGGCTCCAACGGCGAGACGGGGACCGGCGACGGCGGTCCGCTGCGCATCGGGGGAGTGACGTACGCGAAGGGCCTGGGCGCCCACGCCCCGTCGAAGGTGCGCTACTACCTGGGCGGGACGTGCACCTCCTTCACCGCCGAGGTCGGCGTGGACGACGTGCAGACCAGCCGGGGCTCGGTCCGGTTCAGCGTCGTCGCCGACGGCACGGAGAAGGTGAAGTCACCGGTCCTGAAGGCGGCCGACACGGCCTGGTCGCTCACCGCCGACGTCACCGGAGCCTCCTACGTGGAACTCGTGGCCGACGACGGCGGGGACGGCAACGGCAACGACCACGCGGACTGGGGAAGCGCGCGCTTCCACTGCGGCGGCTAGCCGGAGGTCCACCGGGCGGAGGTCTCGCCCTCGGGCCCGGCTCCGGCTTCTGCGCCGGAGCCGGGCCCCGCGCGTTCCGGCGCGGATCACGCCCGGTACTGTCGGAGTCACCCACCGTCGCAAGGATCGCTGTAGGCTCACTGGAGGGCTGCTGGAGCCGCTTCTGTGGGATCTCTACAAAGCGGAGGGGTGTCCGGCTGTCGACTCGGCCCGTGCCGGGCACGGTTCTGTCTTACTCCACCAGGATTCGACTCGGGAGACTGTACGGAGTCAACGGCAGGATTTCCTTGGTCGGCTTCGTAGGGTCGGTACATGACCGTTGTGGACCAGATCCCGAGCGAGCCGACCGACGCCCGAGGCCGCGTGGCCGAACTGCACGCCCTGCGCGAGGAAGCGCGGCGCGGGCCGAGCGACCGGGCGACCGAGGCGCAGCACGCCAAGGGCAAGCTGACCGCTCGTGAGCGCATCGAGCTGCTGGTCGACCCCGGTTCCTTCAACGAGGTCGAGCAGCTCCGCCGCCACCGCGCCACCGGCTTCGGCCTGGAGGCCAAGAAGCCCTACACCGACGGTGTCATCACCGGCTGGGGCACGGTCGAGGGCCGCACGGTCTTCGTCTACGCGCACGACTTCCGGATCTTCGGCGGCGCCCTGGGCGAGGCCCACGCCACCAAGATCCACAAGATCATGGACATGGCCATCGCGGCCGGTGCTCCGCTGGTCTCGCTGAACGACGGCGCCGGCGCCCGTATCCAGGAGGGCGTCTCCGCCCTCGCCGGCTACGGCGGCATCTTCCAGCGCAACACCCGGGCGTCCGGCGTCATCCCGCAGATCAGCGTGATGCTCGGCCCGTGCGCCGGCGGCGCGGCCTACAGCCCCGCCCTCACCGACTTCGTCTTCATGGTCCGTGAGACCTCGCAGATGTTCATCACCGGCCCGGACGTCGTCAAGGCGGTCACCGGTGAGGAGATCACCCAGAACGGCCTCGGCGGTGCGGACGTGCACGCGGAGACCAGCGGCGTGGCGCACTTCGCGTACGACGACGAGGAGACCTGCATCGCGGAGGTGCGCTACCTCCTGTCGATGCTGCCGCAGAACAACCGCGAGAACCCGCCGACCGCGTCCTCGGAGGACCCGGCGGACCGTCGCTCGGACGTCCTGCTCGACCTGGTGCCGGCGGACGGCAACCGTCCGTACGACATGCACAAGGTGATCGAGGAGCTCGTCGACGAGGGCGACTACCTGGAGATCCACGAGCGCTGGGCGCGCAACATCATCTGCGCGCTGGCCCGCCTGGACGGTCAGGTCGTGGGCATCGTCGCCAATCAGCCGCAGTCGCTGGCGGGCGTGCTGGACATCGAGGCCTCGGAGAAGGCCGCCCGGTTCGTCCAGATGTGCGATGCTTTCAATATTCCGATCATCACCCTTTTGGACGTGCCCGGCTTCCTCCCGGGCGTCGACCAGGAGCACGGTGGAATCATCCGCCACGGCGCGAAGCTGCTGTACGCGTACTGCAACGCGACCGTGCCCCGGATCAGCCTGATCCTGCGCAAGGCGTACGGCGGCGCGTACATCGTCATGGACTCCCAGTCCATCGGCGCCGACCTGACGTACGCCTGGCCCACCAACGAGATCGCGGTGATGGGCGCCGAAGGTGCCGCGAACGTCATCTTCCGCAAGCAGATCGCGGAGGCCGAGGACTCGGAGGCCATGCGGGCCCGCATGGTCAAGGAGTACAAGGCCGAGCTGATGCACCCGTACTACGCCGCGGAGCGGGGTCTGGTCGACGACGTGATCGACCCCGCGGAGACGCGGGAGGTCCTCATCAGGTCCCTCGCCATGCTCCGCACCAAGCACGCCGACCTGCCGTCCCGCAAGCACGGCAACCCGCCTCAGTAAGAGGAGCCACAGACGTGACCACGCCTGCCACAGCCAAGCTTCTCCGAGTCGAGAAGGGCCACGCCGACCCCGAGGAGCTGGCCGCCATCACCGCGGTCCTCCTGGCCCGCGCGGCGGCCCAGCCCGCCGACGACGCCTCCACGTCCCGCCACGGCCGCTCCACGGCCGGCTGGCGCCGCCTGGAGCGCCAGTCGGGCTTCCGCCCCTCCCACTCCTGGCAGGGCTGACCCCCGCCGCACCGAAGGCCCCGTCTCCGACCGGAGACGGGGCCTTCGCCGTGCCCGGAGCGGGAGGGGAACCGGTCCGAGCGCCGCCTGGCGGGCCTCAGAGGGCCGCGTACGCCCCGGAAGCCCCTCGCGGACCCGGAAGCCCTCCGTGGCCGTCAGGGAGCCCTCCGTGGCCGTCAGGAGCCCGCTGGGAGACGAAAAAGGCCTCGCGGCACCGGACCGGTGCCGCGAGGCCTTCTCGTACTGCCGGGGGACGGCTACCGCAGGCGGGCCATCAGGGCGTGCTCGACCAGGGTGATGAGCGCGCTCTTGGCGTCCGCGCGGTGGCGGGCGTCCGTCGTGATGATCGGCGTGTCCGGGCCGATCTGGAGGGCCTCGCGGACCTCCTCCGGGTTGTACGGCTGGTGACCGTCGAATCCGTTCAGGGCGATGACGAACGGCAGGCCGCTGTTCTCGAAGTAGTCGACCGCGGGGAAGCAGTCGGCGAGACGGCGGGTGTCGACGAGCACGACGGCGCCGATGGCGCCGCGGACCAGGTCGTCCCACATGAACCAGAAGCGGTCCTGACCGGGCGTACCGAAGAGGTACAGGATCAGGTCCTGGTCCAGGGTGATACGGCCGAAGTCCATCGCGACAGTCGTCGTCGTCTTGTCGCCGGTGTGCGTGAGGTCGTCGATGCCCGCGGACGCAGACGTCATCACGGCCTCGGTACGCAGCGGGTTGATCTCCGAGACGGCGCCGACGAACGTGGTCTTGCCCACGCCGAAGCCACCCGCCACCACGATCTTCGCGCTGGTGGTTGAACGGGCCGCGCCGCCGCTAGAGCTTGCGAAGTCCACTGAGCACCCTTTCGAGCAGTGTCACGTCTGGCTGACCGCCGGCGGCCTCGTCGCCGCCGGGCTGGTGGATGGCGACAAGTCCGGCCTCGGCCAGGTCGGCGACGAGGATCCGGGCAACGCCGAGGGGAATCGAGAGAAGTGCCGAGATCTCGGCCACCGACTTGATCTCGAAGCACAGCTGGCAGATCCGCTGGTGCTCGGGCAACTGCCCCTGCAGCCGAGACGGATCGGCCGTCGTACTGACCAGCGCCTCGATGGCGAGCTGGTAACGCGGCCGGGTCCGGCCGCCGGTCATGGCGTACGGGCGCACGAGCGGGTTGTTGCTCCCGCCCGGCCTGCCCGCCGCGCCACGCGAACCGCCTGCGTTCCGCTGGGCGGCGGGGCCGCCCACGGGCGCCGACGGGGCCTGCGGGGTCTGATAGGGCTGCTGCATGCCCTGTCTGCTCGGGGCAGAGGGGAAGTTGAACCGGTTCTGCGCGGTTTCTCCCTGTGCGTGCGCGTCAAAACCGTTGTACGGGTGTCCGCCCGGGGGTGTCCCCACGTCTCCTCCTCCGACTGCCTCGCGGTCCATGTCCCTGTGGAGCCGCGCCACCGCACCTTACGGTGCGGTGGCGTGAAACGCACTGTCTGTCTGTTAGTTGAGAAGACTTCCCTGAAGTTCCGCCCGGAGGTCAGGCGTCAGAACACTGCCCGCGCGGTCGACGAGCAGAGCCATCTCGTAGCCCACGAGACCGATGTCGGCCTCGGGGTGCGCGAGTACGGCCAGCGAGGAGCCGTCCGAGATCGACATGATGAAGAGGAAGCCGCGCTCCATCTCCACGACGGTCTGGTTGACCGCACCGCCCTCGAAGATGCGGGACGCGCCCGCGGTCAGCGAGGTCAGTCCGGAGGCGACGGCCGCCAGCTGGTCGGCTCGGTCCCGGGGGAAGCCCTCGGACATCGCCAGCAGGAGTCCGTCGGCGGAGACCACCACCGTGTGGGACACCCCGGGGGTGTTGTCCACGAAGTTGGTGATCAACCAGTTCAGATTCTGCGCCGCCTGGCTCATGCTCACACTAACGCTCCTGGTTGTAGGTACTGCCCGGGCCGAGGCCCGATCCGTTCGTGTCCGTTCCCGCGGTGCGACCCTGCTGCACACCACGGCGCAGGTTGCTCAACCTGCCCCGCACGTCCTCAGGAGCGCGGGAGACCTGAGGGCCGCCCTGCGGGGTCTGCTCCGCCGTGCCCTCGACCAGATTGGCCTTGGGGACCCGCTTCGGAAGACCGGAGGAGGTGACCCCGCCCGCCTTCGGGTCGCGGAGCTTCTCGGCCCGCTGCCAGCGCTCGTCGTTCGTCGAGCGCCACTCTTCGGTGCCTTCGGCTTGGTTCTGCTGCGCCGCCGCCGGTCGCTGGACCGACTGCTGGGCCGTCCGCGTCGGCAGGGGCTGCTGCGCGGGCTGGGAGCCCTGCGGAGCACTGCTGCCACGACGCGGCAGACCGGCGTCGGTCATCGCGTGGCCGGCGTCCGGGGTGGGGTTCGGAGTCGAACCCGGACGGTCGAAGCCTACGCGCTCGGGAGCCGCTTCGGGAGCGCCGGGGGCAGATTCCGATTGCGTTCCGTACGACTGTTCGTAGCCGCCCTGGTACGCACCCTGATCCTGCCACTCGCCCTGCTGTGCCTGGGACTCGTAGCCGTTGTCGTACGCGACCTGGCCATTGCCCTGACCCGGATAGCCGGATTCCGCATAGGACTGCTCGGGGTAGCCGGCAGCGGGCTGCGCATAGCCGTCGTAGCCCTGCTCCTGGTAGGCGTAGCCGTCGTGCTGGGCAGCCGGCTGCTGCCCGTACTCCGCGCCGTACTCCTGCCCGTAGCTCTGGTCCTGCGCGTACTCCTGCTCGCGCTCGTGCTGGACGTAGCCCTGCTGCGAGGCGTCGATCTCGTCGCGGAACAGCGGACGCTCGCCGCCCTGGGCCTGCGACTCCAGGGCCGCCCTGCGCTCCTCGCGCATCAGCGAACGGTTCACCGGGTCGAGCTGGCGGTCGTCCGCCTGCTGCTCGTAGCGGGAGTCGTCGAAGCCCAGCTCCGCCGCCGTCCGCATCTGCGGCTGCGCCGGCTCGAAGGCGTGCTGCTGCTGCTGCGGGATGATCTGCGAGACCGTGAAGTCGTTCTCGGGGAGGTGCTCGCCACCACCACCGTGGGTGATCACGTCGGGCAGCATGACGAGCGAGGTCGTACCGGCCTGCTCGCCCGAGGGGCGGAGCTGGACACGGATGCCGTGCCGGTCGGCCAGCCGGCCGACCACGAAGAGGCCCATGCGCTGCGAGACGGCGGCGTCCACGGTCGGCGGGTTGGCCAGCTTGTGGTTGATGTCCGCGAAGTCCTCGGCGGTGAGGCCGATGCCCTTGTCGTGGATCTCGACCATCACGCGGCCGTCGGGCAGCCGGGTCGCGGTGACGCGGACCTTGGTCTGCGGGGAGGAGAACGTGGTGGCGTTCTCCAGGAGCTCGGCGAGCAGGTGCACGAGGTCGGTCACGGCCTGGCCGTGGATCTCCGCCTCGGGGACACCGGCCAGCTCGATGCGCTCGTACTGCTCCACCTCGGAGGAGGCGGCGCGCATCACGTCGACCAGCGGAACCGGCTGGTCCCAGCGGCGGCCCGGCTCCTCGCCGGCGAGGACCAGAAGGTTCTCGCCGTTGCGGCGCATACGGGTGGCCAGGTGGTCCAGGCGGAAGAGGTTCTCCAGCTGGTCCGGGTCGGCCTCGTTGTTCTCCAGGTCGGTGATGAGGGTCAGCTGGCCCTCGATCAGCGACTGGTTGCGGCGCGAGAGGTTGGTGAAGATCGCGTTGACGTTGCCCCGCAGCATGGCCTGCTCGGCGGCGAGCCGGACGGCCTCGCGGTGGACCTGGTCGAAGGCGCGGGCGACCTCGCCGATCTCGTCCTGGGAGTCGATCGGGATGGGCTGGACACGGGTGTCCACACGGCCCGGCTCGGTCCGGGAGAGCTGGTCGACGAGCATCGGCAGGCGCTGCTCGGCGATGGCGAAGGCGGCGGTGCGCAGCTCGCGCATCGAGCGGCTCATCTGGCGGGCCATCATCCCGGCGAGGATGAAGGCGGCCAGGAGCGCGATGACGACGATGCCACCGGTGACGAACGCGTCGGTCTGGGCGTCGGAGGAGATGTCGGCGGCCTCGGTCACTGCCTTGTCGACGAGCTCCTTCTCGACCTCGGTGTAGCCGTCGAACTTGCCGGTGGCGACCGCCATCCAGGTCTCGGGCGTGATGCCCTTCTTCTGGAGGTCCTCGATCGCGTCGGCGTCCTTGGCGGAACCGATCTCCTTGGCCATACCGGTGAAGACGGAGCCGTCGGGGCCCTTGGGCAGCGTGATGCCCGCCGCCTCCATCTTCTTGGCGCCCTCGGCGGCCTTGCCGCCCATGACTTCCTTCAGGCGGTCGACGTCCGCCTGGGTACCACCGGAGTTGTACTCGCCGAGGGCGATCTGCTCCAGGTAGTTGTACGAGTTGAACGCCACCGACTGCTGGGCGAAGACGTCGCCCTTCTGGCTGGGGCGGACCAGGAGCTGGGTGCCGATCGAGCGCTGCAGCGACGCGGCGCCCTTGGCGAGCTGGACGGCGTAGAGCGTACGGCCGTAGGCCGTGACGTTGCCGGTGCCGAGCCCGAGCTCGTTGGAGAACTCCATCAGGTAGTGCTGGACGCCGGTGTACCCGAGCTGGGTGTTCACCGGGTCCAGGGCCCGCGTGTACGCGGCCTGGCGGAGCTTCTCCAGCTTGGGTATCTCGTCCTGGAACAGCTTCAGGCGGCGCTCGAGGCCCTCGCCCTCCGGCATGTCCTTGACGGCCTCGTCGAACTTGATCTTGGCGGCGTCGGTGGCGGCGTACGCCTGGGCCACCTCGTCGCTCTTGCGGTCCTCGGCGGACTTCGCGGTCAGCAGGGGAGCGGCGGTCAGGTCACGCTCGTTGAGCAGTGCCTGGCTGTACTCCGAGGCGGCGCGCACGATGAGCGCCGTCTTCTCGGCGTTCTGCGCCTCCTGCCAGGTGTTGATCGCCCCGTTCACCTGGAAGCCGCCCATGACGAGGCCGACCAGCACGGGTACGAGCAGGATCGCGTTCAGCCTGGTCGGCACGCGCCAGTTGCGGGGGGAGAGCTTGCTGGAGCTCCCCTTGCCGCTGGTGGCAGCGGGCGTCGCGGGCACCTCCGCGGGAGGCGCCACCGTACGCGCCGGCGGCGTGAAGTTGCCTCGCGCCTGCTGCTCCGCGGAGCTTTCCTTGCTTCGCCTCACTCGACCAACAACCTCTCGGCGTCGGCACCTACGTTGTGCCGGTGTTTCGTTCAGGGCCGTACTACTCGGGAGTTCATGAATTGCAGCACGTGAAGGGGGTCCCCTCCAAACGTCGCTGAGCTTCGGTTTTCGTCGCCTCAAGCCCCAGATAAAACGGGCATAAAGAACGAGCCCCGCCAAATGGCGGGGCTCATGTGAGCGCAGTGGTACCGATCGGATGCGTCGGGTGTCCGCCGCGGCACAATTCTCTGTCGAAACGTTATGAACGCGGAGGCGGACCGTGGCAAAGGACACAGACCGCCCCCCAAAAGGCGTACGACAACTTCCGTACGCGTTCTCCTACTTGAGTCGTGCCATCAATGCGTGCTCCACCAGCGTGATCAACGCGCTCTTCGCGTCGGCACGGTGGCGGGCGTCGGTGGTGATGATCGGGGTGCCGGGACCGATCTGGAGGGCCTCACGGACCTCCTCGGGCGTGTACGGCTGATGCCCCTCGAATCCGTTCAGCGCGACGACGAACGGCAGGCCGCTGTTCTCGAAGTAGTCGACCGCGGGGAAGCAGTCGGCGAGACGGCGGGTGTCGACGAGCACCACGGCGCCGATGGCGCCGCGGACCAGGTCGTCCCACATGAACCAGAAGCGGTCCTGACCGGGCGTACCGAAGAGGTACAGGATCAGGTCCTGGTCCAGGGTGATACGGCCGAAGTCCATCGCCACCGTGGTGGTGGTCTTGTCGCCGGTGTGCGTGAGGTCGTCGATGCCAGCCGAGGCCGAGGTCATCACGGCCTCGGTACGCAGCGGGTTGATCTCGGAGACGGCGCCGACGAACGTGGTCTTGCCCACGCCGAAGCCACCCGCCACCACGATCTTCGCACTGGTGGTCGACCGGGCCGCCTGAGGCGCGGAGCCGCCGCTAGATCTTCCGAAGTCCACTGAGCACCCTTTCGAGCAGTGTCACGTCCGGCGTACCGCCGGCCTCTCCGTTGCCCGGCTGGTGGATGGCCACCATGCCCGCCTCGGCCAGGTCGGCGACGAGGATCCGGGCCACACCGAGCGGCATCGACAGGAGCGCCGAGACCTCCGCCACGGACTTGACCTCGCGGCAGAGGTGGCAGATGCGCTGGTGCTCGGGGAGCAGGGTGGCGAGGTGCGCCGGGTCGGCCGTGGTGCTGACCAGGGCCTCTATGGCGAGTTGGTACCGCGGCCGGGTCCGGCCGCCGGTCATCGCATAGGGCCGGACCAGCGGCTGGTCGCCCTCATGTCCGTACGACTCGTCGAGCGAGCCACCGTACGGATCGTGAGAGGCGGGGGGCGGGGTCATGAATCCTCCGGGCGTGACGGCACGAGGTCATGCCGTTCGATGGGGCCGGTGGGGGGCCGGGTGGGGCGGCCGGACGGTTTCTTGATGCCCAGGGCGGCACGGAGGGGCGTGCCGCCCTGTCGATACATGTGGCGAAACGTGTCTAGTGCAGCAGGCTCCCCTGGAGCTCGGCACGGAGGTCCGGGGTGAGGACACTGCCGGCCCGGTCGACCAGAAGCGTCATCTCGTAGCCCACGAGGCCGATGTCGCACTCGGGGTGCGCCAGTACGGCCAGCGAGGAACCATCGGAGACGGACATCAGGAAGAGGAAGCCGCGCTCCATCTCCACGACCGTCTGGGAGACGGGGCCGCCCTCGAAGATCCGGGACGCGCCCGCGGTCAGCGAGGTCAGTCCCGAGGCGACCGCCGCAAGCTGGTCGGCGCGGTCGCGGGGGAAGCCTTCCGACATGGCAAGGAGCAGACCGTCGGCGGAGACCACCACCGTGTGGGACACCCCGGGGGTGTTGTCCACGAAGTTGGTGATCAACCAGTTCAGATTCTGCGCAGCCTGGCTCATCGCGCTCAACTAGTGCTCCTGCTGGGTGGTGGGGCCGACGTGGAAACTGCCGGTCGTGGAGTTGCCCGCCTGGCGGCCCTGCTGGATGCCGCGGCGCAGATTGGTGAGCCGGCCGCGGACGTCATCGGGTGCACGCGAGACCTGCGGGCCGGCCGTGTGGGCCTGCTCCTGCGCGGTCCCGGGTACGAGGTTGGCGCGCGGTACGCGCTTCGGCAGCCCCGAGGTGGTGATGCCACCGGCCGCGGGCTTGCGGACCCGCTCGGCCTGGCGCACCAGCTCGTCGTTGGGCGAGGTCCGCCAGGAGGCGGGACCGGCCTGCTGCTGACCGGCGTTGCCGCCGGCCGGAGCGGCGGGGCGCCGCTGAGCCGGGGGAGCGGACGGGCCCTGCGGGGCCTGCCGTCCGTCCGGGCCCATGCCGTTGGAACGCTGCTGGTCCTGGTTGCCCTGACCCTGGCCTGGGCCACCCTGCTGCTGGCCGCCCTGGCTCTGGTGGAACCAGTTCGTCTCCAGCGTGTCGTACAGCGGGGTACGAGCGTCGGCGGAGGGGCCGGCCGGAGGCAGGGCCTCGGGCTGGCGGGGCTGCTGGAGCTGGGGCTGCTGGGGCTGCTGGGGCAGGTTCCCGGCCGGGCGGGGCGCACCGTAGTCGCCGCCGCGCTGGCGCGGGGCGGGAGCCTGGGGAGCCTGCTGCTGGTAGCCCTGCGGGGCCTGCTGCTGGGGCGCCTGCTGCTGACCGAAGTCCGGACGCGGGAACTGGGCGGTGGACGCCGCGTCCTGCGGTCCGGCCTGGTAGCCCTGCGGGGCCTGCTGCTGACCGAAGTCCGGCCGGGGGAACTGGCCCGTGGAGCCCGGTCCCTGAGGCGCCGACGGACGGGCGTACTGGCCCGTGTTCTCCGGCTCCTCGTGACCGCGCGGCGCGTCCAGCGGCGACATGTCCTGCTGCGGGCGGCGGACCGGCTGCGCCTGGTCGTTGCCCCAGCTCGCGGACTGCGGACGCTGCTGCTGCGGGTTGCCCCCGGGCAGCTCGCCACGCGAGAAGCCGCCCTGGGGCTGGCCCTGCTGCGGCTGCTGCCCCTGGGCCTGCTGACCCTGGTTGCCCTGGCCCTGGTTGGGCTGTCCGCCCCAGACGTCCGTACGGGACGGGATGGCGCTCTGCGCCCCGCCGAAGCCACCGGTGCCGAGGCCCGGCCGCTGCGGCTCCGCGGGTACCTGCGGCATCTGCGCCGTCGGCTGGCCCTGCTGCTGCGGTGCCTGGCCCTGCGGGGCGTTCTGGCGCGGAGCGCCGTCGCGGCCCGGCAGCGCGGCCCGCGGACCGTTTCCGGCGCCGACCTGACCACGGGGGGCCGCACCGGCACCGATCCGGCCGGCGGACGACGCCGACGGCGGTCCGCCGAGACCCGGACGGGTACCCGCACCGGCGCCACCGGCAGCGCCGGGACCACCGGTCAGACGGCCACCGGGAGCGGACGGGCCCTGGGGCATCGCGCCCTGGCCGCCGGCACCCGGCTTGGGCGCCGGCTTCTTGCCGCCGTGGGCGACGTCGACGGGGAGCATGACGAGCGCGGTGGTGCCGCCGGAGTCCGACGGGCGGAGCTGGATGCGGATGCCGTGTCGCAGGGACAGGCGGCCGACCACGAACAGACCCATGCGGCGGGAGACGGAGACGTCCACGGTGGGCGGCGACGCGAGCCGCTCGTTGATCGCGGCGAGGTCCTCGGGGGAGAGGCCGATGCCGGTGTCGTGGATCTCGACGAGCACCCGGCCGTCGGGCAGCGCGTGACCGGTGACGCGGACCTTCGTCTGCGGCGAGGAGAACGAGGTGGCGTTCTCCAGCAGCTCGGCGAGGAGGTGCACGAGGTCGTTGACGACGCGGCCGGCGACCTCGGTCGCCGGGACGGCGGCCAGTTCGATGCGCTCGTACTGCTCCACCTCGGAGGCGGCGGCACGGAGCACGTCGACCAGCGGGACCGGACGGGTCCACCGGCGGCCCGGCTCCTCACCGGCGAGGACGAGGAGGTTCTCACCGTTCCGCCGCATGCGGGTGGCGAGGTGGTCGAGCTTGAAGAGCGAGGAGAGCTGGTCCGGGTCGGCCTCGCGGGACTCCAGCTCGGAGATGAGCGAGAGCTGACGCTGGATAAGACCCTGGGAGCGGCGCGAGAGGTTGGTGAACATCGCGTTGACGTTGCCCCGGAGGAGGGCCTGCTCGGCGGCGAGGCGGACCGCCTCGCGGTGCACGTCGTCGAAGGCCGCGGCCACCTGGCCGATCTCGTCCCGGGAGTGCACACCGACGGACTCCACCGAGGTGTCGACGTCCTGCGGGTCGGCCTCGGAGAGCTGCTTGACGAGCTCGGGCAGACGGTCCTGGGCGACCTTCGTGGCGGTGTCCTGCAGTCGCCGCAGCGACCGGATCATGGACCGGGCCACGACGAAGGCGCCGACGAGGGAGACGCCGAGGACGAGCAGGATCAGGGCACCGTTGATGATCGCTTCGCGCTGCGACTCCGCACGCAGCTCACGGGCCTTGGTCTCCATCTTGTCGAGGAGATCGGCCTCGATCTTGTTCATGGCCGTGATCTTGGTGCCGTACTCGTCCGTGAAGTTGAGGTAACCGCGCGGTGCGCGGCCGGCCAGCCCGGAGTCGTTGCTCAGCACCCGGTCCGCGTACTTGTCCGCGGCGTCGATGGACGGGTTGCCGGTGCTCAGCGAGCTGGTCAGCCCGTCGGCGTCGCCGCCGGCCGACTCGAAGATGGTCTGGAACTGCTTGAGTTCCACCTTCTCGCCCTGCTGGGCGGCGTAGCCGTAGAGACGGTCACCGGGCTCGAGCTTGCCGGTCCGGCTGTCGTTCGCGGGGAGCGCGGAGGCGATGATCGCCTGCTGGACGGAGGCGTACTCCTTGGCGGACGAGAAGGCCGCGAGGGCTCGGGTCCGCTTGATCATCTCGGGGTTGCTGGTCGCCTGCGCCATGTCCTGGGAGAGGCTGAGCAGCGAGCGGATGAGCCGGCTGTACGCCTCGACCGTCACCGAGCGCGCGACGCCGTCCTTGTACGCCTCCTGGCGGATGCCGCCGATCTGGACGACCTGGGACGCGATCTGGCTGACGTTCTGGCGGATGCTCTGCAGCGCCTCGTCGCCCTCGGTGGCCGGGATCTCCGAGGTGGCGTCCATGAACGCCTTCTGGGCCCGGTCGGTGTTCTTCCGCGGGTTGGCGACCTGGTAGTCGCCGGCCGACTTGCCGTTGGCCAGCGGGCCGGCGGACAGGTCACGCTCGGCCTGGAGGGCCTTGGCGAGGTCGGTCGCCTCTTCGGTCAGCTTCGTGAGCAGCTGCATGTGGTCGAGCTGCTCCATGTCCTGGAGCGACTCGCTGATACGGATGCCGCCGAGGCTGGTGGCCGCGACCACGGGGAGGGTCAGCAGGGCGACCAGACGCGTCGAGATGCGCCAGTTGCGGAGGGCTATTCGAGGTCCGACCTCGTTCTCGCCCCTGGGCTTCTTGGCGGCCGGGGAGGTGGACTCGGAGGCAGCCGCCGTCGAGCCGTCACCGCCTGACGCACCCTGACCGGAGTTCTGGGCGTGCTGGGCCGAGGAACCGCGGTCGGTCCCGGCGCGAGGCTCCTGCTCCGCGGCAGCGTTGCTGCCATCCCTCTTGAATCGTCCCTGCACTAGCGTCGCAACCTCTGGACCAGGCGTCCTTCCGCGTGAACGGATCGGACGGTGTCGGCGTCTCGGGACGCGAATGCGCCCCAGTGGTGGTCGTCGATGACCGGCGCAGTTCCCCCTTCCCCGCCGCTCACCCGGCGCTGCGTAGCGCCCCCTGCGCGCCGGCTTGAAGCCCGCGGCGGTGCGTGGAATTCCAGCACAGTGCCGGATCTCCAACAAGGGCCGCGTGTCAGCCACCGGACGGCATGACAACCCGTACGCATCATGTCACCCCACGTAGAAGATGATCATGGATGAATCGGATTTATTACCCCCAAAGGCTCATGGACTCCGTCTGTCCCAGTCGCCATGATCAGGAGCGGAATGAAGCATTCAGTGGCGAAATGTCCGGTTGCTTGACGTGGGAACACGGACCGTTATGTCGGGATCGTCCCGCTGGTGGTGAGCAAACTCACACGTAGATCGATGTCTCCCCCATGCATTCGGAGGGAATGGCCCGTTTAGCCTGACGCTTTACACGACCCCCCGTTCTGTAGAGGCCTTCCGCGATGACGATGAAGACGACGATGCTGCTCCGCTCCACGGCCAACCCCCGCCGCACCACGCTCGCCCACCTCGACGACGCCGAGCAGCTCGGGCGGGGCGCGCAGCTGGAGCACACGGTCGAGCTCCCCACCCAGACGGCCAACCCCCGCCGCACCGTCCTCATGAACGCCCCCGAGGCCGCGCTCCCCGCACAGTAATCCGCCGGAGGGCGTCCCTCGCCGCGTTAGCCTGGAGCGTCAGACTCCAGCCAGTACCAAGTGAGGGGCGACAGCACTCGTGCGCATCGCCAGATTCTCCATCGACGGCAATGTCGCCTTCGGCGCCGTCGAGGGTGAGGGAACCGTCGAGTCCGGCGGTCTCGTCCTCGACATCATCAAGGGCATCCCGTACACCGACTTCGAGCTGAGCGGCACGAAGGTCCCGCTCAGCAAGGTACGGCTCCTGCCGCCCGTGCTCCCCAACAAGGTCGTGGCCATCGGCCGCAACTACGCGGAGCACGCCGCCGAACTCGGCAACGAGGTTCCGGAGGTCCCCGTCGCCTTCTTCAAGCCGACCACCTCCGTGATCGGCCCCGGCGACGCCATCGAGTACCCCTCCTTCTCGAACGAACTGCACCACGAGGCCGAACTGGCCGTGGTCATCGGCCGCATGTGCCGCGAGGTTCCGCGCGAACGGGTCAAGGATGTCGTCTTCGGCTACACCTGCGCCAACGACGTCACCGCGCGCGACGCGCAGCAGCGCGAGAAGCAGTGGGCCCGGGCCAAGGGCTTCGACACCAGCTGCCCGCTGGGCCCCTGGGTCGAGACGGACCTCGACCCGAGCGACCTCACCATCCAGGCCACGGTCAACGGCGAGCAGCGCCAGCTCGGTCGTACGAGTGACATGGTCCGCTCCATCGAGGACCTGGTCGTCCACATCACCGAGGCCATGACGCTGCTCCCGGGCGACGTCATCCTCACCGGCACTCCGGCCGGGGTCGGCCCCCTCAACGTCGGCGACGAGGTCGCCGTCACCATCGAAGGCATCGGCACTCTCACCAACAAGGTGATCAAGCGTGGCTAACGCGAACATCCGCGTACGTTTCTGTCCCTCGCCGACCGGCAACCCCCACGTGGGTCTGGTCCGCACCGCCCTGTTCAACTGGGCCTTCGCCCGGCACAACGAGGGCACCATGGTCTTCCGCATCGAGGACACCGACGCGGCGCGCGACTCCGAGGAGTCGTACGCGCAGCTGCTCGACTCGATGCGCTGGCTCGGTCTCGACTGGGACGAGGGCCCGGAGATCGGCGGCCCCCACGAGCCGTACCGTCAGTCGCAGCGGATGGACATCTACAAGGACGTCGCCCAGCGTCTGCTCGACGCCGGACACGCGTACCACTGCTTCTGCACCGCAGTGGAGCTGGAGGCCCGCCGTGACGCCGCCCGCCTGGCCGGCAAGCCCTCGGGCTACGACGGCACCTGCCGCAACCTGAGCGCCGAGCGCATCGAGCGCTACCGCGCCGAGGGCCGCGAGTCGATCGTCCGCTTCAAGATGCCCGACGAGCCGATCACCTTCACCGACCTGGTCCGCGGCGAGCTCACCTTCACCCCGGACAACGTCCCGGACTACGGC
The DNA here is from genome assembly GCF_042671585.1 of Streptomyces sp. NPDC127129. Taxonomy (NCBI): domain Bacteria; kingdom Bacillati; phylum Actinomycetota; class Actinomycetes; order Kitasatosporales; family Streptomycetaceae; genus Streptomyces; species Streptomyces sp. NPDC127129. The sequence continues at coordinate 27,433 of NZ_JBHXTV010000018.1, forward strand.
ATCGTGCGCGCCAACGGCGCCCCGCTGTACACCCTGGTCAACCCGGTCGACGACGCGCTGATGGAGATCACCCACGTCCTGCGCGGCGAGGACCTGCTCTCCTCCACCCCGCGCCAGATCGCGCTCTACAAGGCGCTGATCGAGCTGGGCGTCGCCAAGGAGATCCCCGCCTTCGGCCACCTGCCGTACGTGATGGGCGAGGGCAACAAGAAGCTCTCCAAGCGCGACCCGCAGGCCTCCCTCAACCTCTACCGGGAGCGCGGCTTCCTCCCCGAGGGCCTCCTGAACTACCTCTCGCTCCTGGGCTGGTCGTTCTCGGCGGACCAGGACATCTTCACGATCGAGCAGATGATCGAGAAGTTCGACGTCGCCGACGTGAACGCCAACCCGGCGCGCTTCGACCTGAAGAAGGCCGAGTCGATCAACGCGGACCACATCCGCATGCTCGACGTGAAGGCCTTCGCCACGGCCTGCGAGCCCTGGCTGACGGCGCCGCACGCCAACTGGGCGCCCGAGGACTTCGACCGCGCCGCCTGGGAGGCCATCGCCCCGCACGCCCAGACCCGCCTCACGGTCCTCTCCGACATCACGGCCAACGTGGACTTCCTCTTCCTGCCCGAGCCGGTCTTCGACCAGCCCTCGTGGGACAAGGCCATGAAGGGCGAGCCGGCAGCCCTGCTGACCACCGCCCGCGCCAAGCTGGAGACGGCCGACTGGAGCGACCCCGAGTCGCTCAAGAACGCCGTCCTGGCCGCCGGCGAGGAGCACGGCCTGAAGCTCGGCAAGGCACAGGCCCCGGTCCGCGTCGCGGTCACGGGCCGCACCGTGGGTCTGCCGCTCTTCGAGTCCCTGGAGATCCTGGGCAAGGAGAAGACCCTCACCCGCATCGACGCGGCGCTGGCCAAGCTCGCCGCGTAGGGGTCGCAGAGAGTCGCAGAGACACGAGAAGGGGCGCCGGCCATGTGGCCGGCGCCCCTTCGCCGTCGTGTCCTGCCGTCCTGACCGCCGCTCACGCCACGGGCAGGAGCACCGTCCGCGTGCCGTGCGCCGCACAGATCTCGGTACTGCGCGAGAGGTCCATCATGTCGAACACACCCGCCAGGCAGAGCTGGAACCGGCTCAGCCCGCCCAGCTTCCGGCGGAGGTTCGAGACATGGAACTTCACCGTGCGCACCGAGATCCCCAGCGCCCGCGAGACCTCCTCGGACTCCTGCGAGACGACGAGCTGGGCGAGGATCTGGTGTTCTCTGGCGGTGAGTGTGTGCAGGTGCGACAGGGCCGTCTCCATCGTGGAGCGCAGTGGCTCCGGAAGACGGCACAGTCTGCATGCGGTCGTCATCGATCTCCCCCGGGCGACCGGTCGTACGTGTGGTCAGTGCGTCAGTGCGTCAGTGAGGCGGCCAGCCGCAGCCGGCTGTCCACCTGCTCCTTGGCGAGCGCCAGCGTCTCCGCGTGCTGCTCGATCAGCTGCTGCTGATAGGCCTTGGTCACCGCGTACCGCACACCGACCAGGTTGACCTGCTGCTTGCACTGTACGTCGGCCTTGGCCGCGGTGATCGCCCGCGGACCCGAGAGCTCCGGCCCTTCGAAGCCCAGCTCCTTGGCCGCCTTCATCGGGTCGTTGATCGTGAACCCGGCCTTCGCCATGCACTGCGACCACTTCTTGTCGACCGCGCGCACCCGGGAGTCCTCCCGCGTCTTCGACTCGGCCCCGCTCTTCAGGTTGAACACGAAGAGGATGTCGACCTCGCCCGCCTTACGGGCGTAGAGCTCGAGGAAGGACTCGCGCGTGCAGCCGCCCACGGGCACCTTCTGCCCGTTGAACGTCACATCGCTTCCGCCGCCCTTCTTGGCATCCTCCAGGGTGGGAGGAAGGTCGGACGGCTTCAGGTCGTCCTCGCCGTTGAGAGCCAGCATCTCCGCCCGGGTCAGCGGCTTCGCCGGGGCGGGCCGGGCCTGCTCCGGTGCCTTCGCGGCCGCGGGGTTCATGTACCCGTACTGCGCGGCCGCGTCGGGATCCGCGAGACCGAAGACCCGGGCGTTCGCCCCGCTCGTCGGGAGCGGCGGCTGTGCCGGGGGACGGTAGGTGAAGCCGAGGCGGGCCATGCACGTGCCGACGAGCACGTTCTGCGCCCGGCTGAGCGTGTTCTGCTGCTCGGGCGTCGCTTCGTAGGCTTCCAGGGGGAAGCTGATTCCCGTGGTCCTGAGCATCGTGGGCATGGAGTCGATCGGCGGTTCGGCGCTGCCGCCGGCGCCGTCCGAGCCGCCGGCGGAGCAGCCCGCCAGGGCAAGGACGGCGACGGCGGCAGAGGCCACGTGGTAGCGGCTCACTACCGGCCGGTGATGCTGGTCGAGGAGATCTCGTTCTTGAAGTTGGAGGACGCGTCCCCGGAGTAGCCGGACGGCAGCGAGCCCTGGATGCCCTCCTTGTACCAGTCCGTGAAGACGTACTGGGTGAAGACGGAGCGGTTCCAGTACGACGCCGTGTTGTCGTTCGTGGTCTGGCCCTTGCCGTTGCAGGAGCCGCTCGGGGCCTTGAAGTAGTCGTTGGAGAAGTCGTTGTCCGCGGCCACGTCGAAGACACAGCCGACCAGGCCCGAGTTGTAGTAGAGGCCGAACTCGCCGGACTCCAGCTTGCCGTCCTTGTCGTACGCGGCCGAGGCCGTGCCCGCGGTGCCCAGCAGGAAGCCGCCCATGGCGACCGCCGCGACCGCGGCCCTCATCACGCGCTTGTTCATTTTCCGCCCCTGTCGATCGATCAAAAGGTGTAAAAGATCTTGCGACCGGGAAGTGGATCATGTCCGAAACTCGCCCGTCTACTGTCCCCGAGGACAGTAGACGGCTCTGACCTCGGGGTTTTACCTTTGCCGCCCGGGCCGGAGGCTCGGCCCCCCGTGCATCGGAGTCCCCATGTCTGTACGCCCTGGCGCATTCGCGTGCGCGGCGGCGGTCCTCGCCTCCCTGCTCGTCACCGGCTGCTCCGGAGGCGACCCGGCCGAGGCGACGGGGGAGCGGAGCTACTACGACTGCCTCGAAGAGAACGGCGTCGCCCTGGAGAAGCGCGACGACGGCGTGGTGCGCGTCGACAAGGGCCAGGACGCCGCATCCCAGACAGCCGCCGAGGCGACGTGCGCGAACCTCCTCACCCGCGCCACGCCGACCGCCGCCGGCTCACCGCCCCCGGCGGACTTCCTGAGGACGGCGCGGGAGTTCAGCTCCTGCGTGCGCCAGAACGGCTACCCCGCGTACCCGGATCCGGATCCGGCCACCGGTGAGGTCGTCCTGGCGCCCGAGGAGAGGGCGACGTACCAGACGCCCGAGTTCCGGTCCGTCGTCGCGACGTGTGCTCCGGACACCGGCAGCGGCATGGTCGGCGGCTGACCGCACACACCGGTGAAACGACGAAGGACGACGATGGCGCAGGACGAGAACACCACTCAGGTCGTGGAGCAACTGACCGGACCCGAGCCGACCGGGCCCGAACCCGGGCCGGGCGCCGCCGCCCGCCGCCGCCGGTGGGTGCTCGCCGTCGCCGTCGGCGCCGTCCTGGCCACCACCGGCGGCCTGGGCGCGGCGCTGCTGGTCAAGTCCCCCGCGCAGGCGGCCGCGGAGGCCGCGCCGCCCGCCCCGGACGTGCTGACCGCACCCGTCGAACACCGCGTGCTGACCTCCTCGGTCGTCACCCGCGGCGAGGTGGTGGCGGGCCAGACCGTCGACGTGATCCCGCGGGTGACCGCCGGGGAGGGCGCGGCCCGTTCGGTGATCACCAAGATCCAGGTGGCCCCCGGGGACGCCGTCCGGGCCGGACAGGTGCTCCTCGAGGTCTCCGGACGGCCCGTGTTCGCCCTGGAGGGCGCCCTCCCCGTCTACCGCGACCTGCGTCCGGGCAGCACCGGCGACGACGTACGGCAACTCCAGCGCGCACTGCGGAAGCTCGGCCACGGGACGGGCTCCGACACCGAGGGCCGCTTCGGTCCCGGCACGAAGGCCGCGCTCGGCGCCCTCTACCGCTCCCTGGGCTACGACCCGGTGTCCGCGACGCCGGAGGGCGAGGGGGACCCGGTCGAGGAGGCCCGCAGCCAGGTCACCGCCGCCCGGCGCGCCCTCGAGGACGCCACGGAGGCGCCGAAGCCCGACCCGAAGGCGTCCGCCTCCGCCGGCGCGGGAACGTCCGACGACGGCGGGGACCGGCGGAAGGCCGAGCGCCGGGCACGGGAGGACCTGGCCGCCGCGCAGAAGAAGCTCACCGCGGCCGAGGCCGCCGCGGGCCCGATGCTGCCCGCAGCCGAAGTGGTGTTCCTGCAGAGCTTCCCCGCCCGCGTGGACTCGGTGTCCGCGAAGGTCGGCGGCGAGGCGACCGGCACGGCGATGAAGCTGTCCGCCGGCCGGCTCGTCGTCCAGGCGCACGTCCCGGAGTACCAGAAGGACCTCATCCGTCCCGGGAGCGCGGCCGAGATCTACTCCGAGGTCACCGGCGCCTCCGCCGAGGGCCGGGTCGCGTCCGTCTCCGACGCCCCCGTCCAGGCGGGCGCCACGGGCGGCGAAGGCCAGGGGACGCAGAACGGTGCCGACACGGGCCAGGGAGTGACCGGCTGGCTCGTCGAGATCACCCCCGGCACGCGACTGGACGCCGACCTGACCGGCCAGGACGTGCGGGTCACCGTCGTCGCCGCCTCGACCGCGGGCAAGGCCCTGGTCGTGCCCGTCACGGCGATCAGCTCCGGCGCCGACGGACGGACCACCGTGACCGTGCTGGAGACCGACGGCGACCGCCGGCGGGTGGAGATCCGGACGGGCACCGCCGGGGACGGTTTCGTGGCCGTCGTACCTACGGAGGGCGGGGAACTCGCCCCGGACGAGCAGGTGATCACGGGCGTGTCCCGCGAGAGGACCTCTCCGTGACCGGAAGCCCCACCGCCGGACCGGCCTCCGAGCCGGTCATCGAGTTCCGCCGGGTCGGACTGACCTACCCCGGGCCGCCGCCGGTGGCGGCCCTCCGGCCCTGCGACCTCACGGTCCGGCGCGGCGAGTTCGTCGCCGTCGTCGGCCCTTCGGGCTCCGGCAAGTCCACCTTCCTGAACATCGCCGGTCTGCTGGACGCCCCCACCGACGGCATGTACCTGCTGGACGGCATCGACACCGGCACGCTCCGGGACGCGGACCGCACCGCGCTGCGCGGCCGCCGCATCGGCTTCGTCTTCCAGTCGTTCCACCTGCTGCCCCAGCGCAGCGCGTTGGAGAACGTGATGCTCGCCCTCGTCTACAACGGGACCCCCCGCCGGGAGCGGCCGGAGCGGGCCCGCCGGGCGCTGGAGCAGGTGGGCCTCGGCCACCGCGTCGACGCCCTGCCCACCCGTATGTCCGGAGGCGAGCGGCAGCGCGTCGCCGTCGCCCGGGCCCTGGTGACCCGGCCCTCCCTGCTGCTGTGCGACGAGCCGACGGGCAACCTGGACACGGAGAACGCGGACTCGGTGCTGGCCCTGCTGGAGCAACTGCACGGAGACGGCATGACCGTGCTGGTGATCACCCACGATCCGCTGGTCGCCGGCCGCGCCAAGCGCACGGTGACCATCCGGGACGGGGTGCTGAGTTCCTCCGAGCCGGCGACGCGCGAGGTGGCCCGGTGAGACGTCCGCGCCGTACGAGCCGTGTCCCGTCCTCCGTCTTCGGCTGGCGCGACGTGCTCTCCGAATCCCTCGCCGGCATGCTCCAGCGCCCCGGACGCTCCGCCCTGACCGCCCTGGGCACGGTCCTCGGCGTGGGGACCTTCGTCGCGATCCTCGGGCTGACCGCCACCACCTCGTCGCAGATCGACGCCCGGTTCAACGCCCTGAGCGCGACCGAGGTGACCGTCGAGGACATCGCCCGCCAGGAGGACGAGTTCGCCGGGCCCGCCTTTCCCGCCGACGCCGACGCGCGGATCGAGCGCCTGAACGGCGTCGAGCACGCCGGGGTGTACTGGCCGGTGCGCCTGGCACCGGACGAGTCCGTACGCTCCTCCGTCGTCGCCGGCGACGACGGCGCCCAGAACCCCGTCGACGTCGTCGCCGCCTCGCCCGGAGTGCTCGCCGCCGCGGGCGTCCGCCTCGCCGAGGGCAGGGTCTACGACGCCTATGCGTCGGAACGCGGGGAGCTGGTGGCCGTCATCGGCGAGGGAGTCGCCGACCGGCTCGGCATCACCACCCTGGAGACCCGTCCGGCCGTCTTCATCGGCGGCCGCCCCTTCACCGTCACCGGCATCGTCTCCGGCACGGACCGGAAGGCCGACCTGCTGCTGTCGGTCGTCGTGCCGCGCACCACGGCGGAACGCGTCTGGGGGCCGCCGGAGGACGGCGCGCAGATGCTGGTCTCCACCGAGCTGGGTGCCGCCGCGCAGATCGCCGAGGAGGCCGCCACGGCGCTGCGCCCGGACCATCCCGAGTACTTCAAGGTGGTCCCCCCGCCGGACCCCAAGGCGCTGCGGGGCAAGGTCGGTGACGATCTGAACCGGCTCTTCCTGCTGCTGGCGTCCATCTGTCTGGTGATCGGCGCGGTGGGCATCGCCAACACCACGCTGGTCGCCGTCCTGGAGCGCACGGGGGAGATCGGGCTGCGCCGGGCGCTCGGCGCGCGCGGCCGCCACATCACCGTGCAGTTCCTCGCGGAGTCCGGCGCGCTCGGCGCCCTCGGCGGCCTCGTCGGGACGTCCCTGGGCGTTCTGACGGTCGTGGTGGTCGCCGTGGTCCGTGACTGGACCCCGGTCATCCACCCCGTGACCGCCGCGGCGGCCCCGGTCATCGGCCTGGTGACGGGCGTCGTCGCGGGGCTCTACCCGGCGTGGCGCGCGGCCAGGATCCAGCCCGCGGAGGCGCTGCGCCGCTGACCCCGGGCGGAACGCCCCACGCCGCGGCCGGTGCTGGAGTACGTTCGGAGCATGGCCATCCGCGCGGTCCTCTGGGACGTCGACGACACGATCTTCGCCTACTCGCGCGCGGATCTGGCCGGCATGCGCGACCACCTCACGGCCGAGGGCCTGGTGGACGGATTCGACTCCGTCGACCAGGCCCTCCGCCGTTGGCAGGAGCTCACGGTCGTGCACTGGCGGCGCTTCGAGGCCGGTGGTGTGGACTTCCAGGAGCAGCGGCGCGAGCGGGTGCGGGCGTTCCTCGCGGTGCCCGGCCTGGTGGCAGCGGAGGCCGACGCCTGGTTCGAGCGGTATCTCGCGCACTACGAGGCGGCCTGGGAGCTCTTCCCCGACGCCGTCCCCGTGCTCGATCTGCTCGCGCGTGACTACCGTCACGCCGTCCTGTCGAACTCCTCGATCCACAACCAGGACCGCAAGCTGCGCGTGCTGGGCGTACGGGACCGCTTCGAGGCCGTCGTCTGCGCCGCGGAACTCGGGGTCGCCAAGCCGGCCGCCGAGGCCTTCCACGCCGCCTGCGCCGCCCTCCAGCTGGCCCCGGAGGAGGTGGCGTACGTCGGCGACCAGCCGGACATCGACGCCCTGGGGGCGGACGGGGCGGGCCTGCGGGGCATCTGGCTGGACCGGGCCGGGACCGGCGGACGGCCGGAGCTGACCCGGATCACCGACCTCCACCAGCTCCCCGGACTGCTGCGCGGGGATACCCGTTTTGGAGCGCCGGACACCTTCGGGTAATGTTCTTCCTGCGCCGAGGGGAGCAAGCCGAAAGGCAGAAACCCCCGAAGCGCAACCCGAACAAGATCCCCCACGGCGGGGATCGCGTTTTGGTGGCCTATGGTGTAATTGGCAGCACGACTGATTCTGGTTCAGTTAGTCTAGGTTCGAGTCCTGGTAGGCCAGCTCGCAGAGCTCATCTGCACGTACGCGGATCTCATCCGCAACGCCCCCGTTGTGTAGCGGCCTAGCACGCTGCCCTCTCACGGCAGTAGCGCCGGTTCGAATCCGGTCGGGGGTACAGATCCTTCCCGCGGGATCACCTGGGTCGCACCCGGTGAACCCGATGCAGGATCGCTAGGGCCCCCGTTGTGTAGCGGCCTAGCACGCCGCCCTCTCAAGGCGGTAGCGCCGGTTCGAATCCGGTCGGGGGTACTGGTCTAAACCACCATGGCCTATGGTGTAATTGGCAACACTACGGTTTCTGGTACCGTCATTCTAGGTTCGAGTCCTGGTAGGCCAGCTCGCAGAGCTCATCTGCACCCGCGGATCTGATCCGCAAGGCCCCCGTTGTGTAGCGGCCTAGCACGCCGCCCTCTCAAGGCGGTAGCGCCGGTTCGAATCCGGTCGGGGGTACAGAACGAAGAAGCCCTTCCCTTCGGGGGAGGGCTTCTTCGTCGTTCCGGTATGAGGACACAACTCCGGCCCACCGCTGCGGCGTTGAAGCGGTGGGCCGGTCGTACGGGCAGGAGGGGCGAGGTGCGTCAGCCGTTGCGGCGGAGCGCCTCGGAGAGGCGGGCGGCGGCGTCGATGACCGCCTGGGCGTGCATACGGCCCGGGTGGCGCGTCAGGCGCTCGATCGGCCCGGAGACCGACACTGCGGCCACCACGCGGTTCGAGGGGCCGCGTACGGGCGCGGAGACGGACGCGACGCCCGGCTCCCGCTCGCCGATCGACTGGGCCCACCCACGGCGCCGTACGCCCGAGAGGGCCGTCGCCGTGAAGCGGGCGCCCTGAAGGCCGCGGTGGAGCCGCTCGGGCTCCTCCCAGGCCATCAGGATCTGCGCCGAGGAGCCGGCCTTCATCGTCAGCGTGGAGCCGACCGGGACCGTGTCCCGAAGGCCGGACAGCCGCTCGGCGGCCGCCACGCAGATGCGCATGTCGCCCTGGCGCCGGTAGAGCTGGGCGCTCTCGCCGGTGACATCGCGCAGATGCGTCAGTACCGGGCCGGCCGTGGCGAGCAGGCGGTCCTCACCGGCCGCGGCGGCGAGCTCCGCCAGGCGCGGTCCGAGGATGAACCGGCCCTGCATGTCGCGCGCCACCATCCGGTGGTGTTCCAGTGCCACGGCGAGGCGATGTGCCGTGGGTCTTGCGAGTCCCGTCGCCGCGACCAGACCTGCGAGGGTGGCCGGACCGGACTCCAGGGCGCTCAGGACAAGGGCTGCCTTGTCGAGAACACCCACGCCGCTAGAGTTGTCCATGCAACGATATTCACGTCTCACTCTGTGAAACGCAAGTTCAATTTTCCGGGGATCTTGCGACCCTGGTGAGGCGGCCGCACAACGGCTCGCGAAACGGGTCTCTAGTTGTGCCGACGTAGACGTCGGCCGGAGGGAAAGCGATGGGTAGGACACTCGCGGAGAAGGTCTGGGACGACCACGTCGTCCGGCGCGCCGAGGGCGAGCCCGACCTCCTCTTCATCGATCTGCACCTGCTGCACGAGGTGACCAGCCCCCAGGCGTTCGACGGCCTGCGCCAGAACGGCCGGCAGGTGCGGCGCCTCGACCTCACCATCGCCACCGAGGACCACAACACCCCGACCCTCGACATCGACAAGCCCATCGCCGACCCGGTCTCGCGCGCCCAGTTGGAGACGCTGCGGAAGAACTGCGCCGAGTTCGGCGTACGGCTGCACCCGCTGGGCGACGTCGAGCAGGGCGTCGTCCACGTCGTGGGCCCGCAGCTGGGCCTGACCCAGCCCGGCACCACCGTGGTCTGCGGCGACTCCCACACCTCCACGCACGGCGCCTTCGGCGCGCTGGCGTTCGGTATCGGCACCAGCCAGGTCGAGCACGTGCTGGCCACCCAGACGCTGCCGCTGGCCCGTCCCAAGACCATGGCGATCACGGTCGACGGCGAGCTGCCCGAGGACGTCACGGCCAAGGACCTGATCCTGGCGATCATCGCCAAGATCGGCACCGGCGGAGGCCAGGGCTACGTCCTGGAGTACCGCGGCTCCGCCGTCGAGAAGCTCTCGATGGAAGCCCGGATGACCGTCTGCAACATGTCGATCGAGGCCGGCGCCCGCGCGGGCATGATCGCCCCGGACGAGACCACCTTCGCGTACCTGAAGGGCCGCGCCCACGCCCCCGAGGGCGAGGACTGGGACGCCGCCGTCGCGTACTGGAAGACCCTGAAGTCCGACGAGGACGCCGTCTTCGACGCCGAGGTCGTCATCGACGCCGCCTCCCTGGCTCCGTTCGTCACCTGGGGCACCAACCCCGGCCAGGGTGCGCCGCTTTCGGCGAACGTCCCCGACCCGGCTTCGTACGAAGACGCTTCGGAGCGCCTGGCCGCCGAAAAGGCCCTGGAGTACATGGGGTTGACCGCCGGGCAGCCGCTGCGGGACATCAAGGTCGACACCGTCTTCGTAGGCTCCTGCACCAACGGCCGCATCGAGGACCTGCGCAACGCCGCCGCCCTGCTGGAGGGCCGCAAGGTCGCCGACGGCGTCCGGATGCTGGTCGTCCCCGGCTCGGTGCGCGTCGCCCTGCAGGCCGTCGAGGAAGGCCTGGACAAGGTCTTCAAGGAGTCCGGCGCCGAATGGCGGCACGCGGGCTGCTCCATGTGCCTGGGCATGAACCCCGACCAACTGGCGCCCGGCGAGCGCTCCGCGTCCACCTCCAACCGCAACTTCGAGGGCCGGCAGGGCAAGGGCGGACGCACCCACCTGGTCTCGCCCCAGGTCGCCGCCGCCACCGCCGTACTGGGCCACCTGGCCTCCCCGGCCGATCTGTCCGACGTCGCTACGCCCGCGGGGGTCTGAGGAACCATGGAAGCTTTCACCACACACACCGGCCGAGCCGTCCCGCTGCGCCGCAGCAACGTCGACACCGACCAGATCATCCCCGCGCACTGGCTCAAGAAGGTCACCCGCGACGGCTTCGAGGACGGGCTGTTCGAGGCCTGGCGCAAGGACTCCGAGTTCGTGCTCAACCGCCCCGAGCGGCAGGGCGCCACGGTCCTGGTGGCCGGCCCCGACTTCGGCACCGGCTCCTCCCGTGAGCACGCCGTCTGGGCGCTGCAGAACTACGGCTTCAAGACCGTCATCTCCTCCCGCTTCGCCGACATCTTCCGCGGCAACTCGCTGAAGAACGGTCTGCTGACGGTCGTCCTCGACCAGCCCACCGTGGACGCCCTCTGGGAGTTGACGGAGGCCGACCCGACGGCCGAAATCACTGTTGACTTGGAGCGCCGCAAGGTGCTGGCGGCCGGGATCGACGCCGACTTCGAGCTCGACGAGAACGCCCGCTGGCGTCTCCTGAACGGTCTGGACGACATCAGCCTCACCCTTCAGAACGAAGCCGACATCGCCGCCTACGAGGCGTCCAGGCCGGCCTTCAAGCCCCGTACAATTACGGCCTGAGCAGCGCTTTTCCACGACTGCGCCCCCCACCCTCCGGTGGGGGGCGCAGTCGCTTGTTGAGACCCTGTCGGGCGACAACTCGCCCTAGATGGCACAATCGGTGCATGGAACGCGACAGCCAACTCGAGCTCTACGAGGCAGTCGCCGCCCGATTGAAGGAAGCGCACACAAGAGTGCGCGCACTGCAAGTCCCGGAGGGCGTAAGGATGGCGCTGTCCCGGAAGCTGCTGGTCGTCACGGCAGCGGCGAAGCACGATCTCGCGGACGCGGCAACGCGTCTCGACCGGTTGATGAAGGACCTCGACGAGGGCCGATTCCCTGAAGACGACTGACACCAGGAACTCCGCAACGGGACTTCTGCGTTGCGGCACTAGGGTGATTAGCCCGTTTCGTGTTTGATTTGCGGTATATACATGCCTAACGTGCGAAAAAGCTTGAACACTTTCGTTCTGGCAATGTCTCCGAAGGGGAAGACGTGAACAAGGCGCAGCTCGTAGAAGCGATTGCCGACAAGATGGGCGGTCGCCAGCAGGCGGCCGACGCCGTCGACCACGTGCTCGACGCCATCGTGCGTGCCGTGGTCTCCGGAGACCGGGTCTCGGTCACCGGCTTCGGCTCGTTCGAGAAGGTCGACCGTCCGGCCCGGTACGCCCGCAACCCGCAGACGGGTGAGCGCGTGCGGGTCAAGAAGACCTCGGTTCCGCGCTTCCGTGCGGGTCAGGGCTTCAAGGACCTGGTCAGCGGCTCGAAGAAGCTCCCCAAGGGCGGCGAGGTCGCGGTCAAGAAGGCGCCCAAGGGCAGCCTGATGGGCGGCGCCTCGGCGACGGTGAAGAAGGCGGCGGCCAAGAAGGCCACCACCGCCAAGAAGGCGGCCGCGAAGAAGGCCACCACCGCCAAGAAGGTGGCCGTCAAGAAGACCACCGCGGCGGCCAAGAAGACGACGGCCGCGGCCAAGAAGACCACCGCGGCGGCCAAGAAGACCACGGCGGCGGCCAAGAAGGCGACGCCGGCGAAGAAGACCACCACCGCGGCGGCCAAGAAGACCACCGCCAAGAAGACCGCGCCGGCGAAGAAGGCCACGGCGAAGAAGGCGCCCGCCAAGAAGACGACGGCGCGCAAGACCACCGCCAAGAAGACCGCCGCGAAGAAGTAGAAGTAAGCGGCACAAGGGTCGAGGGCCACTCACACGCCGGGCCGGGCTCCCCTCGGGGAGCCCGGCCCGCGGCGCGTCCGCACTGCGACTGCTGCCCTGTTCGGCCCAGCGGGGCCGTACCGGTTGCTCAGAGGGTCTGCAGCGTCACCAGCGTGATCCGCAGCCCCGCGCCGTCCGCGCCGGGCTCCGTCTCGATCCGCACCCGCTGCCCCGGACGCAGCAGCAGCAGCCCGCCCGCGTCGAAGGCCTCGGCCCCGAACTCCACCGGGGTGCCGTCGTCGAGCAGCACACTGCCGCTGCGGGTCTCGGGGTCGTACGTGTACGCGGTCGCCTGCATGGGCCGCAGCCTATCCGGCCGCGCGATCACCGGCCGCACGATCCCAGTGGGCGGCCGTCCGTGGACCGATCCCCAACGCCAGTGCGGCAGCCAGATCCTCGCCGGTGTCCACGTCCCGGCGTACGGAATCCACCCCGGCCAGTCTGATTTCCACCGCCCCCGACGACAAATGCCTGAGCCGCGAAGCGCCTCCGAATGCAGGTGCCAATTCCACCCCCGGACCCGCCGAGAGGAATGTCGTACCTATTTCGGCGGCATCCGCGAGAAATGCCCGGGGGAATTCACGGGCCGCTTCCAGGACCCGGGCGAGTTCCTCCGGCCGCAGCGCGGGCAGGTCCGCGTTGAGCGCCGCCACGCGCGCGTGGGGCCGGGCGTCCCGTACCGTCCGTGCCCCGTGCGCCAGCGCCGCGTTGAGTCCGGCGGCCGGGGAGTCGGGCACGATCCGCGCCCCGAGCGCCGCCAGCGCCACCGCGGCGGACTGATCGTCCGTGACGACCGCCACATCCCGCACCCGCCCGCACTCCAGCGCCGCGGCCACCGTGTCCTGCGCGAACGCCAGCGCGAGCCGCGGACGCAAGCCGTTCCCGGCGGTCGCGGCGAGCCTGCTCTTCGCCCGCGCAAGGGGCTTCAGGGGTACGACCAGGGACCAGCCGTCGTCCGGATCGATGTTCATCGCGGCCCATTGTGACCCGGCACCACGCCCCCGCGTCCGACGGGCCGGAGAGCCCGGCGCCCGGCGCCCGCGCGATCCCGGGGCGTACGGTGTTCTCGACAGACCAGGAGCATGGGGCGACACTTGGCCCCCTGCACGCCAGTCCCAGAGGAAGGTGCACGAGTGTCCCGCCGCAGAATCGGCTTCTGGTACCGCCTGGCGGCGGTCATCGCCAAACCCCCACTGGTGGTTCTGTTCAAGCGGGACTGGCGCGGAACGGAACACATTCCGGCCGACGGCGGATTCATCACCGCCGTCAATCACAACTCGTATCTGGACCCGCTGTCGTACGCGCATTTCCAGTACAACACCGGACGTGTCCCGCGCTTTCTCGCCAAGGCCGCCCTCTTCAAGGGCTCGTTCGTCGGCACCATGCTCCGCGGCACCGGACAGATCCCCGTCTACCGCGAGACGACCAACGCCCTGGACGCCTTCCGGGCCGCCGTCGACGCCATCGAGCGCGGCGAGTGCGTCGCCTTCTACCCCGAGGGCACCCTCACCCGCGACCCGGAGATGTGGCCCATGGCGGGCAAGACCGGCGCCGCCCGCGTCGCGCTCCTCACCAAGGCCCCGGTCATCCCGGTCGCCCAGTGGGGCGCCAACCTCGCCATGCCGCCGTACGCCAAGGAGAACAAGCTCAGCCTGTTCCCGCGCAAGACGCTGATCGTGCAGGCCGGTCCGCCCGTCGACCTCTCCCGCTTCCACGACCAGGAGCCCACGCCCGAGGTGCTGCGCGAGGCGACCGAGGTCATCATGGCGGCGATCACGTCGCTTCTGGAGGACGTCCGGGGCGAGAAGTCGCCGGGCGAGCCGTACGACCACCGCAAGGCGCGGCTGGAGCAGCGGCGCAAGGCCGCCGGGGAGGGCACGAAGTGACCAAGGCAGCCGTATTCGGAACCGGGTCCTGGGGTACCGCCTTCGGCATGGTGCTCGCCGACGCGGGATGCGACGTGACGCTCTGGGGCCGCCGCGCCGAGCTCGTCGAGGCCGTCAACACGACCCGCACCAACCCCGACTACCTCCCGGGTGTCGAACTCCCCGCGAACGTCAGGGCCACCACCGACCCGGCCGAGGCCGCCCACGACGCCGACTTCACCGTCCTCGTCGTCCCCTCGCAGACCCTTCGCGCCAACCTCGCCGAGTGGGCCCCCAAGCTGGCCCCCGACACCGTCCTCGTCTCCCTGATGAAGGGGGTCGAACTCGGCACCGCCGAGCGGATGAGCGAGGTCATCATGGAGGTCGCCGACGTGCCCGCCGAGCGCGTCGCCGTCCTGACCGGTCCCAACCTGGCCAAGGAGATCGCCGCCCGGCAGCCCGCCGGTGCCGTCGTCGCCTGCGCCGACGAATCCGTCGCGCAGCGGCTCCAGACCGCCTGCATGACCCCGTACTTCCGCCCGTACACCAGCACCGACGTCGTCGGCTGCGAGCTCGGCGGGGCCGTCAAGAACGTCATCGGGCTCGCCGTCGGCATCGCCAACGGCATGGGGCTCGGCGACAACTCCAAGGCCACCCTCATCACCCGCGGCCTCGCCGAGACCACCCGGCTCGGCCTCGCCATGGGCGCCGACCCGCTCACCTTCTCCGGCCTCGCCGGCCTCGGCGACCTGGTCGCCACCTGCTCCTCGCCGCTCTCCCGGAACAACACCTTCGGCACCAATCTGGGCCGCGGGATGACCCTGGAGGAGACCATCGCGGCGACCAAGCAGACCGCGGAGGGCGTCAAGTCCTGCGAGTCCGTGCTCGATCTGGCCCGCCGCCACGGCGTCGACATGCCGATCACCGAGACGGTCGTCTCGATCGTCCACGAGGGCAAGCCGCCGATCGTCGCCCTCAAGGAACTGATGTCGCGCAGCGCCAAGTCCGAGCGCCGCTGACGGCCGCGCCGGGACGGACGCTAGCCCGGACGCGCGCGGCGGGCCGGGGCTCTTAAGCGGATCGAACACGCAAGGTACGCTCAACGCGATATGAGCGAGAACACCCAGAGCCCCCGCAAGCCGCGCGTGGCCGTCGTCTTCGGCGGACGCAGCTCCGAGCACGCCATCTCGGTCGTCACGGCCGGCGCCGTCCTCAAGGCCATCGACCGGACCAAGTACGACGTGCTGCCCATCGGCATCACCACGGACGGGCGCTGGGCGCTGACCGCCGACGCCCCCGAGCGGATGGCGATCGCCGACCGCGCCCTGCCGAACGTCACGGACCTCGCCGAATCCGAGCAGGGCGGCGTGGTCCTCTCCGTCGACCCGGCCAACCGCGAGGTCGTGTACGCCGAGCCCGGCTCCGTGCCCAAGGCCCTCGGCGAGGTCGACGTCGTCTTCCCGATGCTGCACGGTCCGTACGGCGAGGACGGCACCCTCCAGGGCCTCCTGGAGCTCTCCGGCGTCCCCTACGTCGGCGCGGGCGTGCTCGCCTCCGCCGTCGGCCAGGACAAGGAGTACATGAAGCGGGTGTTCACCTCCTTCGGGCTGCCCGTCGGCCCGTACGAGGTCATCCGGCCGCGCGAGTGGGAGCAGAGCCCCGCGGCCGCCCGCAAGAAGATCGTCGAGTTCGCCGCCGACCACGGCTGGCCGCTCTTCGTGAAGCCGGCCCGGGGCGGCTCTTCCATGGGCATCACCAAGGTCGACGACCTCTCGGGCCTGGACGAGGCCATCGAGGAGGCCCGGCGCCACGACCCGAAGATCCTCGTCGAGTCGCTGCTGCGCGGCCGTGAGATCGAGTGCGGCGTCCTGGAGTTCGAGGACGGCCCGCGCGCGAGCGTGCCGGCGGAGATCCCGCCCGTCACCGACCACGACTTCTACGACTTCGAGGCCAAGTACATCGACTCGGCGTCCGGCATCGTCCCCGCGCCGATCGGCGACGAGGCCACCGCCGAGGTCCAGCGGCTCGCCGTCGCCGCGTACGAGGCCGTCTCCTGCGAGGGCCTGGTCCGCGCCGACTTCTTCCTCACCGAGGACGGCGAGTTCGTGATCAACGAGATCAACACCATGCCGGGCTTCACCCCCATCTCCATGTACCCGCGCATGTGGCAGGAGAGCGGTGTCGGCTACCCCGAGCTGGTGGACCGCCTGATCCAGGCGGCCCTCAACCGCTCCACGGGCCTGCGCTAGCGCAAGGCGCTAGTCGCACTCCGGTTCCAGGGCGCAGGGCACGGCCTTCTCTACGGGGGCGGCGAGATCGACGAGCGGTCCGATGTCATGGGCGAACCGCTCGTCGAGGCTCACCTCGATGTACGTCTCGCGATACACCGAGGTGAACCGGGGGCCGTCGCCCTCGCGCTGCTCCAGCATCCAGCGCACGCCGTCCACCGAGACACCCTGCGTCTGCGGATCGCTCATCTTCTCGGGCCGGGGGACCCCGCAGCGCAGTACGATCGCCGCATCCCCCCACCCGGCGGTCAGCTCGGAGTCCGGCTCAGGATCGTTCCGTTCCAGCCCCGCCACGGTGTCGGGAAGCTCCTTCGCCAGAGCCTGGCAGAGGGTCGCCTCCCCGGCCGGCGGGCTGGGAACCGGGATCGAAGCCTTCGCGTCCGTGAAGGAGCATCCCGCGGCGGTCAGCAACAGCAACGCGGCCGCGACGGCGGCGGGCAGGCCGAAAGGCCGGTGGGAAGACATCACCGGCCAAGGGTAGACGGGGGCTACAGATGCACGACCGGGCAGGTGAGGGTCCGCGTGATGCCTTCCACTTGCTGGACCTTGGCGACCACCATGCGGCCGAGTTCGTCGACCGTGTCGGCCTGGGCGCGGACGATGACGTCGTACGGTCCCGTCACGTCTTCCGCCTGGATCACTCCCGCGATCTTGGAGATGGTCTCGGCGACGGTCGACGCCTTGCCCACCTCGGTCTGGATGAGGATGTACGCCTGTACCACGGAACCTCCAGGGCGGCCACGAGGATCTTGTGGGAGAAAGAGACGCCACGGTACCGCGTCGCCGCGGGCCGCGGGGAGACCTGCGTGCCCCGAGGCGCCCACAGTGTGGCGTAGACAAGACAGCAGTTGACGGTCTAGACGGTTCCTCATTGACGGTACCGCACGACAACACGAGGTGAGACGCGGTGAAGGGCACAGTAGGAGAGTTGGGGGAGTTCGGGCTCATCAGAGAGCTCACCTCCCGGCTCACCTCCACCCCGGCGGTGCGGATCGGACCCGGCGACGACGCCGCGGTCGTCTCCGCACCCGACCGGCGCGTGGTGGCCAGTACGGACATCCTGCTCGAAGGGCGTCACTTCCGCCGCGACTGGTCGACGGCGTACGACGTCGGCCGCAAGGCCGCCGCGCAGAACCTCGCCGACATCGCCGCCATGGGCGCCGTCCCCACCGCTCTCCTCCTCGGCCTGGTCGTGCCGGCCGAACTCCCGGTCACCTGGCCCACCGAGCTGATGGACGGCCTGCGGGACGAGTGCCAGGTCGCGGGCGCGGCCGTCGTCGGCGGCGACGTCGTCCGCGGCGACACCATCACGGTGGCCATCACCGCCCTCGGCGACCTGCGCAACCACGACCCGGTGACGCGGGGCGGAGCCCAGCCGGGCGACGTCGTCGCGTACACGGGCTGGCTCGGCTGGTCCGCGGCCGGCTACGCGGTCCTCTCCCGCGGCTTCCGCTCCCCGCGCGCCTTCGTCGAGGCCCACCGGCGTCCCGAGCCGCCCTATCACGCGGGCCCCGCGGCCGCCGGGCTCGGCGCCACCGCCATGTGCGACGTCAGCGACGGGCTCATCGCCGACCTCGGCCACATCGCGGAGGCCAGCAAGGTCCGCATCGACCTGCGCTCCGGACTCATCGACATCCCCACCCAGATGAACGACATCGGCCAGGCCGTGGGTGTGGACCCGCTGCAGTGGGTGCTCACCGGGGGAGAGGACCACGCGATCGTGGCAACCTTCCCGCCGGACGTGAAGCTGCCGGCCCGCTGGAAGGTCATCGGCGAGGTCCTGAACCCCTCCGCGCTGCCGCAGGTCACCGTGGACGGTGCGCCCTGGCACAGCAAGGGCGGCTGGGACCACTTCGGGGGCCACGAGTGACGCCGCCGCCGCTCGTCCTGACCGTCGCCGGATCCGACTCCGGCGGCGGCGCGGGGATCCAGGCCGACCTGAAGACGATGCTCGCCCTCGGCGTCCACGGCATGAGCGTGATCACCGCTGTCACCGCGCAGAACTCGCAGGGCGTGCGAGGCGCCTGGGAACTGCCCGTGGAGGCCGTACGGGCCCAGTACCGCGCCGTCGTCGACGACATCGGCGTCCAGGCCGTGAAGACCGGCATGCTGGCCTCCGCCGCACTGGTGGAGACGGTCGCGGGGCTTCTCGCCGGGACGGACGCGCCCGTCGTCGTGGACCCCGTCGGCGTCTCCAAGCACGGCGACCCGCTGCTCGCGGCCTCGGCGCTGGACTCCGTACGGACGAAGCTGCTGCCGGTCGCCACCGTCGCCACGCCCAACCTGGACGAGGTGGCACAGCTCACGGGCGTACGGGTCGGCTCGGAGGCGGATCTCCGGGAGGCCGCGGCCGCGGTCCTCGCGTACGGGCCGCGCTGGGCGCTCATCAAGGGCGGGCATCTCGACGGGGACGCC
The DNA here is from genome assembly GCF_042671585.1 of Streptomyces sp. NPDC127129. NCBI lineage: Bacteria > Bacillati > Actinomycetota > Actinomycetes > Kitasatosporales > Streptomycetaceae > Streptomyces > Streptomyces sp. NPDC127129. Next base: position 46,454 of record NZ_JBHXTV010000018.1, read on the forward strand.
GTGGACCTGCTCACCGACGGCGACGAGGAGCACTGGCTGCGCGCGCCGCGCCACGACAACCGGCACACCCACGGCACGGGCTGCACCCTCGCCTCGGCGGTCGCGTCGGGGCTCGCGAAGGGGCTCGCCGTACCGGAGGCGGTGCGGGAGGCGAAGGCGTACGTGACCGGGGCGATCGCGGCCGGGTTCGCGCTGGGCGCGGGGATCGGCCCGGTGGACCACGGCTGGCGGTTCCGGCCCTAGGGGGCGCCGGGCATGGCAAAAGGCCGGTTCACCTAGGTGAACCGGCCTTTCAAGGCAACCGCAGGGGCTGCGCTACGACGAAACGTCGGCGTTAGCGCGAGACCTTGCCGGCCTTGATGCACGAGGTGCAGACGTTGAGCCGCTTCGGCGTCCGACCGACCACGGCACGCACACGCTGGATGTTCGGGTTCCAGCGACGAGACGTACGGCGGTGCGAGTGCGAAATGTTGTTGCCGAAGCCCGGCCCCTTGCCGCAGACGTCGCAGTTGGCAGCCACGGGTCACTCCAAAGACTTCAGATTTACAGTGAAATCCGGCGCACCGGAATCAGAGTTCTGAAGTGGCTTGCCGGGGGAATGGCCCGACTCTCGCCGGGCAACCGAAGCAGCATACAACGGCTGCTCCCGTAGAACGAAACTACCACGGACATCGCGGCCCCCGCCCCCGCCCCAGGTCACGAGCCGGTCTACCCTGCGGTGAGCTCACCGCAGACGGCCGCCTAGCAGGAGGATCACCAGTTGCCGCAGACCGCGCAGACCCTGGACGCCGCAGCGGTCCGATCCTGGTGCGTACGGGCGCTGGACGCGCTCGGCCGGGAGCGCGAGGAGATCGACGCGATCAACGTCTATCCGATCGCCGACGGGGACACCGGGACCAACCTGTACCTGACGGTGGAGTCCGCGGCCCAGGCGGTCGAGGCGGTCTTCGCAGCGGACGATCCCGACGCGGGTGAGGCCGTACGCGCCATGGCGCACGGCGCCCTGATCGGGGCCCGGGGCAACTCCGGAACGATTCTCTCCCAACTGCTGCGCGGCATGGCGTCCGTGCTCGCCGACGGGCGCGACGGCGATCACCTCGCCCGTGCCCTGACGGCGGCGGCCCGCGCGGCCCGGGAGGCCGTGGCGCACCCCGTCGAGGGAACGATCCTGAGCGTGGCGACGGCGGCGGCGGACGCGTGCGGAGGCGGCGGAAGCCTGGTGGCGGTGGCCAGAGGGGCGTACGAGGGGGCCAGGGCGGCCCTGGAGGCGACCCCCGGACAGCTGGCCGTCCTGGAGCGCGCGGGGGTCGTGGACGCGGGCGGACGGGGTCTGGTGGCGGTCCTCGGGGCGCTGGTGGAGGCCGTGTCGGGCGAGGCGCAGCTGCGCCCGCCGACGCGCGCGGTGCCCGCGGCCTCGCCGGAGGACTGCGCCCCGGGCGGTCCGGCCTTCGAGGTGATCTACCTCCTGGAGGCCGAGGACGCGGCCGTGGACCGGCTGCGGGCCAGGCTGGACGGGCTCGGCGACTCCCTGGTCGTGGTGGGCGGGGACGGGCTGTGGAACGTGCACGTCCACGTCGACGACGCGGGGGCGGCCGTGGAGGCGGGCGTGGAGGCGGGCCGCCCGTACCGGATCCGTATCACGCACTTCGCCGGCGCCTCGGAGGCCAGGGAGCGGCTCCAGCGGGCCGTCGTGGCGGTCGTACCGGGCGAGGGGCTGGCGGGCCTGTGCGCGGAGGCGGGCGCGACGACGGTGCTGGCCGGGCCGGGGGCCCCGCCCGCGAGCGGGGACCTGGTCGACGCGATCCGGCGGGCCCACGCGCGCGAGGTGGTGCTGCTGCCCAACGACACCGACCTGCGCCACACGGCGGGCGCGGCGGCCGAGCAGGCCCGCGCGGAGGGCATCCGGGTCGCCCTGATCCCGACCCGGGCTGCCGTCCAGGGCATCGCGGCGCTGGCCGTCCACGAGCCGGACCGGCGCTTCGACGAGGACGTCGTGGCGATGACGGCGGCGGCGGGGGCGACCCGCTACGCGGAACTCGCCGTCGCCGAACGCCAGTCCTTCACCTCGGCGGGCGTCTGCCAGGCCGGCGACGTCCTCGGCCTCATCGAGGGCGACGTCGCGGTCATCGGCCAGGACCTCACGGAAACGGCCCGCACGGTCCTGGACCGCATGCTCTCGGCGGGCGGCGAACTGGTGACCCTGATCGTCTCGGACGAGACGCCGCCGTCCCTGTCGGACTCCCTGGAACGCCACGTCCGCGAGACGTACCTGGCAGTGGACACCGCCACGTACCACGCGGGCGCGGGAGCCCCGCCACTCCTGATCGGCGTGGAGTAGCCGACGGCGCGGCGAGCGCGCGGCCCCACGGAGGGCGCCGCGGGCGGCCGCGGCGCGCGCCGGGAGGCCACCGTGCCTGCGGCCGGGGCCGCGACGCCCCGCCCTCTACGCCGTGCGGAGCCGCCGCGCCCCGTCGGGGGTTCGGGGCGGAGCGCCCGTTCCCGTCAGGGGGTCGTCTCCGCCCGTTCCAGGATCGACTCCGCCTGCTCCCGGCGTTCCGGGGCCGGGGGGTCCTCCGTGGTGGCGTACTCCGCCAGTACCCCACGTGCCAGCGCCACCGCCCGCGACGGGTCGTCCAGGTCCAGGTGGAGCCAGGCCGACAGGAGCTCCGCGGCCGTGCGGCGGTCGCGGTGGGCGGGGCCCGCCTCGCCGAACGCCGAGACCGCCCGCGTCGCGTACGACAGCGCCGCCCCCGCGTCCGTCTCCCCGAGCAGCTCCGCCGCCTGGAGGTACGTGTCCCCCCGCGCCACCAGGTCCGCCCCGCACGCCTCGGCCGCCGCGTCCATCAGCGCCCTGCCCTCGCCGTCCGCGCCGGCGATCCAGGCCCGGACCCGCAGGGTCCGCACGTACGCCGCCGTGTCGCCCAGCGCGCTCCACAGCTCGCCCGCCCGCTCGTACGCCGCCGCGGCCTCCGGCCGCAGCTCCGCCGCGAGCAGCGCCTGCGCCGCCAGGTTCGCGAGCATCGCGTGGTCCCGCTGCTCCGGCCACGCCTTCGCCAGCTCCGCCGCCCGCAGCCACTGCTCCGCCGCCGCCCGGGGCTCGTTCAACTGCGAGAGGCAGTCGCCGAGCCACCACAGCGTCTGGACGACCGTCCCGTCGCCGTGCTCCTCCACCGTGAGGTCCGGCAACACCGCCTCCAGAATTGCCGCGGCCTCCTCGACCCGCGACTCCCGCAGCAGCCAACCGCCCAGCTGATGCCGGGCGTACGCGCCGATGCCCCGGCTCTCGCCCGCCTCGTCGGCCCAGTGCGCCGCCTCCAGGGCGTGCGACCCCGCCTCGCCGAACCGCCCCGCCTCGGCGAGGACTTCGGCGAGCTGGAGCCTGAGCCGGGTCTGCCCGGCCGCGTCGGCGTACTCGGCACCGTGGTCGAGGGCCGCCCGCGCCGCCCGCTCGGCCGTCTCCAGGTCGCCCGTGTGCAGGGCGATCCGCGAGAGCCGCACCTCCGGCTCCACCGCGTACCAGGACATCCCGACCCGGTGGTAGAGCTCCGCCGCGTACGTGTACCGCCGGGCCGCCGACTCCGCGTCCCCCTCGTGCGCGGCCAGATCGCCCCGTACGGCCTCGGCCTCGGCGACCCGGTCCACGACCAGCGGGTCGTCGGCGTACGGCGCGGCGAAGGCCAGCAGCTCGTCCACGGCCCGCGCCAGTTCTCCGACGCCGTCGTGACCGCCGTCGCCGTCCTCCGGGTGCAGCCCCAGCAACCCGATCCGTACCCGGCTCAGCAGCGCCCCCGCCGCCTGCCGGGGCGTTGCCGCACCCTCGGCGTGCAGCGCGAGCACCCGGCCGATCGCCTCGTCGACCCCCTGCGCCGCCTCCGCCCCCCGGCCGTCGAGGGCGAGCGCGTACGCCGCCCTGGCCCGGGCGGCCGCCGCCTCACCCGGGTCGCCGGCCGACTCGTAGCCGTCCGCCGCCCGGTGGAACAGTCCGACCGACTCCGCAGGACCGAGATCCATCGACATGGCCCGGTGGTCGTCCAGCTCGGCCCGCCCGAGCGCGTCCAGTTCGACCTCGGCGGTTTCCACCGCCGCCCACGCGGCGCGCGCGGCCGGATTCCGCTCCGACGACAGCCGGCGCGCCTCCGCGAGCAGGTCGACCGGCTCCACCGCCGCCTCAGGCACGCGCGCGTGCGCCGGCCTCGGCACCGGACCCGCCGCTCGTACCCCCAGCGGCAGCCGGTCCAGGAGCGGCTCCGCGTCCATCCGGGCCCGTACGAGCTCCCCGACGCGGCCCGTCCCGTTGCGCTCGTCGAAGCGACGGGCGATCGCCAGCGCCTCCACGCGCGCGTGGGCGGCCAGTTCGGCGGCGGTCCACGTCGCGTCCCCGGCCCGCGCGGGCCCCGGGACCGACTGCCCGCCGAGCCCCAGTGCCACCAGCCGGTCCAGGAGCAGCGCCGTCACGGCCAGGAAGTCCATGTGGCTGTCCGGGTCGCCGCCGTCCGTGAGGTACGCCGGCCGTTCCGCCAGGATCTCCAGGCCCCGCGCCTCGTTCCCCGTCAGCGCGCAGAACTCGATGTGCTCCGCCGCCGCACCGCGCATGCTCTCCATCGGACGCACCAGCCGGTAGCCCCGCAGATGGTGCGCGCGGGCCTCGTCGATCCGGCCGAGCCGCACCAGCGGCAGCAGCGAGGAGGCCAGGACGGCGTGCGGCTCGTGCGCACAGGTGTGCTCGCCCGCGAGGACCGGAGCCCAGGTCCGCAGCGCCTGCTCGTCGTCGCCGAGCTCCACCGACCACACGCCCTGCCCGTGCAGTTCGCAGGCGAGGCAGTCCGCCATCCGGTCCCGCTCGGCCGCCAGCCAGGCCGCGTACGCCCGCCCGGCCCGCTCCAGGTCGCCGATGTGCCGCGCCACCCGGAACTCACCCTGCCGGACGGCCCGTTCCGAGTGGCCCGCCAGCCGGTAGCGGTGCTCCATCTCGCCGAGCCACTTCTCGATCGACGCGAGCGGGATGTGCGGCTGGTCGAGCATGCCGCTGGAGACCCACTTGAAGACCCAGTGCAGGGAGTGCGTCTCGTACGCGTCGAAGTCCGCCGGGTTGTCGTCCCACATCCGCAGCAGCCGCGAGAAGGGCACGAACATCTTCGCCTTCTCGGAGCTGTAGTTGTACGCCTGGAGCTGATGGCCCAGCGCCTCGATGACGGCCAGCGGCTCGCCGATCAGCTCGGCCTCGGCGAGGAGCCGCTCGGCGCGCGCGTTGCGCGCGGGTCCCTCCGGCTGCTGGGCGTTGTCCCGCATCGCCTCGCGGAGGGCCTCGAAGGTCAGGGTCATGCGTTGTTCTCCCCGTGGTGTGCGGCCCAGGCGAGCAGCCCCGCGAACGCCCGGTTGAGCAGGGCCGAGTCCGCCGGACGCAGCGGCCGCTGCGCCATCAGCAGGGCCTGCCCGTACAGCGCCTCGACGGCCGTCCCCGCCAGCTCCGGGTCGTCGAGCGAACCGATCCGGCGGATCAGCGGATTCAGGTGGTTGAGGACCAGCCGGGCCCTCGGCGCGCTGCCGCGCAGCGAGCCGAGGATGCCGGCCCACAGGTCGTCCGCCCGCTCCTCGGCCTCCGCCCGGGCCTGCTCGTGGCGGGCCGCCCGGTCGTCCAGGTGCAGCGCGGGCACGGTGAGCGGGTGGAAGGAGCGCAGCGACACGTCGCAGCCCAGCGGGTCCAGGGCGGCGCGCGCCACCGCGAGGAACGACGAGAGGGCCAGCTCCTGCGCCGGGTCGACCGAGTCGAGATGCGCGGTCACCGTGTCGGCGTCGAGCTCCGCGACGACGGTGCCGGGGCGGACCTCGGGCAGGCGCTCGACCAACTCCGTGTCGTACGTGTAGCCGCCGTTGACGACGCCGATGCCCTGCGCGGTCGCGATCGCGGCGACCTGCCGGTACTCCTCGACGGTCCGGGTGTAGTGCACGACCGGGTGACGCCGGGCGAACTCCTCCAGCGAGAGCCGGCCGTCCGTCGTCTCGAACGGCAGCCACGGCAGCATCGTCCGCAGCATCTCGCCGTCGTGCCGGGCCAGCGACTTCACCCCGAGGTGGTGCACGGCCAGGAACTCCTCCAGCCGCTCCGGGGCGCCCGCGGCCAGCTCACCGAGCCAGTTCCGCACGGCGGCGCCCAGGGCGTCCCGTACGCCCGCCAGCGTCTCGTCCTCGTACAGCGCCTCGCGCGACGCGGTCGGCCGCAGACAGTCCGTGTCGAGGACGCAGCGCACGAAGAACGCCCAGTCGGGCAGCAGCCCGTCGGCCCGGTCGGTGAGCAGCATGCCCTTGAGGTGGACCCGGTGGCCGGCGCGCTGGGCGGGGCTGACCGCCGACGGAAGGACGTACGCCACCCCCCGGATCCCGGCCAGCGGAAGATCCAGGTCGATCGAGTCGAGCGGCGAGAAGCCGAAGACCTCCCGGCAGTGCCCGGCGAGCGCGACCCGCCGGGCCGCCGGGCTCGGGTACGAGCGGTCCCAGGGCGCGGGCAGATCGGTGACCGGCGCGTCCCCCACCCGTACTTCGTACGGGAGGAGCGAGCCGTACTCGCGGGCCAGCGCGAGGACCCGCTCCTCGGTCAGCCACTCGCCGGAACCGGGGCGCCCGGTGAGGTGCACGGTGGTACCCGGCTCGGTGCGCGCGCCGTCCGGGAGCGTGCGGACGGTGTACGAACCGTCGTCGCGGGCCGTCCACTCCACCGGAGGGGCGGCGGGCGTACGGGCGCTGCGGCTGACCACCCGGATCTCGGCGGCGACCACGAAGCAGGCCAGCAGCCCGATGCCGAACTGCCCCAGGAACTCGCTCCGGGCGCTCGCGATGCCGGCGGCGTCCGCCCGCTTCGAACTGCGGCCGATCGTGGCCAGCAGGCTGTGGACGTCCTGCTCGGTCAGCCCGATGCCGCTGTCCTCGACGCGCAGGCTGCCGCCGTCCGCGTACAGCCGGACCCGGGCCGGGGCGTCCGGCTCCTCGGCGCGGCGCGCGGTGATCGCGTCCACGGCGTTCTGCAGCAGTTCGCGCAGGTAGACCCGGGGGCTCGAATAGAGGTGGTGGGAGAGGAGATCCACGAGTCCGCGCAGATCGACCTGGAAGGTGTGCGGTGTCTGATCAGCAGTCATCGTCGCTGCGCCGGTGGGGGAGAGACGACGGCGCGGGTCGGGCGATCCCGGCGGGCGGTGATCGCGGGGCGGCACGGGGGGAGACGCGTCATCCTAGGGGGCACGGCGCCGACGTGACCAGGAGATATCCGCAGCCTGCGGGACGGGTGTCAGTCCGGTGGTGTGCAATGGAACGCGTGCCAGTGCTCGACGAACCTCTGAAGAACCTCCTCGGCGCCGCCACCGCGAAGGTGATGGCCGAGCACCTCGACCTGCGTACGGTCGGGGATCTCCTCCACCACTACCCCCGGCGGTACGCCGAGCGCGGTGAGCTCACCGCCCTCGCCGACCTGCCGCTGGACGAGCACGTCACGGTGGTCGCGCAGGTGGCCGACGCCCGCGTGCTGACCTTCAACAAGGGCGGCCGGGGCAAGGGCCAGCGCCTGGAGGTCACCCTCACCGACGGCAGCGGGCGGATGCAGCTCGTCTTCTTCGGCCGGGCCGTCCACTTCCACCAGAAGGAGCTGCTGCCGGGCCGGCGCGGGATGTTCGCGGGCAAGGTGGGGGTCTTCAACCGCAAGCTCCAGCTCACCCACCCCGAGTACAAGCTCCTGGACGCCGAGAGCAGCGACGAGACCGTCAAGGCTTTCGCGAACGAGCTGCTGCCGATCTACCCCGCCTGCAAGCAGCTGGAGTCCTGGACCATCGAGCAGTCCGTCTCCATCGCCCTGGACTCCCTGGCCGCCACCGGCTGGGCCGGGCTCGCCGACCCGCTGCCGCCGGCCCTGCGCGAGGACCGCGGCCTCGCCGAACTGCCCGAGGCGCTCCAGAAGGTGCACCGGCCCCGTACGAAGGCCGACATCGAGGACGCCCGGCAGCGGCTCAAGTGGGACGAGGCCTTCGTCCTCCAGGTCGCCCTCGCCCGCCGCCGGCACGCCGACACCCAGCTGCCGGCCGTCGCCCGCCGGACCACCCCCGGCGGAATCCTCGACGCCTTCGACGCCAAGCTGCCCTTCACCCTCACCGACGGCCAGAAGAAGGTCTCGAAGGAGATCTTCGACGACCTCGCCACCGAGCACCCCATGCACCGCCTCCTCCAGGGCGAGGTCGGCTCCGGCAAGACCATGGTCGCCCTGCGGGCCATGCTCGCCGTCGTCGACAGCGGGGGGCAGGCCGTGATGCTGGCCCCCACCGAGGTCCTCGCCCAGCAGCACCACCGCTCGATCACCGAGATGATGGGCGAGCTCGCCCAGGCCGGCATGCTCGGCGGGGCCGAGCAGGCCACCAAGGTCGTGCTGCTCACCGGCTCCATGGGCGCCGCCGCCCGCCGGCAGGCCCTCCTCGACCTGGTCACCGGCGAGGCCGGCATCGTCATCGGCACGCACGCGCTGATCGAGGACAAGGTCCAGTTCCACGACCTCGGTCTCGTCGTCGTCGACGAGCAGCACCGCTTCGGCGTGGAGCAGCGCGACGCCCTGCGCGGGAAGGGCAAGCAGCCGCCCCACCTGCTGGTCATGACGGCCACGCCCATCCCGCGCACGGTCGCCATGACCGTCTTCGGGGACCTGGAGACCTCCGTCCTGGACCAGCTGCCCGCCGGCCGCTCCCCGATCGCCAGCCATGTCGTCCCGGCCGCCGACAAACCGCACTTCCTCGCACGGGCGTGGGAGCGCGTGCGCGAGGAGGTGGAGAACGGCCACCAGGCGTACGTGGTCTGCCCGCGCATCGGCGACGACGAGGACGAGAAGCAGAAGCGGAAGGCGTCCCCCGAGGACGAGGCCGAGAAGCGGCCGCCGCTCGCCGTCCTCGAGGTCGCCGAGAAGCTTCGCGCGGGCCCCCTCGCCGGTCTCCGCGTCGAGGTCCTGCACGGCCGGATGCACCCCGACGACAAGGACGCCGTCATGCGCCGCTTCGCCGCGGGCGAGGCGGACGTCCTGGTCGCCACCACCGTCATCGAGGTCGGCGTCAACGTCCCCAACGCCACCGCCATGGTGATCATGGACGCGGACCGCTTCGGCGTCTCCCAGCTCCACCAGCTCCGCGGCCGTGTCGGCCGGGGCTCCGCACCCGGCCTCTGCCTCCTCGTCACCGAGATGCCCGAGGCGAGCCCGGCCCGCCAGCGCCTCGGCGCCGTCGCCTCCACCCTCGACGGCTTCGAGCTCTCCCGCATCGACCTCGAACAGCGCCGCGAGGGCGACGTCCTCGGCCAGGCCCAGTCCGGCGTCCGCTCCTCCCTGCGGATGCTCACCGTCCTCGACGACGAGGAGGTCATCGCCGCCGCCCGCGAGGAGGCCACCGCAGTGGTCCACGCCGACCCCGGCCTCGACGACCACCCCGAGCTGCGCACCGCCCTGGACGCGCTCCTGGACAAGGAGCGGGAGGAGTTCCTGGAGAAGGGGTGACGGCACACCCCGCCCACCGGCCATATCGTGGAGGCACAGGAGCCCGGAAGCACAAGGACAAGGACCTCAGATGACCCGCGTGATCGCCGGTACCGCCGGCGGACGCCGACTGGCCGTGCCGCCCGGCAACGGCACCCGCCCGACCTCCGACCGGGCGCGCGAGGGCCTCTTCTCCACCTGGGAGTCGCTCCTCGGCACCCTCCACGGGACCCGTGTCGCCGATCTGTACGCGGGTTCGGGCGCCGTAGGTCTGGAGGCTCTCTCCCGGGGCGCGGTGCACGCCCTCCTCGTCGAGGCCGATGCCCGCGCCGCCCGGACCGTCCGCGAGAACATCCGGTCGCTCGGACTTCCCGGCGCCGAACTCCGGACCGGCAAAGCGGAACAGATCGTGACAGGAGCGGCGCCCGCCGCCCCGTACGACCTGGTCTTCCTCGACCCGCCCTACGCCGTCTCGGACGACGATCTTCGCGAGATCCTCCTCACACTCCGCTCCGGGGGCTGGATCGCCGACGATGCCGTCGTCACCGTGGAGCGCAGCACCCGAGGCGGCGAGTTCGCCTGGCCGGCCGGTTTCACATCACTCCGGGCCCGTCGCTACGGCGAGGGAACGTTTTGGTACGGTCGCGCCGCCTCTACGTGCGAAGACGCACGATGACCGGACCGGAGAGCGAGGGACCCAAGTTGCGCCGCGCCGTCTGTCCGGGGTCATTCGACCCCATCACCAACGGACACCTCGACATCATCGCCCGCGCCTCCAAGCTGTACGACGTCGTGCACGTCGCGGTGATGATCAATCAGTCCAAGCGAGGACTGTTCACGGTCGACGAGCGGATCGAGCTGATCCGCGAAGTCACCGCCGACTTCGGAAACGTCGAGGTCGAGGCCTTCCACGGCCTGCTCGTCGACTTCTGCAAGCAGCGCGACATCCCCGCGATCGTCAAGGGTCTGCGCGCGGTCAGCGACTTCGACTACGAGCTGCAGATGGCACAGATGAACAACGGGCTCTCGGGCGTCGAGACCCTGTTCGTCCCCACCAACCCGACGTACAGCTTCCTGTCGTCCTCCCTGGTCAAGGAGGTCGCGGCCTGGGGCGGCGACGTCTCCCACCTGGTCCCGCAGGCCGTCCTCCCCAGGCTCACCGAGCGGCTCGCCGAGCGGCGCGCCGAGCAGTGACCCGCTGCGACCGTCCCTGACGGTCCGTCACCTGGTGTCGTACGGGGGGCGACTGCCCTTACAGTCGTCCCGTCCGTCTCCATCCAGCTGTAGAGAGTGGCGAGCACCCGGTGGACGTGCAGAAGAAGCTCGACGAGATCGTTTCGGCGGTCGCCAACGCCCGCTCCATGCCCATGTCGGCGTCCTGCGTGGTCAACCGCGCCGAGCTGCTCGCCATGCTCGAAGAGGTACGGGAGGCCCTGCCGGGCTCCCTGGCCCAGGCCCAGGAGCTCCTCGGCGGCCGGGAGCAGATGGTGGAGCACGCCCGCCAGGAGGCGGAGCGGATCATCGAGGCCGCCCACGCCGAGCGCGGCTCGCTGATCTCGGACACCCAGGTCGCCCGACAGTCCCAGGACGAGGCGGACCGGATCCTCTCCGAGGCCCGCCGGGAGGCCGAGGAGATCCGCGCCGAGGCCGACGACTACGTCGACTCCAAGCTCGCCAACTTCGAGGTCGTCCTCAACAAGACCATCGGGTCCGTCGACCGCGGCCGCGAGAAGCTGCTCGGCCGCGGCCCCGGCCTGGACGAGCAGGGCTACGCCGACGAGGACGCCCCGGAGTACAGCGCGGACCCGCAGACCCTGATCCACCGGGCCGACGAGTACGTCGACGCCAAGCTCGGCGCCTTCGAGGCCGTGCTCTCCAAGACCCTGGAGGCCGTCGGCCGCGGCCGGCAGAAACTGCACGGGCGGATCGCCACCGACGACCTCGGCGCGCACATGGCCGCCCAGGACGCGGCCGGCAACTCCGTGCACACCAGCGACGCGGACTACCTGGCAGGGCTCGCGGAGCTGGCCGACCCGGAGCCGGTGCAGCAGCCCGTCATGCAGCAGGCCCCGCAGATCCCGGCGCAGCAGCCGGACCCGTACGGGTACCAGCAGCAGCCGCAGGACGCCTACGCCTATCAGCAGGCCGACCCCTACGCGTACCAGCAGCAGCCGGATCCGTACGCGGTCGCGGGCAACGGCGCCGGAGCCTATGCCGCGCCCTCCTACGAGCAGCAGTACGGCTACGAGCAGCAGCAGCCGCAGGTCCCGCAGCCGCAGGCCGCCGCGCTCGACGAGACCAGCTTCTTCGATACGAGCATGATCGATCTGGAGCAGCTGCGCCGGTACGAGCAGGGTCACGGCCACGGCCAGGGGCACTGAGCGATCCGCTCCACGGGCCCGGATTGGGCCCTGAGCGAAGCGTCCAGTATCCTGGCTCTTCGGTCGCGCGTATGCCCGCGATCCATGCTGCCCGCTTCGTCTCTCGATTCGAACGCGGCAGCCCCCTCACGATCCGAAAGCAGGAAGAGCCCTGAGCACGCGCCTCGACCACCGCAACCCCCTCGTGTTCGACACACACGAGCTGGGGCGGCGTCCTGGTGCCCTCCAGAGGATCTCCCGCTCGGTCGAAGCCCCCAAGAACTTCGGTGTCGAAGGGGTCATCGGTGTGCCGGAAGGCGCGCCGGTGGAGATCGACCTCCGTCTCGAGTCGGTCATGGAAGGGGTGCTTGTCACAGGCACCGCCCGTGCATCGGCCGAGGGGGAGTGCGTAAGGTGTCTGGAGCCCGTCGAGCTCGAGCTCGACGTGGACTTCCAGGAGATGTTCTCGTACCCCGACTCCGACGACCGGGGCCGCTCCAAGGTGGCCGCGGACGACGAAGCCGAGGCTGACGAGGACATGATCCCCCTCGAGGACGGCATGTTCGACCTCGAACCCGTGCTGCGCGATGCGGTGGTGCTCGCACTGCCGATGCAGCCGGTGTGCCGGGAGGACTGTGCGGGTCTGTGTTCCGAGTGTGGAACCAACCTGAACGACAACCCGGACCACCACCACGATGCCGTCGACATGCGTTGGGCGGCACTGCAGGGACTCGCCGGTTCGCTGGGAACCGATGAGAAGGACAACATGAGCGGCGCCGAAGCTGGCGTCGACGAGAAGCAGGAGAAGTAGCCGTGGCTGTTCCGAAGCGGAAGATGTCGCGCAGCAACACGCGCCACCGCCGGTCGCAGTGGAAGGCTGCGGTCCCCACCCTGGTTTCGTGTGAGCGTTGCCAGGAGCCGAAGCAGCAGCACATCGCGTGCCCGAGCTGCGGCACCTACAACAAGCGCCAGGTCCTCTCGGTCTGAGTGGCTGGTGAGAGGCGCAATGTCTGAGTCCAACAAGACGGACAATGCCTCGTCCCACACGCTTCTGGAAGGGCGGCTCGGGTATCAGCTCGAGTCCGCCCTTCTGGTGCGTGCGCTGACGCACCGCTCGTACGCGTACGAGAACGGCGGTCTGCCCACCAACGAGCGTCTGGAGTTCCTCGGGGACTCCGTGCTCGGCCTGGTGGTCACGGACACGCTGTACCGCACCCACCCCGACCTGCCCGAGGGCCAGCTGGCCAAGCTGCGGGCCGCGGTGGTCAACTCGCGTGCGCTGGCGGAGGTCGGTCGCGGCCTCGAACTCGGCTCCTTCATCCGGCTCGGCCGGGGCGAAGAGGGCACGGGCGGCCGGGACAAGGCATCCATCCTCGCCGACACCCTTGAAGCGGTGATCGGTGCGGTCTATCTCGACCAGGGCCTCGACGCGGCCTCGGAGCTGGTGCACCGGCTCTTCGACCCGCTGATCGAGAAGTCCTCGAACCTCGGTGCAGGACTGGACTGGAAGACCAGCCTCCAGGAGCTCACCGCGGCCGAGGGCCTGGGTGTTCCGGAGTACCTCGTCACGGAGACGGGTCCGGACCACGAGAAGACCTTCACTGCTGCCGCCCGCGTCGGTGGTGTCTCGTACGGCACCGGCACCGGCCGCAGCAAGAAGGAAGCGGAACAGCAGGCGGCGGAGTCCGCATGGCGCGCGATCCGCGCGGCGGCGGACGAGCGTCTCGCGGCCGCGAAGGCCGCGGCGGAGGCGGGCGAGACCGACCCGACCGGCGCCGGCGAGCAGCCGACGAGCGGCGGGGCGCCGACGCCCGCCGGCCTTCCGACGGACTGACCGCTCCTTCGAGCAGGAACCACCCGCCCGCCCTCCGGCTCCGGAGGGCGGGCGGACCTCTTTCCGCAGGCGGCTCCGGCCCGGCGCCCGCCCCGGCACCCGGCCCGGGGCGAAGGGCGCCCCGGCGGTAGGCTGCGGCCATCGTCCACCCCACTTCCCGGAGGAGCCCGTGCCCGAGTTGCCCGAGGTCGAGGTCGTACGGCGCGGACTGGAGCGCTGGGTCGGCGGGCGGACCGTGGGCGAGGTCGAGGTGCTGCACCCGCGTGCGGTACGCAGGCACCCGGCCGGCGGCGCGGACTTCGCCGCCCGCCTCAAGGGCCACACCTTCGGCATCGCACGCCGGCGCGGCAAGTACCTCTGGATCCCGCTGGCGGACACCGGCGCCTCGGTCCTCGGCCACCTCGGGATGAGCGGGCAGCTGCTCGTGCAGCCCGAGACCACCCCGGACGAGAAGCATCTGCGCATCCGGGTCCGGTTCGAGGACGGCCTCGGTACCGAGCTGCGCTTCGTCGACCAGCGCACCTTCGGCGGACTCTCGCTCCACGACAACACCCCCGACGGGCTGCCCGACGTCATCGCGCACATCGCCCGCGACCCGCTGGACCCGGAGTTCGACGACGCCGCCTTCCAGGCGGCCCTGCGCCTGCGCCGTACGACGATCAAGCGGGCGCTGCTCGACCAGACGCTGATCAGCGGGGTCGGCAACATCTACGCGGACGAGGCGCTCTGGCGCGCCCGGCTGCACTACGACCGGCCGACCGCCACGCTCACCCGGCCCCGCTCGGCAGAACTCCTCGGCCACGTACGGGACGTGATGAACGCGGCCCTCGCCGTCGGCGGGACCAGCTTCGACAGCCTGTACGTCAACGTCAACGGCGAGTCGGGCTACTTCGACAGGTCGCTCGACGCGTACGGGCGTGAGGACGAGCCGTGCCACCGCTGCGGCACTCCGATGCGCCGCCGTCCCTGGATGAACCGGTCGAGCTACTTCTGCCCGCGCTGCCAGCGCCCGCCGCGCGCTACGGCGTGACGGCCGCCCGGCCCGTGTCGTACCGCTCGCGCGCCGACAGGACCTCCGGCATCCGGCCCTCCACCAGCTCGATCAGACCGACGAGCCGCCCGGCGACCTCGCGTCCCAGCGGTGTGAGCGTGTAGTCCACGCGCGGCGGGTTCGTCGGCTGCGCCTCGCGGTGCACGAGCCCGTCCCGCTCCAGGGCGTGCAGGGTCTGCGACAGCATCTTCTCGCTCACGCCGTCGACCCGGCGCCGCAGCTCGTTGAAGCGGAAGGTCCCCTCGTACAGGGCGCCGAGAGTGAGACTGCCCCATCGCCCGGTCACATGCTCCAGGGTGACGCGCGACTGGCAGGCCCGGGCGAACACGTCGAAGGCGAGGTCGTCACTCATGTCCTCACCGTACTGCGGCACAGCGCTCACCGCCGGGTTGCGCTCACCACAGGGACGCGCCCACCACAGGGACGCGCTCACCACAGGCTTGCGCTCACCACAGGGACGTGTGATGCGGGGGTCGGTCGGCCCCGGCTCGGAAAACGTCGGCTCAGAAGCCGAAGTCCTGCGTCCACCAGGGGCCGCCGTCGGCGAAGTGCACACCGACGCCGAGCGTCTTGTAGTCGCAGTTCAGGATGTTCGCGCGGTGGCCGTCGCTGTTCATCCAGGAGTCCATCACCGCCGCCGCGTCCACCTGGCCGCGGGCGATGTTCTCGCCGCCCATGCCGGAGACGCCCGCCTGCGACGCCCGGTCCCACGGCGTGTCGCCGTCCGGGTCCGTGTGGTCGAAGAAGCCGCGCGCGGCCATGTCGGTGCTGAAGGCGCCCGCCAGCGCCGCGAGGGCGGAGTCCGAGCGCACCGGGGTGCAGCCCACCTTGGCCCGCTCCTGGTTGACCAGCCGGACGACCTCGGCCTCGGCGGCGGCGGCGCGGCTCAGGGTCGGCGCGGCCGGCGGCGTCGTGCGGGTCGGCACGGGCTTCGCGGTCGTCGGAGCCGGCTTCGGCTTCGCCGTCCTCGTCGGGACGGCCGTCTTCGTCGGGGTCGCCGTCTTCGAGGGCTTGGCGGCCGGCTTCGACGGGGTGGGGGAGGCGGTCGTCTTCGACGGCTTCGGCGAGGGGGTCGCGGAGGGGGAGGTCTTGCCCGTACCCGTCCCGGTACCGGCCGACGCGGACGACGGCGTCGCGGACGAGCCGCCCTGCGTCGTCAGCTCCGGAGCCTGCCGGGACTCGCTCTGCTCCGTGCCGGAGCCGGCGCTGCCCACGGTGTGCGTCTCCCCGCCGGGCAGCAGGCCCGAGGCGACGGCGATCGCGCCGACCGCCACCGCGGCGGAGGCGCCGAGCAGTCCGGTGCGCACGGGCGCGCTGCGCCTCCTGCGATGGCGTCCCATCCCTGTGCCTCCCTGATCCGGTGCTGCCGGCTTTGCTGATCTTTGCTACTGCGGGCTTGTCGAACGCGACGCGCCCGAACGGGTGAGCCGCATTCCGTCGGGACTGTACGCCATGACGCGTGGGGGTGGTGTGCTCTGTGTCTAATTGGCCCGCTAGCGTTCAGCCATGAACGAAGACGTACGGCTGACCGCCTGGGTGCGCGGCCGAGTACAGGGAGTGGGCTTCCGTTGGTTCACCAGGGCAAACGCACTGGAGATCGGCGGCCTCGTGGGCTTCGCCCTCAACCTCGACGACGGCCGGGTGCAGGTCGTGGCCGAGGGGCCGAGTGAGAATTGCCACCGTCTGCTGGAGTGGCTGCGCTCCGCCGACACTCCCGGGCGTGTGGACGGAGTCACTGAGATCTGGGACACCCCGCGCGGCGGCTACGACAGCTTCGCGATCCGCTGAGGATCACCCTTACGGCTCTCCGCCCGATGGCCCGCTCGGCCTTCGGGCGGACGTTCGGCAAAGGGTCGCCGACGGGGAAATGGCCTGATGGTTGCCGAGAAGGGCTTGCGATGCCGGGCCGCGCGAGGAAGGATGATCGCTACGCCCCCTGCGGTGCCGAGTTGCGAGGTCCCGCCGCCTGTTGTGCGGCCGTAGACCCCCGGCGCCCCTTGATACCGGGCGTGATCGTGTTGACCGTCAAACTTTTTGGTGAGACTCTGGAAGCCCCGCGCACCTTAGCTGTTTGGCAGTAAGAACCGGCACGACGTGAAGCACTGCCGAGCACCGCGGGTGCGAAATCCCTCACGACCCACACCGCTTCGGTCGGTCACTCAGTGTGGAGGACCATCCATCATGGCAAAGGCGCTTCTCGGTTACGTCGGCGGCTCCGACCCGCGACTCCTCGCCGAGATGCGACGGCTTCAGCAGCGCGTCCAGGACCTCGAGTCCGAGCTTGTACGGATTCAGTCCGAGAACGACGCGCTCAACGCTGCCGCCGCACAGCATGGCGAGTCGCTGCTCGACAGCATCGACCTCGACGTTCCCAAGGCGGAGCCTGCGCTCACCTGACCGTCACCATCCCCGTGACTGTCGGCCCCGTGCCGGGGCAGGGTGAGAAACACTCTCGCTGGCAGAGATAGATGTGCAAGGGACGCTCAGGCGTCCCTTCTTTCTTGAGTCCCCCACGTCCCACCCCCTCCTCACCCGAGGGTGTGCCCTGCACCTTCATGGGTGAAACGCGCAACCACAGGTAGAGTCCGGGGGCGTGCATCTCAAGGCCCTGACTCTCCGCGGTTTCAAATCGTTCGCATCCGCCACCACGCTGCGGTTCGAACCGGGAATCACGTGTGTCGTCGGGCCCAACGGCTCGGGCAAGTCCAATGTCGTGGACGCGCTCTCCTGGGTCATGGGCGAGCAGGGCGCCAAGTCGCTGCGCGGTGGCAAGATGGAGGACGTCATCTTCGCCGGCACGACCGGGCGGCCGCCGCTCGGACGCGCCGAGGTCTCGCTGACCATCGACAACTCCGACGGCGCGCTCCCCATCGACTACGCCGAGGTCACGATCACCCGGATCATGTTCCGGGGCGGCAGCAGCGAGTACCAGATCAACGGCGACACCTGCCGGCTGCTGGACATCCAGGACCTGCTCTCCGACTCCGGCATCGGCCGCGAGATGCACGTCATCGTCGGCCAGGGACAGCTCGACTCCGTCCTGCACGCCGACCCGATGGGCCGCCGCGCCTTCATCGAGGAGGCGGCCGGGGTCCTCAAGCACCGCAAGCGCAAGGAGAAGGCGCTGCGGAAGCTCGACGCGATGCAGGCCAACCTCGCGCGCGTGCAGGACCTGACCGACGAACTGCGCCGCCAGCTCAAGCCGCTCGGCCGCCAGGCGGCGGTCGCCCGCCGGGCCGCCGTCATCCAGGCCGACCTGCGCGACGCCCGGCTGCGGCTGCTCTCCGACGACCTCGTCCGCCTCCAGGAGGCCCTGAAGACCGAGGTCGCCGACGAGGCCGCGCTCAAGGAGCGCAAGGAGGGCGCCGAGAGCGAGCTGCGGGCCGCCCTCGCGAAGGAGGCCGAGCTCGAGGACGAGGTCCGCCGGCTCGCACCGCGCCTCCAGCGCGCCCAGCAGACCTGGTACGAACTCTCCCAGCTCGCCGAGCGCGTGCGGGGCACGGTCTCGCTCGCCGACGCCCGCGTGAAGAGCGCCACCGCCCAGCCGCCCGAGGAGCGCCGGGGCCGGGACCCGGAGGACATGGAGCGCGAGGCCGCCCGCATCCGGGAGCAGGAGGCCGAGTTGGACGCCGCCCTGGAGGCGGCCGAGCGGGCTCTCGAGGACACCGTCGCCCACCGCGCCGACCTCGAACGCGAACTCGCCGTCGAGGAGCGCCGGCTCAAGGACGTGGCGCGCGCGATCGCCGACCGGCGCGAGGGCCTGGCCCGGCTGCACGGCCAGGTCAACGCCGCCCGCTCGCGGGCCGCGTCCGCGCAGGCCGAGATCGACCGCCTGGCCGCCGCCCGGGACGAGGCACAGGAGCGGGCCGTCGCCGCGCAGGAGGAGTACGAGCAGCTCAAGGCAGAGGTCGACGGCCTCGACGCGGACGACAGTGAACGGGGGGAGCGGTACGAGGCCGCCCGCCGCGACCTCGCCGAGGCGGAGGCCGTCCTGACGGCCGCCCGCGAGGCCGCCACCGCCGCCGACCGCCGCCGCGCCGCGACCCGGGCCCGCCACGAGGCGCTCTCGCTCGGGCTGCGCCGCAAGGACGGGACCGGGGCGCTGCTGGGGTCCCGCGACAGCCTGACCGGGCTGCTCGGTCCGGCCGCCGAACTGCTCACCGTCACACCCGGCTACGAGATCCCGCTCGCCGCCGCCCTCGGCGCTGCGGCGGACGCCGTCGCCGTCTCGGGCCCCACCGCCGCGGTCGAGGCCCTGCGCCTCCTGCGCAAGCAGGACGCGGGCCGGGCCGCGCTGCTGCTCACCGGCGCGCCGGAGCCGGCCGGGGCCGCGGCCGACGCCCCAGGCCGGGCAGCCCGGCCCGGTCTGCCTCCCCGCGCCGCCGATTTCGTCCGGGGGCCCGAGGAACTCATGGGCGCGGTGCGACGGTTGCTCGACGGGATCGTGGTGGTCGGCACCCTGGAGGAGGCCGAGGACCTCGTCCACGCGCACCCCTCGCTCACCGCCGTGACCGGCGAGGGCGACCTGCTCGGGGCGCACTTCGCCCACGGCGGCTCCGCCGGGGCGCCCAGCCTCCTCGAAGTACAGGCGTCCGTCGACGAGGCGGCCGCCGAGCTGGAGGAGCTGGAGTCCCGCTGCGAGGAGCTGGCCGAAGCCCAGCGGACGGCGACCGAGGCACGGCGCACCACCGCCGCGCTCGTCGAGGAGCTGGCCGAGAGCCGCCGTGCCGCGGACCGCGAGAAGTCCCAGGTGGCCCAGCAGCTCGGCCGGCTCGCCGGACAGGCCAGGGGAGCCGCGGGCGAGGCCGAGCGGACCGCGGCCGCCGCCGCCCGCGCGGACGAGGCGCTGGAGAAGGCGCTCCACGAGGCCGAGGAGCTCGCCGAGAGGCTGCTCGTCGCCGAGGAGGCGCCGGGCGAGGAGGAGCCCGACACCTCCGTGCGCGACCGGCTCGCCGCCGACGGCGCCAACGCCCGCCAGACCGAGATGGAGGCCCGGCTTCAGCTCCGTACGCACGAGGAGCGGGTCAAGGGACTCGCCGGACGGGCCGACTCCCTCGACCGGGGCGCCCGAGCCGAACGCGAGGCACGCGCGCGTGCGGAACAGCGGCGCGCCCGGCTGCGCCACGAGGCGGAGGTCGCGACCGCCGTCGCTTCCGGCGCCCGGCAGCTGCTGGCCCATGTCGAGGTCTCCCTCGTCCGGGCCGAGCAGGAGCGGGCCCTCGCCGACGCCGCCAAGGGCGCCCGCGAGCAGGGACTCTCCGCCGCCCGCGCCCGGGGCCGGGACCTCAAGGCCGAGCTGGACAAGCTGACCGACTCCGTCCACCGCGGTGAGGTACTCGGTGCCGAGAAGCGGATGCGGATCGAGCAGCTGGAGACCAGGGCGCTGGAGGAGCTGGGCGTCGAGCCGGCCGGCCTGGTCTCGGAGTACGGTCCCCATCAGCTCGTACCGCCGTCGCCGCCGGCCGAGGGCGAGGAGCTGCCGGAGGACCCGGAGCACCCGCGCAACCAGCCCCGCCCGTTCGTCCGTTCGGAGCAGGAGAAGCGGCTCAAGGCCGCCGAGCGGGCGTACCAGCAGCTCGGCAAGGTGAACCCGCTGGCCCTCGAAGAGTTCGCGGCGCTGGAGGAACGGCACAAGTTCCTCTCCGAGCAGCTGGAGGACCTGAAGAAGACCCGGGCCGACCTCCTTCAGGTCGTGAAGGAGGTCGACATCCGCGTCGAGCAGGTCTTCAGCGAGGCGTACCGGGACACCGCCCGCGAGTTCGAGGGCGTCTTCTCCCGGCTCTTCCCGGGTGGCGAGGGCCGGCTGATCCTGACCGACCCCGACAACATGCTCACCACCGGCGTCGACGTGGAGGCCCGCCCGCCGGGCAAGAAGGTCAAGCGGCTGTCGCTGCTCTCCGGCGGCGAACGGTCGCTGACCGCCGTGGCCATGCTGGTCTCCATCTTCAAGGCCCGGCCCAGCCCGTTCTACGTGATGGACGAGGTGGAGGCGGCGCTCGACGACACCAACCTCCAGCGGCTGATCCGGATCATGCAGGAGCTCCAGGAGTCCTCGCAGCTGATCGTCATCACGCACCAGAAGCGGACGATGGAGGTCGCGGACGCGCTGTACGGCGTTTCCATGCAGGGGGACGGGGTATCCAAGGTCATCAGCCAGCGCCTGCGGTGATGATCAACTTCAAGTCTTGAACGAAAGACCGTCAGAAGTCAGTTTTAAGTCATACGACATGACCTCTTGACTTCGAAACTTGAAGGCATAGTCTCTGCAACGTTGCTTTTACCTTCACGTGGTGGGCGGCGCGATGTTGTGCGCCACTTGAAGGGCTCGCCCCCCACGCACCGGCGACGCTGCCGGAGCCCCCAGGAGTCCATGTGACCAGCCCCGCGCAGGCGTCCACGCCGCCGCCCTCCGAAGGCCGGGCCGCCCACCCGGACCATCTCGGCCACGTCATCTTCATCACGGCGTCCGCCGCGATGGGAGGCTTCCTCTTCGGATACGACAGCTCCGTCATCAACGGCGCCGTCGAGGCCATCCGGGACCGCTACGACATCGGCTCCGGCACCCTGGCCCAGGTCATCGCCATCGCCCTGATCGGCTGCGCGATCGGCGCCGCGACCGCCGGCCGCATGGCCGACAGGATCGGCCGCATCCGCTGCATGCAGATCGCCGCCGTGCTGTTCACGGTCAGTGCCGTCGGCTCGGCCCTGCCCTTCGCCCTCTGGGACCTCGCCTTCTGGCGGATCATCGGCGGCTTCGCCATCGGCATGGCCTCGGTGATCGGCCCGGCCTACATCGCCGAGGTCGCCCCCGCCGCCTACCGGGGCCGGCTCGGCTCCTTCCAGCAGGCGGCCATCGTCATCGGCATCGCCGTCTCCCAGCTCGTCAACTACGGCATCCTGCAGCTCGCGGACGGCGACCAGCGCGGCGAGATCGGCGGCCTCGAGGCCTGGCAGTGGATGCTCGGCGTGATGGTCGTCCCCGCCGTCCTCTACGGCCTGCTCTCCTTCGCCATCCCGGAGTCCCCCCGCTTCCTCATCTCCGTCGGCAACACCGACAAGGCCAAGGAGGTCCTCTCCGAGGTCGAGGGCCACGGCGTCGACCTGGACCACCGCGTCGCCGAGATCGAGCAGGCCATGCGCCGTGAGCACAAGTCCACCTTCAAGGACCTGCTCGTGGCCGGCACCCGCTTCAAGCTGCTCCCCATCGTCTGGGTCGGCATCGGACTCTCGGTCTTCCAGCAGCTCGTCGGCATCAACGTCGCCTTCTACTACTCCTCGACGCTCTGGCAGTCGGTCGGCATCGACCCCGCCGGCTCGTTCTTCTACTCGTTCACCACGTCGATCATCAACATCATCGGCACGGTCATCGCGATGGTCCTGGTCGACCGGGTGGGCCGTAAGCCCCTCGCCCTCGTCGGCTCCGTCGGCATGGCGATCGCCCTCGCCTTCGAGGCCTGGGCCTTCTCCGCCGATCTCGTCGACGGCAAGCTGCCGACCACCCAGGGCGTCGTCGCGCTCGTCGCCGCCCACGTCTTCGTGCTCTTCTTCGCCCTCTCGTGGGGCGTGGTGGTCTGGGTCTTCCTCGGAGAGATGTTCCCCAACCGGATCCGCGCCGCCGCCCTCGGCGTCGCCGCCTCCGCGCAGTGGATCGCCAACTGGGCCATCACCGCCAGCTTCCCGTCCCTGGCGGACTGGAACCTCTCCGGCACCTACATCATCTACACGGTCTTCGCCGTGCTCTCCATCCCCTTCGTGCTCAGGTACGTGAAGGAGACCAAGGGCAAGGCGTTGGAGGAGATGGGCTAATCCCCGCTGCCCCTCTCCTCGCGCTCGGAACTGCCCCGGCCCACGGTCCTATGCCGTGAGCCGGGGCAGCACCGTCCCGCCCAGCAGCCGCAGGGAACGCCACCCCTCCTCGACCGGCATCCCGCCGCAGAGCGGATGCAGCACCAGGCTCTCCAGCTCCCGCCCCAGCGCCACGCACTCGTCCGGCGTCACGATCCGGTAGACCCCCTCGGCCCGCAGCTCCGCCACGGTCGTCGCCGCCGAGCGCACCGCCGAGCGGATGTCCTTCGACTGCCAGGAGGCGTACGTCCGCGCCTCGTGCAGGAAGTGCTCCCCGTACAGCTCCCAGGTCCGCTCCGGATCCTCCGAGACGTGCAGCAGCGGGGTCTTCTCGGCCGGCATCATCGTCCAGCCCTCGGTGCCGTACTCCACGCACTGCTGCTTGTAGTACGCCTCCAGCTCCGGCAGATGGGCGCTCGGGAAGAGCGGCAGCCCGAGCCGCGCCGCCCGCCGCGCCGCCGCCTTCGACGAACCGCCGACGAGCAGGAGCGGATGCGGCGTGCTGAGGGGGCGCGGCGTGACCCGTACCGTGCGGCCCTCGTACGTGAAGGGCTCACCGGACCAGGCCTTCAGGAGGGTCTCCAGGAGCAGGTCCTGGAGCTTGCCGCGGCGGCCCCAGTCGACCCCGCGCTCCTCGTACTCCTCCGGCCGGTAGCCGATCCCCGCGACCGTCACCAGGCGGCCGCCGCTCAGCAGGTCGAGGACGGCGATCTCCTCCGCGAGGCGCAGCGGGTCGTGCAGCGGGCCGATGATCGCCGAGACCGTGACCGCGATCCTCTTCGTGGCGCCGAACACCGCGCCTGCGAAGGCGAACGGAGAGGGCAGCCAGTTGTTGGCGGCGCCGTGGTGCTCCTCGGTCTGGACGGTGTCGACGCCGCGCTCGTCGGCGTAGGCGGCCATGGCGAGGGCCGCGCGATAGCGCTCCGAGAGGGACTCGGGGGTCGCGTGCGGATCGACGAGGTTGAACCGTACGACTGTGAAGGGCATGGGAAGTCCCCCTCCGCGCGTGGGAAGCCGGCGAAGGGGGACAGTATCTGACGTCGCGTCAGATGCAAACAGTCTCGGAGCCGCTCTCGCGGACTCCGGCCGGATCCACGGCCTCCGACGAGCCTGCCGCCTCCGACGGGCCCGCGGCCCGGGGCAGTACCGCGTACAGCACACCCGCGATCACGATCGTCGCCGCCCAGCCGAGCCCGTTCTCGCCGATCCAGGAGGAGGCGAGCGGACCGGAGAACCAGTCGACGCCGGTGAACAGCAGGCCGGTCGCCAGCGCCACCGCCCACGCCGTCATGGCCTGCCAGGCGAAACCGCCCCGGTACCAGTACGCGCTGGTCCGCGTGGTGTCCATCAGCGCCTCGCCGTCGTAGGACCGCCGCCGCAGCATGTCGACGCCGAAGACGCCGATCCATGCCGAGAAGGCCACCGCGAGCAGCGTCAGGAAGGAGATGAACGAGCCGATGAAGCTGGTCGCCACCACCATCAGCAGGAAGCCGAAGACCAGGCTGATCACGGCGTTCACGCTCACCGCCGCCGCCCGGGAGACCTTGATCCCGAGCGTCTGCGCGGTGAACCCGGCCGAGTACATCGACATCGAGTTGATCAGCAGCATCCCGATGAGCGCGATGATCAGGTACGGCACGGCGATCCAGGCCGGCAGCAGCTCGCCGATGAACGACACCGGGTCCTGGGCCGAGGCGAGCCCGGGGGTGGCCACCGCCATCACCGCGCCCATCAGGACCATCGGCAGCACGACGATCCCGGCGCCGCCGACCGTGGAGCCGACCATCGCCTTCGAGGAGGCCGTCCGCGGCAGATAGCGGGTGAAGTCCGGGCCGGACGGGACCCAGCTGATACCGCCGGCGGCGATCGTGCCGATGCCCGCGATCATCATCGCCGTCGAACCGGCCGGCTTGTCGAAGACCGCGGACCAGTCGGTGCCGGCGACGAGGTAGACCAGCACCAGCACCGAGAACGCGCCGAAGAGATACGTCGACCACGTGCTGCACACCCGCAGGGCATTGATGCCGAGCCCGGACACGAGGAACGTGCAGGCGACGAAGAGCAGCAGCGTGACGACGACCAGCACGGTGTTCGACGTGATCCCGAAGAGCAGGTCGAGCACGGTCAGGACGGCATAGGCACCGGTCACCGCGTTGATCGTCTCCCAGCCCCAGCGGGCCACCCAGATCAGCGAACCGGGAAGGAGATTGCCGCGCTGACCGAAGACGGCCCGCGACAGTGCCATGCCGGGGGAGCCGCCGCGCTTCCCGGCGATCGAGATCAGGCCGACGATCCCGTACGCCAGGACGGGAGCCGCCGTCGCGACGACGAGCACCTGCCAGAAGTTCAGGCCGTTGAAGACGACCAGGCCCGCGCCCATCGTGAGCAGGAGCACACTGATGTTGGCGGCGACCCAGGTCGGGAACAGCTCGCGGACGCGGCCGGTGCGCTCGGCGTCGGGGACGGGTTCGAGACCTCGGGTCTCGACCGCGCCTTCGCTCTCGACGACGGCTTCGGCGGCAGAGGGCATGGGGGTACTCCGTGCGGGGGGTGGGGGACCCACTCAGGGTACGTGCTCCTCCCGGGGGCCGGTCGTGGCCGATACTGGACCCGTTATGGAACTCATTCTTGCTGTAGTCATCGCCCTGGTCGTCGCCGTCGCCGTGACCAGCGGGCTCGTGATCAGCGGCCGCAGGAAGAAGCAGCTGCCGCCGCCCGAGGCGCCGTCCGCCACGCCGACCATCACCGCTCCGCCCGCCGAGCCGCACGTCGGCGAAGAGGCGGAGACACCGCGGGAAGAACCACGCCGCACCATCGAGGAGGTCGACCTCCCGACCGCGGAGGAGGCCGTCGAACGCCCCGCCGCCGTCGAGGACCCGGTCGTCGCCGAGGCGCTCGCGCCCGAGATCGAGGTGCCGGAGCCGACCGCGGGCCGTCTCGTACGGCTCCGTGCGCGTCTCGCCCGCTCGCAGAACTCCCTCGGCAAGGGGCTGCTCACGCTGCTGTCGCGTGACAACCTCGACGAGGACACCTGGGAGGAGATCGAGGAGACCCTGCTCACCGCCGACGTCGGCGTCGCCCCGACCCAGGAGCTGGTCGAGCGGCTCCGTGAGCGCGTCCGGGTCCTCGGCACGCGTACGCCGGAGGAGCTGCGCGGCCTGCTGCGCGAGGAGCTCATCGCCCTCCTCGGCCCCGACTTCGACCGCTCCGTGAAGACCGAGAGCGACCCGGGCACCCCGGGCGTCGTCATGGTCGTCGGCGTCAACGGCACCGGAAAGACCACGACCACGGGCAAGCTGGCCCGTGTCCTGGTCGCCGACGGCCGCTCGGTCGTCCTCGGCGCCGCGGACACCTTCCGCGCCGCCGCCGCGGACCAGCTCCAGACCTGGGGCGAGCGGGTCGGCGCGCGCACCGTGCGCGGGCCCGAGGGCGGCGACCCGGCGTCGATCGCCTTCGACGCGGTCAAGGAAGGCATCGCGGAGGGCGCGGACGTCGTCCTGATCGACACCGCCGGCCGCCTGCACACCAAGACCGGCCTCATGGACGAGCTGGGCAAGGTCAAGCGCGTCGTCGAGAAGCACGGCCCGCTGGACGAGGTCCTGCTGGTCCTCGACGCCACGACCGGCCAGAACGGCCTGGTCCAGGCGCGCGTCTTCGCCGAGGTCGTCGACATCACGGGCATCGTGCTCACCAAGCTCGACGGTACGGCCAAGGGCGGCATCGTCGTGGCCGTCCAGCGCGAGCTGGGGGTCCCGGTCAAGCTCATCGGCCTGGGCGAGGGCCCGGACGACCTGGCCCCCTTCGAGCCGGGCGCCTTCGTGGACGCGCTCATCGGGGACTGAGGCACCCGTACCGCACGAAGGCCCCGCCGGTCTCCCGGCGGGGCCTTCGCACGTCGCAAGCTTGTCGGAACACCTCAGTGGCGCGCCGGCACGTTCAGAAATGCGTCCGATGGCAGATGTACGCCAGGACGCCCAGCAGGAGCCGCGCCTCCGGCGGCGCCCCCGCGGTGTCCAGCGTCGGCGGCCGCAGCCAGCGGACCGGGCCCAGGCCCGCGAGGTCCGACGGCGGCGCCGTCACATGGTCGCCGGGTCCCAGGCCGCGCAGATCCAGGTCCGCGTCGTCCCAGCCCATCCGGTACAGCAGCTGAGGAAGGCCCGCCGCGGCGCCCGGCGCGACGAAGAACTGCGCCCGCCCCGTCGGCGTCGCGCAGACCGGCCCGAGCGGCAGGCCCATGCGCTCCAGGCGGACCAGTGCCCGCCGCCCCGCCGGCTCGGCGACCTCGATCACGTCGAAGGACCGGCCCACCGGCAGCAGCAGAGCGGCGCCGGGGTACCGGGACCACGCCTTCGTCGCCTCGTCCAGACCCGCGCCCGCGCGGACCGGCTCGGCGAACGAGAGCGGATGCGCCCCCGGAGCCGTACAGGAGGTGTCGCCGCAGGAGCACTGGCCGGAGACGGCACGCGCGCCGGCGACCACGTCCCAGCCCCAGAGTCCGGTGTACTCGGCCACCGCTGTGCACTCAGTGGTGCGGACGCGGCGACGTGAGCCGGAGCGGATCTCGCGGATGCCGCCGATCGTGAAGCCCATGCCCCCTCCAACGGGTCGGAAGCGCCGGTGGTTACGACCCGGATCCCCACGGTCACGCTCCGTCGCCCCGGGTGGCGCTCGGTCGCGGGCGCGGTGGTGCGCAACCGTGGCGCGCGCCTCTTCGCGCTACGGTCCGCCGACCATGGTTTCGTCGCATGTCAAGTGAATCGTGTTCGGCGGCAGGGGAGTTCATTCGAAGGGGTGGCGAATGGTGGCGTTTCTTGAATCCGCCTCGCGGGACGGGTGATCGTAGGATTACTTTCGGTGCTCGAACCCCGGAGTTGTGTGCGCGCGTGGGTATGCCGGAGGCAACCCGGTTTCCTGTTCGAAGGAGTGGAAGCTCCGGACGGGAGCCGCAAGACACGGCATTCTGTTAGGGGTTCGCGTAACAGAGTCTCGACGTGGATGGGGGCGTTCCTGTGGGCGGCAACGGCGCAGACGGTACGACTGCCGGCAAGCGCCCGAACGAGCAGCTCAGCTCGTGGTTCGTGCGGAGCGGCTGGTCGAAGGGCGAACTGGCGCGCCAAGTGAACCGCAGAGCACGCCAGATGGGCGCGCACCACATCTCCACGGACACCTCGCGCGTCCGCCGCTGGCTCGACGGCGAGCAGCCCCGCGAGCCCATCCCGCGGATCCTCTCGGAGCTGTTCTCCGAGCGGTTCGGCTCGGTCGTGGCCGTCGAGGACCTCGGGCTGCGCACGGCCCACCAGGCGCCGTCCGTCTCCGGAGTCGACCTGCCCTGGGCGGGCCCCCAGACCGTCGCCCTGCTCAGCGAGTTCTCCCGCAGCGACCTGATGCTCGCCCGGCGCGGCTTCCTCGGCACCTCCCTCGCGCTCGCCGCCGGACCCTCCCTCATCGAGCCCATGCAGCGCTGGCTCGTCCCCACCCCGCCCGGCGAGCCCCTCCCGGCCGAGCCGGCCACCGACGGCCACCGTCCGGTCAAGCTCTCCGCGATCGAGCTCGACCTGCTCGAATCCACCACGGCGATGTTCCGCCAGTGGGACGCCCAGTGCGGTGGCGGTCTGCGCCGCAAGGCCGTCGTCGGCCAGCTCCACGAGGTCACCGACCTGCTCCAGGAGCCCCAGCCCGCCGCCACCGCCCAGCGCCTCTTCACCTGCGCGGCCGAGCTCGCCGAGCTGGCCGGCTGGATGAGCTACGACGTCGGCCTGCAGCCCACCGCCCAGAAGTACTTCGTCCTCGCCCTGCACGCCGCCAAGGAGGCGGGGGACAAGCCGCTCGGCTCGTACATCCTCTCCTCCATGAGCCGCCAGATGATCCACCTCGGCCGGCCGGACGACGCCCTCGAACTCATCCACCTCGCCCAGTACGGCAGTCGCGACTGCGCCACCCCGCGCACCCAGGCCATGCTGTATGCGATGGAGGCCCGCGCCTACGCCAACATGGGCCAGCCCTCCAAGTGCAAGCGGGCCGTACGGATGGCCGAGGACACCTTCTCCGACGTCGGCCTCGACGGCGAGCCCGAGCCCGACTGGATCCGCTTCTTCTCCGAGGCGGAGCTCAACGGCGAGAACTCCCACTCCTACCGGGACCTCGCCTACGTCGCCGGGCGCTCCCCGACGTACGCCTCGCTCGCCGAGCCCGTCATGGAGCGGGCCGTCACCCTCTTCGAGAAGGACCCCGAGCACCAGCGTTCGTACGCACTCAACCTCATCGGCATGGCCACCGTGCACCTCCTCAAGCGCGAACCCGAGCAGTCCGCCGTGCTGGTCGAGAAGGCGCTCGGCGTCGCCAGGAGCGTCCGCTCCGAGCGGGTCAACACCCGGCTGCGCAAGACCGTCGACACCGCCGCCCGCGACTTCCGCGACGTCGCCGAGGTCGTCCAGCTCACCGACCGGCTCACCGCCCTGCTCCCCGAGACCGCCGAGGCGGTCTGAGCACCCGGCGCCTTTCAGACACCGGCCCTCCGGGCTCCAGCCCTTCCAGGCTCCGGCCCCTCCGGACTCCGGCCGCGACAGCGTTCCCGTACTGACCGACTCGGCTCCCCCGCCGCAGGACGACCGGGACGCCTGTCGCGGCCGGTCCCTTTTCCGCGCCCCGGACCGGCGCCGCTCCCGCGCGGGGCGACGGGTCCGGGACCGTATCTCCGTTACACGCCCGTGACCCGGGGGTTCACAGCGGCGTAACACGCCCCAACCCTTCGTCACTGCGGCGAAACATCGGGCGGCATCGACGGAAACCGCGCTGCGCGAATCTCTGGCTCATAACCGGCCACCCCTCACGGCCAAGCCGCTTCCGGCCCCGCCCCCGCACAGGCCGTACCGACGACGAGGAGACGCCGATGGCACCAGCCATCACGACCCTGGCCGCAGACGCCCCCGAGCTGTCTGCCGCCAACACCGGGTTCATGCTCATCTGCTCCGCCCTGGTCATGCTGATGACCCCGGCACTCGCCTTCTTCTACGGAGGCATGGTCCGCGTCAAGTCCACCCTGAACATGCTGATGATGAGCTTCATCAGCCTCGGGATCGTCACGATCCTCTGGGTGCTCTACGGCTTCAGCCTCGCCTTCGGCACCGACTCCGGATCGCTCATCGGCTGGTCCTCCGAATACGTCGGCCTCAGCGGCATCGGCGTCACCGAGCTGTGGGACGGCTACACCATCCCGGTGTACGTCTTCGCCGTCTTCCAGCTGATGTTCGCCATCCTCACCCCGGCCCTGATCAGCGGCGCCCTCGCCGACCGGGTGAAGTTCACCGCCTGGGCCCTCTTCATCGCCCTCTGGGTCACCGTCGTCTACTTCCCCGTCGCCCACTGGGTCTGGGGCGCCGGCGGCTGGCTCTTCGAGATGGGCGTCATCGACTTCGCCGGCGGTACGGCGGTCCACATCAACGCCGGTGCCGCGGCCCTCGGCGTGATCCTCGTCATCGGCAAGCGCGTCGGCTTCAAGAAGGACCCGATGCGCCCGCACAGCCTCCCGCTGGTGATGCTCGGCGCCGGTCTGCTCTGGTTCGGCTGGTTCGGCTTCAACGCGGGCTCGTGGCTCGGCAACGACGACGGCGTCGGCGCGGTGATGTTCGTCAACACCCAGGTCGCCACCGCCGCCGCCATGCTCGCCTGGCTGCTCTACGAGAAGATCCGCCACGGCTCCTTCACCACCCTCGGCGCCGCCTCCGGCGCGGTCGCCGGCCTCGTCGCCATCACCCCCTCGGGCGGCTCCTGCTCCCCGCTGGGCGCGATCGCCATCGGCGCCGTCGCCGGTCTGCTCTGCGCCATGGCCGTCGGCCTGAAGTACAAGTTCGGCTACGACGACTCCCTGGACGTCATCGGCGTCCACCTGGTCGGCGGTGTCATCGGCTCCCTGCTCGTCGGCTTCTTCGCCACCGGCGGCGTCCAGTCCGACGCCAAGGGCCTCTTCTACGGCGGCGGCCTGGAGCAGCTGGGCAAGCAGGCCATCGGCGTCGCCGCCGTCCTCGCCTACTCTCTGATCGCCTCCGCGATCCTCGCGCTGATCATCGACAAGACGATGGGCATGCGGGTCAGCGAGGACGACGAGGTCTCCGGCATCGACCAGGTCGAGCACGCCGAGACCGCGTACGACTTCAGCGGAGCCGGCGGCGGCGCCTCCTCGCGCTCCACCGCCGCGCCCGCCCCGGCAGCTACGGAGACCAAGAAGGTGGACGCATGAAGCTCATCACCGCAGTCGTGAAGCCGCACCGGCTGGACGAGATCAAGGAGGCCCTGCAGGCCTTCGGAGTCCAGGGCCTCACGGTCACCGAGGCCAGCGGGTACGGCCGCCAGCGCGGCCACACCGAGGTCTACCGCGGTGCCGAGTACACGGTCGACCTCGTTCCCAAGATCCGTATCGAGGTCCTCGTCGAGGACGACGACGCCGAACAGCTCATCGACGTCGTGGTCAAGGCGGCCCGGACCGGCAAGATCGGTGACGGCAAGGTGTGGAGCGTGCCGGTCGAGACCGCCGTACGGGTCCGCACCGGCGAACGCGGTCCGGACGCACTGTAAGCACGGAGCACGTAAGGAGCTGCTGGGTGACGAGCGTCGACACGAGCACACGAGCGGAAGACTCGGGACCCAGCGGCTACGCGGCGGCCCGGCTGCGCCTTCTCACCGAGAAGGGGCGGTCCGGGCCGCCGCGCCGTGCCGCCCTGGCCCGGCTCACGGACGACTGGCTGACCGGACTGTTCACCGCCGCCCGGCCGCCACGAGGGGTGGCGCTCGTCGCCGTCGGCGGCTACGGGCGGGGCGAACTCTCCCCGCGCAGCGACCTCGACCTGCTCCTGCTGCACGACGGCACCGCCGACGCGGGCGCGGTCGCCGGCCTCGCCGACCGGATCTGGTACCCGGTCTGGGACCTCGGCCTCGCCCTCGACCACTCCGTCCGCACCCCCGCCGAGGCCCGCAGGACCGCCGGGGACGACCTCAAGGTCCAGCTCGGCCTCCTCGACGCCCGGCCGGTCGCCGGCGACCTCGGCCTCGTCGCCGGACTGCGCACCGCCGTCCTCGCCGACTGGCGCAACCAGGCGCCGAAACGGCTCCCGGAGCTGGACGCGCTCTGCCGCGAGCGCGCCGAGCGCATGGGGGAGCTGCAGTTCCTCCTCGAACCCGACCTCAAGGAGGCCAGGGGAGGCCTCCGCGACGCCCAGGTCCTGCGCGCCGTCGCCGCCTCCTGGCTCGCCGACGCACCGCGCGAGGGCCTCGACGAGGCCCGCCGCCGCCTCCTCGACGCCCGCGACGCGCTCCACCTCGCCACCGGACGGGCCACCGACCGGCTCGCGCTCCAGGAACAGGACGCCGTCGCCGACGAGCTCGGCCTCCTCGACGCCGACACCCTGCTCCGCGAGGTGTACGAAGCGGCGCGGATCATCTCGTACGCCACCGACGTCACCTGGCGCGAGGTCAACCGGGTTCTGAAGGCCCGCTCCGCACGCCCCCGCTTCCGCGGCCTTCTGGGCGGCCGGCCGGGCGGCGGAAGGCCCCCCGTCGAACGCACCCCGCTCGCCGAAGGCGTCGTCGAGATGGACGGCGAGGCCGTCCTCGCCCTCAGCGCCAAGCCCGAACGCGACCCCGTGCTGCCGCTGCGCGCCGCGGCCGCCGCCGCCCAGTCCGGGCTTCCGCTCTCCCTGCACGCCGTACGCCGCCTGGCGGCCGCCGCCCGGCCGCTGCCGGTGCCGTGGCCCGCCGAGGCCCGCGAGGAGCTCGTCACCCTGCTCGGCGCGGGAGAGCCCACCGTGCCCGTCTGGGAGGCACTGGAGGCCGAAGGCCTCGTCACCCGGCTCCTGCCCGACTGGGAGCGCGTCCGCTGCCGCCCGCAGCGCAACCCCGTCCACACCTGGACCGTCGACCGGCACCTCGTCGAGACCGCCGTACGGGCCTCCTCGCTGACCCGCCGCGTCGGCCGGCCCGACCTGCTGCTCGTCGCCGCGCTCCTGCACGACATCGGCAAGGGCTGGCCGGGCGACCACTCCGTGGCCGGCGAGACCATCGCCCGCGACCTCGCGACCCGGATCGGCTTCGACCGCGCCGACGTGGCCGTCATCGCCACCGTCGTACGCCACCACCTGCTGCTCGTCGAGACCGCGACCCGGCGCGACCTGGACGACCCCGCCACCGTCGAGGCCGTCGCCTCCGCCGTCGGCACCGCCGGGGCCCTGGAACTGCTGCACGCCCTCACCGAGGCCGACGCGCTGGCCACCGGACCGGCCGCCTGGTCCACCTGGCGCGCCTCCCTCGTGGCGGACCTCGTCAAACGGGCCGGGGCCGTCCTCGCCGGAGAGCCCGCGGCGGAGCCCGAGCCCGCCGTGACCAGCGCCGAACAGGAACGCCTGGCCATCGAGGCGCTGCGGACCGGAGAGCCGGTCCTCGCCCTGCACACCCAGCCCGAGTCCGCCCCCGAGGACGGCGAACCGGAACCCGTGGGCGTCGAACTCCTCATCGCCCTGCCCGACCAGCCCGGCGTCCTGCCCGCCGCGGCCGGCGTCCTCGCGCTGCACCGGCTGACCGTACGGGCCGCGGACCTGCGCGCCGTCGAGCTCCCCACCGCGCTCGGCGCCGGCGCCGTCCTGGTCCTGAACTGGCGCGTGGCCGCCGAATACGGCTCCCTGCCGCAGGCCTCCCGGCTCCGCGCCGATCTCGTACGGGCCCTGGACGGCAGCCTCGACATCCCCGCCAGGCTCGCCGAACGCGACGCCGCCTATCCTCGGCGGCGCGGCCTCACCGCCCCGCCGCCCCGCGTCACCGTCGCCGCCGCCGACTCCCGGCTCGCCACCGTCATCGAGGTCCGCGCCCAGGACGCCCCCGGCCTGCTCCACCGCATCGGCCGGGCGCTGGAGGGCGCCGACGTGCGGGTCAGGAGCGCCCATGTCTCGACCCTGGGCGCGAACGCGGTGGACACGCTGTACGTGACCCGTCCCGACGGCTCCCTCCTGGCCGAGGAGGAGGCGGCGGACGTGGCGCAGGCACTGGAGAAGGCGCTGAGGTGACCCCGTGACACGCTGAGGTGACCCGTGGCCCGTGGCCCGTGGCCGGTGGCCGGTGGCCGGTGGCCGGTGGCCGGTGGCCGGTGGCCGGTGGCCGGTGGCCGGTGGCCGGTGGCCGGTGGCCGGTGGCCCGTGGCCCGTGGCCGGTGGCCGGTGGCCCGTGGCCGGTGACCCGTGACCCGCGACCCGTGACCCGTGACCCGCGACCCGCGACACGGCGGCACGCCGGTCGTCGGGCCGGGGCCGGTCCCCGCACGGGCGGGGGGTGACCCCGGGGTCAGGGACCGGGCCGCCGGTGCCGAAGTCCGCTCCCCGCACATGCGGGGTTCCCGTCCCCTCGCCCACCGGATTCGGCGGGCGGGGGCACGTCCTTCGAGCGGCCAGATACCCTTGAGGGCAATCTGTCCGCCTGCCCCCGACACCGAGGATCCGCGACCGCCGTGTTCGATACCCTCTCCGACCGCCTTGCAGCGACATTCAAGAACCTCCGGGGCAAGGGCCGCCTGTCCGAGGCGGACATCGACGCCACCGCGCGCGAGATCCGGATCGCCCTGCTCGAGGCCGACGTCGCGCTGCCCGTCGTCCGGGCCTTCATCAAGCAGGTCAAGGAGCGGGCCGCCGGCGCCGAGGTCTCCCAGGCGCTGAACCCCGCCCAGCAGGTCATCAAGATCGTCAACGAGGAGCTCATCGGCATCCTCGGTGGCGAGACCCGGCGCCTGCGGTTCGCCAAGACCGCGCCCACCGTGATCATGCTCGCCGGTCTCCAGGGTGCCGGTAAGACCACCCTCGCCGGAAAGCTCGGCCTCTGGCTCAAGAGCCAGGGCCACTCCCCGCTGCTCGTCGCCTGTGACCTCCAGCGCCCCAACGCCGTCACCCAGCTCGGTGTCGTCGCCGAGCGCGCGGGCGTGGCGTTCTACGGCCCGCAGCCGGGCAACGGCGTCGGTGACCCGGTCCAGGTCGCGAAGGACTCGATCGAGTACGCGCGGACCAAGATGTACGACGTCGTCATCGTCGACACCGCCGGCCGCCTCGGCATCGACCAGGAGCTGATGCAGCAGGCCGCGGACATCCGCGACGCCGTCAGCCCCGACGAGGTCCTCTTCGTCGTCGACGCCATGATCGGTCAGGACGCGGTCAACACCGCCGAGGCCTTCCGTGACGGCGTGGGCTTCGACGGTGTCGTGCTCTCCAAGCTCGACGGCGACGCCCGAGGCGGTGCCGCGCTCTCCATCGCGCACGTCACCGGCCGCCAGATCATGTTCGCCTCCAACGGCGAGAAGCTGGACGAGTTCGACGCGTTCCACCCGGACCGCATGGCGTCCCGCATCCTCGGCATGGGCGACATGCTCTCCCTGATCGAGAAGGCCGAGCAGACCTTCAGCCAGGAAGAGGCCGCCAAGATGGCCTCCAAGCTGGCGTCCAAGAAGGGTCAGGAGTTCACGCTCGACGACTTCCTGGCCCAGATGGAGCAGGTCCGCAAGATGGGCTCCATCTCCAAGCTGCTCGGGATGCTCCCCGGCATGGCGCAGATGAAGGAGCAGATCAACAACATCGACGAGCGGGACGTCGACCGCACGGCCGCGATCATCAAGTCGATGACGCCGGGCGAGCGCCAGGACCCGACCATCATCAACGGCTCGCGCCGCGCCCGGATCGCCAAGGGTTCCGGTGTCGAGGTCAGCGCGGTCAAGGGGCTCGTCGAGCGCTTCTTCGAGGCCCGCAAGATGATGTCCCGCATGGCCCAGGGCGGCGGCATGCCGGGCATGCCCGGCATCCCGGGCATGGGTGGCGGCCCCGGCCGGCAGAAGAAGCAGGTCAAGCAGGCCAAGGGCAAGCGCAAGAGCGGTAACCCGATGAAGCGCAAGGCCGAGGAGGAGGCCGCCCAGGCCCGCCGCGAGCAGGCGCAGCAGGGCGGGGCGTTCGGTCTCCCGGCGGCCGGGCAGAACCCGGGCGACTTCGAGCTGCCGGACGAGTTCAAGAAGTTCATGGGCTGAGCAGGTTCCCGAAGGGGCCCGGGGCGGTGTGAAACCGCCCCGGGCCCCTTTTCACTCCTTCACCCCGTCCGGCATGCCGGGATCGTCCGGACTTTCGATACTGAGGGCCGGGCCCGACCGTCGGTGTGAGGAGAGCAGCGTGCCCAACTCCGTACCTCCGCGCGACCGGACCGACCAGCCCTGGCGCTCGGAAGGGGCGCCGCCGCCGCAGCCGCCGAAACGGAAGATGCCCGGAGGGTGGGGAGGGCTCGTCCTCGCCGCCCTGGTCGTCTATCTCATCGCCAACCTCGTGCTGTCGTTCTTCAACCGGGGCGACGAGCCGACGATCTCGTACACCGAGTTCAGCAAGCAGGTGAACGCGGGCAACGTCACCAAGATCTACTCCAAGGGTGACGCCATCCAGGGCGAGCTGAAGAACAAGCAGCCGCTGCCCAACGGAGACAAGGGCGACTACTCCAAGTTCGTCACCCAGCGGCCCGCGTTCGCCGACGACGAGCTCTGGAACGAGCTGACTGCGAAGGGCGTCACGGTCACCGCCGAACCCGTCGTCCAGGAGCGCAGCTTCCTCGCCAACCTGCTGATCGCGCTCGCGCCGATGCTGCTGCTCGTCGCCCTGTGGATCTTCATCGCACGCCGGATGAGCGGGATGGGCGGGGCGGGCGGCATGCTCGGCCGCAAGGCCCCGCCCAAGCCGGTCGAGCTCGAACCGGGCGTCCGGCGCACCACCTTCGAGGACGTCGCCGGGATCGACGAGGTCGAGGGCGAACTCAACGACGTCGTCGACTTCCTGAAGAACCCCTCCGCCTACCGCGACATGGGCGCCAAGATGCCGCGCGGCGTGCTTCTCGCGGGACCGCCCGGCACCGGCAAGACCCTCCTGGCCAGGGCGGTCGCCGGCGAGGCCGGCGTGCCGTTCTTCTCCGCCTCCGCGTCGGAGTTCATCGAGATGATCGTCGGCGTCGGGGCCTCGCGGGTCCGGGAGCTCTTCGCCGAGGCCCGCAAGGTGGCCCCGGCGATCGTCTTCATCGACGAGATCGACACCATCGGCCGCGCGCGGGGCGGCGGCTCCGGCATGGGCGGCCACGACGAGCGCGAACAGACCCTCAACCAGATCCTGACCGAGATGGACGGCTTCACCGGCTCCGAGGGCGTCATCGTCCTCGCCGCGACCAACCGCGCCGACGTGCTCGACCCGGCGCTCACCCGGCCCGGCCGCTTCGACCGGATCGTGCACGTGAACCCGCCCGACCGCGGGGGCCGCGAGGCCATCCTGAGGATCCACACCCGGGACATCCCGCTCGCCCAGGACGTCGACCTGGTCCAGGTCGC
This sequence comes from Streptomyces sp. NPDC127129, assembly GCF_042671585.1. Classification (NCBI taxonomy): domain Bacteria; kingdom Bacillati; phylum Actinomycetota; class Actinomycetes; order Kitasatosporales; family Streptomycetaceae; genus Streptomyces; species Streptomyces sp. NPDC127129. The sequence goes on from NZ_JBHXTV010000018.1 coordinate 83,402, forward strand.
CCGGACGACTCCGGGGATGACGGGCGCGGAACTCGCCAACCTCGCCAACCTCGCCAACGAGGCCGCCCTCCTGGCCGTCAAGCGGCAGCAGAAGGCGGTCACCGCGTCCGACCTGTCCGACGCCCTGGAGAAGGTCCAGCTCGGCGCCGAGCGGCCGCTGGTGATGCCGGAGGAGGAGCGGCGCCGCACGGCGTACCACGAGAGCGGCCACGCCCTGCTCGGGATGCTCCAGCCCGGCGCGGACCCGGTCCGCAAGATCACGATCGTGCCGCGCGGGCGCGCCCTCGGCGTCACGCTCTCCACGCCGGACGCCGACAAGTACGCGTACACCGAGGAGTACCTGCGGGGCCGGATCATCGGCGCGCTCGGCGGGATGGCCGCCGAGCAGGTCGTCTTCGGGGTCGTCACCACGGGCGCCGAGAGCGACCTGGAGCAGGTCACCAGCATCGCCCGCGGCATGGCCGGCCGCTGGGGCATGAGCGAGCGCGTGGGCCGCCTCACGGCCATCCCCGGCGACGCGCAGCAGGCGTACGGCCTCTCGGCGGCCCCCGCGACCCTCGACATGGTGGCCGAGGAGATGCGCCGGATCGTCGACGAGTGCTACGAGAGCGCCGTCCGCCAGCTCCGCGAGAACCGCGACAGACTCGACGCCCTGGCGACCGCCCTCCTGGCGAACGAGACCCTGGAAGAGGCCGCGGCCTACCGCGCCGCGGGCATCACACGCCTGAACAAGGACCCCTGAAGCGCGCCCCACGCCGCCCGCGGGCTCCCGTCGCCCGTCGTCGGCAGGGGCCCGGGCCCGGAACCGATCAGGGCCCAGGCCCCGGCACCGAGCAGGGGCCCGGCATCGAGCACCGGCCCGGCCCGGAACCGAGCAGGGGCCCAGGGCCGGCACCGGGCTGCGGGCCCGGCCCCTGCTCGGCCCGGCACCGGGCCGCGGGGCCGGCCCGTGCTCCGGGCCGCGTCCGCGCACGAGCCCCGTGCTCCGGCCCGGGGTCCGGGTACGAGCTCCGGCCCCGTACGGAGTCCCGCCGCGTGGTTCGTACGGTCAGGACCCGCTTCCGGCACGGCGGCCGGCCCAGGGGGCCCGCGTTCGGCTCCGGCCCGCCCCCGGGGGCTTACCGCACTCGGGCGACCAGGTAGCGGAAGACGTTCGGCATCCAGACCGTGCCGTCGTGGCGGACGTACGGTTGCAGCGCCTCCGTGATCTCCTTCTCGACCTGGTCCGGGTCCGTCGCGCGGATCGCCGCGTCGAAGTCGCCCGTCGAGACGAGGCCCCGTACCGCGCTGTCCGCGTCCGCGTAGCCGAACGGGCAGGACACCCGGCCCGAGCCGTCCGGCTTCAGGCCGGCCCGCGCCACCACGTCCTCCAGGTCGTCGCGGAACGCCGGCCGCCAGCCCGTCAGCCGCGCCGCGACCTTCAGCACCGACGACGTCGCGCACCGCTCGGGCGGCCCCCAGCCCGCCAGTACGACCGCCGCGCCCGGTTGGGCCAGATGAGTGACGCCCGCGAGATCGCGCCCCAGCTCCGCCGAGGCGTGGAAGGCCGTGATCACGTCGAACGGCTCGTGGGACGCGGAACCGACGTCCGCCGGGCCGCCCTCGACGACCGTGTGCCCCGTCTCCTCCGGAATCCGCTCCCTCGCCAGCTCCACGCGCGCGTGGTCCCGGTCCACGCCGGTGACCCGCGCGCCGCGCGAGGCCGCGATCAGCAGCGCGAGGCCCGATCCGCAGCCGAGCCCCAGGACCCGTGAGCCGGGGCCCACCTCCAGCCGGTCGTACACCGCCTCGTAGAGCGGTACGAGCATGCGTTCCTGGATCTCGGCCCAGTCGCGCGCGGGGTGGTGCGGGACGAGCGTAGGTGTCATGGAAAGAGCCCCAATCAGTGCCTGGTCGACAGCCCCCGTGAAGCAGGTGCCCGCATCCCCCCGTATGTCAGGGAACTGCCGATCCGTGCCCGCGTCCAGTGCTCGCGCCGCACCACTTCCCCTTCGGGGAGGGGGCGGTGCGCCGACTTGACGCCCGAACCGGTACTGTCCCCGCATCGGCCCCCGGAGCGCGTACACCACCTCTACGCGCCGGGGCGTATGCGCCGCTACGCACCAGCTTGACGCGAGCTGCGCCACTTCTCCGCAGATCGGCGCACTGACCCTCGTCCGGACACATCAAGGGCAACTGACGGGTACGTGCAAAATATTTGGGATGCCCCGGAATGGAACCCGGGAGCGCGTCGGCTCGTTGTACGCGACGTGAGCACGACACCACCTGTTCTCGCCGCAGAGCTGGCACAGGCGTGGGCCGACATTCAGCGGCACCACCCCGAACTGCCCGATCTTGCCGCGCCCGAGTCCCTGATCGGAGAGTCGTCGTCCGCCTGCGGCGCCGAGCTCTCCTTCGAACGGCTGCTCCACGAGGCAGTCCACGGCATCGCCGCCGCCCGAGGTGTCCGCGACACCTCACGCGCCGGCCGCTACCACAACCGCAGATTCCTGGCGATCGCCGAGGAGATGGGCCTGGACCACCCCGAGGAGCCGCACGCCAGCAGCGGCTTCTCCCTGGTCACGCTCAACCCCGAGGCGAAGCGGCGGTACAGGCCCACGATGGAGCGGCTGCAGCGCGCCCTGAAGGCCCACACCGTCGCGACGGCCGCGGACACCAAGCGCTCCTTCCGCGGCCCCGCCGCCCGCCACGGCTCCTCCGGCGGCGGAGTGCGCGTCAAGGCCGTCTGCGACTGCGGCCGCAACGTGCGCGTGGTCCCCTCGGTGCTCGCCCAGGCCCCGATCGTCTGCGGCGGCTGCGGCAAGCCCTTCCGTATCCCGGAATCGGTGGGCGCGGCCGGCTGACCCCTGACCCGGCCCGGGTCAGGGGCGCCACGGTCGTGTGGCACAATGGCTAGCTGTACTCGACAGTCGCACAGGACCCCTCTCTCCTCCGGCTGACGCGTCCATCGGGCACCCGAGTACCGCAACCCCACGTGGCATCTCATGTGCCCAACCACGTCAAGACCAGGAGACACCACTCCAGTGGCAGTCAAGATCAAGCTCAAGCGCCTCGGCAAGATTCGCCAGCCGCACTACCGCATCGTCGTCGCCGACTCCCGCACCCGCCGGGACGGTCGTGCGATCGAGGAGATCGGTCTGTACCACCCGACGTACAACCCGTCGAAGATCGAGGTCGACTCGGACCGCGCGCAGTACTGGCTGTCCGTCGGCGCCCAGCCGACCGAGCCGGTCCTCGCCATCCTGAAGCTCACCGGCGACTGGCAGAAGCACAAGGGCCTGCCGGCCCCGGCGCCGCTGCTGCAGCCGGCGACGAAGGAGGACAAGCGCGCCTCCTTCGACGCGTTCGCCAAGACCCTCGAGGGCGACGACGCCAAGGGTGAGGCCATCACCCCGAAGGCGAAGAAGGCCGACAAGAAGGCGGACGAGGCCGAGGCCGCGTCCACCGAGTCGACCGAGGCCTGAGCATGCTCGAGGAGGCTCTCGAGCACCTCGTGAAGGGCATCGTCGACAACCCCGACGATGTGCAGGTCGCCTCGCGCAACCTGCGCCGTGGCCGCGTGCTGGAGGTCCGGGTCCACCCCGACGACCTCGGCAAGGTGATCGGCCGCAACGGCCGCACCGCGCGTGCGCTGCGCACCGTCGTGGGCGCCATCGGCGGCCGTGGCATCCGTGTCGACCTCGTCGACGTGGACCAGGTCCGCTGAAGCAAGTTGGACACACCGGCACGGGCCGGGGAGGGCCTTCGGGTCCGCCCCGGCCCGTCGTCGTCGGACAGGAGAGAATGCAGTCGTGCAGCTGGTAGTCGCGCGGGTCGGCCGCGCCCACGGCATCAAGGGCGAGGTCACCGTCGAGGTACGGACGGACGAGCCCGAACTGAGGCTCAGCCCCGGAGCGGTCCTGCTCACCGATCCCGCCTCGGCGGGACCCCTGACCATCGAGACCGGTCGCGTCCACAGCGGTCGCCTGCTCGTCCGCTTCGAGGGCGTACGCGACCGGAACGGCGCCGAAGCCCTGCGCAACACCCTGCTCATCGCCGACGTCGACCCCGACGAGCGGCCGGAGGAGGACGACGAGTACTACGACCACCAGCTCATGGACCTGGACGTCGTGCTCGCCGACGGCACCGAGATCGGCCGGATCACCGAGATCTCCCACCTGCCGTCCCAGGACCTCTTCATCGTCGAGCGGCCCGACGGCACCGAGCTGATGATCCCCTTCGTCGAGGAGATCGTCACCGAGATCGACCTGGAGCGGCAGCGGGCCGTCATCGATCCCCCGCCCGGGCTGATCGACGACCGTGCCGAGATCGCCTCCTCCCGCGATTCCGCCGAGACCGACGGCTCCGACGGCTCCGCCGAGTCCGACGAGTCCGCCGAGTCCCGCGAGGAAGAGTCCTGATGCGGCTCGACGTCGTCACGATCTTCCCCGAGTACCTGGAGCCGCTGAACGTCTCCCTGGTCGGCAAGGCACGCGCGCGTGGACAGCTCGACGTCCACGTACACGACCTGCGGGAGTGGACCTACGACCGCCACAACACGGTCGACGACACCCCGTACGGCGGCGGCCCGGGCATGGTCATGAAGACCGATCCCTGGGGCGACGCCCTGGACCAGACGCTCGCCGACGGCTTCGAGGCGGGCGCCCACGGACCCGTCCTGGTCGTCCCCACGCCCAGCGGGCGCCCCTTCACCCAGGAGCTCGCCGTCGAGCTCTCCGAGCGCCCCTGGCTCATCTTCACGCCGGCCCGCTACGAGGGCATCGACCGGCGGGTCATGGACGAGTACGCGACCCGGATGCCGGTCTACGAGGTCTCCATCGGCGACTACGTCCTGGCCGGCGGGGAGGCCGCCGTCCTGGTCGTCACCGAGGCCGTGGCGCGGCTGCTGCCCGGCGTCCTCGGCAACGCCGAGTCCCACCGTGACGACTCCTTCGCCCCCGGCGCCATGGCCAACCTCCTCGAAGGCCCCGTCTACACCAAGCCCCCCGAGTGGCGGGGCCGCGCCATCCCCGACGTACTCCTCAGCGGGCACCACGGGAAGATCGCGCGCTGGCGCCGCGACGAGGCGTTCCGGCGTACGGCGGCGAACCGGCCGGACCTGATCGAGCGCTGCGACCCGTCCGTCTTCGACAAGAAGGACCGGGAGATGCTCTCCCTGCTCGGCTGGGCCCCGGAGCCCGGTGGCCGATTTTGGCGCAGGGCCGACGCCGTGGAAGAATAGGCCGCTGCTGTGTGTCCGACGAGCGCCCCTGCCACAGGGGGACGACGCCCGCCCGGTACGCACGGCGCTTCATCGTCTTCTTCGAACGTTCCGCTGATGACCTGTGGCATCAGCGAGGAAAGAGACCACCATGGCCTCCCTGCTCGACTCGGTCAACGCGGCTTCGCTCCGCTCCGACCTCCCCGCCTTCCGTCCCGGCGACACCGTGAACGTCCACGTGCGCGTCATCGAGGGCAACCGCTCCCGTATCCAGCAGTTCAAGGGTGTCGTCATCCGCCGCCAGGGCTCGGGCGTCAGCGAGACCTTCACGGTCCGCAAGGTCTCGTTCTCCGTCGGCGTCGAGCGCACCTTCCCGGTGAACAGCCCGATCTTCGAGAAGATCGAGCTCGTCAGCCGCGGTGACGTCCGTCGCGCCAAGCTCTACTACCTGCGTGAGCTGCGCGGTAAGGCTGCCAAGATCAAGGAGAAGCGCGACAACTGAGCTTCGGCTCACCGTTCGCGCGGGGCTTCGGAGCACTGACTCACAGGGCGGCCGGATAGGCTCTGCCCTCGATGGACACCGAAGCACAGCACACGGAGCGCGACCGCTCCTCCGAGACGGAGGAGCGGTCGCGCTCCGCGCGTATATCCGGGCCCGGGTGGTCCGGATGGTCCTGGCGCCGTACGGGGGTCCTCGGCGGCGCCTGTGTTCTCTTCCTGCTGCTCCTCAGCCACTTCGTGCTGCAGCCCTTCCTGATCCCCAGCCGCTCGATGGAGCCGACGCTCCAGGTCGGGGACCGGATCCTGGTGAACAAGCTGGCGTACCGGTTCGGCGACCAGCCCCGCCGCGGGGACGTCGTCGTCTTCGACGGCACCGGATCCTTCCTCCAGGAGGTGCCCGAGGAGAACCCGGTCACCGGGCTCCTGCACGGCACCGCCGCGGCCCTCGGCCTCGCCGAGCCCGCCGAGACCGACTTCGTGAAGCGCGTCGTGGGCGTCGGCGGCGACCGTGTCGTCTGCTGCGACGCGAACGGCCGGCTCACCGTCAACGGCACGCCCGTCGAGGAGTGGTACGTCCAACTGGGCGACGCGCCGTCGAAGGTTCCCTTCGACATCGTCGTACCGCAGGGCACCCTGTGGGTGATGGGCGACCACCGCAGTCAGTCGAGCGACTCCCGGGACCACCTCGGTCAGCCGGGCGGCGGCATGGTGCCCGTCGAGCAGGTGATCGGCCGCGCCGACTGGATCGGCTGGCCCTTCGGCCGCTGGTCCGGTGTGCCGGCGACCGGCGCCTTCGACGGCGTACCCGCTCCCGCGGCGGGTGGCCATGGGTAACCGCGGCAGGGCGGCCGGGCACCGCGCCGACACACCGCTGCCCACCGGCACGCGGCCCACGGAGAGCGGCCGGCCGATGCCCGGGCGGGCGGAGCGGCGCAAGCTCGCCCGCAAGGTCAAGCGCCGGCGGCAGCGCTCGGCCGTCAAGGAGATCCCGCTCCTCGTCATGGTCGCGGTGCTGATCGCGCTCGTCCTGAAGACCTTCCTGGTCCAGGCGTTCGTCATCCCGTCCGGCTCGATGGAACAGACGATCCGGATCGACGACCGGGTCGTGGTCGACAAACTCACCCCCTGGTTCGGTTCCACTCCGCAGCGCGGTGACGTCGTGGTCTTCAAGGACCCCGGCAACTGGCTCCAGGACGCCGGGCCGCCCGCCGACGACCCGGTCGGCGTCAAGCAGGTCAAGCAGGCCCTGACCTTCATCGGACTGCTGCCGTCGGCCGACGAACAGGACCTGATCAAGCGCGTGGTGGCCGTCGGCGGCGACACCGTCGCCTGCTGCGACAAGGACGGGCGGGTCACGGTCAACGGCGTACCGCTCGACGAGCCCTACCTGCACCCCGGGAACGAACCCTCGAAGATCAAGTTCAAGGTGACGGTGCCCCAGGGCCGGATCTTCGTGCTGGGCGACCACCGCTCGGACTCCGCCGACTCGCGCTTCCATCTCGAGGAGAAGGACCAGGGGACGATCTCCGTGGACGACGTCGTCGGCCGCGCGGTGGGCATCGTCTGGCCGGTGAGCCACTGGCGGCGCCTGGAGGAGCCGGACACGTTTGCGGCCGTACCGGACGGTCGTTCGGGAGCTGTGTCCGCACACGGTGTGTCGCATAGTGTGTCTTCGCGGAATCTGAACGGATTGCCCTGGCTCCCGACCCCTGCGGAACTCCCGCTCGTTATGGGAGTGATGGGCCTGTCCCTGTTCTGGGGCAGGCATATGCACGGACTGAGGAGTGGATGTGGGGGATGTGGCCGTCGGCGCACGATCCGGACACGACGATCCCGAGGAGAGGCCCGAGCGCCTCACCGAGTCGTCGGTGGCCATGAGGGATGACTCCGGCGACCGGTCGGACGCCGACCCCGCGGACGGCGCGGCCGACGCCGGCGGCACCGGACAGGGCGGCGAGGCCGGGGAGGACGGCGAGGCCGACGATGCCCCCAGGAAGCCGCGTTCCTTCTGGAAGGAACTGCCGCTGCTGATCGGTATCGCCCTGCTGCTCGCGCTGCTGATCAAGACGTTCCTGGTGCAGGCGTTCTCGATCCCCTCGGACTCGATGATGAACACGCTGCAGCGTGGCGACCGGGTCCTGGTGGACAAGCTGACCCCGTGGTTCGGCTCCGAGCCGGAGCGCGGCGAGGTCGTCGTCTTCCACGACCCGGGCGGCTGGCTGGAGGGCGAGCCCACTCCCGACCCCAACGTGCTCCAGGAGTTCCTCTCCTTCATCGGCCTGATGCCGTCCGCCGAGGAGAAGGATCTGATCAAGCGCGTCATCGCGGTGGGCGGCGACACGGTCTCCTGCAAGGAGGGCGGCAAGGTCATCCTCAACGGCAAGGCGCTGGACGAGACCGCGTACATCTACCCCGGCTCCTCGCCCTGCGGTGACAAGCCCTTCGGGCCGATCACCATCCCCAAGGACAGCATCTGGGTGATGGGCGACAACCGGCAGAACTCGCTGGACTCCCGCTACCACCAGAACCTCGCCGGCGGCGGCACCGTCCCGAACGACCAGGTCGTCGGCCGCGCCGTCTTCGTGGCCTGGCCGGTCACCCGCTGGTCGACGCTGCCCGTGCCGGAGACCTTCGACCAGCCGGGGCTCAGCCAGGCGCTGGCCGTCGCCCCGGGCGCCGCCGGTCTGGCCGGTGCGCTGCCGCTGGTGCTGTGGCGCAGGAAGAGGCTCACCGCTCGGCATACCGCCGAGTAGGGGCGCCCGGGTAGGGTGCCGTCCCAGATCGTCGAACCGACCTTCGAGGTGGGGAGCGCTGGGATGAGCGGAACCATACGTACGGAAGGCGGCCGCGGCCGCCTCGGCAGCGTGCTGTCGGGGCTGGTCGTGGCCGTCGGCTGTGTGCTCTTCCTCGGCGGCTTCGCCTGGGGAGCCGTGGTCTACCAGCCGTACAGCGTGCCCAGTGACTCGATGACGCCGGCCCTGGCCGTCGGATCGAAGGTCCTCGCGCAGCGGATCGACGGCGACGAGGTGCGGCGCGGCGACATCGTCATCTTCAACGACCCGCTCTGGGGCGACGTGCCCATGGTGAAGCGCGTCGTCGGCGTCGGTGGCGACACCGTCGCCTGCTGCGACAAGGACGGACGGCTCACGATCGACGGCAGGGCGATCGAGGAGCCGTACACCCGGCCCGGCGCCCCGGTATCGGGGCAGAAGTTCTCGGCGGCCGTGCCGGAGGGAAAGCTCTTCCTGCTCGGCGACGAGCGGCACAACTCCCTGGACTCCAGGACCCACCTGGAGGAGGCCGGTCACGGCTCCGTACCGAGCTCCGCGGTCACCGCCCGGGTCGACGCCGTCGCCTGGCCCGGGACGGAGCTGGTGGAGCGCCCCACCGCCTTCGCGGCGCTGCCCGGCGGGGTCTCGGAGCGCGGCCCGGTCGAGCCGCTCTTCTACGCGATCGTCGGCGGGTGTGTACTGATCCTTGCCGGGGCCGCGTACGGCCCGGTGGCGCGGCTGGTGGGCGGACGGTCCGCGGGCCGCTCGGGAGACCGGTCGTCGGGCAGGGAGACGGTGGACGCGTGACGGGTGGAGACGGTGGCCGCATGACGGGTACGGAGGCTTCGGCCGGGGGGCCGCACCGCTTCGGCGGGCGGGAGCTTCGGCGGGTGGCGCGGGTCGTCCTGCTCGACCCCGACGACCGCATCCTCCTCATGCACGGGTACGAGCCCGAGGACCCGGCCCAGACCTGGTGGTTCACGCCCGGTGGCGGCCTGGAGGGCGACGAGACCCGGGAGGAGGCGGTGCTGCGCGAGCTCGCCGAGGAGACCGGGATCACCGACGTCGAACTGGGACCGGTCCTCTGGCAGCGGCTCTGCTCCTTCCCGTTCGACGGGCGGCGCTGGGACCAGGACGAGTGGTACTACCTGGCGCGAACCCGGCAGACGGTGACGGCCCCGGGCGGCCTCACCGAGCTGGAGCAGCGCAGTGTCTCCGGGCTGAGGTGGTGGACCTCCGCCGAACTGTCGGCGGCGCGTGAGACGGTGTACCCGACCAGACTCGCCGAGCTGCTGCACAGGCTGCTCGACGAGGGACCGCCGAGTTCACCGGTGGTGCTCGCCCCGGAAATCGCTTAACGGTGCGAGCGGCTGGCGCACAATAGGTGGACGCACGGCTGAAGGGGAACATGCCATGAGCGCCGAGGACCTCGAGAAGTACGAGACCGAGATGGAGCTGAAGCTCTACCGGGAGTACCGCGATGTCGTCGGGCTGTTCAAATATGTGATCGAGACCGAGCGTCGCTTCTACCTCACCAACGACTACGAGATGCAGGTGCACTCGGTCCAGGGCGAGGTGTTCTTCGAGGTGTCCATGGCCGACGCCTGGGTCTGGGACATGTACCGGCCGGCCAGGTTCGTCAAGCAGGTCCGCGTCCTCACGTTCAAGGACGTGAACATCGAGGAGCTCAACAAGAGCGACCTGGAGCTTCCCGGCAGCTGATGCCGCGGCCCGGTGTGAATCACTCGGACGAGTGACGAGGTTTTCCACAGACGCTCGGCCGTCCACCGGTCCGCACACGGAACGTGGCGAGGCGTCACAGTCGGTGCCGGAGGTGGTACCGATGAACGCACCGAGCGCATCGAGCACGACGCACACGACGAGTGGGCCGGGCACGTCGGCGAGCCGGACGAACCCGAGGAACGCCCTCGGGCGGTACGGAGAACAGCTCGCGGTCCGCAGGCTGACCGAGGCCGGGATGAGCATCCTCGCCCGGAACTGGCGCTGCGGACGCACCGGAGAGATCGACATCGTCGCCCGGGACGGGGACACCGTCGTCGTCTGCGAGGTCAAGACCCGGCGTGACGGCGCCTTCGAGCACCCCATGGCCGCCGTCACCCCCGCCAAGGCCGACCGGCTCAAACGCCTCGCGGCCTGCTGGCTCGACCGCCACGGCGGACCACCGCCCGACGGGGGCGTCCGCATCGACCTCGTCGGCGTGGTCCTGCCCCGTCGGGGCGCCCCGGTCGTCACCCACGCCCAGGGGGTGGCGTGATGGGATTCGCCCGCACCTGTTCCGTCGCCCTCGTCGGCGTCGAAGGCGTCGTCGTCGAGGTCCAGGCCGATCTGGAAGCCGGAGTCGCCGCCTTCACCCTCGTCGGACTGCCCGACAAGAGCCTCACCGAGAGCCGCGACCGTGTCAGGGCCGCCATCGTCAACTCCGACGCCGAATGGCCGCAGAAGAAGCTCACCGTCGGACTCAGCCCCGCCTCCGTCCCGAAAGGCGGATCCGGATTCGACCTCGCCGTCGCCGCCGCCGTCCTCGGCGCCGCCGAGCGGATCGACCCCCGGGGCATCGCCGACCTGGTCCTCATCGGCGAACTCGGACTCGACGGCCGCGTCCGGCCCGTGCGGGGCGTCCTGCCCGCCGTCCTCGCCGCCGCCGAAGCCGGCTACCGGCAGGTCGTCGTCCCCGAGCAGACGGCCGGCGAAGCCGCGCTCGTCCCCGGGGTCTCCGTCCTCGGCGTCCGCAGCCTGCGCCAGCTCATCGCCGTCCTCTCCGACGAACCCGTCCCCGCAGAGGAACCCGCCGAGGAGGGGCGCCCCGACGCCATGCTCGCCGGACTCCTCGTCCCCGGCGCCGGAGTCGGCACCGGCCTCTCCGCCGATCCCCTCGACGGACCCGACCTCGCCGACGTCGCCGGCCAGCACGGCGCCCGCCGCGCCCTGGAAGTCGCCGCCGCGGGCAGCCACCACCTGCTGCTCTCCGGACCGCCCGGAGCCGGCAAGACCATGCTCGCCGAACGCCTCCCCGGCATCCTGCCGCCCCTCACCCGCCAAGAGTCCCTCGAAGTCACCGCCGTCCACTCCGTCGCCGGCATCCTCCCGCCCGGCGAACCGCTCGTCCGGCGTGCGCCCTACTGCGCGCCCCACCACTCCGCGACCATGCAGTCCCTCGTCGGCGGCGGCAACGGACTCCCACGCCCCGGCGCCGTCTCCCTCGCCCATCGCGGCGTGCTCTTTCTCGACGAGGCGCCGGAGTTCTCCGGGAAGGCGCTCGACGCCCTGCGGCAGCCCCTCGAATCCGGGCACGTCGTCGTCGCCCGCGCCGCTGGGGTGGTCCGGCTCCCCGCCCGCTTCCTGCTCGCCCTCGCCGCCAACCCCTGCCCCTGCGGACGGCACACCCTGCGCGGCGCCGGCTGCGAGTGCCCCGCCTCCCTGATCCGCCGCTACCAGGCCCGGCTCTCCGGCCCGCTCCTCGACCGCATCGACCTCCGGGTCGAAGCCGAACCCGTCACCCGCTCGGACCTCCTCGGCCAGGGCGGACGCGGCGAAGCCACCGCCACCGTCGCCGACCGGGTCCGCGAGGCGCGCGCCCGCACCGCCGCCCGGCTCGCCGGCACGCCCTGGACCGTCAACAGCGAGGTGCCCGGCCACGAACTGCGCACCCGCTTCCTCGTCGGCCCCGGAGCCCTCGCCGCGGCGGAGCGGGACATCGAGCGGGGGATGCTCACCGCCCGCGGACTCGACCGGGTCCTGCGCGTCGCCTGGACCGTCGCGGACCTCGCGGGCCACGACCGGCCCGACGCCCAGGACGTCGACCTCGCCCTCGAACTGCGTACCGGCATCGCCCGGGGCGTACCGGTGGGAGCGGGGGACCGCGCATGACCTCCGACGACGAACGCCTCGCCCGCGCTGCCCTCACCCGTGTCGTCGAACCCGGTGACACCCACGCCGGCCGGTGGCTGCGGGCGTACGGGCCCCCGGGGTTCCTGGAGCGGCTCCGAGACCCGGCAGACGCCCGGGAGGGCACCCCCTTCCCCGGCACCGGGGCGAAACGGGTCGACGGGTGGCGCCGCCGCGCCGCGGCCGTGGAACCGCGGCGGGACCTGGACGCCGCCGAGCGGCACGGCGGCCGGCTCGTCGTCCCCGGCGACGCGGAGTGGCCCCGCCAGCTCGACGACCTCGGCGACGCCCGGCCCGTCGGGCTCTGGATCCGGGGCCCTGCCGACCTGCGGACCTGGGCCCTGCGCTCCGTCGCCGTCGTCGGTGCCCGTGCCTGCACCCCCTACGGCGCCCACATGGCCACCACGCTCGCCTCAGGGCTCGCCGAAGAGGGGTGGGTGGTCGTCTCCGGCGCCGCCTTCGGCGTCGACGGCGCCGCCCACAGAGGAGCCCTCGCCGCCCAGGGCGCCACCGTCGCCGTCCTCGCCTGCGGCGTCGACACCCCCTACCCCCGCGGCCATGCCGGACTCATCGGACGCATCGCCGAACAGGGACTCGTCATCGGCGAGTTACCACCCGGCAGTCACCCCACACCCAGCAGATTCATCCTCCGCAACCGGGTCATCGCCGCCCTGACCCGCGGCACCGTCGTCGTCGAGGCCGAGTACCGCAGCGGCTCCCTCGTCACCGCGCGCGCCGCCGCACGGCTCGGCCGCCACACCATGGGGGTGCCCGGCGCCGTCACCAGCGGCCTCTCCGCAGGCGTCCACGAACTCCTGCGCGGCGAGGCCACCCTCGTCACCGACGCGGCCGAAGTGATCGAACTCGTCGGGGACATGGGTCAACTCGCCCCGGTGAGGCGCGGACCCGTCCTGCCCAGGGACCTCCTCGGCCCCGACGCCACCCGCGTCCTCGAAGCGATGCCCGCGGGCCGCCCCGCGCCCGTGAGGACGATCGGCGACCGGGCCGGCTCGTCCACCGACGACACCCTCGCCCGACTCTACGAACTGCACTCCCTGGGGTTCGTCGAACGGCAAGGAGACGACTGGCAGTTGACGAACACCCCCACGGAAGGGGCGAATGTGCGGCGAGGCGGTACTTGACCTGGAGCATTCGGGTGAAATGGTGATGGTGATGAACCAGCCAGTTCTCCAGGTCGCACCCCGGCGGCCGAAGCGTGCCCTCGCCCGGGTTCGAAAGCGTGGCCGAGGCCGGCCACCCGGAGCGGTGCGATCCGCAGAGGTTCGCACACCGCGACGGTCCAGTCACGCTACGCTCACCAGCATTCCCTGCCGGACCCCCAGACCGACCCATCCGCCAGCAGAACGGCTCAAGGCGACGCATGCCCCAGCACACCTCCGGGTCTGACCGCGCTGCGGTGCCCCCAGCAGCCCGGGGCGCCGTGCGACCACCCGCACCGACATCGCTCGACGAGCTGTGGCGGTCGTACAAGGACACGGGCGACGAGCGGCTGCGGGAGCAGTTGATCCTGCACTACTCGCCGCTGGTCAAGTACGTCGCCGGCCGCGTCAGCGTGGGGCTGCCCTCCAACGTGGAACAGGCCGACTTCGTCTCCTCCGGAGTCTTCGGGCTGATCGACGCCATCGAGAAGTTCGACGTCGAGCGGTCGATCAAGTTCGAGACCTACGCGATCACCCGCATCCGGGGCGCGATGATCGACGAACTCCGCGCCCTGGACTGGATCCCGCGCTCCGTACGGCAGAAGGCGCGCAACGTCGAGCGCGCCTACGCCACCCTCGAGGCCAAGCTCCGGCGGACCCCGACCGAGAGCGAGGTCGCGGCCGAGATGGACATCGGGCTGGAGGAGCTGCACGCGGTTTTCAGCCAGTTGTCCCTCGCGAACGTCGTCGCCCTGGAGGAGCTGCTCCACGCGGGCGGCGAGGGCGGCGACCGGCTGTCGCTCATGGACACCCTGGAGGACACCGCCGCCGACAACCCGGTCGAGGTCGCCGAGGACCGCGAGCTGCGCAGGCTCCTCGCCCGCGCCATCAACACCCTCCCCGAGCGGGAGAAGACCGTCGTCACGCTCTACTACTACGAGGGCCTCACCCTCGCCGAGATCGGCCAGGTCCTCGGCGTCACCGAGAGCCGCGTCAGCCAGATCCACACCAAGTCCGTCCTGCAGCTGCGGGCCAAGCTGGCCGATGCAGGACGCTGACCGAGCGCGGCCGGTCGTATGGTGGAGCCGTGCCCAGGATTCGAGCGGCCTCCGTGGCCGAGCACCGGACGATGCAGCGCGGCGCCCTGCTGGACGCCGCGCGTTCCCTGCTGTCCGAGGGCGGTACGGAGGCGCTGACCTTCCCCGCCCTCGCCGAGCGCACGGGCCTCGCCCGCTCCTCGGTGTACGAGTACTTCCGCTCCCGCGCGGCCGTGGTCGAGGAGCTGTGCGCCGTCGACTTCCCCGTCTGGGCGGCCGAGGTCGAGACGGCGATGGCGGCGGCCGACACCGCCGAGGGCAAGGTCGAGGCGTACGTACGCACGCAGCTGGAGCTCGTGGGCGACCGGCGCCACCGCGCGGTCGTCGCGATCTCCGCCAGTGAGCTCGACGACGGTGCCCGCGAGAAGATCCGCGCGGCCCACGGCGGCCTCGTCGCCATGATCGTCGAAGCCCTCGCCGACCTGGGCCAGGCCCAGCCCCGCCTGGGCGCGATGCTCCTCCAGGGCGTCGTGGACGCGGCGGTGCGCCGTATCGAGCTGGGCGCGGCCGAGAACCCGGACACCATCGCCGAGGCCGCGGTCTCCATGGCCCTCCGCGGCGCCACCGGCTGACCGGGCCATGACGGACCGGACCACGGACCACGCCTCGATCACCTTCGTGCGCCACGTCGACGGCCTGCGCCATCTCTTCGCGAGGGACGGCGAGCAGCACGGCCGCCCCGCGTACCGGCGCACGGACGGCCAGGTGCGGTGCCTCTGGGCGCCCGGCCTCGGCTGGCACTGCGAGATCGCCGACGGCCTCGTCACCGCCCACCCCGTGAACGGCACCGGCGACGAGCCCGAACCCCCGGCCACCGTGTGGCGCAGCTTCAAGGGTGATCGCTCCTACCTCTACGACCTGGTGCCCTCCGGGAACGTCGGCTGATCCGTCACCGGGAGCAGTCTCGACGGGGCGCGGTTCAGGAGCAGCAGGGGGTTCAGATATGTGTCGCCCCGCAGCAGGCCCCAGTGCAGACAGGATTCCGGGCAGTGGGGGTTCCCGGGCGGCGGGGGAGCGAGCGTGGCGACAGGGTCGCCACGGGTGACCGCCGTGCCCGCCGTGACGCGCGGCTCCACCGGTTCGTACGTGGTGCGCAGGGGCGGCTCTCCGGTGCCCGGCACCGTGATCGTGAGAACCCCGCGGCCGGCCACGCGCCCCGCGAACGTGACCACGCCCGATGCCGCCGCGCGGACCGGGGCGCCCACCGGTGCGGCCAGGTCGACTCCGCGGTGACCGGCCGCGTACGGGCCGGCCGGTGGTTCCCAGCCACGGACGATCTCCGGGCGCGGCGGCCCCAGGGGCCACATCAGCGCCAGGGCGAGAAGCAGGTGCGTCATGAGGTGCATGGGGACACCGTCCCGCAGCCGCCCGATTCGCGTTGATCATGGTTGGTATCTGTGGAATACCGGCCGGTTGTGGACAGCGCCGTCACCCGGCACCCCCGGGGTCCCGTACACTTCCTATGGCGATCCGGGTCACCGGGTCGACTTCGCACGCCCCGCCACCCAACCTTCACCGGTCGTGGCAGCGCCTTTCGGTCCCTTGCGGCACGGCGCGTCGGGGTGTCAGGACATAACCGAGAAACACAAGGAGATACGGCCATGGCCGTCGTCACGATGCGGGAGCTGCTGGAGAGCGGCGTCCACTTCGGTCACCAGACCCGTCGCTGGAACCCGAAGATGAAGCGCTTCATCTTCACCGAGCGCAACGGCATCTACATCATCGACCTGCTCCAGTCGCTGTCGTACATCGACCGCGCCTACGAGTTCGTCAAGGAGACCGTCGCCCACGGCGGCTCCATCATGTTCGTCGGTACGAAGAAGCAGGCCCAGGAGGCCATCGCCGAGCAGGCGACGCGTGTCGGCATGCCGTACGTCAACCAGCGTTGGCTCGGTGGCATGCTCACCAACTTCTCCACCGTCTACAAGCGTCTGCAGCGCCTCAAGGAGCTCGAGCAGATCGACTTCGAGGATGTGGCCGCGTCCGGCCTCACCAAGAAGGAGCTCCTGGTCCTCTCCCGCGAGAAGGCCAAGCTGGAGAAGACCCTCGGTGGTATCCGCGAGATGCAGAAGGTGCCGAGCGCCGTCTGGATCGTCGACACCAAGAAGGAGCACATCGCCGTCGGTGAGGCGCGCAAGCTCCACATCCCGGTCGTCGCGATCCTCGACACCAACTGCGACCCCGACGAGGTCGACTACAAGATCCCGGGCAACGACGACGCGATCCGCTCCGTCACCCTGCTCACCCGCGTGATCGCCGACGCCGTCGCCGAGGGCCTCATCGCCCGCTCCGGCGCCGCGACCGGCGACTCGAAGCCGGGCGAGAAGGCCGCCGGCGAGCCGCTCGCCGAGTGGGAGCGCGACCTGCTCGAGGGTGAGAAGAAGGCTGACGAGGCCGAGGCTCCGGCCGCCGCCGAGGCCGAGAAGGCCGCCGACGCCCCGGCCGCCGAGGCTCCGGCCGCCGACGCCCCGGCTGCTGAGGCTCCGGCCGCCGAGGCCGAGCAGGCCTGACCCACGGCCCGACCTTCACGGGTCAGGTCCGGTTGGTTGTATCGGATGTCGACGGCGGGGGCCCACGAAGCCTCCGCCGTCCACCCGTAGATCTTTCAGACTTCGAGAGAGAAACTCAGACTCATGGCGAACTACACCGCCGCTGACGTCAAGAAGCTCCGTGAGCTCACCGGCGCCGGCATGATGGACTGCAAGAAGGCTCTGGACGAGGCCGACGGCAACGTCGACAAGGCCGTCGAGGCCCTGCGCATCAAGGGCCAGAAGGGCGTCGCCAAGCGCGAGGGCCGCTCTGCCGAGAACGGCGCCGTCGTCTCCCTCATCGCCGACGACAACACCTCCGGTGTCCTCGTCGAGCTGAAGTGCGAGACGGACTTCGTCGCCAAGGGTGACAAGTTCCAGGCCGTCGCCAACGCGCTCGCCGCCCACGTCGCCGCCACCTCCCCGGCCGACCTGGAGGCGCTGCTCGCCTCCGAGATCGAGCCCGGCAAGACGGTCCAGGCGTACGTCGACGAGGCCAACGCCAACCTGGGCGAGAAGATCGTTCTCGACCGCTTCGCGCAGTACGCCGACGGCTTCGTCTCGGCCTACATGCACCGCACCATGCCCGACCTGCCCCCGCAGATCGGTGTTCTCGTCGAGTTCGACAAGGAGAACGCCGAGGTCGCCAAGGGTGTCGCGCAGCACATCGCCGCCTTCGCGCCGAAGTACCTCACCCGTGAGGACGTCCCGGCCGAGGTCGTCGAGACCGAGCGTCGCGTCGCCGAGGAGACCACCCGCGCCGAGGGCAAGCCGGAGGCCGCGCTCCCGAAGATCGTCGAGGGTCGCGTCAACGGCTTCTTCAAGGACGCCACGCTGCTCGGCCAGCCGTACGCGCTGGACAACAAGAAGTCCGTCCAGCAGATCCTGGACGAGGCCGGTGTCACCCTGAAGCGCTTCTCGCGCATCAAGGTCGGCATCTGAGTCCGTACGCGACGGACACCGGGCCCGGGTAGGGTCTGAAGCAGTCGCCCGCGCTCGCGTAGGACGACCGCAGTTCTGACGAGGAGGCCATTGCCGCAGGGGAAACCGCAAGGACCCACCGGCAATGGCCTTCGTCGTATGTGCACGAGGAGATCTCCATGAACCAGAGCGCCGTACAGGGCGACGACAACCACGGCAAAAAGGCCGGCCGCTTCATGCTGAAGCTGTCCGGTGAGGCATTCGCCGGAGGCGGCGGTCTCGGCGTCGACCCCGACGTCGTGCACAAGATCGCCCGCGAGATCGCCGCAGTCGTACGCGACGGGGCGGAGATCGCGGTCGTGATCGGCGGCGGCAACTTCTTCCGCGGCGCCGAGCTGCAGGTACGCGGCATGGACCGGGCCCGCTCCGACTACATGGGCATGCTCGGCACCGTCATGAACTGCCTCGCCCTCCAGGACTTCCTGGAGAAGGAGGGCATCGACTCCCGCGTCCAGACCGCCATCACCATGGGCCAGGTCGCGGAGCCGTACATCCCGCTGCGGGCCGTGCGCCACCTGGAGAAGGGCCGCGTGGTCATCTTCGGCGCCGGTATGGGCATGCCGTACTTCTCCACCGACACCACGGCCGCCCAGCGTGCCCTGGAGATCGACGCCGAGGCCCTGCTCATGGGCAAGAACGGCGTCGACGGGGTCTACGACTCCGACCCGAAGGAGAACCCGGACGCGGTGAAGTACGACGCGCTGGAGTACGGAGAGGTCATCTCCCGCGACCTCAAGGTCGCCGACGCCACCGCCATCACGCTGTGCCGCGACAACAAGCTGCCGATCCTCGTCTTCGAACTGCTCGCCGAGGGCAATATCGCGCGCGCGGTGAAGGGTGAGAAGATCGGCACGCTCGTGAACGACCAGGGCACCCGGGCCTGAGCCTCGGCTCGAATCCGGGTACCTCCCCGCGAGGGGATGGACAGAGCCCTGCCGGTCGTACACCGTGCAGGACAAGACGCGACGACACGCAGGAGCAAGTGGTGATCGAAGAGACCCTCCTCGAGGCCGAGGAGAAGATGGAGAAGGCCGTCGTGGTCGCCAAGGAGGACTTCGCCGCGATCCGCACCGGGCGTGCGCACCCGGCGATGTTCAACAAGATCGTGGCGGACTACTACGGTGCGATCACGCCGATCAATCAGCTGGCGTCGTTCTCGGTTCCCGAGCCGCGCATGGCGGTCGTGACCCCGTTCGACAAGAGCGCGCTGCGCAACATCGAGCAGGCGATCCGTGACTCGGACCTCGGCGTCAACCCGAGCAACGACGGCAACATCATCCGTGTGGTGTTCCCGGAGCTGACCGAGGAGCGCCGCCGCGAGTACATCAAGGTCGCCAAGGGCAAGGCCGAGGACTCCAAGATCTCCATCCGCTCCGTCCGCCGCAAGGCGAAGGAGACCATCGACAAGCTGGTCAAGGACGGCGAGGTCGGCGAGGACGAGGGTCGCCGCGGCGAGAAGGAGCTCGACGACACCACCGCGAAGTACGTCGCGCAGGTGGACGAGCTGCTCAAGCACAAGGAAGCCGAGCTGCTCGAGGTCTGATGAACGACTCTTCCTGGGGGGCCCCGGCCGGTTCCGGCTACTGGGGGCCCGACCAGGGGCCTGCCCCGGCGGGTCCCGCATACGATGGGCTGCAGGCGGCGCAGACTCGGCCCATGCCCATCGTGCCCGACGTCCCCGCCGGCGATCACCAGGACGACCACGACCGGGGGGCCGCTCAGCCGAGCGGTCCCCTGTTCCGTGACGAGACGCCGAACGAGCACCCGCAGGAGCCCATGTCCAGCCCGTCCCAGCCCGCTGCCCCGCAGAAGAAGAGCGCGGGGCGCGATCTGGGCGCCGCCATAGGGGTCGGTGTCGGTCTGGGCGCCGTCATCGTCGCGTCCCTGTTCATCTGGAAGGCCGCGTTCATCGGCGTCATAGCGGTCGCCGTCGTGGTCGGTCTGTGGGAGCTCACCTCCCGTCTCCAGGAGCGCAAGGGCATCAAGGCTCCGCTGGTCCCGCTGGCGGTCGGCGGCGCGGCGATGGTCGTGGCCGGTTACGTCCGCGGCGCCGAGGGGGCCTGGGTCGCCATGGCCTTGACGGCGCTCGCGGTGCTCGTGTGGCGGATGACGGAACGGCCCGAGGGCTATCTGAAGGACGTCACGGCGGGCGTCTTCGCCGCGTTCTACGTACCGTTCCTGGCGACGTTCGTGGCGCTGATGCTCACGGCCGACGACGGTGCGGAACGGGTGCTCACGTTCCTGCTGCTCACGGTCGTCAGCGACACCGGCGCGTACGCGATCGGCTGGCGCTTCGGCAAGCACAAGCTGGCCCCGCGGATCAGCCCCGGCAAGACCCGCGAGGGCCTCGTCGGAGCAGTGACGTTCGCGATGGCGGCGGGTGCGCTGTGCATGGAGTTCCTCGTCGACGGCGGCTCGTGGTGGCAGGGCCTGCTGCTCGGCCTGGCGGTGGCGGCGAGCGCGACGCTCGGCGACCTCGGCGAGTCGATGATCAAGAGGGACCTCGGCATCAAGGACATGGGCACCTTGCTTCCGGGCCACGGCGGCATCATGGATCGCCTGGACTCGCTGCTGCCGACGGCGCCGGTGGTCTGGCTGCTGCTGGTGCTGTTCGTCGGTACGACCTGATCTCCACCGCTCCCTCACGAGGGGCCCGTCGCTCAAGAGCGGCGGGCCCCTCGTGCGTTGTGTGAGGCGCCGGTACGGCCATGCGGTGGACGGCTGCGGCGGGTCTCGGACGCCGCGGCGTCGGCGTTGGCACGATGCGCGCATGGCATCCAGGGGAGGAAGTCCGACAGCTCCGGCGGGGGCGCGTCTCGTCCTGCTGACGCTCGCGTCCGGTCAGTTCCTGATGGCGCTGGACAGCTCCGTCATGAACGTGTCGATCGCGACGGTCGCCGACGACGTGGGCACCACGGTGACCGGGATCCAGGGCGCCATCACCGCCTACACGCTCGTGATGGCGATGTTCATGATCCCCGGGGGCAAGGTCGGGGCGCTGATCGGCCGTAAGCGCGCCTTCATGATCGGCTGCGTGATCTACGGCTGCGGCTCCCTCACCACGGCGCTGGCACCGAACCTTCCCGTGCTGCTGGTGGGCTGGTCGTTCCTCGAAGGGATCGGGGCGGCGCTCATCATGCCCGCGATCGTGGCCCTGGTGGCCGGCAACTTCGCCACCGAGCGCCGCCCGACCGCGTACGGGATCGTGGCGGCCGCCGGAGCGGTGGCCATCGCTCTCGGGCCGCTCATCGGGGGCGTCGCCACGACGTACTTCTCCTGGCGCTGGGTCTTCGCCGGCGAGGTCCTCGTCGTGCTCGTCATCCTGGTGTTCGCCCGCCGCATCGCCGACGCCGTGGCCGAGCAGGGCGCGCGGATCGACCTCGTCGGAGCCGTACTGTCCTCGCTCGGGCTCGGGATCTTCGTCTACGGCGTGCTCCGCTCGGACGAATGGGGCTGGTTCCGTCCCAAGCCGGACGCACCCTCCTGGCTCGGCGTCTCGATGGTCGTGTGGTCGATGCTGGCGGGCCTGCTCCTGGTCTGGCTCTTCCTCCGCTGGGAGGCGCGCCTCGCCGCTCGCGGCGGGGAGCCTCTCGTCGACCCGGGAATGCTGCGGAACAAGCAGCTCACCGGCGGTCTGACGATGTTCTTCTTCCAGTACCTCGTCCAGATGGGCGTGTTCTTCGTCGTCCCCCTCTACCTCTCCGTCGCCCTGGGGCTGTCCGCGCTCGCGACCGGGGCGCGGATCCTGCCGCTCTCGCTGACACTGCTGGCGGCGGCCGTCCTGATTCCCCGGTTCCTTCCGGACGTCTCGCCGCGGCGGGTGGTACGGCTCGGGGTGTTCGCGCTGCTCGCGGGGGCCGTCGCGCTGATGGCGGCGCTCGACGCCGACGCCGGAGCGGAGATCGTCACCGTCCCCCTGCTGCTGATCGGGCTCGGCATGGGCGCGCTGGCCTCGCAGCTCGGTTCGGTGACCGTGTCCGCCGTCCCCGACAGCCGGAGCGCGGAGGTCGGAGGCGTGCAGAACGCCGTCACCAACCTCGGTGCCTCGATCGGTACGGCGCTCGCAGGGTCGCTCCTGATCGCCGCGCTCACGGCGTCGTTCCTCACGAGCGTCGAGGAGAACCCGGCGATCCCGTCCGACGTCAAGAGCCGGGCCGCCGTGGAACTCCAGAGCGGTGTCCCCTTCCTCTCGGACGCGCAGCTCCAAGAGGCGCTCGACGAGGCGGGCACCTCCGACGAGGTCACCGCGGCGGCCCTGGACGCGAACGCGGCCGCCCGTCTCGACGGCCTCCGCGCAGCCCTGGCGATCCTCGCGCTCTGCTCCCTCCTCGCCCTGTTCTTCACCCCCCGCATCCCCTCCACCCAGCCGGGCTCGCCACGCACCGGCGGCTGAGCGGGGGCGCCGGGAGCCGTCCGGATCTAGCGTGGACGTAAGCCGACGGGCCACCGAAGGGATCAGGCGATGAGCAACGCCATGGACAAGGCCAAGGGCAGGCTCAAAGAGGTCACAGGAAAGATCACCGGCAACGAACGGCTGGAGACCGAGGGCAGGACGGACCAGGCGAAGACCAGGATCCGCGAGACGATGAAGAGCGTCCGCGAGCGGGCGGAGGGCATCAAGGACTCCCTGAAGCGCGACCACTCCTGAACCGCTCCGACCCCGGCCGCGCCCTCCCCACCGCGGCGCCCGAGCCCGGACCCGGGCCCGAGCGCCGCCGCCCCAGGGGGGCGACTTTTGTCTGCGACACTGGTACCACCATGCCCAAGCCCGGAGAACTCACTTTCGTCGCCCCCCGCGGAGCCAAGAAGCCGCCGCGGCACCTTGCCGACCTCACGCCCGCCGAGCGCAAGGAGGCCGTCGCCGCGATCGGCGAGAAGCCGTTCCGCGCCAAGCAGCTGTCCACGCACTACTTCGCGCGGTACGCCCACGACCCCGCCGAGTGGACCGACATCCCCGCAGGCTCCCGCGAGAAGCTGCAGGGGGAGCTGCTGCCCGACCTGATGTCCGTGGTCCGGCACATCTCGTGTGACGACGACACCACCCGTAAGACCCTGTGGAAGCTGCACGACGGCACGCTCGTCGAGTCCGTGCTCATGCGCTATCCCGACCGGGTCACCATGTGCATCTCCTCACAGGCCGGCTGCGGGATGAACTGCCCGTTCTGCGCCACCGGGCAGGCCGGGCTCGACCGGAACCTGTCGACCGCGGAGATCGTGCACCAGATCGTCGACGGGATGCGCGCCCTGCGCGACGGCGAGGTGCCCGGGGGGCCGGCGCGGCTCAGCAACATCGTCTTCATGGGCATGGGCGAGCCGCTCGCCAACTACAAGCGGGTCGTCGGCGCGATCCGCCGGCTCACCGACCCCGAGCCGGACGGCCTCGGCCTCTCGCAGCGCGGCATCACCGTCTCCACCGTCGGCCTCGTGCCCGCGATGCTGCGCTTCGCCGACGAGGGCTTCAAGTGCCGGCTCGCCGTCTCGCTCCACGCGCCCGACGACGAGCTGCGCGACACCCTCGTGCCCGTCAACACGCGCTGGAAGGTCCGCGAGGTCCTCGACGCCGCCTGGGAGTACGCGGAGAAGTCCGGCCGCCGGATCTCCATCGAGTACGCCCTGATCCGGGACATCAACGACCAGGCCTGGCGGGGCGACCTCCTCGGTCGGCTGCTCAAGGGCAAGCGGGTCCATGTGAACCTGATTCCGCTGAACCCGACGCCCGGATCGAAGTGGACCGCGTCCCGGCCCGAGGACGAGAAGGCCTTCGTCGAGGCCATCGCCGCCCACGGTGTCCCCGTCACCGTCCGTGACACCCGCGGGCAGGAGATCGACGGCGCCTGTGGACAGCTCGCGGCGTCGGAGCGCTGACCTTGTAGTCTGTGCTCGAACACATCTCCATATTCCGACAGGGGAGCGCCACAGCGCTGAGAGTGCGGTCACCGGACCGCAGACCCTCTGAACCTTGCCCAGGTCATTCTGGGTAGGAAGTTCGGTCGCAACTCGAGCTGTTGCGCCCTGCCCACCCTCGGGTGGGCAGGGCCGCGTCTCTTCCTGGTCACACCCAGGAGGAAATTTCAGTGAGCACCAAGAAGATGGCCGCCGCGGCCATCGCCGCCGCGCTGGGCGTCACCACCCTCGCCGCCTGTGGCACCGACGACGTCAGAGGCGCGGCGGGCAAGAGCGGTGAGCCCGCGCCGAAGACCGTGACCCTCGTGAGCCACGACTCCTTCAACGCCTCCAAGGAGGTCCTGGCGGAGTTCACCAAGCAGACCGGCTTCACCGTCAAGGTCCTCAAGAGCGGCGACGCCGGCGTGGCCGTCAACAAGGAGATCCTGACCAAGGGCTCCCCGCAGGGCGACGTCTTCTTCGGCGTCGACAACACCCTGCTCTCCCGCGCCCTCGACAACGGCATCTTCGTGCCGTACGAGGCCAAGGGCCTGGACGCCGTCGCCGCCGAGGCGCAGCTCGACAAGGAGCACCGGGTCACCCCGATCGACACCGGCGACATCTGCGTCAACTACGACAAGAAGTACTTCGCCGACAAGAAGCTCGCCCCTCCGCAGACCTTCGACGACCTGGCCAAGCCGGAGTACAAGGACCTGCTCGTGGTCGAGAACCCGGAGAAGTCCTCTCCCGGCCTCGGCTTCCTCCTCGGCACGGCCGCCCAGTACGGCGACGACGGCTGGCAGGACTACTGGAAGAAGCTCAAGGCCAACGGCGTGAAGACCGTCGACAGCTGGGAGCTCGCCTACAACCAGGAGTTCTCCGGCTCGGCCGGCGGCCAGAAGGCGAAGGGAGACCGGCCCCTGGTCGTCTCGTACGCCTCCAGCCCGCCGGTCGAGGTCCTCTACTCCGAGCCGCAGCCGAAGGACGCGCCGACCGGCGTCTCCACCGGCACCTGCTTCCGCCAGATCGAGTTCGCCGGACTGCTGAACGGTGCGAAGAACCCCGAGGGCGGCAAGGCGCTGATCGACTTCCTGATCTCGAAGAAGTTCCAGGAGGACATGCCGCTGCAGATGTTCGTCAACCCGGTCACCGAGGGCGCCCAGCTGCCCGAGCTGTTCACCAAGCACGGTGTGGTCGTCGACAAGCCGCAGACCATGGCGCCCGAGAAGATCGCCGAGAAGCGCGACCAGTGGATCCAGTCGTGGTCCTCGCTCGTCCTGAAGTAGCCCGTAAGCGGTCCGACCGCCGGGGAAGCGCGGCGCGGCTCGGCCTCATGGCCGTGCCCGTCGCCTTCTTCGCGCTCTTCTTCGCCTGGCCCGTCGTCTCGATCGTCGAGCGCGGGCTGCGGACCGACGGCGCCTGGCGGTTCGACCGGTTCGGCGAGACGCTCAGCCGGCCGGAGATCCTCGACGTCCTCTGGTTCACGCTCTGGCAGGCGCTCGCCTCCACCGCGCTGACGCTGCTGATCGCGCTGCCCGGCGCGTACGTCTTCGCGCGCTTCGACTTCCCCGGCAAGGGGCTGCTGCGCGCGGTCGTCACCGTGCCCTTCGTGATGCCGACCGTCATGGTCGGTACGGCCTTCCTGGCGCTCGTCGGGCGCGGCGGGCTCCTGGACGAGCTGTGGGGCGTGCGCCTGGACACCACCGTCTGGGCGATCCTCCTCGCGCACGTCTTCTTCAACTACGCCGTCGTCGTCAGGACCGTCGGCGGCCTGTGGGCGCAGCTCGACCCGCGCCAGGAGGAGGCCGCCCGCGTCCTCGGCGCCTCCCGGTTCACCGCCTGGCGGACCGTGACCCTGCCCGCGCTCGCCCCGGCCGTCGCCGCGGCATCGCTGATGGTGTTCCTGTTCACCGCGGGATCCTTCGCCATCGTCCAGATCCTCGGGGGACCGGCGTACTCCACCCTGGAGACGGAGATCTACCGGCAGACGGTCGACCGCTTCGACCTGACGACGGCCGCCGTCCTCACCCTCGTCCAGTTCGTGGCCGTCGGCGTCGTCCTCGCCGTGCACGCCCGGACGGTACGGCGCCGGGAGACGGCCCTGAAACTCGTGGCACCGGAGCAGACCGCGCGGCGGCCCAGGGGCTTCGGCCAGTGGGCGCTCTTCGGCGGCGTCCTGGTCTCCATCGTCCTGCTGCTGGTGCTGCCCCTGGCCGTGCTCGTCGAGCGGTCCTTCGACACCCCGGGCGGGTACGGCCTCGACTACTACCGGGCCCTGCAGTCCGTCGACCCGTCCGGCACCTTCCTCGTGCCCATGGTCGACACGATCGGGAACTCCCTCCGGTACGCCCTGGTGGCCACGGCCTTCGCCCTCGTCATCGGGGGACTCGCGGCGGCCGCCCTGACCCGGCGGGCCGGCCGGCTGGTGCGCGGATTCGACGCGCTGCTGATGCTGCCGCTCGGGGTCTCCGCCGTCACCGTCGGCTTCGGCTTCCTGATCACGCTCGACGAGCCGCCGTTCGACCTGCGGGCGAGCTGGATCCTCGTGCCGCTCGCTCAGGCGCTGGTCGGTGTCCCCTTCGTCGTACGGACGATGCTGCCGGTCCTGCGGGCCGTCGACGAACGGCTGCGGGAGGCGGCCGCCGTGCTCGGCGCCTCGCCGCTGCGAGCCTGGCGCGAGGTCGATCTGCCGCTGGTGCGGCGGGCGGTGCTCATCGCGGCCGGGTTCGCCTTCGCGGTCTCCCTGGGCGAGTTCGGCGCGACCGTCTTCATCGCCCGGCCCGACAATCCGACGCTTCCCGTCGCCGTGGCCCGGCTCCTCGGCCGGCCCGGCGAGCTCAACTACGGTCAGGCCATGGCCCTTTCGACGATTCTGATGGTGGTGTGCGCGGTGTCCCTGCTGCTGCTCGAACGGCTCCGCGCGGGCCGGACCGCCTCCGGGGAGTTCTGATGCTGCACATCGAGGGCGCGACCGTTCGGTTCGGGGAGCGGGCCGCGCTCGACTCCGTGGACCTGGAGGTGGCCGACCACGAGATCGTGTGCGTGCTCGGGCCGAGCGGCAGCGGCAAGTCCACGCTGCTGCGGGCCGTCGCCGGACTCCAGGCGCTCGACGGCGGGCGTGTGCTGCTCGACGGCACCGACCTGACCGGGGTGCCCGCGCACCGGCGCGGCGTCGGGCTGATGTTCCAGGACCACCAGCTCTTCCCCCAGCGGGACGTGGGCGGCAACGTCGCCTTCGGGCTGCGGATGCACGGGGTGGAGCGGGCCGAACGGGACGCGCGGGTACGTGAACTGCTGGAGCTCGTCGGACTGCCCGGGGCCTCGGGGCGGGCCGTCGCCGCGCTCTCCGGCGGCGAGCAGCAGCGCGTGGCGCTCGCCCGGGCGCTCGCCCCCCGCCCCCGGCTGCTGATGCTGGACGAGCCGCTGGGCCAGCTCGACCGCGGCCTGCGGGAACGGCTCGTCGTCGAACTGCGCGGCCTCTTCGGCCGGTTGGGTACGACCGTGCTCGCCGTCACTCACGACCAGGGGGAGGCGTTCGCGCTCGCCGACCGGGTCGTGGTGATGAAGGACGGCAGGATCGCCCAGTCCGGCACACCGCTGGAGGTCTGGCAGCGGCCTTCCT
Organism: Streptomyces sp. NPDC127129; assembly: GCF_042671585.1. Lineage (NCBI taxonomy): Bacteria > Bacillati > Actinomycetota > Actinomycetes > Kitasatosporales > Streptomycetaceae > Streptomyces > Streptomyces sp. NPDC127129. Next base: position 111,051 of record NZ_JBHXTV010000018.1, read on the forward strand.
CCGCGTTCGTGGCGCGGTTCCTCGGCTTCGACAACGTCGTGCCCGGAACGGTGAGCGGGGCCGCCGCCGACACGGTGTGGGGCAAGATCCCGGTGCCGGACGGTTCGCCCGAGGGCGCGCGGCAGATCCTCGTACGCCCGGGCGGTGTCCGGCTCGTGCCCCCGGCCGACGGTCTGGCGTGCACGGTCGAGGCCCGCACGTTCCGCGGCACGCACGTCGCGGTCCGCCTCCGTCCGGCCGAAGGGCCGCCCCTGGAGGCGGAGTGCACGCTCCACGGCGCGCCCGAGGAGGGCACGGAGGTGGGCGTGACCTTCGCCCCGGACGAGGTCGTGGTCCTCGCCGCCGACGGTGGTTGACACATCGCCCATCGGGTCACTCGGAATGATCAACTGATCTACGCTGCTTCGAATGAGCGGAATAGATCTGGGCAACGGAGTGGTCGGCGCGATTCTGGGAGTCGTCTTCGCCACCCTGTTCCAGCAGTGGACACAGGACATCTGGTTCAGGGTCAGACGCCGATCGGCGGGGATGCTCCGCAGCCTCACCTACCGGGAGCAGCAAGGGCCTGCCTGGTCCACGTTCTCTCTCGGCCCGCTGCACACCTCCGCGCTCGTTGTGGAGGGCGACGGCGACCGCGCCATCGCTCCCGAGTCGGTCCATGTCCAGGTCCTCACCGAGGACGTCGAGCTGCCCGCCGAGATGGCGGGCTGGCGGGCGGAGATCGAGGCGGAGGAGCGGCGTGCCGAGGCGGCAGGCGAGCGCAGGCCGGTGTGGAACGGGCAGCGGTACGCCGTCGAGAGCCTGGAGGTGACCCGTACGGCGCTCGACGAGCAGCCCGAGGTCCACCTGCGGCTGCGGCCCACGGACTACTACACCTTCCTCGCCGCCCAGCAGCTGGATCGCAGGATGACGGACGGGTCCACGCCCCGCACCCGCTACCTCGACGCCGAACAGCCCCTGGCCGCACCCGCGTTCCTCCAGTGCAGCTTCGCCGTCAACATCGCCGTGGTCACCTCCGACCACCTGCTCGCAGTGAGCCGGCGCAGCAGCCGGGTGCGGCTGGCTCCCGGCATGTGGAACTCCTCCGTCAACGAGGGCCTGGCCCGGCACATCGACTCCTCCGGCCGCAACGCCCCCGACGTACACGCCGTCGCCCGCCGGGGGATGCGCGAGGAGATGTCGCTGGAACCGCACGAATACACGCTCGATCTGCTGGCCTTCGTCCTCGACGTCGACAAACGGCACTGGAGCGCACACTTCTACGCGCGGCTGACGGACATGACGGGCGATCACCTCCGGTCACGCATGAGCCGGGGCGTGGCGGACCGCTGGGAGCACGAGACGATGGAGTACGTTCCCTTCCGGTCGGCGGACGTGACGCGGTACCTCCTGCGGCCCGACCGGATCCACCTCTGGGCGCCGCTGGCGCCCTCCCTGTTCCATCTGGCGCTGGTGCACGTGCACGGCAGGGCGTCGGTGGAGCGCGCAGAAGCCCAGGCGGTACGCAGGCTCTAGCCGACCCGGCCGCCCGTATCGTCCCCGTTCCCGGCCGTCAGCGTCCGGGGCTCAGGCGGCGGAGGGCTTCCGGGGCCTCGTCGATCGAGTCGACCAGGGCGATGCGTGCCGCCATCGGGCGGTCGGCGGCCAGGGACTGGAGCAGCGGCCAGGCGGGCAGCCGCTCCGTCCAGTGCGCCGTGTTCACCAGGACCATGGGGGTGGGCCCGCCCCGCGACTCGTAGTAGTTCGGAGTCGTGTTGTCGAAGATCTCCTGCACCGTGCCGGCCGCGCCCGGCAGGAAGATCACCCCGGCGTCGCACCGGGCGAGCAGACCGTCCTCCCGGGTGGCGTTGGCGAAGTACTTGGCGATGTGACCGGCGAACGGGTTCGGCGGCTCGTGGCCGTAGAACCAGGTGGGGATGCCGACCGAGTCGCCGCCCTCCGGCCAGCGGGACCGGACGTCGAACGCGGCGCGCGCCCACTCGGTGACGGAGGGGGTGAACGAGGGGGCCTTGGCGAGGAGTTCGAGCGCCTCCTCGAGGACGTCGTCGTCGAGCGGCGCGGTGTACGCCCCCAGGTTCGCGGCCTCCATCGCGCCGGGTCCGCCGCCGGTCGCCACGGTGAGTCCGGTACGGGCCAGGGACCGGCCGAGCCGGGCCGCTCCGGCGTAGGCGTCGCCGCCACGGCCCATCGCGTGCCCACCCATGACGCCGACGACACGGGCGCCGTCGAGCAGCTCGTCCAGGGCGTCGGAGATCGCGTCGTCGTGGACGGAGCGGAGCATCGACGCGAAGACGTCGCCGTCGGCCTTCGTCCGCCGGAACCAGTCGTACGAGCGGAAGTCGGGGGTCGCCTCGTACCCCTCGTCCTCGACGCCGTCGAACAGTTCGCCGGGGGAGTAGAGCCGGGCACGGTACGGATCGAACGGGAGATCCGGCACGGGCGGGAAGACGAGCGCCCCGTCGGCGCGGACCTTCGCCGCGGCCTCGGGCTGCAGGGCGCACCCGAGGAAGACGGCGTCGGCGGTGGGGGTGGAGAGCAGGGCGAAGGTCCGGTCGGTCAGGTCGACCGACTGGACCCGGTATCCGAGGAGGGACCCGCGGGCGATCACCGCGTCGAACTCGGCGGGGGTGTGGATCTCGCGTTCGTGGCGGGTCATGGGGCCAGCGTAGGGCCCCGTGGGGCGAGCCCGGACGCGGGCGCCGCTCCGGTCGACGCTGCCCGCCGCGGGTGCCGGGTGCACCGCCGTGCCCGCCCGGAAGGCGTCAACCGGACGCCCCGCCCTGCCGCCCCCCGCCGGTCCGGGCGCGGCGCAGGTGCCCGGCCCCGCCGCTCACGCCCCCAGCGGGACCGCCGCCAGTCGGCCCACCAGGATCGTCAGGGGGAGGAAGACCGCCAGCAGCGCACCCGCGCGCATCAGTGCCGCCGTGCGCAGGACCGTGGGCGGGGCGCCCAGGCGGACCAGGGCCTCGGCCGTATGGGCGCGGCACTGCCTGGACTCCAGGGCCGCCGTCAGCAGCGTCGCCGTGGTGCACGTCATCACCAGCACCGCGCCCAGTCCGGTCAGCGGCCCGAAGCCGCCCTTCCCCGTGTCGTACAGCGAGGCCGCCGCGACCGCGCCCGAGGCCACCGCGCACACCACGCCCAGCGGGCGCCCGATGCGGCGGGACTCGTCCATCAGGACACGGCCCGCGAGGAGCCGGGTCGCGCCCGGCCGGACCGTCTGGAGCAGCCGGCCGCACCAGTGGGTGATGCCGGGGCCCGCCATCGCGAGGCCGATCGCGGTGAGGATCCAGCCCGCGAGGACCCCCGCCGGGTTGCCGTCGAGGCGCCCCGGGAGCGGCAGTCCGCCGCCGTCGGCGCCCTGCCCCGCGTACGTCTCGACGGCGAGGCCGACCGCGAGCAGGGCCACGCCCCAGGGCAGTCCCGAGGGCGCCGTCCGCTCGACGCCGTCGGGGGCCGTGGGGCTCTTCCCCGGCCGCAGGGCGAGGCCGGCGGCCGTGGAGGCGGCCACCGGGAGGACGGCGAGGAGGGTGAGCGCCGCGGCGAGCGGGATCGGGCGGCCCGCGGCGAGCAGCTCGGCGGCCGCGCCGTCGAACGGCAGCCCGGTGATGTCGCCGCGCAGGTGCAGGTAGAACAGGAGCGCGACCGTCGAGCCGAGCGTGCAGGAGACGGCCGTCGAGGCCGCGGCGATCGCCGTGAGCCGGGCCGGGCCGAGTCCGATCGCCGAGAGCCCGGGGCGCGGCCGGGTGCTGGGATCCGTACGGGCGACGGCGACCGCGAACTGCACGGTCGCGGCCATCGGGACCACGCACCACAGCAGCCGCAGGGTCGCGGCGGCCGACCGGTCCGGGTGACCCACGGCGTACCCGAGCGTGCAGAGCAGCAGAAAGCCGACCCCCGCGGCCGCCGCGGCGACCAGGAGGCGCCGCAGCAGCACGAGGGGGTGGGTGCCGCGGACTAGACGGAGAGCGAGCACGCGGCGACGCCCTCCGCCCCGTTGGCCGGTGACGTGGAGCCCACCCGGCGGCCGTCGAGCAGGGCGACCGAGCGGTCGGCGAGGGCGGCGACCTCCGGGTCGTGGGTGGCGAGGAGCACGGTGATCCCGTGCGAGCGGGCCGCGGCCGTGAGCGTGCGGAGCACCTGGGCTCCGTCGGCGCGGTGCAGGGAGGCGGTCGGCTCGTCGGCGAAGAGCACGGACGGCGTGGTGACCAGCGCCCGGGCGATGGCGATCCGCTGCCGCTGCGACTGGGTCAGCGCGTGCGGACGGCTCCGGGCGCAGGCGCCGATGTCGAGCCGCTCCAGCCACTCCATGGCGGAGGCCTTCGCGGTCCGGTGCGAGACCCCGCGGAGCAGGAGCGCCAGGGCCGCGTTCTCCCAGGCGGTGAGCTCCGGTACGAGTCCGGGCTCGGGGTCGATCCAGCTGAACCGGTCGCGGCGCAGCCGCTCGCGCTGGACCGGGGTCATGGTGTGCACCGGGCTGCTGTTGAACCAGACCTCGCCCTGCTGGGCGACGGTCTGCCCCGACAGACAGCGCATGAGGGTGGTCTTGCCGCTGCCGCGCGGGCCGACCAGGGCGAGGATCTCGGCCTCGCGCACCCCCAGGGAGACGCCGGTCAGGACGTCCGAGCCCTCCAGGGTGCAGTGCAGGGAACGCGCCCAGAGCACGTCGTTGTCCGGTGGGGCCATCGCGTACACCTCGATGTCGGATCCGATTCTTGCGTTCCCCCGTCCGAGGGAACGAAGGGACGGGCCTGTCGGTCACTGGGCACCGTAAGGATTCAGATCCGTTTGTACGGACAGCACACGGCCCGGGTTGCCGCCATCCACTCGGATGGCGGCAACCCGGGCCGGTGGTCACGCCGTGAGGGCGGCGTGAGGTCCACGGTCCCCGCGCGGGGCGGGGGCGGCGGGGAGGGTCAGAGCTTGGTCCACGCCTCGGTCAGCACCGAGCGGAGGATGCCTTCGATCTCGTCGAAGGTGCCCTGGTCGGCGATGAGCGGCGGGGCCAGCTGGATGACCGGGTCGCCACGGTCGTCGGCGCGGCAGTAGAGGCCGTTCTCGAAGAGCGCCTTGGAGAGGAAGCCGTAGAGCACGCGCTCGGTCTCCTCGTCCGTGAAGGACTCCTTGGTGACCTTGTCCTTCACGAGCTCGATGCCGTAGAAGTAGCCGTTGCCGCGGACGTCGCCGACGATCGGCAGGTCGTGCAGCTTCTGCAGCGTCGAGAAGAAGGCACCCTCGTTGTCCAGCACGTGCTGGTTGAGGCCTTCCTTGTCGAAGATGTCGAGGTTGGCGATCGCGACCGCCGACGACACCGGGTGGCCACCGAAGGTGTAGCCGTGCAGGAAGGTGTTGTCACCCTTGTAGAACGGCTCCGCGATGCGGTCCGAGACGATACAGGCACCGATCGGGGAGTAGCCCGAGGTCATGCCCTTGGCGCAGGTGATCATGTCCGGCACGTAGCCGAACTTGTCACAGGCGAACATCGTGCCGAGGCGGCCGAAGGCGCAGATCGTCTCGTCGGAGACGAGGAGCACGTCGTACTGGTCGCAGATCTCGCGGACCCGCTGGAAGTACCCGGGCGGCGGCGGGAAGCAGCCGCCGGCGTTCTGCACCGGCTCCAGGAAGACGGCCGCGACGGTCTCGGGGCCCTCGAAGAGGATCTGCTGCTCGATCTGGTCGGCGGCCCAGCGGCCGAAGGCCTCGGGGTCGTCGCCGTGGATCGGGGCGCGGTAGATGTTCGTGTTCGGCACCTTGTGCGCGCCGGGGACCAGCGGCTCGAAGGGGGCCTTGAGGGCCGGGAGGCCGGTGATCGACAGGGCGCCCTGCGGGGTGCCGTGGTAGGCGACCGCACGCGAGATGACCTTGTACTTGGTGTGCTTGCCCTGCAGCTTGAAGTACTGCTTGGCGAGCTTCCACGCGGTCTCGACGGCCTCGCCGCCACCGGTGGTGAAGAAGACCTTGTTCAGGTCGCCCGGGGCGTAGTCGGCCAGGCGCTCGGCCAGCTCGACGGCCTTGGGGTGCGCGTACGACCACACGGGGAAGAACGCGAGCTCCTGGGCCTGCTTGTAGGCGACCTCGGCCAGCTCCTTGCGGCCGTGGCCGGCGTTGACCACGAAGAGACCCGCGAGTCCGTCGAGGTACCGCTTGCCCTTGTCGTCGAAGATGTAGGTGCCCTCGCCACGCACGATGGTGGGCACGGGAGAGTTCTCGTACGACGACATGCGCGTGAAGTGCATCCACAGGTGGTCGTACGCGGTCTTGGACAGGTCCTGGGTCACGATTATCGAGTTCCCCACATGTAGGTCTGCTTCTTGAGCTTGAGGTAGACGAAGCTCTCCGTGGAGCGCACGCCGGGGAGGGTTCGGATGCGCTTGTTGATCACATCCAGCAGATGGTCGTCATCCTCACAGACGACCTCCACCATCAGGTCGAACGAGCCCGCGGTCATGACCACGTACTCACATTCCGACATGGCAGTCAGTGCTTCCGCGACCGGATCAAGGTCGCCCTCGACGTTGATGCCGACCATCGCCTGGCGCCGGAGACCCACCGTGAGCGGGTCGGTGACGGCGACGATCTGCATGACGCCCTGGTCGAGCAGCTTCTGGACCCGCTGCCGGACGGCCGCCTCGGAGAGGCCCACGGCCTTGCCGATCGCGGCGTACGGACGGCGACCGTCCTCCTGGAGCTGTTCGATGATCGCCAGAGAGACGGCATCGATCGTCGGGGACGAACCGGAACCGGTTCTGGAGTTCGTGCTTTGACTGGCCACGTCCTCACTCTGCACCGAGACTCGTCGGTCTGGCAAGCCCGAAGCGATGAAATTCGTTGTTTGAGGGCGCGGATCGCACTGAATCCGAAGTTGGCGGATGTCGGGCCTGTCGAAAGCGTCAGGGAAGCGATTAGGCTGGGGTGTCTCAGCAAACGGGACGCCGCACGACGAAGTGCGACCAAGAACGTGACAGGAGGGGTGGCAAAGTGACCACCGAGCTGCGCCGGCTGCGTAACTACATCAACGGGGAGTTCCGGGACGCCGCCGACGGACGGACCATCGATGTGGTCAACCCGGCCACGGGCGAGGTCTTCGCCACGTCTCCGCTCTCCGGACAGGCGGACGTCGACGCCGCCATGGACGCGGCCGCGGCCGCGTTCCCGGCCTGGCGCGACACCACGCCCGCCGAGCGCCAGAAGGTCCTGCTGAAGATCGCGGACGCCTTCGAGGAGCGCGCCGCCGACCTGATCGCCGCCGAGGTGGAGAACACCGGCAAGCCGGTCGCCCTCACCGCGAGCGAAGAGATTCCGCCGATGGTGGACCAGATCCGCTTCTTCGCGGGTGCCGCCCGGCTGCTCGAAGGCCGCTCGGCCGGCGAGTACATGGAGGGCATGACCTCCATCGTCCGCCGCGAGCCCGTGGGTGTCTGCGCGCAGGTCGCGCCGTGGAACTACCCGATGATGATGGCCGTGTGGAAGTTCGCCCCGGCGCTCGCCGCGGGCAACACCGTCGTCCTCAAGCCCTCGGACACGACCCCCGCGTCGACCGTCCTGATCGCCGAGATCATCGGCCAGATCGTCCCCAAGGGTGTCTTCAACGTCATCTGCGGCGACCGCGAGACCGGCCGTGCGATGGTCGAGCACCCGACCCCGGCGATGGCCTCCATCACCGGTTCGGTACGCGCCGGCATGCAGGTCGCCGAGTCGGCGGCCAAGGACGTCAAGCGCGTCCACCTGGAGCTGGGCGGCAAGGCGCCGGTCGTCGTCTTCGAGGACACCGACATCGCCAAGGCCGTCGAGGACATCTCGGTGGCGGGCTTCTTCAACGCGGGCCAGGACTGTACGGCCGCGACCCGTGTCCTCGTGCACGAGTCCATCCACGACGAGTTCGTGGCGCAGCTCGCCAAGGCCGCCACGGACACGAAGACCGGCCAGCCGGACGACGAGGACGTGCTCTACGGCCCGCTGAACAACGCCAACCAGCTGAAGCAGGTCTCCGGCTTCATCGACCGCCTCCCGGCCCACGCCAAGGTCGAGGCCGGTGGCCACCAGGTCGGCGAGAAGGGCTACTTCTACGCCCCGACCGTCGTCTCCGGCCTCAAGCAGGACGACGAGATCGTCCAGAACGAGGTCTTCGGCCCGGTCATCACGGTGCAGTCGTTCCGTGACGAGGAGCAGGCCCTGGAGTACGCCAACGGCGTCGAGTTCGCCCTCGCGTCCTCGGTCTGGACGAAGGACCACGCCCGCGCCATGCGGATGTCGCGCTCGCTCGACTTCGGCTGCGTGTGGATCAACACCCACATCCCGCTGGTCGCGGAGATGCCGCACGGCGGCTACAAGAAGTCCGGCTACGGCAAGGACCTCTCGGCGTACGGCTTCGAGGACTACACGCGCATCAAGCACGTGATGACGTCCCTGGGCTGATCGCCTGACGGACAGCGCGGGCGGCCGGGGTTCTCCCCGGCCGCCCGTTCTCATGAGCAGTCGTGGCGGTACGCGAACGGCAGGTCGGGGCAGGTCGCGCAGACGAACACGTACAGCCCGCCCATGTCGCCCAGCATCAGGCCCGGCGCCCCCTGGAGCGCGCTCCGCTCCTCGTACGGCAGGTCGAAGACCGTCCCCGTCGCCGGCACGTCCTCCTCCGGCACCCAGGAACGCCACGACTCCCCGTCGAACTCCCTGCTGGGCACACTCAGCAGATGCTCCATCTGCCGTCCGCAGCCCTCGCAGCCCGGCCAGGCCGGGTCCTGCGTCCAGGTGGGGAAGCCGCCCACCTTGACGCCCGGGGCGACCGACAGATGCGACCAGTACGACCAGCCGGTCTCCTCGTCCACCTCGTCGAAGCGGTCCTCCAGGGCGTCGAAGACCGTGTCGGGAAGATCCCAGGCGGCGAACTCGTCCACCCGTTCAGGGTGGAGCACACACGGGTCCGGCACATAGTCCGCGCGGGCGCCCTCCGGACGGGGCGGGTTCGTCAGCGGCTCGACGTCGGCGCCGCTGTCCCGCCAGTACAGCTCGGGGCGAGGTGAGTAGAACGGCTCGTGGTCGAACGGGCACCACAGCATCTGCAGCAGATCCGTGCCCTCGGGGAAGGGCAGTTCGGGCACGTCCGGCGCGTACAGCTGGAGCACCGGCACGAGCGGCAGCGGGCCCGCGTCCTTCGGCGGGGCGAAGGCCGTGCGCGGATGCTCCTCGGAGCAGTGCGGCCACGCCTCGGACTCCGGCCAGAGCAGCGGTCCGCCCATCGAGCTGTCGAGCACCCCGGGCCGCCCGGTGCGCGGATGCAACCGGACGGTCCGCGCCCGGTACGGGACCAGTTCGGGGAACAGCGCCGCCACGTCGAGCGGGCGCGGCGGGGTCGTTCGCGTGTTGTCGGCCATGACGGCAACGTACGGCAGCGGTCTGACACTCCGGTCCGACGGGCGACGGGCGACGGGCGACGGGCCGCCGACGAACGGCGGAGGTCTGCCATGATCGACAGGGTGTCGGGACCGCGGTCGTTCCGTCGACGGAGCGTCCATTGTCCCCGCGTGGCACGCCCGCGATGCTGCTCGGATGAGAGCGACAGCGAGGAAGACCATGTCCCGCCGGTCCGTGCTGCGTGGCATGGGGGGCGTCGGGACCGCAGCCCTGCTCGCCGGGTGCGGGGTGCCGGCCGCCTACGTCGAGCCGGGGGAGCGGGCCGGCCGTGACCTGTCCGCGCGGGACCGCACGCTCGACTTCGCCAACTGGCCGCTCTACATCGACACCGATGACGACGACACGTCGAAGCGGCCCACGCTGGACGCGTTCTCCGAGCGCACCGGGATCTCCGTGCGCTACACCGAGGAGATCAACGACAACGACGAGTTCTTCGGCAAGATCAGTCCCGCGCTGATGAACCACCAGGAGACCGGCCGGGACCTCGTCGTCGTCAGCGACTGGATGGCCGCCCGGTTCGTGCGGCTCGGCTGGGTGCAGGAGATGGACCGGGCCGCGCAGCCGAACATCGGCCGGTACCTGGACCCGCAGCTGCGCTCGCCCGCCTTCGACGAGGGCCGTCGGCACACCGTCCCCTGGCAGTCGGGGATCACCGGCATCGCGTACAACCGCAGGAAGCTCGGCCGGGAGATCCGGTCGGTCAAGGAGCTGTGGGACGACGAGCTGCGCGGGAAGGTCACGCTGCTGTCCGGGCTCGACGAGTCCTTCGCGCTGCTCATGCAGGGCAACGGCGTGGACGTGACACGGTGGACGGCCGACGACTTCCACACGGTGTGCGAGCAGGTCGAGAGGCTCGTCGCCGAGCGGCACGTCCGGCGCTTCACCGGCAACGACTACATCAAGGACCTGTCGACCGGCGACGTGCTGGCCTGCCAGGCGTACTCGGGCGACGTCATCCAGCTCCAGGCCGACAACCCCGACATCGAGTTCGTCGTCCCGGAGGAGGGCGCCGAGCTCTGGGCGGAGTCGCTGATGATCCCCAACCTGGCGCAGCACAAGGCCAACGCCGAGAAGCTGGTCGACTACTACTACGACCCCGTGGTCGCCGCCGAACTCGCCGCCTGGGTCAACTACGTCTGCCCGGTGCCCGCCGCCCGTGACGTGCTCGCCGACTCGGACGACGAGGAGCTGGCGGCCCTCGCCGAGGACCCGCTGATCTTCCCCGACGACGCGATGCGGGGACGCCTCGCGATAGCCCGGGACATCACCTCGCAGGAGCGGACCGAGTTCGCGAAGAGGTGGAACTCGATCGTCGGGCTGTGAGTTCTCGGGGGGTGAAACCGGACGAGAACCCGAACCCGAACCCGAACCCGAACCCGAACCCGAACCCGAACCCGAACCCGAACCTGAACAGGGCTGTGACGTATGGCCTGTTGGCCGCCTGGGCCCTGCACGACGCAGAGGAGCTGCTCGCCGGACCCCGCTGGCTCCGGGAGCGCCTGCCGGAGCTGCGCGAGCGCTTCCCCGAGGTGCCCGAAGCGGTGTGGAAGGCAGCCGAGAGCGTCGACGAGCGGGAGTTCGCCGTGGCCGTGGCGGGGGTGGGTGCCTTCGTGGCCGCCGCGGCCGTCGCCGGCCGGCGTTCCGGCGGCCGGTCGGCCTTCTACCAGGCCGCGCTGAACGGCTTCGGCCTCCACGGCCTCGTCCATCTGGCGCAGGCCGCCGCCGTCCGCGGGTACACGCCCGGCTCGGCGACCTCGCCGCTGGTCGTCGTGCCCTTCGCCCTCTGGGCGCGGGGGCGGCTGCGGCGGGCCGGTGTGCTGCGGCCGACGCGGGCGAGGGACGTGGTGACCGGGCTCGCGGTGGCCGCCGGGGTGACCGTCGCCGCGCACGGACTCGCCCGGAAGGTGACCGGGCACCCCCATTTTTGAACGCGTTCATGACGGGCGTAGGGTGCTGTCATGAACGAGACGAAGGGGCCGAGGGCCCTTCTCAGGCGTATCCGTGTGTGGCTGGTCGTCTTCATCGTCTGTCTGGTGCTGAGCGGGCTCACCGCCTTCCCGCTCGTCACCGAGATCCGCTTCGTCGAGGACGCGTTGACGTCCTGGGCGGCCCCCGTGGCGGAGACCTTCCCCAGTCTTCTGGAGTGGATCCAGTGGGTGCGGCAGGGGACGGACACCGCCGACTCCCTGTATCCCTTCCTGCTCTACGGCACCGACTGGCTGGCCTTCGCGCACCTCGTCATCGCCGTCGCGTTCTACGGGCCCTACCGCGACCCCGTCCGGAACATCTGGGTGATCGAGTTCGGGATGATCGCCTGTGCGGGCATCATCCCGCTCGCCCTGATCTGCGGCCCGATCCGGGGCATCCCCTTCTGGTGGTCGGTCATCGACATGTCGTTCGGCGTCTTCGGGGTGATCCCGCTGCTCGTCGTACGCCGGATGATCAAGCGCCTCGAAGCGGTGCAGGCGGTGGCCGGAGCGCCTCAGCCGGTCGGCGCGCCGTAGGCCGCCACCATCAGGGCCAGGGCGACCCGGTTCATGTCCTGGCCCTTCGCGTCCGTCGAGTTGACGCTGTAAACCAGGGTGCGTTCGCCGTTCCGGGTCGAGGCGATCGCCGCGTTGTAGCCCCACCGGCCGCCCGTCTTGCCCCACACCTCCCGCCCGCCGAGCTTCTTCATCGAGAGCCCGACGGAGTACGCGCCGGGGGCGCCGCTCCTGAAGTCCGGCACCTCCGGCAGCGTGAACATCTCCTCCAGGAGCGGTCCGCGCACCACCCGCCCCTGGAACAGCGCCCGCGTGAAGCGCTCAAGATCCGCCGTCGTGGAGACGAGGTCGCCCGCCGCCCAGCCGTCGGTGGTGCTCCAGACCGACACGTCGCGCAGTCCGGTCGAGCCGTCCGCGAGCTTCATCGTCTGGTAGCCGTGGTTGTGCGGGCCGCGGATCCGCGGGTCGGCCCCGGGGAGGTACGTGTCACGCAGCCCGAGCGGCAGGAGGACACGCGCCGCGACCTGACGCTCGTACGTGTCGCCCGTGACCCGCTCGATGAGCAGACCCGCGATCGTGTAGCCGATGTTGAGGTAGTGCTGCTTCTCGCCCGGGGCGAACTCGGGCTGCTTCGCCGTCGCCGAGCGGACCATCGCGCGCGGGTCGTGTGTCTCGAAGCGGCTCGCGTACCACTCCTCGACCGTCGAACCGGCGAAGTCGGGCGCCGGGATCCCGTGGGTGTGGTTCAGGAGCTGGCGGACCGTCACCTTCCCGTACCGGGCGGGGATCAGCTCCGGCAGGTACGAGCGGGCCGGACGGTCCAGGTCGAGCCGCCCCTCGGCGGCCAGCTGCAGGGCGACCGCCGCCGTGAAGACCTTGGTCACCGAACCGGTGCGGAACCGGGCGTCCGGATCGGCGGGCCGCATCGACGTCAGGTCGTGCACTCCCGACGTGCCGCGCCACACGCCTTCGCGGCCCCCGACCCGTACCAGTGCGGCCGTCGCGTCCTGTGCGGGCAGTCCGGCGATCGCCGCCTCGAGCGCCGTGTCCCCGGTCCGTGACGAGCCGGCGGCGACGGCGAGGGGCGTCGCGGGTGACGCCGCGGCGGCCGGGAGGACCGCCGGGCCCGCCGCGAACCCCAGGACGAGGGCGGCGGCCAGCAGGGTGCGCGTGCTGCTCTTCATGGTCAACTCCGTGGGTGTGGGCCGTTGTTCTCGATCTCCCATCCTGTTGACCTGCGGCGGTCCACGGATCGCCGGAGCGGGGGATCTTCGCCCGGCCCGCTCATCCCCCGGCCGGGGGAGACCCCGCCGTGACCAGACCGCTCTCGTACGCGCAGATCACCGCCTGGATCCGGTCCCGCAGCCCCAGCTTGGCGAGCACGTTCCCCACGTGCGTCTTCACCGTGTGGTCGCTGACGACCAGTTCCGCCGCGATCTCCGCGTTCGACAGGCCCCGCGCGAGCAGCAGCAGCGTCTCCCGCTCGCGGGCCGTCAGCGCGTCGAGGCGCGGATCGGGGCGGGGCGGACGGCGGGCCGGGCGGGTGTACTCCTCGACCAGGCGCCGCGCCACCGACGGGGCGAGCAGCGAGTCGCCCCGCGCCACGACCCGTACGGCGTGGACCAGATCGTCCCGGCGTACGTCCTTCAGGAGGAACCCGCTCGCGCCCGCGTGCAGTGCCTCGTACACATACGCGTCGGAGTCGAAGGTCGTCAGCATCACCGTCCGGCAGGCCGACTCGGCGCCGATGGTCCGACAGGCCTCGATGCCGTCCATGCGCGGCATCCGGATGTCGAGCAGCGCCACATCGGGGGAGTGGCGGCGCACCGCCTCCACCGCCGCCGCTCCGTCGCCGGCCTCCGCAACGACCTCGATGTCCGGCTGCACGTCGAGAATCATCGCGAAGCCGCTGCGGACCAGCTCCTGGTCGTCGGCCACCACCACACGGATCGTCACCGCGCCACCTCCCGGACGGCGGCCACGGGGAGCGTGACCCGCACCTCGAAGCCCCGGCCCTCCGGCCCGGGGCCGCACTCCGCCGTCCCGCCGTGCGCGGCCGCCCGCTCACGGATGCCGACCAGCCCGTGCCCGCCGCCCGCCGGCCGCGCGCCCCGCCGGGGCCCGCGCCCGTCGTCCGTCACGACCACCTCCAGCACACCCTCTCCGTACGCCAGCCGTACGGCGGCCGTGCGGGCCGCCGCGTGCTTCACCACGTTCGTCAGCGCCTCCTGGACGATCCGGTAGACCGTCGCCCCGGTGGCCGTGGGCAGGGAACGGACCCCGCCCACCGTCCCGTACGAGACCTCCAGGCCGCCCGCCCGGACACCCTCCAGCAGGCCGGGGAGCCCGCCGAGGTCCGGCTGCGGCTCCAGGGGTTCGGGGTCCTCGGTCCCCTCCCGCAGCACGCCCAGCATCCGGCGCAGCTGCGCCATCGCGTCCCGCCCCGTCGCGGAGATCGCGTCGAACGCGGCCTCCGCCTTCTCCGGGGCCGCCCGCACCGCCACCGGACCGGCCTCCGCCTGCACGATCATCAGGCTCACCGCGTGCGAGAGGATGTCGTGCATCTCCCGTGCGATCCGGGCCCGTTCGCGCGCCGCCGCCCGTTCGGTCTCCACCCGGGCGGCCCGCTGCCGGGCGTCGGTGAGCCGTCCGAAGACGTACGCCGCCGCGAACACGAAGAGGGAGAACGTCAGTTCACGCGCCGACCGGGTGTTCAGCCACACCGACACCGGCACCGCGACCACCAGCAGCAGAGCGGCCGCCAGCCGTTGCGGCGGCGGCGAGAGCGCGGCGATCGTGTAGACGATGACGAGCCCGGTGTACGGAAGGGGCTGACCGGGGCCCTCCACGGCCAGCCGGTACAGCGCACTGGTCGCGGCGATCGCGAGGAGCACGGCGAACGGCGCGCGCCGGCGCCAGATCAACGGGACGACGGTGAGCGTCGTCAGACCGTACGCGGGCCAGGTCGCCGGCTCCAGCTCCGGCGGGCGGGGCACCACGAACGGCATCGTCATGGCCGCCTGGACGAGCAGCGCGATCCCGACGTCCACGGCCTGGGGACGGGAGGCCCCGAACTCCCGCGCCCGCTCCCACCACCCCCGGACGTCCCCCCGTACGCCCACTACGGCTTCCGGCCCACCGCGCCGAACTGCGCCACCTCGCTCGCCGGGGCGAACCGCCAGCTCGCGCAGGACACGACACCCGGCTCCAGGACGTCGAGACCGTCCAGGAAGGAGGTGAACTCGGCGCGGGTGCGGGCCGTGATCGGCGGGGTGGCGTTCTCGTTCCAGAACGCCATGGCCGCCGCGTTCCCCTCGCCCCCGAGCTCCGGCTCCAGCGTCGGGTGGGTCAGCGCGAGGTACGAGCCGGAGGGGACCGCGTCCATCAGCGTACGGACGACGGACCGGGCCTCGGCGGTGTCGAGGACGAAGTTGAGGATGCCGAGCAGTATGACCGCGACCGGCCGGGACAGGTCCAGCGTCCGCCCCGCCTCCTCCAGGATCCGCTCGGGGTCCCGCGCGTCCGCGTCGACGTAGTCGGTGACGCCCTCCGGGCTGCTGGTCAGCAGCGCGCGGGCATGGGTCAGCACGATGGGGTCGTTGTCGACGTAGACGACCCGGGCCTCGGGAGCGAGGTGCTGCGCGACCTCGTGGGTGTTGTCGGCCGTCGGCAGGCCCGTACCGATGTCCAGGAACTGGCGCACCCCCGACTCGGCCGTCAGATGCGTCACCACCCGCCCGAGGAACGCCCGGTCCGCGCGAGCCACTTCGCCGATGCTCGGGTAGAAGCCGGTGACCTGGTCGCCGACCTCCCGGTCCACCGGATAGTTGTCCTTGCCGCCCAGCCAGTAGTTCCACACCCGCGCGTTGTGCGCGATGTCGGTACGGATCCTGTCGTCCCCGGTCACCTCGGCGTACCCCTTCGCAGTTCGGCGGCGAGCGCGTCCACACGGTTGGTGGTGATCGCATCCACCCCGTGGGACAGGAGCTTACGCATGGTGCGGCGGGTGTCCGCGGTCCAGGCGGAGACGAGGTAGCCGTCCCGGTGCACCCGTTCCACCAGCTCCCGACTCACCAGGCCGAAGCGGTAGTTGAGCCAGCGCGGCCGCACGGCGTCCAGGAGCGCGGCCCGGGGCGGGGCGAGCGAGGTCCAGGTCAGCGCGATCTCGGCGGACGGGTCGGCGGCCCGCACCTGGAGCATGGCGACCCCGCCCGCGCAGTAGTAGACGCGCTCGGCGGCACCGCACTCGCGGACCGTGCCGACGATACGGCGGACCGAGTCCTCGTTCCCGCCGGGCAGATCGAGCATCAGCCGGTACGGCCCCGCCGCGATCAGTGCCTCGCGCAGCGTGGGCACGCCGTCGTAGGTCAGCTCGCCGAGCTCCGCGAGGGAGACCGCGGAAAGGGGCCGGTCATGGCCCCACAGCCGTTTGAGCGTGTCGTCGTGGAGCAGGACGGGAACGCCGTCCGCGGTGAGCCGTACATCGACCTCGACGGCGTCCGCGCCCGCCTCGATCGCCGAGACGATCGAGGCGAGCGTGTTCTCGCGGACGCGGTACGGGTCCCCGCGGTGGCCTACGACAGTGACGTGGTCCATGGGGCCATTGTCGCGAGTGTCAGCGAGCCAGCCACTTCTCGGTGTAGCTGTCGATCTCCGCGGAGATCCGGGCCTTGCCGGCCGCGTCGAGGAAGGACGCCTCGACCGCGTTCTTGGCGAGGGCCGCGAGACCGCGCTCGTCCAGCTCCAGGAGCCGGGCGGCGACGGCGTACTCGTTGTTCAGGTCCGAGCCGAACATCGGCGGGTCGTCGCTGTTGATCGTCACCAGGACGCCGGCCGCCACCATCTCCTTGACGGGGTGCTGGTCCAGGTCGGCGACGGCACGGGTCGCGATGTTCGAGGTCGGGCAGACCTCCAGGGCGATCCGGTGCTCGGCGAGGTACGCGAGCAGTTCCGGGTCCTGGACGGCGCTGGTGCCGTGGCCGATGCGCTCGGCGCCCAGCTCCCTCAGCGCGTCCCAGATCGTCTCCGGGCCCGTCGTCTCGCCCGCGTGCGGGACGGAGCGCAGCCCCGCCGCGATGGCGCGGTCGAAGTAGGGCTTGAACTGCGGACGCGGCACACCGATCTCCGGGCCGCCGAGCCCGAACGAGACGAGGCCCTCCGGGTGCAGGTCGACCGCGAGCCGGGCGGTCTCCTCCGCGGCTTCGAGGCCGGCCTCGCCCGGGATGTCGAAGCACCAGCGCAGGACGATGCCGAACTCGGTCTCCGCGGCCTTGCGGGCGTCCTCGATCGCGGCCATGAAGGCGTGCTCGTCGATCCCGCGGCGGGTCGAGCTGTAGGGGGTGATGGTCAGCTCGGCGTACCGGATGTTCTGGCGGGCCATGTCCCGGGCGACCTCGTAGGTCAGCAGCCGGACGTCCTCCGGGGTGCGGACCAGGTCCACGACGGAGAGGTAGACCTCGATGAAGTGGGCGAAGTCGGTGAAGGTGAAGTAGTCGACGAGCGCCTCCGGGTCCGTGGGGACCTTGGAGTCCGGGTGCCGTGCGGCCAGCTCGGCGACGATCCGGGGGGAGGCGGAGCCGACGTGGTGGACGTGCAGCTCGGCTTTCGGCAGCCCCGCGATGAAGGAGTGCAGATCGTTCATCCGATCATCGTAGGCCGGGCGGGTCCCGTGTCGGAGTGAGGTCGTAGCATGGCGTGACCACGATGGGGGAGGCCCATGTCTGACAACAGCGACCAGCCGCGGGGCGGATACGACCCGACGGACCCGTGGGCTCCGCCGAACCGCGACGGGGTGGAACTGAGCAAGGCGGCGACGCCCGAGCCCATGCCGCGGGACCGTCCGCCGGTGCACGACCAGCCGACGATGACGGCCATGCCGTCCGCCGGGGACGTACCGCCGCCGCCGGTCGCCCCCGGCGGCCCGGCGACGGGTTCGTACGGCTACCCGACGCCGCCGCCGGTCACGGCGCCCGCGCCGTCGGGATACGGGTATCCCGGGTACCCGGGATACCCGGGCGGGGCCGTCGGCTACGGCCAGCCGGGATGGCAGCAGACCCCGTCCAACGGGATGGGGATCGCGGCGATGGTCCTCGGCATCATCGCCGTGGCCGGCTTCTGCATGTACGGGCTCGGCGTCATCCTCGGCATCCTGGCCCTGGTCTTCGGCATCATCGGCCGCAAGAAGGTCCAGCGGGGCGAGGCGAACAACGGCGGGATGGCGACGGCCGGCATCGTCCTCGGCTCGATCGGCATCCTGGTCAGCGCCGTGTTCCTGACCTTCGTGATCTGGGCCATCGTCGAGAGCGAGAACAGCGACAGCAGCTCGGACGACCCGTTCGCGACGAGCCTGGTGGTCGAGAACCGCTAGTCCGCGGCCGTCGTCGAGAAAGGGGCCCCGCGCCGAAGCGCCGGGCCCCTTCTCGTACGCCGGAGGCTCATGAGCCCGAGGCTCATGAGCCCGAGGCTCATGAGCCCGAGGCTCATGAGCCCGAGGCTCATAAGCCCGAGGCTCATGAGCCCGAGCGGAGCCGCTCCCGCGCCTCCATGAGCGCGAATCCCAGCAGGTTCAGGCCCCGCCACCGGGCGGGATCCTTCGCGCGCGGGTCGTCGGCGCCGAGCCCGATGCCCCACACCCGGTCCAGCGGGCTCGCCTCCACCAGGACCCGCCCCCCGGTGCCCAGCAGGTACGCGCGCAGCGCCTCTTCCGAGGCGAACTTGTGCACGCTGCCCTCGACGACGATCCCGAAGCGCTCCCGCTCCCACACCGCCTCGTCGAAGCCCCGCACCAGCCGTCCCGCCTTCTTCGCCTCCGCGGGCGTACCGGACGACAGCGCCGCCCGCTCCGCCTCGGGGTCCTGGAAGAGCCGGGCCTTCGCCGCCATCATCCAGTGCTCGGCGGTCGCGTACCGCACCCCCTCGACCTCGAACGGTGACTCCCACCACTGGCTCAGACAGCTCGCCGAAAGCTGCCCGTCCGGCCTCGGCCGGTGGCCCCAGAAGTGCAGCCACTTGACCTTTTCACCCCTGCTGACCTGCTCCGTCAGCGTGTCGATCGTCCGCATGCACGGGATTCTGACAGCCGCCACGGACACTCCGTACTGTCATTTCCCCGAGCCCTCGACACATGGTCGACCGATTCCGTCGCGTAACCAAAAGGCAACGACGGAATCACTTGTTGGACCGATCGGCCTCTGTCAGGATCGGCACTCAATTCGAACTGGAACAACGGAGAGCGTCATGGGCAACCGCTTCCAGCTGACGGACCGCTTCGCGGACGGCGCACAGTACATCGGCGGGCGGCTGCGTCCCGGAACCTCAGGGGACGAGCACAGCGTCGTCGATCCGGCCACCGGCGAGAGCGTGTACACCTACACCCTCGCGTCCACCTCCGACGTGGACGACGCCGTCGCCGCCGCGAAGGAGGCGTTCCCCGCCTGGGCGGGCGCGACCCCCGGTGAGCGATCCGACGCCCTCCACCGGTTCGCGGGCGTGCTCGCCGAGCGTGCCGAGGACATCGCCCGCGTCGAGTCCCTCCAGTGCGGCAAGCCGATCAAGCTCTCCACCGAGTTCGACGTACCCGGCACGGTCGACAACACCGCCTTCTTCGCCGGCGCCGCCCGCCACCTCCAGGGCCAGTCCGCCGGCGAGTACAGCGGCGACCACACCTCGTACGTACGGCGTGAGCCCATCGGTGTCGTCGGCTCCATCGCGCCCTGGAACTATCCGCTCCAGATGGCGGCCTGGAAGATCCTCCCGGCGATCGCCGCCGGCAACACGGTCGTCCTGAAGCCGGCCGAACTCACCCCGCTCACCTCGCTGATGTTCGCCCAGGCCGCTACCGAGGCCGGCATCCCCGACGGCGTCGTCAACATCGTCACCGGCGCGGGCCGTACCGCGGGCGAGCACCTCGTCGGCCACCCCGACGTCGCCATGACCTCCTTCACCGGATCCACCCCGGTCGGCAAGCGCGTCGCCGAGATCGCCACCTCCACCGTGAAGCGCCTCCACCTCGAACTGGGAGGCAAGGCGCCCTTCGTCGTCTTCGACGACGCCGACGTGGAGGCCGCGGCCCACGGCGCCGTCGCCGCCTCCCTCATCAACACCGGCCAGGACTGCACCGCCGCCACCCGCGCGTACGTCCAGCGTCCGCTCTTCGACGCGTTCGTGGCCCGCGTCGCCGAGCTCATGGAGACGGTCCGCCTGGGCGACCCCTTCGACCCCTCCACCGACCTCGGCCCGCTGATCAGCCACG
This sequence comes from Streptomyces sp. NPDC127129, assembly GCF_042671585.1. Taxonomy (NCBI): domain Bacteria; kingdom Bacillati; phylum Actinomycetota; class Actinomycetes; order Kitasatosporales; family Streptomycetaceae; genus Streptomyces; species Streptomyces sp. NPDC127129. The sequence goes on from NZ_JBHXTV010000018.1 coordinate 131,196, forward strand.
CCCAGCGCGACCGTGTCGCCGGCTTCGTCGACCGCGCCCGCGGCTACGCCACCGTCGTCACCGGCGGCGAGGCCCCCGGCGGCGAGCTGAAGAACGGCGCGTACTACCGGCCGACCCTGATCACCGGCGCTGCGCAGGACAGCGAGGTCGTGCAGTCGGAGATCTTCGGGCCGGTCCTGGTGGTCCTGCCCTTCGACGGCGACGACGACGGTCTCCGGCTCGCCAACGACACCCCGTACGGTCTCGCCGCCTCCGCCTGGACCCGTGACGTCTTCCGTGCGAACCGCGCCACCCGCGAGATCAAGGCGGGTTGCGTCTGGATCAACGACCACATCCCGATCATCAGCGAGATGCCGCACGGCGGCTACAAGGCGTCGGGGTTCGGAAAGGACATGTCGGCGTATTCCTTCGAGGAGTACACGCAGGTCAAGCACGTGATGTACGAAAACACCGCGGTGGTCCGGAAGGACTGGCACCGCACGATCTTCGGAGACCGGTAGTCCCTCCCCAACCCCCGAGAGGCACAGCGCATGGAGCAGTACGAGCCCGACAGCCTGTCCGCCGCACAACTCGCGGCGATGCGACGCAGTCTGACGAGTGGCCGGGGCGCCCTCACCCGCCGTTCGATGCTGCGCGCCGGCGGTGTCGGCGCGCTCACGGTCGGCGGCCTCGCGTCCCTGAGCGCGTGTGGCATCCCGCCGGCCAAGCGGGAGGACCAGGGCCCGGCGTCGACGGACTTCTCGGCCAAGGAGAAGGAGCTCGCCTTCTCCAACTGGACCGAGTACATGGACGTCAGCGAGGACGAGAAGTCCCGCCCCACCCTGGAGGCGTTCACCAAGCGCACCGGGATCAAGATCAAGTACACCGAGGACATCAACGACAACGTCGAGTTCTTCGGCAAGATCAAGCCGCAGCTCGCGGCCGGCCAGGACACCGGTCGCGACCTGATCTGCGTCACCGACTGGCTCGCGGCCCGCATGATCCGGCTCGGCTGGGCGCAGAAGCTGGACGCGGCCAACCTCCCCAACGCCTACGCGAACCTGTCCGCGCAGTTCCGCCGCCCCGACTGGGACCCGGGCCGTGCCTACTCGTACCCCTGGACCGGTATATCCACCGTGATCGCCTACAACTCCAAGGCGACCGGCGGGAAGAAGGTCGACTCGGTCACCCAGCTCCTGGACGACCCCTCCCTCAAGGGCCGCGTCGGCTTCCTCACCGAGATGCGCGACTCGGTCGGCATGACCCTGCTCGACATGGGCAAGGACCCCGGGAAGTTCACCGACGCCGACTACGACGCGGCGATCGGCCGGCTCCAGAAGGGCGTCGACAAGAAGCAGATCCGGCGCTTCACCGGCAACGACTACACCTCCGACCTGGACAAGGGCGACCTGGCGGCCTGTCTCGCCTGGGCCGGTGACATCATCCAGCTCCAGGCCGACAACCCGGACATCAAGTTCGCCATCCCGTCCGCCGGCTACATCACCTCCAGCGACAACCTGCTGGTCCCGGCCAAGGCCCGGCACAAGGCCAACGCCGAGAAGCTCATCGACTACTACTACGAGCTTCCGGTCGCCGCCCAGCTCGCCGCGTACATCAACTACGTCTGTCCGGTCGACGGCGTGAAGGACGAACTCGCCAAGATCGACCCCGAGCTGGCGAGCAACACGCTGATCCTGCCGGACAAGGCCATGGCCGCGAAGTCGCGTGCCTTCCGCTCGCTCACCAGCGAGGAAGAGACGGCGTACGAGGAGAAGTTCGCCAAGCTCATCGGTGCCTGAGAACCGTCGTCCACCTCTTACGAACCTGGGATCGCAACCCATGACTGACAAGACTGCTTTCACTGGAAAGAACACGGGCGGCGGCGACGTCCGTCTCACCGGCATCAGCAAGACGTACGGCTCCTTCACCGCCGTCCACCCGCTCGACCTGACCATCCCGCAGGGCTCCTTCTTCGCCCTCCTCGGAGCGTCCGGCTGCGGCAAGACCACCACGCTGCGCATGATCGCCGGCCTGGAGGACCCCACCGGCGGCACCGTGTTCCTCGGCGACAAGGACGTCACCGACCTTCCGCCGTACAAGCGGCCGGTCAACACCGTCTTCCAGTCCTACGCGCTCTTCCCGCACATGGACATCTACGAGAACATCGCCTTCGGCCTGCGCCGGCGGGGCATCAAGTCGGTGAAGAAGCAGGTCGACGACATGCTGGAGCTCGTCCAGCTCGGCGACAAGGCCCGGCACAAGCCGCACCAGCTCTCCGGCGGCCAGCAGCAGCGCGTCGCCGTGGCCCGCGCGCTCATCAACCACCCGCAGGTCCTCCTCCTCGACGAGCCGCTCGGCGCCCTCGACCTCAAGCTGCGCCGCCAGATGCAGCTGGAGCTCAAGCGCATCCAGACCGAGGTCGGCATCACCTTCGTCCACGTCACCCACGACCAGGAGGAGGCCATGACCATGGCCGACCAGGTCGCGGTGATGAACGGCGGCCGGGTCGAGCAGCTCGGCGCCCCCGCAGACCTGTACGAGAACCCGCGGACCACGTTCGTGGCCAACTTCCTCGGCACCTCCAACCTCATCGAGGCCGAGGTCGTCGAGACTGGCGCCTCCGACCTGGTCGTCACGGCCGGCGGCGGCAAGCTCCGGGTGCCCGCGGACCGCTGTACGGCGACCGTACGCACCGGAGGCAAGGTCCTGGTGGGCGTCCGCCCCGAGAAGATCTCGCTCGCGCACGCCGACGACGCGGGCAAGATAGCCGACGGCCGCAACAAGGTCACCGGCCGCATAGCCGACTCCTCCTTCATCGGCGTCTCCACGCAGTACGTGGTGAACAGCCCGGCGGGGGCGGAGCTCCAGGTCTACGAGCAGAACATCGAGCGGGACACGCGCCTGGTCCCCGGCGCCGAGGTCGTCCTGCACTGGAACCCGGCGCACACCTTCGGGCTCGACGCCGATCAGGACATCGACGCGGGCGTGGAGACGGTGGAGGACGCCTCGTGAGCGCACCCACCCTGACGAAGGAGGAAGCGGCGCCGCCCGCGCCGGAACTCCCGGTCCGCAAGCCCTCCACCCGCAAGCGGCTCGTCCCCTACTGGCTGCTGCTGCCCGGCATCGTCTGGCTGCTCGTCTTCTTCGCGCTGCCGATGGTCTACCAGGCCTCGACCTCCGTGCAGACCGGCTCCCTGGAGAAGGGCTTCGAGGTCACCTGGCACTTCCAGACCTACTGGGACGCCTTCCAGGAGTACTGGCCGCAGTTCGTCCGCTCCCTGCTGTACGCCGGCACCGCCACGCTGCTCTGCCTGCTCCTCGGCTACCCGCTGGCCTATCTGATCGCCTTCAAGGCCGGCCGCTGGCGCAACCTGCTGCTCGTTCTCGTCATCGCGCCCTTCTTCACCAGCTTCCTCATCCGGACGCTGGCCTGGAAGACGATCCTGGCCGACGACAGCGTGGTCGTCGACGCGCTGAACGCGCTGCACGTCCTGGACGTGACCAGCTGGCTCGGCTGGACCGAGGGCGACCGCGTGCTCGCCACGCCGATGGCGGTGGTCTGCGGTCTGACGTACAACTTCCTGCCGTTCATGATCCTTCCGCTCTACACCTCGCTGGAGCGGATCGACGGCCGGCTGCACGAGGCCGCGCAGGACCTGTACGCCTCCCCGGCCACCACCTTCCGCAAGGTGACCTTCCCGCTCTCCATGCCGGGCGTCGTCTCGGGCACGCTGCTCACCTTCATCCCGGCGAGCGGCGACTACGTCAACGCGGAACTCCTCGGCTCCACCGACACCAAGATGGTCGGCAACGTCATCCAGTCGCAGTTCCTGCGCGTCCTCGACTACCCGACGGCCGCCGCCCTGTCCTTCATCCTCATGGCGATCGTGCTCCTCATGGTCACCGTCTACATCCGCCGCGCGGGAACGGAGGACCTGGTCTGATGCGTTGGATCCGTCGGAACCTTGTCGCCATCGCGGGCCTGCTGACGCTCGCGTACATGATCCTGCCGAACATCGTCGTGATGGTGTTCTCGTTCAACAAGCCGAACGGGCGCTTCAACTATGCCTGGCAGCGCTTCTCGCTGGACGCCTGGAAGGACCCCTGCGGCGTCGCCGACATGTGCGAGTCGCTGTCGCTCTCGCTCCAGCTCGCCGCCTGGGCGACGGTCGGCGCGGTGGTCCTCGGCACGATGATCGCCTTCGCGCTGGTCCGCTACCGCTTCCGGGCGCGCGGCGCGATCAACTCGCTGATCTTCCTGCCGATGGCGATGCCCGAGGTCGTCATGGCCGCCTCGCTGCTCACCCTCTTCCTGAACATGGGCATCGAGCTGGGCTTCTGGACCGTCCTGATCGCCCACATCATGTTCTGCCTGTCGTTCGTGGTGACGGCCGTCAAGGCGCGGGTGATGTCGATGGACCCGCGTCTGGAGGAGGCCGCGCGCGACCTCTACGCGGGCCCGGTGCAGACGTTCGTACGGGTCACGCTGCCGATCGCCGCCCCCGGCATCGCCGCCGGCGCGCTGCTCGCCTTCGCGCTCTCGTTCGACGACTTCATCATCACCAACTTCAACGCGGGCTCGACCGTCACCTTCCCCATGTTCGTCTGGGGTTCGGCGCAGCGCGGCACGCCGGTCCAGATCAACGTCATCGGCACGGCGATGTTCATCATTGCCGTACTGGTGGTGGTAGCCGGACAGATCGTCACCAACCGGCGCAAGAAATCAGCGACAAGCTGAGTACGTCCTAGCAACACCTGAAGGAGTTGGAAACCATGGCCCCAGTCGCCATGCGTCTCGCTGCACAATCTCTCTCCGACGCCCAGCCCGTCCCCTTCTGGCTGGAAGATCCCGGCAAGCCCGGAGCCCTGCCCGCCCTCACCCACACCGAGAAGTGCGATCTTCTCGTCGTCGGCGGCGGCTACAGCGGCCTGTGGACCGCGCTCCTCGCCAAGGAGCGCGACCCCTCCCGGGATGTCGTCCTGATCGAGGGGCGCGAGGTGGGCTGGGCCGCCTCGGGCCGCAACGGAGGCTTCTGCGCCGCCTCCCTCACGCACGGCTTCGGCAACGGGCTCGCCCGCTGGCCGGGCGAGCTGCCGAAGCTGGAGGAGCTCGGCGAGCGCAACCTCGACTCCATCGAGGCGGCGGTCGACCGGTACGGCCTGGACTGCGACTTCGAGCGGACCGGCGAGATCGACGTCGCCACCGAGCCGTACCAGGTCGAGGAACTGCACGAGGCGTACGCCGAGATCGAGCGGCTCGGGCTCGCGGACGGGCTCGAACTCCTCGACGGCGACGCGGTCCGCGCCCAGGTCGCCTCCCCGACCTTCCTCGGCGGCCTCTGGGACCGCCGGGGGGTCGCCATGCTCAACCCCGCCAAGCTGGCCTGGGGCCTGAAGCAGGCCTGCCAGGACCTGGGCGTGCGGATCTACGAGAACACACCCGGTCTCGACCTCGTCTCCGTCGGCGCGGGCATGGGCGTGCGCACCCCGTACGGCAGGGTCCTCGCCCGCCGGGTCGCGCTCGGCACCAACGTCTTCCCCTCGCTGGTCAAGCGGGTCAGGCACTACACGGTCCCGGTCTACGACTACGCCCTGATGACCGAGCCGCTCTCGCCCGAGCAGCTCGCCGCCGTCGGCTGGAAGAACCGGCAGGGGCTCGGCGACAGCGCCAACCAGTTCCACTACTTCCGGATCACCGCCGACAACCGGATCCTGTGGGGCGGCTACGACGCGGTCTACCGCTTCGGCGGCCGGGTCAGCGCCGAGATGGACCACCGCCCGGAGACGTACCTGAAGCTCGCCGAGCACTTCTTCCACTGCTTCCCGCAGTTGGAGGGGCTCCGCTTCAGCCACGCCTGGGGCGGCGCGATCGACACCTGCTCGCGCTTCTCGGCCTTCTTCGGTACGGCGTACCAGGGCAAGGTCGCGTACGCCGCGGGCTTCACCGGCCTCGGTGTGGGCGCCACCCGCTTCGGCGGCGACGTGATGCTCGACCTGCTCGCGGGCGAGCGCACCGAGCGGACCGAGCTGGAGATGGTCCGCTCCAAGCCGCTGCCCTTCCCGCCGGAGCCGATCGCCTGGGCCGGCATCGGCATCACCAAGTGGTCGATGGCGCGCGCCGACGAGAACGGCGGCCGCCGCAACCTGTGGCTGAAGGCGATGGACCGACTGGGCCTGGGCTTCGACAGCTGAGGCCACGGCGGTCCGGCGGGGTCACGGAGTCTTCCGCGGCCCCGCCGCGCCGTTCCCGTTCCCGGTCGCGTTCCCGGTCGCGGCGGCGAGCTCACCCTCGCCCTCGGTGTCCAGGTGCGGCAGGATGCGGTCCAGCCAGCGCGGTGTCCACCAGGCCTTCGGCCCCAGCAGCGTCATCACGGCGGGCACCAGCAGCAGACGGGCGATCGTCGCGTCGATCAGCACGCTCGCCGCCAGGCCGAGACCCAGCATCTTCACCACGATGTTGTCGCTGACGATGAAGGCCGCGAAGACGCTGACCATGATGAGCGCCGCGCAGGTGATGACACGGGCCGTGATCTCCAGGGCGTGCGCGACGCTCGCCTTGGCGTCGCCGGTGCGCAGCCACGCCTCGTGGACCCGGGACAGCAGGAAGATCTCGTAGTCCATGCTCAGGCCGAAGACGATGGCGAACATCATCATCGGCACGTAGCTCTCGATCGGCACGTCACCGGAGACCCCGAGCGAGGGTCCGCCCCAGCCCCACTGGAAGACGGCGACCACCACTCCGTACGAGGCGCCGATCGAGAGCAGGTTGAGGATGGCGGCCTTTGCGGCGACGAGCGGGCCCCGGAAGACGACCAGGATGACGAGGAACGCCAGGGCGACGACCACGGCGATGATGAGCGGCAGCCGGCTGGAGACGATGTCGAGGAAGTCGACCTGGGCGGCGGTGGTGCCGGTGACGTACGTGGTCGCGTCCGTACCGGCGACGGCGTTCGGCAGGGTGGTGCCGGTCAGGTTGTTGACCAGCTGCGTCGTCTTCTCGTCCTGGGGCGCGGCGACCGAGTAGGCGGTGCCGATGAGGACGTCCCCGTCCGACGTCGCCGTCAGCGGGGTGATCAGGGCGGCGTTCGGCACCCCGGTCAGGGCCTTCGCGGCCTGCGAGGCGAGGGCGGACCGGTCGGCTTCGGGCACCGAGGTCTGGTCGATGACCAGCGTCAGCGGCCCGTTGGAGCCCGGCCCGAAGGCCGAGGACATCAGGTCGAAGGCCCGGCGGTCGGTGAAGGACTTCGGGTCCGCGCCGTCGCCGATGTGCCCGAGCTGCATGAAGAACATCGGAATGGCGAGGATGACGAGCAGGACGACACCCGCGCTCAGGAACCACCAGGGGCGGCGCTCCACCCGCAGGGCGTAGCGGTGCCAGGTGCCGGTCTCCACGCCCTCCTCGATGTTCGTCTCGGCGACCGGGGTGCGCACCCGCAGCTTGTCGATCCGCCGCCCGATCAGACCGAGCATCGCCGGTACGAGCGTCAGCGCGCCGATGACGGCGGTGACGACGGTGGAGGTCGCGGCGAGTCCGAGCAGGCCGATGAAGGTCAGTCCGGAGACCCACAGGCCGGACAGGGCGATGATGACGGTGCATCCGGAGACGAGGACGGCCCGGCCGCTCGTGGCCGTGGCGGTCCCGGCCGCCGCCACCGGATCCATGCCGTTCATCAGCAGCTGGCGGTGGCGGGTGATCAGGAAGAGCGCGTAGTCGATGCCGACGCCGATGCCGATCATGGTGGCCAGCGTCGGTGAGACGGTCGCGAAGGTCCACACGGCGGCGAGCAGTCCGAGGATCGCGATGCCGCAGAGGGCCGCGAACAGAGCGGTGACCAGCGGCAGAACGGCCGCGACCACGCTGCCGAAGCCGATCAGGAGCACGACGATCGCGACCCCGAAGCCGATCGCCTCGCTGAGCTTGTCGTTCGGCTCCGGCCGGGCGAGCTCGCCCAGCGTGCCGCCGTACTCGACCTCGACGCCGGCGGCGCGCAGCGGCGCCACGGCGCTGTCCACGCCGTCCAGGTAGTCGGCGTCGAGGGTCGAGGGCTGCACGCTGAAGCGCATCGTGATGTAGGCGGTCTTGCCGTCCGTCGAGAGCGGGCCGGGGTTCATCGTGCCCGGCGGGACGCTCGGCGGCGTGGTGCCGGGCGCGGGCAGCGGGTTCTGCGCGCTGAGGACTTCCGGCAGTTTCCCGAGGGCGGTGACCGTGGAGGAGACCTGGTCGCTCAGCTCGGTGAGCGGCTTGGCGGAGTCGTACAGCACCACCTGGGCGCTGTAGCCGCCGGCCGCCGGCTCGTGCTCCCTGAGCACGTCGAGTCCCTCCTGGGACTGGGTGCCGGGCAGCGCGTAGTTGTCGGAGTACTCGCCGCCGTACGCGTGCTCCAGGGTGAGCAGGGCTGCCAGCGCGACGATCCACGCGGCGATCACGATGACGAAATGGCGCGCCGACCACGCACCGAGCCGCCAGAGCACCCCCTTCTTGCCGGAGCTTCGGCTGCCGGGTGCGGTGCCCGATGGCTGCGGGAACGGCATGGGTGACTCCCGTGGTGAGCGCGGCGCGGAGGGCCATACGACCACGTGGGGGCGGTCGGTCGGCGGAAGCCGCCGACCCGGCCCGCCGCCGTCCACCCGATCGGATGCGCCCGCCGGGAGTCACTGCGCCGGGCGCACGCCCTGGGCGCACACCACTTGCTCGCGATGTGACCCAGTTCACTACCAACTCGTTGACCGAACCCGCGTAATGATCGTCACCCACTCGGCTCTCTGCCTGTGGACGACGTGTCCGCACACGGAAGGGAGGCCGTTGGCCATGAGTGGTTCGGGGGCGGCCAGGTCCGCGGTGGAGTGGTTGGCGTCGGTGGCGCCGGATCCCGGCGCCTGCCGGTGGGAGTGGGAGCGCAACCCGCTCGGCGTCGCCCTGCTGCCCGCCGGGAAGCGCTGGGACGTGCTCATCCTGCCGGGGGAGCTCGGGTATCCCACGCTCGATGTGCTGACCCGCCTCGTGGACCGGCCGGGGCCGGTCCTCGCCGACTTCGGGGAGGCGCGGATGGGCTTCTTCGTGCCACCGGGCACGGCCTCGCGCTGGCTCGGTACGGGGGTGCGCAGCGCCGGTCGCGGCACGTGGATCGTCGTCCCCTACCCGGGCCGCGCGGCGGGCGGGGTGCGCTGGCTGGTGACGCCGGACGGCAGCGGCACCCTCAACGACGCCTCGCTGCTGGAGCTGGCGATGCACGAGGCGGCGGGCCGGCTGGCGCGGGGCGAAGGAGGGCAGAGGTCTTGACCACTTGATTGGTCTGGACCATGCTGTGGCGCGCTCCCACCTCGATTCCCCCTTCCCCGGAGGCAGTTGTGGACCGCACCAGACCTCTCACGCTTCTGCTGGCGGGCGTGCTCGCCGCCGGCGGACTCGTCTCCCTCACCCCCGCGGCCCAGGCCGCGGACTCCGAACTGGCACGCAACGGCGGCTTCGAATCCGGTCTCGACGGCTGGACCTGTACGGCGGGCAGCGGTGCCGTCGTCTCCTCACCCGTGCACGGCGGGACGAAGGCGCTCCAGGCGACCCCGGTCGGCAACGACCAGGCCCGCTGCTCCCAGACCGTCACCGTGAAGCCGAACTCCGCCTACACGCTCAGCGGTTGGGTGCGTGGCAGCTACGTCTACCTCGGCGCCTCCGGCACCGGCACGAGCGACGTCTCCACCTGGACCCAGTCCGCCCCCGACTGGCAGAAGCTCACCACCGGCTTCACCACCGGCGCCTCGACGACCTCCGTCACCCTCTACACCCACGGCTGGTACGGCACCGGCGCCTATCTCGCCGACGACCTCTCCCTGCTCGGCCCCGGCGGCGACCCCGTCCGGACCCCGGCCACCCCCACCGGCCTCGCCGCGGGCTCCCCGGCCTCCACATCCATACCGCTGACCTGGCCCGCGGTCTCCGGCGCGACCTCCTACAAGGTCTACCGCGGGGGAGCGGCGGCGGTGACGGTCACCGGCACCTCCTACACCGCGACCGGCCTCGCGCCCTCCACCTCGTACACCTTCCAGGTCTCGGCGGTGAACAGCGCGGGCGAGTCGGCGAAGTCCACGGCCGTCACCGCGACCACGACGTCCGGCGGGGGCGGCAACCCCGGCGGCGGTCTCCCGGCCCACGCGCTCGTCGGCTACCTCCACGCCAGCTTCGCCAACGGCTCGGGCTACACCCGGATGGCCGACGTCCCCGACTCCTGGGACGTCATCAACCTCGCCTTCGGCGAGCCGACCTCGGTGACCTCCGGTGACATCCGCTTCTCCCTCTGCCCGGCCACCGAGTGCCCGAACGTGGAGTCCGTGGCGGACTTCAAGGCGGCGATCAAGGCCAAGCAGGCGGCGGGCAAGAAGGTCCTGATCTCCATCGGCGGCCAGAACGGCCAGGTCCAGCTCTCCACCACGGCCGCCCGCGACGCCTTCGTCTCCTCCGTCTCGAAGATCATCGACGAGTACGGGCTCGACGGCCTGGACATCGACTTCGAGGGGCACTCCCTCTCGCTGCAGACCGGCGACACCGACTTCCGCAACCCCACCAGCCCCGTGATCGTCAACCTGATCTCGGCGGTCAAGTCGCTGAAGGCCAAGTACGGTTCCGGCTTCGTCCTGACGATGGCCCCGGAGACCTTCTTCGTCCAGCTCGGCTACCAGTTCTACGGCTCGGGCCAGTGGGGCGGCCAGGACCCGCGCGCCGGCGCCTACCTCCCGGTCATCCACGCCCTGCGCGACGACCTCACCCTGCTCCACGTCCAGGACTACAACTCGGGCCCGATCATGGGCCTCGACAACCAGTACCACTCCATGGGCGGCGCGGACTTCCACATCGCCATGACCGACATGCTCCTGACCGGCTTCCCGGTCGCGGGCAACACCGACCGCGTCTTCCCTGCCCTCCGCCCCGACCAGGTCGCCATCGGCCTCCCCGCCTCCACCCAGGCGGGCAACGGCCACACGACCCCGTCCGAGGTGAACAAGGCGCTGGACTGCCTGACGAAGAAGACGAACTGCGGCACGTACCAGACCCATGGCACCTGGCCCGCGCTGCGCGGCCTGATGACCTGGTCGATCAACTGGGACCGCTTCAACGGCGGTGAGTTCAGCCGGAACTTCGACGCCTACAACTGGAGCTGACGCCCTCGACCGGCGCGGGCACGGGCGCGGGTCGCCCGGCGCTTCAGGTGTGGAGAGGGCCGGCCGCGCGGATGTCCGCGCGGCCGGCCCGCCGTGCGGTCAGCCGACCGTCGCCGCCCGGGCCGAGAGCCCGGCCCGGTGCAGGGCCCGGGTCATGGCCGGGAGGTCCGGGGCGGTTCCGTCGGCGGGGGCCGCGAGCGACTCCAGGAGTTCCGGCGTGAGCCGGTATCCCTCCGCGTGCTCCATGAGGGTCCTGGCGGGCCCGCCTCCGTCGTACCGGACATGGTCGGCCAGCAGGCGCAGGGCGTCGTCCCGGTCGACGAAGCGGCTCATCCCGCAGTCGAGGCCGTCGTCCTTCAGGTCCCCGGGGTACGGCGCGCGCGCCCAGGCGCCGTTCTCGTACCAGTAGACGCACCCCAGTTCGTTCCCGTCGAGCCGGTCCCGCAGCTCCTCGTACGGGAGCCAGTCGGGGCCGCCCGCCAGCATGTCGACCGGCGTCCCGTGCCACTTCACGTCGCTCGACTCGTCCTCGCCGAAGAGCACGAACCGGCCCTCGCCCACGCGCGAGAACGTCCACCACGTGCAGCCGCAGTCGTCGAGATGGAGCCCCTCCTCGTCGATCCACGTACCGGTGCGGTACCGCGTGCTCTCCTCCGCCTCGGTGGTCGCCTCCAGCACGGCCACCAGCGCCCACCGCGCCCACAGCAGCTCCGGGGACGGCAGGTCCCCCGGCAGTCCAGGTCGTCGAATCGTCATCTCTGCTCCCCGTCGGTCGGTCACGGACGTGAAGCGCGACCGTACCGTTCGGCGACGACGGGCCAGCGGAGCAGGGGGACGCAGAGGGCCACCGAGGCCAGGACGTCCAGGGGCCAGTGGAAGCCGCGGAGGACCAGACCGAGGGCCGTCAGGGTCGTCAGCACGGCGGCCAGCGGGAGCAGACGGCGCGAGACGAGGAAGGCCGCGCCGACGTACGCCACCATCGCCGTCGCCGTGTGGCCCGACGGGTAGTAGCCCGCCGCCCACGGTTCCAGCGGGCCGGGGCGGGCCGTCCACTCCTTCAGGGGGACGATCAGCAGAGGGACGAGAGTCATGGTGAGGCCCGCGGCGAGAGCCTGGGCGCGCCGGCCGCGCCAGAGCGCGTACGCCATCGCACAGCCGAGGACCGGGAGGGCGACCGTCATGTTGCCGAGGTCGGCGCCGAGTTCGGAGAACCAGCGGGGGACACGGTCGACCAGGGAGCGGGAGAGCTGCTCGTCGAGGCGGGCGAGCGGACCCGCCACGACGACCTGCCAGGTGATGACAGCGAACAGCGCGGCCGCCGAGAAGACAGCCGGACGCCCCGGAACAGGGGGGGTGGTTCCGGGGCGTCCGAGGTGATCGGGCTGCCGCGCGCCCCGGGGGGTGTGGGGCGGGCGGCCATCCGATCGGTGAGGAGTTCCGGAGCACGAGGCTCCAGTGGTGTGCGCCAGGGCGCGGGCAGGGCGGGGCTGGGGAGGCTCCGCCCTGTTGTCGCTCGCGGTCTCCTGCGAGCGGGGTGTTTCTCTCATCTGCAGAAACCGTACGGCAGAGAGAAGGGGACCGACAGCCGGATCCCCATCCCGCCATCGGCCCCCCACACTCTCTTCACACGCCGGGGCGAAGGGGTCAGATCTGCCCGAACGCGTTCTCGATGATGTCGAGACCCTCGTTCAGGAGATCGTCACCGATCACCAGCGGCGGCAGGAAACGGAGCACGTTGCCGTAGGTGCCACAGGTCAGGACCAGCACGCCCTCCGCGTGGCAGGCCTTCGCCAGCGCGCCCGCGGCCTCCGGGTTCGGCTCCTTGGTGTCGCGGTCCTTGACCAGCTCGATGGCGATCATGGCGCCGCGGCCGCGGATGTCGCCGATGGCGTCGAACTTCTCCGCCATCGCCGTCAGGCGGGTCTTCATGACGGACTCGATGTGCTTCGCCCTGGCGTTGAGGTCGAGCTCCTTCATGGTCTCGATGGAGCCGAGCGCACCGGCGCAGGCCACCGGGTTGCCGCCGTAGGTGCCGCCCAGGCCGCCGCCGTGCACGGAGTCCATGATCTCGGCGCGGCCGGTGACGGCGGCGAGCGGCAGACCGCCCGCGATGCCCTTGGCGGTCGTGATCAGGTCGGGCACGATGCCCTCGTCCTCGCACGCGAACCACTGGCCGGTGCGGCAGAAGCCGGACTGGATCTCGTCGGCGACGAAGACGATGCCGTTGTCGTTGGCGAACTTCACGATCGCCGGCAGGAAGCCCTTGGCCGGCTCGATGAAGCCGCCCTCGCCGAGGACCGGCTCGATGATGATCGCGGCGACGTTCTCGGCGCCGATCTGCTTGGTGATGTTGTCGATCGCCTGGGCGGCGGCCTCGGGGCCGCAGTTCTCGGCGCCGGTGGGCCAGCGGTAGCCGTAGGCGACCGGGACGCGGTAGACCTCGGGGGCGAACGGGCCGAAGCCCTGCTTGTACGGCATGTTCTTCGCGGTCAGCGCCATCGTCAGGTTCGTACGGCCGTGGTAGCCGTGGTCGAAGACGACGACGGCCTGGCGCTTGGTGTACGAACGGGCGATCTTGACCGCGTTCTCGACGGCCTCGGCGCCGGAGTTGAACAGCGCGGACTTCTTGGCGTGGTCGCCCGGGGTCAGCTCGGAGAGCGCCTCACAGACCTCGACGTAGCCCTCGTACGGCGTGACCATGAAACAGGTGTGCGTGAAGTCGGCGAGCTGCGCGGCGGCGCGGCGCACGACGGCCTCGGCGGAGGCGCCGACGGAGGTCACGGCGATGCCGGAGCCGAAGTCGATCAGGCGGTTGCCGTCGACGTCCTCGATGATGCCGCCGCCGGCCTTCGCGGTGAAGACGGGCAGCACGGAGCCCACGCCGCCGGCCACGGCGTCGAGGCGGCGGGCCTGCAGCTCCTGCGACTTCGGACCGGGGATGGCGGTGACGACGCGCCGCTCCTGCGGGACAGCGTTCATGCGGGGCTCCTGGGGTGTTCTGGACGCTCTTGTGGGTTTCTTCCGCAGGCTAGGTGCGGGGGAGGGGCGCGGGCATGCGCCGATCGGGAGTGTTGGGGGGTGTGTCGTTGTCCGGTGTGGACATGGCGGCAGGGAAACGGCTCCGGACCGGGCCCCGCCCACTAGATTGACGGTGGCACAGATGCGGCGACCTGGCTGGTCAGGGGGCAGGGGTTCATGGAGACCGAAGGCACGTACGAGTCACGCGACACCCGCGCGGGCGCGGTCCCGCGCCCCGCGGGCCCACCCGTGCCACCGGGCCCCCCGTCCCACGCCCCCGCGACACCCCCGCCCCCCACCCACGCGCCCACCCGTATCGGCGTCGCCGAGTGGCTCCGGATCCCCCGGCCCGCGGCGGCGCCCGGCGTCTGGCGGCTCGGGCACCGCGAGCGGCCCGAGCAGGAGCCGGACCTGGTGCCCGGCCGTCAGCTGATCACCGGCGCGTTCGTCGCGTACCTCTGCGGCTGGCTGCTCTGGTCCCTGCTCTGGAACGGCTATCTGGAGGGGTGGTGGATCTTCGTCGACGACTGGTGGCTGCTCCCGATGCTGTGGCTCGTGCCCGCGGACTGGCGGACCCCCGCGAGCCCCGACTTCGAGGTGTACGTCGGCGCGACCTACCTCTGGTACGCCGTCCTGCTCGGCCTCTTCGCCGTCGGCTTCGGCCGTGTCGGGAACTGGCGCGAGATCTGGCACCGGTACGGCGTGCCCGTCTGGCCCCTGTTCGTGCTCCTGCCGGGTGTCTGGCGCGAGATGCCCCGCACGGAGACCTGGATCACCTGGGTCTCCAACCTCTACTACGTGCTCCTGATCGCCGCACTCGTCGCCGCCGTCGGCCGGGCCGGCACCTGGCCCCCGGTACGGCGACGGCTGGGAACCGGCGGCCCCTCGGCCGCCGCCCCGCCGCCCCCGCCCGCCGCGGCCGCGGACCCCGCCGCATGGCCCGAGCTGCGGGAAGCCGGACTGGCCGACGCCGCCGGCCGGCTCGCCGAGGCCACCCGGCAGGGGACCCTGGGCGACGTGGACTACGCCCGGATCCGCCGGGCCTGGCAGGGCGTACGGGCCCGGCCCGAGCGCCTCGCCGCCTTCACCGACGCCGTGCGCACCCGGGGTGCCGCCGCCTGCGGCCACCCCTCCGGCCGGCGCGACCTGCCCGTCCGCACCGCCACCCACGACCTCGCCACCGACCAGGTCCTCATCGGCACCGCCGCCGACCACCCGCGCAACCCGTACGCCCGGCGCACCACCGGCGTCGCCCTGGAGCCGGCGGTGCTCGGCACCTCCCTCGTCGCCGTCGGGCCCGCGGGGGCCGGGAAGACCGTGCGGCTCGTGCGGCCCGTCGTCGAGGCGCTCTGTCTGCAGGCCCTCGCCAACCGTGCCGCCGTCGTCGCCGTCACCGCGCACGGGGCCGCCCTCGGGACCGACGAGGCCTTCGACGTCGTGGTGTCCGTCGGGCGGCCCGAGTCCACCCACGACCTCGACCTGTACGGCGGCGCCGACGACCCCGACGAGGCCGCCCGGATCCTCGCCGAGGCGCTCGTCGGGGACCTGGCCGCGGACAGCCGCCGCGCCGCCACCGCGCTCGCCCAGCTCATCGGCCCGTTCCTGGCCGCGTACGGCCGCTTCCCCGGCGTGCCCGAACTGCGTGAGCTGCTCGGCGGGACGCCCGCGGCGCTCGCCGCGCTGCGCGAGGCCGTGGCGGGCGACCCCGCCCAGCTCCGCGAGCTCGACGCCCGCCAGCGCCAGGCCGACCGCGGCGACGAGGTCGGCGTCCTGCTCGCCGAGCGCGTCGCCTTCCTCGACCGGCCCGCCTTCTCCCGCTTCTTCCGCACCGAGGGCTCCGAGGGTTCCGACGGCTCCGACGTCACGAAGCCCCAGTTCTCGCTCCGCGCCGTCGAACACCCCCTCCGCGTCCGCGTCGACCTCCCCGAGCGCGGCCACGCCGAAGCCTCCCGGATCGTCTCCCGGCTGCTTCTCGCCCAGTTCGCCGAGGCCGCCCTCGCCCGCCGCGACCGCTCCCTCTTCGCCTGCCTGGTCCTCGACGACGCCACGTACACCGTCACCGGCGAGTCCGTCCGCGCCGTCCAGCGGCTCCGCTCCGCCAACGCGGGCGTCGTCCTGGCCCTGCGCAGCCTGGAGGACGTGCCCGAGGCGCTGCGCGGCCCGCTGCTCGGGGCCGTCGGCTGCAGGATGGCGTTCGCCGGGATCGCGCCCTGGGACGGCGGACGGTTCGCCGAGACCTGGGGCACCGAATGGGTGCAGACCCGCGACGTCACCAACCGCCAGATCATCTCCGACGAGCCCCTCACCAAGGCCCTGCACTTCATGCGGCGCCTCGTGACCGGCAAGGCCACGACGGCGGAGGCCGTGACCGTACGGGAGGTGGAGCGGCCGCGCTGGTCGGCCTCCGACCTCGCCCACGCCGTCCCCGCCGGGCACGCCGTGCTCTCCCTCACCGACGTGCGCGGCGAGCACACGCCACCCCTGCTGGTGGATCTGCGGAGCTGATGCGCGGGGCCTCGGCCACGTCGGGGCCGAGGTCAGGCCGAGCCGGCGCCGAGCCGGAGCGGGCACCGGCGGGCCCTGGCACAATCGGGGGCGCCGCTCGGCTGAGCGGCGCCCCCTCCCCAAAGGTCCGACGGTCGCCAATGCCGCCCACCCTCGCCTCACTCGCCCAGCACTCGGCGCTCAAGCTCACCGTCCGCGCGGGTGAGGACCGCCTCGACACCCCCGTGCGCTGGGCCCACGTCAGCGAGCTCGCCGACCCCGTCCCGTACATGGAGGGCGGCGAGCTGCTGCTCACCACCGCGCTCACCCTGGACGCCGAGGACCCCGAGGCGATGCGCCGCTACGTGCGGCGACTGCTCGCCGCGGGCGTGGTCGGTCTCGGCTTCGCCGTCGGCGTCAACTACGAGGACATTCCCTCCGCCCTCGTCGACGCCGCGGGCGCCGAGGGGCTGCCCCTCCTCGCGGTACCGCGGCGCACGCCGTTCCTGGCCATCAGCAAGGCGGTCTCCGCGGCCATCGCGGCCGACCAGTACCGGGCGGTCACGGCCGGCTTCGAGGCCCAGCGGGAGCTGACCCGCGCCGCGCTCGCCGAGGGCCCCGACGCCGTGGTGGCGCGGCTCGCGGCCCACGTGGACGGCTGGGCGGCGCTGTACGACACCTCCGGCACCGTGCTCGCCGCGTCCCCCGAGTGGGCGGCGCGCCGGGCCGCCCGGCTGACGCCCGACGTCGAGCGGCTCCGGGAGCGGCCCGCACCCGCGAGCGCCGTGGTCGGCGGCACGGACGACCGGGTCGAGCTCCAGTCCCTGGGCACGGGCCGGCGCGTCAGGGGCGCCCTCGCGGTCGGCACCGGAGCGCCGCTCGGGACGGCCGAACGGTACGCGGTGCACTCCGCCATCGCCCTGCTCACGCTCACCACCGAACGCTCGCGTTCGCTCCAGGAGGCCGAGGGGCGGCTCGGCGCGGCGGTGCTCCGGATGATGCTGTCCGGCCAGCCCGACCACGCCCGGGCGGTGGCGGGTGACCTGTACGGCGGGCTCCTCGACGCCCCCTTCCGGCTGATGATCGCCGAGACGGCGTCGGGGGAGCGGGAGGGCGAGCCGCCGCTCCCGGTGCTGGCGGAGGAGCTGGAGTCGGCGGCCGCCCGCGCGGGCGAGACGGTCCTGACCGTGCCCGAGGGCGAGGACAGGGTCCTGGTCCTGGCCGGTGACGGCGGCGCGGTCGTCACCGCCTGCGAGGCGTACGCCGAACGCGAGGCCGAGGAGGCCGGTGTCGTCGTCGGGCTCTCCGCCCCGGCGGGGCCGATCGCGGCGGCGGCCGCCTACAAGCAGGCCGAGCAGGCCCTGTCGGTGGCGCGTCGGCGCGGCCGTGCGCTGGTCGAGCACGAGGACCTGGCGGCGGGCTCCGTGCTGCCGCTGCTGGCCGACGACGCCGTCCGCGCCTTCGCGGACGGCATGCTGCGGGCGCTGTACGAGCACGACGCGACGGGCCGCGGTGACCTGGTCGCCTCGCTGCGCGCCTGGCTCTCCCGCCACGGCCAGTGGGACGCGGCGGCGGCGGACCTGGGCGTCCACCGCCACACCCTGCGCTACCGGATGCGCCGCGTGGAGGAGATCCTGGGCCGCTCGCTGGACGACCCGGACGTCCGGATGGAGCTGTGGCTGGCGCTCAAGGCGACGGGAGCGGACACGGAGGAGCGGTAGGCGCGGCACACGGCCCGAACTCGGCGCTCCACGGCTCCATTTCTGCCCGATACCGGGCAAATCATTGGTCATCGGCCAGGGAAATCCCTACTCTCCTGAGCATGACAACCCCTGCGGCCGATCCCGCCTCCGAGGAACGCACCTCCGCCGCCGCCCCCGGACTCCGCCCCGGCCGCCGCATCCCCGGCGCCGTCTGGCTGGCGCTCGGGATCGTGTACGTCGTCTGGGGCTCCACCTACCTCGGCATCCGGATCGTCGTCGAGACGATGCCGCCGTTCCTCTCCGCGGGGATCCGGTACGTCATCGCCGGCGTGCTCCTCGCCGTGCTCATCGCCGTACGGCAGGGGCCCGCCGCGCTGAAGATCGGCCCGCGTCGACTCGGCTCGGCCGCCCTGGTCGGCATCCTGCTCCTCGTCGGCGGGAACGCGCTCGTCGTCCTGGCCGAGACCTCCATCCCCTCCGGCCTCGCCGCGCTGCTCGTGGCGAGCGTCCCCGCCTGGGTCGTCGTCCTGCGCGCCGCCTCCGGTGAGCGCCCCGGCCGCGGCGCCTTCGCCGGCGTGGCCCTCGGCCTCGTCGGCCTGGGCGTCCTCACCCTCCCCGGCCTCAACGGCGAGGTCCGGATCGGCGGCGTCGTCCTCGTCGTGCTCGCCGCGCTGCTGTGGTCCGTCGGCTCGTTCTCCTCGGGCCGGCTCCCGATGCCCGCCAACCCCTTCACCGCCAGCGCGTACGAGATGCTCGCCGGCGGCCTCGGCGGCCTGGCCGTCGCCCTGATCCGCGGCGAGCACCGGGGCTTCGACCTCGCCGACGTGTCCGTTCGCTCCTGGACCGCCCTGGCCTATCTGATCGTCTTCGGCTCGCTGATCGCCTTCACGGCGTACGCCTGGCTCCTCCAGACCGCCCCGCTCTCGCTCGTCGCCACGTACGCGTACGTCAACCCGGTCGTCGCGGTGCTGCTCGGCGCGCTGGTCCTCGGCGAGGCCCTGACCTGGCCCATCGCGCTCGGCGGCGCGATCGTCGTCGGCGGGGTCTGCCTCATCGTCTCGACGGAACGCCGAGGCTGACGGCCCCGCGCCGCCGACGGACGGGGGCTCCTTCTTCCAAAGCGGACAGGTGGTCTCGGCCACCACTCCATCGCGGACAAGCCTCACGCCGCCCGCTTCGCCCTACCGTGGCACGAGAGCGATCGCTCGCACCCCCGATACGGAAAGGGCCGGGACGCAATGACGACCACCCACGCCTTCTGGCTCGCTGGCCGCGAGGCCACCGGCGAGGCCACCTTCGACGTCACGAACTCCTTCGACGGACGTCTCGTCGGCAAGGTGAGCGTTCCCACCGAGGCCCAGGTCGAGGAGGCGGTCGCCGCCGCGCACGCCGTCGTCGACGAGTTCGCCGCGACCCCGGCGCACGTCCGCGCCGCCGCCCTCGACCACGTATCGAAGCGTCTCGCCGAGCGCACCGAGGAGATCGCCCAGGTGATCTCCGCCGAGAACGGCAAGCCGATCAAGTGGGCCCGCGGCGAGGTCGGCCGTGCCGTCTCCGTCTTCCGTTTCGCCGCCGAGGAAGCCCGCCGCTTCAACGGTGGAGAGGCCCAGCGCCTGGACACCGAGGCCGGCGGTGTCGGCCGCCTGGCGATCACCCGCCGCATCCCCAAGGGCGTCGTCCTCGGCATCGCGCCGTTCAACTTCCCGCTGAACCTCAGCGCCCACAAGGTCGCCCCGGCCATCGCCGTCGGTGCCCCGATCATCCTCAAGCCGGCCCCGTCCACCCCCATCTCGTCCCTGATCCTGGGCGAGCTGCTGGCCGAGACCGACCTGCCGGCCGGCTCCTGGTCCGTCCTGACCGTGCCGAACGACCGCATGCCGGCCCTCGTCCAGGACGAGCGCCTCCCGGTCATCTCCTTCACCGGCTCCGACAAGGTCGGCTTCGCCATCCAGGAGTCCGTGCCGCACAAGCACTGCACCCTGGAGCTCGGCGGCAACGCCGCCGCCGTCGTCCTCGGCGACTGGGCGTCCGAGCAGGACCTGGACTGGGCGGCGACCCGTATCGCCACCTTCTCCAACTACCAGGGCGGCCAGTCCTGCATCTCCGTGCAGCGCGTCATCGCCGACGCCTCGGTCTACGACCGCCTGGTGCCGAAGATCGTCGCCGCCGTCGAGGCCCAGGTCACCGGTGACCCGGCGGACGACGCCACCGACGTCGGCCCGCTCGTCGACGAGAACGCCGCCAAGCGTGTCGAGGCCTGGGTCGACGAGGCCGTCGCGGCCGGTGCGAAGCTGCTCGCGGGCGGCAAGCGCGAGGGCGCGACCTACGCCCCGACCGTTCTGACCGACCTCCCGGCCGACGTCACCCTGGCGCGCGCCGAGGTCTTCGGCCCGGTCCTGACGATCGCCAGGGCCGACGGCGAGGCCGAGGCCTTCGCCGCGGTCAACGACTCGGACTTCGGCCTCCAGGCCGGCGTCTTCACCCACGACCTGCAGACCGCCTTCCGCGCCCACCGCGCGCTGGAGGTCGGCGGCGTGATCATCGGTGACGTCCCGTCCTACCGCGCCGACCAGATGCCGTACGGCGGCGCCAAGAAGTCCGGCGTCGGCCGCGAGGGCGTCAAGTACGCCATGGACGACTACACCTACGAGCGCGTCCTCGTCCTCACGGGCCTCGCCCTGTAACCCGTACGTACGTACGCGTACGAATTCACGAGACCGACGGCCGGAGCCCACTGTGCGGGGGCTCCGGCCGTCCTCGTGCGCTCCCGCCGTCTTTCGGGGTGCCGTGAAATCGGGTACTACGGACGAGTAGCCACAAGGCACCCGACGAGCGGCGAGGTGAGCTCCTCATGTCCGCACCCACCCAGCGGCCCAAGGTCACGGAACGCGAGGCCCGGCAGGTCGCCGAGGCAGCGCGCGAGCAGGACTGGCGCAAACCCAGCTTCGCCAAGGAACTGTTCCTCGGCCGCTTCCGGCTGGACCTCATCCACCCCCACCCGATGCCCTCCGAGGAGGACGTGCGGCGCGGTGAGGCCTTCCTCGCCAAGCTGCGCGTCTTCTGCGAGACGCGGATCGACGGCCGGCTGATCGAACGCGAGGCGCGCATCCCCGACGAGGTCGTCACCGGCCTCAAGGAGATCGGCGCGTTCGGGATGAAGATCGACCCGAAGTACGGCGGGCTCGGCCTCACCCAGGTGTACTACAACCGTGCGCTCGCCCTCGTCGGCTCCGCGAGCCCCGCGATCGGCGCGCTGCTCTCGGCGCACCAGTCGATCGGCGTACCGCAGCCCCTGAAGATCTTCGGTACGCAGGAACAGCGCGACGCCTACCTCCCGCGCCTCGCCCGCACCGACATCTCCGCCTTCCTCCTCACCGAGCCGGACGTCGGCTCCGACCCGGCGCGGCTCGCCACCACCGCCGTACCGGACGGCGACGACACCTACGTCATCGACGGGGTGAAGCTCTGGACGACCAACGGGGTCGTCGCCGACCTGCTCGTCGTCATGGCGCGCGTGCCGAAGTCCGAGGGCCACCGCGGCGGCATCACCGCGTTCGTGGTCGAGGCGGACTCGCCCGGCATCACCGTCGAGCACCGCAACGCCTTCATGGGCCTGCGCGGCCTGGAGAACGGCCTCACCCGCTTCCACGGTGTCCGGGTCCCGGCCGCCAACCGCATCGGCCCCGAGGGCGCCGGTCTCAAGATCGCCCTCACCACCCTGAACACCGGACGCCTCTCGCTCCCCGCGATGTGCGTCGGCGCGGGCAAGTGGGCGCTGAAGATCGCCCGCGAGTGGGCGGCCGTACGGGAACAGTGGGGCAAGCCGGTCGCCAAGCACGAGGCCGTGGGCACGAAGATCTCCTTCATCGCGGCGACCACGTTCGCCCTGGAGGCGGTCGTCGACCTCTCCTCCCAGATGGCCGACGAGGACCGCAACGACATCCGTATCGAGGCGGCCCTCGCCAAGCTCTACGGCTCCGAGATGGGCTGCCTCATCGCCGACGAACTGGTCCAGATCCGGGGCGGGCGCGGCTACGAGACGGCGGACTCGCTCGCGGCGCGCGGCGAGCGGGCGGTCCCGGCGGAACAGCTCCTGCGCGACCTGCGGATCAACCGGATCTTCGAGGGCTCGACCGAGATCATGCACCTGCTCATCGCGCGCGAGGCGGTCGACGCGCACCTCGCGGTCGCGGGCGACATCATCGACCCCGACAAGTCGCTGGGCGACAAGGCGCGGGCGGGCGCGCGGGCGGGCGGCTTCTACGCCCGCTGGCTGCCGAAACTCGTCACCGGCCCCGGCCAGCTGCCCGGCTCGTACGCGGAGTTCGACGCCCTCGCGACGCATCTGCGGTACGTGGAGCGGACGTCGAGGAAGCTCGCCCGGTCGACGTTCTACGCGATGTCGCGGTGGCAGGGCCGGATGGAGCTCAAGCAGGCGTTCCTCGGGCGGATCGTGGACATCGGCGCCGAGCTGTTCGCGATGAGCGCGGCGTGCGTACGGGCGGAACAGATGCGGGCCGCGGGCGACCACGGCCGCGAGGCGCACGCCCTGGCGGACGCGTTCTGCCGGCAGGCACGGCTGCGGGTGGAGGAGCTGTTCGGCCGCCTCTGGGCCAACACGGACGACCTGGACCGCCGGGTGGTGGACGGCGTGCTGGCGGGTCGCTTCGAGTGGCTGGAGGAGGGGGTCGTGGACCCGAGCGACGACGGTCCGTGGATCGCCGACGCCACCCCGGGCCCGTCCCAGCACCCGAACGCCCACCGCAAGATCCCCTGACCCCTGCCCGGGGGTGGGCGGGGGCGTGCCCCCGCCCACCCCCGCGTCCAGTGGGCGGACGGCGGGCGCCGGGCGCGCGAGCCCACGGCACCATGGCCCCGTGACCGTCATCGACATCCCCGGCTCCAAGTCCGTCACCGCCCGCGCGCTCTTCCTCGCCGCCGCCGCCCGGGGGACCACCACCCTCCTGCGCCCCCTCCTCTCCGACGACACCGAGGGCTTCGCCGAAGGGCTCGAGGCCCTCGGTCACGAGGTCGTACGGGAGCCGGACGCCTGGCACATCGAGGGCCGGCCGGCCGGGCCCGCCGTCGACGCCGCCGATGTCTACTGCCGCGACGGCGCCACCACCGCCCGCTTCCTCCCCACCCTCGCCGCCGCGGGCCACGGCACCTTCCGCTTCGACGCCTCCCCCCAGATGCGCCGCCGCCCCCTCGGCCCCCTCACCACCGCCCTGCGCAGCCTCGGCGCCGACCTCCGCCACGAGGAGAACGAGGGCCACCACCCCCTGACCGTCCACGCCGCCGGCATCAAGGGCGGCGCGCTCACCCTCGACGCCGGCCAGTCATCCCAGTACCTGACCGCGCTCCTCATGCTCGGCCCGCTCACCGCCGAGGGCCTCGCCGTCACCGTCACCGACCTGGTCTCGGAGCCGTACGTCGAGATCACCCTCGCGATGATGCGGGCCTTCGGGGCGGAGGTCACCCGGGAGGGCCGTACGTACACCGTCGCCCCGACCGGCTACACGGCCGCGCACTACCCCGTCGAGCCCGACGCCTCCACGTCCTCGTACTTCTTCGCCGCCGCCGCGCTCGAAGCGGGCCGCACCGTCACCGTCCCCGGCCTCGGCACCGGCGCCCTCCAGGGCGATCTCGGCTTCGTCGACGTGCTGCGCCGGATGGGCGCGGACGTCGAGATCACCGGCACGCAGACCACCGTCCGCGGCACCGGAACCCTCCGCGGCCTCACCGTCAACATGCGTGACATCTCCGATACCATGCCGACCCTCGCCGCCCTCGCGCCCTTCGCCGACGGACCGGTCCGCATCGAGGACGTCGCCAACACCCGCGTCAAGGAGTGCGACCGCCTCGACGCCTGCGCCGAGAACCTCCGCCGCCTCGGCATCACCGTCACCACCGGCCACGACTGGATCGAGATCCTGCCCGGCACGCCCGCCGGACCCGTCGAGATCGCCACCCACGGCGACCACCGGATCGTCATGTCCTTCGCCGTCACCGCCCTGCGCACCCCCGGCATCACCTTCGACGACCCCGGCTGCGTACGGAAGACGTTCCCCGACTTCCACCACGTGTTCGGAGCGTTCACCCGCACCCAGTGAAGGGCGCGCGGTCTTTGCGGCAAGAATGGGGGGCATGAGCGACCGCCCCTCTCCTCTCGCCGACCCGCATCTCGTCTTCGATCCGAGCGAAGGCCGCCGGGACATCGTCGTCCTCGGCTCCACCGGGTCCATCGGCACCCAGGCCATCGACCTGGTCCTGCGCAACCCCGACCGCTTCCGGGTCACCGCCCTCGCCGCGTCCGGCGGCCGGGTGGAACTGCTCGCCGAGCAGGCCCACCGGCTCGGGGTCGACGCGGTCGCCGTCGCCCGCGAGGACAAGGCCCCCGCGCTGCGGGAGGCGCTGACCGGGCTGTACGGCCCCGGTGCCACCCTCCCCGAGATCCTCGCCGGGCCCGACGCCGCCACCGCGCTGGCCGCCTCGCCCTGCCACACGGTCCTCAACGGCATCACCGGCTCCATCGGTCTGGCGCCCACGCTCGCCGCCCTCGAAGCCGGCCGCACCCTCGCCCTCGCCAACAAGGAGTCGCTGATCGTCGGCGGCCCGCTGGTCAAGGCCCTGGCCAAGCCCGGCCAGATCATCCCCGTCGACTCCGAGCACGCCGCCCTCTTCCAGGCCCTGGCCGCCGGCACCCGCGCCGACGTGCGCAAGCTGGTCGTCACCGCCTCGGGCGGCCCCTTCCGCGGCCGTACGAGGGAGGAGCTGGCCCACGTCACCCGCGAGGAGGCGCTCGCCCACCCGACCTGGGCCATGGGACCGGTCATCACCGTGAACAGCGCCACCCTGGTCAACAAGGGCCTGGAGGTCATCGAGGCGCACCTCCTCTACGACATCCCCTTCGACCGCATCGAGGTCGTCGTCCACCCCCAGTCGTACGTGCACTCGATGGTCGAGTTCACGGACGGCTCCACGCTCGCCCAGGCCACCCCGCCGGACATGCGCGGCCCGATCGCCCTCGGCATCGGCTGGCCCCAGCGCGTCCCGGACGCGGCCCCCGCCTTCGACTGGACCAAGGCCTCCAGCTGGGAGTTCTTCCCGCTCGACACCGAGGCCTTCCCCTCCGTCGGCCTCGCCCGCCACGTCGGCGAACTGGGCGGCACCGCGCCCGCCGTCTTCAACGCGGCGAACGAGGAGTGCGTCGAGGCGTTTCTCGCCGGAAAGCTGCCGTTCAACGGAATCATGAATACCGTCACGGCAGTCGTCACCGAACACGGCACCCCCGCACGGGGAACCTCACTGACGGTGTCGGACGTCCTGGAAGCGGAGACCTGGGCCCGGGCCCGGGCCCGGGAACTGGCAGCACTCGCTGCGAAGGCAACCGCGGAGGCGCGCGCATGACCGTTCTTCTGACGCTCCTCGGCATCGCGCTGTTCGCGTTCGGGCTGCTCGTCTCCATCGCCTGGCACGAGCTCGGCCACCTCTCCACGGCCAAGCTCTTCGGCATCCGCGTGCCGCAGTACATGGTCGGCTTCGGCCCGACCATCTGGTCGAGGAAGAAGGGCGAGACCGAGTACGGCATCAAGGCCGTCCCGGCCGGCGGCTACATCCGGATGATCGGCATGTTCCCGCCCGGCAAGGACGGACGGATCGAGTCCCGCTCCACCTCGCCCTGGCGCGCCATGATCGAGGACGCCCGGGAGGCCTCCTTCGAGGAGCTCCAGCCCGGAGACGAGAAGCGGCTCTTCTACACGCGCAAGCCGTGGAAGCGCGTCATCGTGATGTTCGCCGGCCCGTTCATGAACCTGATCCTCGCCGTCGTGCTCTTCTTCGGCAGCGCCATGGCCGTCGGCTTCGAGGCCCAGACCACCAAGGTCGCCGGCGTCACCAACTGCGTCATCGACCAGAGCGAGAAGCGCGACACCTGCCAGGCCGGCGACCGCCCGTCGCCCGCCAAGGCCGCCGGACTCCTCAAGGGCGACCGGATCGTCGCCTTCAACGGCGAACGCGTCACCGACTGGAACACCCTCTCCGACCGCATCCGCGCCACCACCGGCCCCGCCACCGTCACGGTCCAGCGCGACGGCAAGGAGCTCGAGCTCCGGGCGACGCTGCTGGAGAACAAGGTCCTCAAGAAGGACGCGGACGGAAACGTCGTCCAGCCCCTGCAGTACGTCTCCGCCGGCTACCTGGGCTTCGAGTCCGGCCGCGAGGTCGTCCCGCTCACCTTCGGCGAGTCCGCCTCCCGGATGAGCGACCAGCTCCAGGCCGGCTTCGAGTCCGTCCTCGCCCTGCCCGGCAAGATCCCGGACCTCTGGGACGCCACCTTCGGCGACGGCGAGCGCAAGCAGGACTCGCCCGTGGGCGTCGTCGGCGCGGCCCGGATCAGCGGCGAGCTGATGAGCATCGAGGCACCGGCCGAGACCCGGCTGGTCTTCTTCCTCCAGCTGCTCGTCATGTTCAACGTGTCGCTGTTCCTCTTCAACATGCTGCCGCTGCTTCCGCTCGACGGCGGCCACATCGCGGGCGCCCTGTGGGAGTCCGTACGCCGTCACACCGCGCGGATCTTCCGGCGCCCCGACCCGGGCCCGTTCGACGTGGCCAAGCTGATGCCGGCCGCCTACGTGGTGGCGGGCGTGTTCGTCTGCTTCACGCTGCTCGTCCTCGCCGCGGACATCGTCAACCCGGTGAAGCTGACGTGACCGATCGGTGGCCGGGCCCCCTGGGTGTCCGGCCACCCGCGCACGGGGCGGTAATCTCGAAGACCTGAGCCCGATGAACCACACCTTGGGGTTGTACAGCTGATGACCGCGATTTCTCTCGGTATCCCGTCCGTTCCGACCCGGCTCGCCGAGCGGCGCAAGAGCCGCCAGATCCAGGTCGGGTCGGTCGCGGTGGGCGGGGACGCGCCCGTCTCGGTGCAGTCGATGACGACGACCCGTACGTCCGACATCGGCGCCACGCTCCAGCAGATCGCCGAGCTGACCGCCTCCGGCTGTCAGATCGTCCGGGTCGCCTGCCCCACGCAGGACGACGCCGACGCGCTCGCCACGATCGCGAAGAAGTCGCAGATCCCCGTGATCGCCGACATCCACTTCCAGCCGAAGTACGTCTTCGCCGCCATCGAGGCCGGCTGCGCGGCCGTCCGCGTCAACCCGGGCAACATCAAGCAGTTCGACGACAAGGTCAAGGAGATCGCCCACGCCGCCAAGGACGCGGGCACCCCGATCCGGATCGGCGTCAACGCCGGCTCCCTCGACGCCCGGCTGCTGAAGAAGTACGGCAAGGCCACCCCCGAGGCGCTCGTCGAGTCCGCGCTGTGGGAGGCCTCCCTCTTCGAGGAGCACGGCTTCGGCGACATCAAGATCTCGGTCAAGCACAACGACCCGGTCGTCATGGTCAACGCCTACCGCCAGCTGGCCGCCCAGTGCGACTACCCGCTGCACCTCGGCGTCACCGAGGCCGGCCCCGCCTTCCAGGGCACGATCAAGTCCGCCGTCGCCTTCGGCGCGCTGCTGTCCGAGGGCATCGGCGACACCATCCGCGTCTCCCTCTCGGCCCCGCCGGTCGAGGAGGTCAAGGTCGGCAACCAGATCCTCGAGTCGCTGAACCTCAAGCCGCGCCGCCTGGAGATCGTCTCCTGCCCGTCCTGCGGCCGCGCCCAGGTGGACGTGTACAAGCTGGCCGAGGAGGTCACGGCGGGCCTGGAGGGCATGGAGGTCCCGCTGCGCGTCGCCGTCATGGGCTGCGTCGTCAACGGCCCCGGCGAGGCCCGCGAGGCCGACCTGGGCGTCGCCTCCGGCAACGGCAAGGGCCAGATCTTCGTCAAGGGCGAGGTCATCAAGACCGTCCCCGAGTCGAAGATCGTCGAGACCCTCATCGAGGAGGCGCTGAAGATCGCCGAGCAGATGGAGAAGGACGGCGTCATGTCGGGCGAGCCGACGGTCGCCATCGGCGTCTGACCCCACCCGCACGCGTACGACGAGGCCCCGGGCTCCCGCCCGGGGCCTCGCCGCGTTGCGCGACCGGGGCCCGCCCCACCCGGCCGCACGGGGTGCCTCGCGCACTCGTCCGCCGCCTCCCCGACGCGCCAGGTACAGTGCGGAGAATCAGCAGACCGCATGGTGAGGCCCCCTCGTGTTGACGCAGACCACCACCCGGGTCCTCGAACCCGCCGACCTCGGAGCCGCGCTCGCCGTCCTCGAGAGCGCCCCCGTGGAGAACGCCTTCGTGACCGCCCGCGTCCAGGCCGCCGGGCTCGACCCCTGGCGCCTCGGCGGCGAGATGTGGGGCTGGTACGCCGACGGGCGGCTGCGCTCCCTGTGCTACTCCGGCGCCAACCTCGTCCCCATCTGCGCCACCCCCGAGGCCGTCCGGGCCTTCGCCGACCGCGCCCGCAGGACCGGCCGCCGCTGCTCCTCGATCGTCGGCCCGGCCGAGCCCACCACCCAGCTCTGGAGCCTCCTGGAGCCCAGCTGGGGCCCCGCCAGGGACGTCCGGGGCCACCAGCCGCTGATGGTCACCGAAGGGCCCTCCGCCACCGTCGAGCCCGACCCGCACGTCCGCCGCATCCGCAAGGACGAGATGGAACTGATCATGCCCGCGTGCGTGGCCATGTTCACCGAGGAGGTCGGCATCTCGCCGATGGCCGGCGACGGCGGACTGCTCTACCAGGCCCGCGTCGCCGAACTCGTCGGCACCGGCCGCTCCTTCGCCCGGATCGAGGACGGCAAGGTCGTCTTCAAGGCGGAGATCGGCGCCGCGACCCGCCAGGCCTGCCAGATCCAGGGCGTCTGGGTCGCCCCCGAGTACCGCGGCCGAGGACTCTCCGAGACCGGCATGGCCGCCGTGCTGCGCTTCGCCCTCGCCGATGTCGCCCCCGTCGTCAGCCTCTACGTCAACGACTACAACACCCCCGCCAGGGCCGCGTACCGCCGTGTCGGATTCCGCGAGGTCGGCGCCTTCATGAGCGTGCTCTTCTGAGGCACTTGTAAGGTGCGGCGCATGGATGACGCTGACGTCACGATCGGACCTGTCGACCTCGCCGCACGCGTCGACGACGCCCTCGCCGTACAGGCCGTGGCCTTCGGACTGAGCGAGGACGAGATCGTCGTACGCCGCCACATCGTGCTGCGCCATCTGCTCAACCCGGGCGCCCGCGCGTACGGAGCGACCACC
This sequence comes from Streptomyces sp. NPDC127129, assembly GCF_042671585.1. NCBI lineage: Bacteria > Bacillati > Actinomycetota > Actinomycetes > Kitasatosporales > Streptomycetaceae > Streptomyces > Streptomyces sp. NPDC127129. Next base: position 160,721 of record NZ_JBHXTV010000018.1, read on the forward strand.
GCGTCGGGGCGGCTGGTCGGTTTCGTGTACGGCATGCCCAATGACCGGACCCACTGGTGGTCCGGGGTCGTGGAGCCGTACCTGCGCGCCAACGGCACCGTCGACTGGCTCGACGACTCCTTCGTGATCACCGAACTCCACGTCCACCCCGCCCATCAGGGCCGGGGCGTGGGCCGGGAGCTGATCACGACCATCACCGACCAGTCGAAGCTGACCCGCTCGATCCTCTCCGCGATCGACACCGAGAGCCCGGCCCGCGGCCTGTACCGCTCCCTCGGCTACGTCGACCTGGCCCGCATGGTCCACTTCCCCAGCGCCCCCCGCCCGTACGCCGTGATGGGCGCCCCGCTCCCGCTCCCGCGCACGCGGTGACTTACTGATTTCCGCCCGCGACGCCCGCCCGGCTAACCTCCTAGGGGGTGTCCGGCGGACCATGGCCGGGGCCACGACGTCTGGCACGGCACCTCGCCGCGTTGCCGAAACGCCTGAATAGCTCCGCTATTGAGGCGCTCCGGCGCCTTGCGATGTACCGCACCGGACGCCGCGTCCTGTCCGGCCCTGGTCCGCCGGACACCCCCTAGCCACCACCCTTACCCGGCAGGAGTACGAGAACCATGGCCAACGCACCGGTCCAGCGCATGTCCCAGTTGATGGCGAAGACGCTGCGCGACGACCCGGCGGACGCCGAGGTCCTCAGCCACAAGCTCCTCGTCCGGGCCGGCTACGTGCGCCGCACCGCCGCCGGCATCTGGAGCTGGCTGCCCCTGGGCAAGAAGGTCTTCTCCAACGTCGAGCGCATCGTGCGCGAGGAGATGGACGCCATCGGCGCCCAGGAGGTGCTGCTCCCCGCCCTGCTGCCGCGTGAGCCCTACGAGGCGACCGGCCGCTGGGACGAGTACGGAGCCGAGCTCTTCCGCCTCAACGACCGCAAGGGTGGCGACTACCTCCTCGGCCCGACCCACGAGGAGATCTTCACCCTCCTGGTCAAGGACCAGTGCTCGTCCTACAAGGACCTGCCGGTCATCCTGTACCAGATCCAGACGAAGTTCCGCGACGAGGCCCGCCCGCGCGCCGGCATCCTGCGCGGCCGCGAGTTCCAGATGAAGGACTCGTACTCCTTCGACACGGAGGACGAGGGCCTCGCCCGGTCCTACGCCCTGCACCGCGAGGCCTACAAGCGCGTCTTCGAGCGCCTCGGCCTCGACTACCGCATCGTCGCCGCCACCGCCGGCGCCATGGGCGGCTCGAAGTCCGAGGAGTTCCTCGCCCCGGCCGAGGCCGGCGAGGACACCTTCGCCGACTGCCCGAACTGCGACTTCGCCGCCAACACCGAGGCGATCAACTACGAGCTCCAGCCGGTCGACGGCTCCGCCGTCCCCGCCGCCGAGGAGATCCCCACCCCCGACACCCCGACCATCGAGACCCTCGCCGCCTCCCTCGGCGTCCCGGCCTCCGCCACCCTCAAGAACCTCCTGGTGAAGGTCGACGGCGAGATCATCGCCGTGGGCGTGCCCGGCGACCGCGAGGTCGACCTGGGCAAGGTCGAGGAGCACTTCGCCCCCGCCTCCGTCGAGATGGTCACCGAGGCCGACTTCGCCGAGCGCGCCGACCTCGTACGCGGCTACGTCGGCCCGCAGGGCCTGGAGAAGGTCACGTACATCGCCGACCCGCGCGTGGCCCCCGGCACGGCGTGGATCACGGGCGCCAACAAGGAGGGCATGCACGCGAAGAACGTCGTCGCGGGCCGTGACTTCGAGGTCGACCGGTACGTCGACGTGGTCGTCGTCCAGGAGGGCGACCCGTGCCCCAAGTGCGGCACCGGCCTGAAGCTGGACCGCGCCATCGAGATCGGCCACATCTTCCAGCTCGGCCGCAAGTACGCCGACGCCCTCAAGCTCGACGTCCTCGGCCAGAACGGCAAGCCGGTCCGCGTCACCATGGGCTCCTACGGCATCGGCGTCTCGCGCGCCGTGGCGGCGCTGGCCGAGCAGAGCGCCGACGACAAGGGCCTGTGCTGGCCGGCCGAGGTCGCCCCGGCCGACGTCCACGTCGTCGCGGCGGGCAAGGCCGTCCAGACCGAGCTGGCCCTCGAGGTCTCCGAGCAGCTCAGGGCCGCGGGCCTGCGGGTCCTGGTCGACGACCGCGCGGGCGTGTCCCCGGGCGTCAAGTTCACCGATGCGGAGCTGATCGGCGTCCCGAAGATCCTGGTCGCCGGCCGTCGCTCGGCGGAGGGCGTCCTGGAGCTGAAGGACCGCCGCACGGGCGAGCGCGAGGAACTCCCGGTGGCGGAGGCCATCGCCCGCCTGAGCGCGTAGCACGCCGCTCGCGGCCCCGGTGCCCGCCCCGTGCGGCGGGCACCGGGGCCGCGTCGTGTCAGGCCGCTTCGTTCCGGGGGGCCGGGTCCGCCGGCGGGCCCGCCACCGTGCCGTCGGGCAGCGGAGGGAGATCCGCCAGGTCCGGGAGGTCCGTCGTGACCCGGGGGTCGGGCCGCGGCCCCTCCAGGGCCTCCGCCTCCTCCTCCGGGAGCACCGGCAGCGGGTCCTGGAACGTCTCCGGCGGAGCCACCGGCACCGGCGGCGTGGCCGCCTCGGACGGCGCCGCGCCGCCCTGCGGCGCCCCCGCCCGCTCCAGGAACCGCAGCAGCTCCACCGGGATCGGCAGCACCAGCGTCGAGTTCTTCTCCGCCGAGACCGCCATCACCGTCTGCAACAGCCTCAGCTGCAGCGCCGCCGGCTGCTCCGACATCACCGCCGCCGCCTCCGACAGCTTCTTCGAGGCCTGCAGCTCCGCGTCCGCGTTGATCACCCGCGCGCGGCGCTCCCGGTCCGCCTCCGCCTGGCGCGCCATCGAGCGCTTCATCGTCTCCGGCAGCGAGACGTCCTTGATCTCGACACGGTCGATCGCGACACCCCAGCCCATCGCGGGACTGTCGAGCATCAGCTCCAGACCCTGGTTGAGCTTCTCGCGGTTCGACAGCAGGTCGTCCAGATCGCTCTTGCCGATGATCGACCGCAGCGACGTCTGCGCCATCTGCGAGACCGCGAACCGGTAGTCCTCCACCCGCACCAGCGCGTCCGCCGCGTCGACCACCTTGAAGTACACGACCGCGTCCACCCGCACCGTGACGTTGTCCCGGGTGATGCCCTCCTGGGCCGGCACGGGCAGCGTCACGATCTGCAGGTTCACCTTGTGCAGCCGGTCGATCACCGGCACGATCATCGTGAATCCCGGCTGCCGGACCTGGCTCACCAGCCGCCCGAAGCGGAAGACGACACCACGTTCGTACTGCTTCACCACGCGTGCGGCCGCGCCGACGTACACCACGACCGCGACACCGGTCGCCGCCGCCGCTGCCAACAGCTCCTCGACCATGACGGCCCCCTGAGCTCCGAGCCGAGCGTTACAGAAAGGGTATTCCCCTACAGCCAGCCCGCGAACTCCAGCAACAGCTCCGCATCCTGCCGCCGCCCCGCCGTGAGCGCCCGCGTGCCCGACTCGACCGCGCGGAACAGGGTCCAGCCGCGCAGCCGCTCCCGGTCCACCTCCAGGGAGTCCGCCAGCTTGTTGACCCGCCGACGGGCCGCCGACGCCCCGGCCGAGGCCGCCACCAGGTCCTCGACCCGGTCCCGTACCAGCCGCGCCAGGTCGTAGGCGCGCTCGCCGACCAGCGGCTCGGGTCCGACGGCCAGCCACGGGGCGCGGTCACCGGCGAGCACCTTGCCCTGGCGGAAGTTGCCGTGCAGCAGCAGCGTCTCGGGGGAGTCGGCGACCAGCGCCGCGCGCGCCTCCAGGGCGGCGGCGGTCAGCGCACCGGTCTCGGCGTCCGCCCGGTAGGACTCCATCGCCGTCGCCTGCCTGTCGGTGCGCTCGGCCACCGACTCGAAGCCGTGCGCCGCCGGCGGATCCACCCAGAGCTTCCGTACCGTGCCCGCCGCCTCCAGCAGCGCCTTGGCCTCCGGCAGGGAGCGCACCGACACCTCCGGGTGCAGCCGCTCCAGGACCAGCGAACCGTTCTCGGGCGCGTCGAGCAGCCGCACGGCGCCCCAGCCGTTCCAGTGCGCCAGCGCGTCCCGTTCCAGGTCGGGCCGGGCCGCCTCCGGGGCGATCTTCAGCGCGGCGGGGGATCCGTCGGCCCGCCGTACGAGCACCACCAGGCTGCTGCGGCCACCGGGCGCCATCACCCGCTCGACGTCAAGGGAGGCCTGCTCCACGGTGCTCCTCGTGAGCTCGGGCAGCTTCCCGAGCCACTCGGCCGCGACCGCGTCCCCGTACGTCTCGCCGAGCGTCCGCACCAGTCGCTGCGGCGGTTCGAAACCCATGCGTGCGTTGTTCCTTCTGCAGTACGGAGCTGGTCGGGGGCCGTCGGGGCCGTAGAGGTGCCGGGCTCACACCCGCACCGGATCACACCCGGGCGGGGCTCACACCCGCTCGGCGAGCCCAGGAAAGGTTACGTCGGTGCCGCGCCAGCGGACGGCCCGTACCGCCGCCTCCCGCAGCGCGGCGGCCGCGTCCCGCCGCAGCGGCCCCTCCGCCGCCCGTACGAGATCGGAGTACACCCCGGCCACCCGCTCCTCCAGGACGGCGGCCAGACGTACCGCCGCGGCCGTGTCCGGCACCGGGAACGGCAGCTCGTAGCCGGCCGCGGCGGCGACCGGTTCGCCGCCCAGGTCCCGCACGGCCCTGCGCAGAGTGTCGCGCCGGGCGCGGTGCGCCTCGTACGCCGTCGTGGCCTCCGCGCGCCGCTCGGCGCCGATCCGGCCGCCGACGACGCCGTACCCGTACACCGCCGCGTGCTCGGCGGCGAGCGCGGCGCGCGCCGCGTCGAGGGCGCTCATCCCCGGCCTCCTTCGGTCAGCAGGTAGGCGTGGACCGCTCCGGCCGCCGCCACGGAGGCGAGCAGCCGGGCGTACTCGGGCGGCGCGTCGAGCAGCGTCGCCGTGTGGACGTCGGCGGTCGACCGGGCGGCCGCCGCCAGCTCCTCGAGGGCGACCGCCGGATCGGTGGCCACCGTGGGCGGCACCGGGGCCCCGGAGCCCGAGGGGGCCGGGCTCGCCGTGCCGCTTCCCGTGCCCGTGCCGCTCGTCGCCCGCCCGGCTCCGGCGCCCCCCGGCCGGGTGTCCGCCGGCCGGGTGTCAGCCGAAGGGGCGTCCTTCGCCGCGCCCTCGCCCAGCGCCGCGACGTGCGCCGCCACCGCCGCCCGCAGCGGGGCGAGGCGCGCCGCCAGCGGGGGATGGGCGGCGAGCACCGCGTCGTAACGTTCCAGCAGGGTCCGGCTCGTCGACGCCGACCTGCGGCGGAGCGCCGCCTCGGCGATCGCCGCCCGCTCGGCCGCGGAGGGCTTCCTCGGCCGCCCGCCGCCGCTCTCGGAGGTGCAGCCGGCCAGCGTCACCGCCCCGGCGGCCAGGAGCGCGCGCCTGCCTACGGTCCCCGTGCGCCCCACATTCACTCCTTCGGCCCGGATCGAAGATCACCGCAGGCGAGCGTACCCGCGCCCCCCGGCCCCGTGGACGGCAACACCCCCCGCGACCGGATACCCTTTGGTCTGACACGCGACGAACCCACAACAGCACACGCGGCCGAGGAGTCACCCGGATGAGCACCACCCAGAGCGACAGGCTGCGAGCACTCCTTGAGCCGCTCATCGCCTCGCAGGGACTCGAACTCGAAGAGCTCGAGGTGGCCTCCGTGGGACGCAAGCGGGTGCTGCGTGTGGTGGTCGACTCCGACGAAGGCGCCGACCTGGACCAGGTCGCCGATGTGAGCCGCGCGCTCTCGGCGAAGCTGGACGAGACCGATGTGATGGGCGAGGGGGAGTACGACCTCGAGGTCGGTACCCCGGGCGCGGAGCGCCCGCTCAAGGAGCACCGCCACTACGTGCGAGCCACGGGCCGCCTGGTCAAGCTGCAGCTCAACGACGGCGGCGAGCTCGTCGCGCGGATTCTCACCGTGGACGACGACGGCCTCGACCTCGAAGTGCCGGGCGTGAAGGGGCGCAAGCCCACCGCCCGTCGGGTGGAGTTCGCGGACGTCGCCAAGGCGCGTGTCCAGATCGAGTTCAACCGCAAGGACAAGAAGGAAGAGGAGGCGTAGCCGTGGACATCGACGTGAAGCTCCTGAAGGGCTTGGCACAAGAGAAGGAGATCTCCTTCGAGATGCTGGTCGAGGCGATTGAGTCGGCCCTCCTCATCGCGTACCACCGCACCCCCTCGGCCCGGCGCCACGCGCGCGTGGAGCTGAACCGGCAGACCGGTCACGTGACGGTGTGGGCGAAGGAAGACCCCTCCGAGCTGGAGGAGGGCCAGGAGCCCAAGGACTTCGACGACACCCCGTCGGACTTCGGCCGGATCGCCGCGAGCACCGCCCGCCAGGTCATCCAGCAGCGGCTGCGCGACGCCGAGAACGACGTCACCTTCGGCGAGTACGCCCGCCGTGAGGGCGACATCGTGGCCGGCATGGTGCAGCAGGGCAAGGACCCGAAGAACGTCCTCGTCAAGCTGGACGACAAGCTGGAAGCCATCCTTCCGGTGCAGGAGCAGGTGCCGGGCGAGGAGTACACCCACGGTCTGCGGCTGCGTACGTACGTGGTCCGGGTGGCCAAGGGCGTCCGCGGTCCGTCCGTCACCCTTTCGCGCACGCACCCCAATCTGGTGAAGAAGCTCTTCGCGCTCGAGGTTCCCGAGATCGCCGACGGCTCCGTCGAGATCGCGGCGATCGCGCGCGAGGCCGGTCACCGCACCAAGATCGCCGTTCGGTCCACCCGTTCGGGCCTGAACGCCAAGGGTGCCTGCATCGGCCCGATGGGCAGCCGGGTGCGCAACGTCATGGCCGAGCTCCTCGGTGAGAAGATCGACATCGTCGACTGGTCGGACGACCCGGCCGAGATGGTGGCGAGCGCGCTCTCCCCGGCGCGTGTCTCCAAGGTCGAGATCGTCGACCTGGCGGCCCGCTCCGCCCGGGTGACCGTGCCGGACTACCAGCTGTCGCTGGCGATCGGCAAGGAGGGGCAGAACGCCCGTCTGGCCGCCCGTCTCACCGGCTGGCGCATCGACATCCGTCCGGACACCGAGCACGCGTCCGACGAGCAGCGCGATCGGGACTGAACGCGCCGCAAGGAAGAGATCCCGCCCTCGTCACCCGGTGTGAGGGCGAGATCACGACAAACGACCGTTCGATTTTTGCCCCAAACGGGTGAGGTCGGTACGGGGAGGTAGACTTAGACGTGTCTGGCCGGACGCATGCCCGCGCGTGCCCTGAGCGAACCTGTGTGGGATGCCGGGAGCGAGCGGCCAAGAGCGATCTGCTGCGCATCGTGGCGGTCGAGGGCGCATGCGTCCCCGATCATCGCGGTACGCTGCCCGGCCGGGGTGCGTATCTGCACCCCGCCTCGGTCTGTCTCGACCTGGCGGTCCGCCGCCGGGCGTTCCCGAGGGCCTTCAAGGTCCAGGGGCCGCTCGAACTGGCGGAAATCAGGTGTCGGCTGGAGCAGCTCACCCAGTAAGAAGAAGTACGGCACGGATCACCGTGCGGTCAGGTACCTCGCGAGTTGGAAGTAGGTCGAGATTGCGATGAGCACTCGATGAGTACGCGATGAGTACGCCCATGAAGTAGCGACGGTCCGGCGGTAACCGGACCTAAAAGGAGCGAAGTGGCTAAGGTCCGGGTATACGAACTCGCCAAGGAGTTCGGTGTGGAGAGCAAGGTCGTCATGGCCAAGCTCCAAGAACTCGGTGAATTCGTCCGTTCGGCGTCCTCGACGATCGAGGCGCCGGTCGTGCGCAAGTTGACTGATGCGTTGCAGGGTCCCGGCGGTGGCGCCGGCAAGACCGCTGCGAAGCCTGGCGCGCCTCGCAAGGCCGCCCCCTCGAAGCCCGCGGCGCCGTCTCCGGCCGCCGCGGCACGTCCCGCTGCCCCGAAGCCCGGCGCCCCGGCCCCCAAGCCGGCCCCCGCCGCGCCTGCGGCCCCGGTCACCCCGGCGGCCCCGGCGAGCAGCACCCCCTCTACGGCTCCGGCCGCCTCGGGCCCCCGCCCGGGCCCGAAGCCCGCGCCCAAGCCGGTCACGCCGGCTCCGGCCGCGCCCGAGTTCACCGCGCCTCCGTCGGCTCCGGCCGCCGGTCCGCGTCCCGGTGGCGCGACCCCGGGACCCCGTCCCACCGGCGAGCGTCCCGCCCGTCCGGGTCAGGGCGCGCCGCGTCCGCAGGGCCAGGGTGCCCCGCGTCCGCAGGGCCAGGGCGCTCCGCGTCCGGGCGGTGCCCGTCCGGCCGGTCCGCGTCCGGGCAACAACCCCTTCACCTCGGGTGGCTCCACCGGAATGGCGCGCCCGCAGGCGCCCCGTCCGGGTGGCGGTGCCCCCCGTCCCGGCGGCGGTGCCGTTCCGGGTGCCCCGCGTCCGCAGGGCGGCCCCGGTGGCGCCCCGCGTCCCCAGGGCCAGGGCGGCGCGCGTCCCACCCCCGGTGGTATGCCGCGTCCGCAGGCTCCCCGTCCGGGCGGCGCGCCCGGCGGTAACCGTCCGAACCCCGGCATGATGCCGCAGCGTCCCGCTGCCGGCCCGCGTCCCGGTGGTGGCCCCGGCGGTCGTGGCCCCGGTGGCCCCGGCGGTCGTCCGGGTGGCGGCGGCGGTCGTCCGGGTGGCGGCGGCGGCTTCGCCGGCCGTCCGGCCGGTCCCGGCGGTGGCGGCGGCGGCTTCGCCGGCCGTCCCGGTGGTCCCGGTGGCGGCGGCGGTCGTCCGGGTGGTCCCGGTGGCGGTGGCGGCGGCTTCGGCGGTCGTCCCGGCGGCTTCGGTGGCCGTCCCGGTGGCCCCGGTGGCCGTGGTGGCACGCAGGGCGCCTTCGGTCGTCCCGGCGGTCCCGCGCGTCGTGGTCGCAAGTCGAAGCGTCAGAGGCGCCAGGAGTACGAGGCCATGCAGGCCCCGTCGGTCGGCGGCGTGATGCTGCCCCGCGGCGGCGGCGAGACCATTCGCCTGTCGCGCGGTGCGTCCCTCACCGACTTCGCCGAGAAGATCGGCGCCAACCCGGCGTCGCTCGTCGCGGTGATGATGAACCTCGGTGAGATGGTCACGGCCACGCAGTCCGTCTCCGACGACACGCTGACGATGCTCGGCGAGGAGATGAACTACACCGTTCAGATCGTCTCGCCGGAGGAAGAGGACCGCGAGCTCCTCGAGTCCTTCGACATCGAGTTCGGCGAGGACGAGGGCGGCGAAGAGGCTCTGGTCTCCCGTCCGCCGGTCGTCACCGTCATGGGTCACGTCGACCACGGTAAGACCCGGCTTCTCGACGCGATCCGCAAGACGAACGTCGTCGCGGGCGAGGCCGGCGGCATCACCCAGCACATCGGTGCCTACCAGGTGGGCACCGAGGTCAACGGTGAAGAGCGCAAGATCACCTTCATTGACACCCCGGGTCACGAGGCGTTCACCGCCATGCGTGCCCGTGGTGCGAAGTCGACCGACATCGCGATCCTCGTGGTGGCGGCCAACGACGGTGTGATGCCGCAGACGATCGAGGCGCTGAACCACGCCAAGGCGGCCGACGTGCCGATCGTGGTCGCGGTCAACAAGATCGACGTCGAGGGCGCGGACCCGACCAAGGTCCGTGGTCAGCTGACCGAGTTCGGTCTGGTGGCCGAGGAGTACGGCGGCGACACGATGTTCGTCGACATCTCCGCCAAGCAGGGTCTGAACATCGACTCGCTGCTGGAGGCCGTGGTCCTCACCGCCGACGCCTCGCTCGACCTGCGGGCCAACCCGGAGCAGGACGCGCAGGGTATTGCGATCGAGTCCCACCTCGACCGCGGTCGCGGTGCCGTCTCGACCGTCCTGGTCCAGCGCGGAACGCTGCGCATCGGCGACACCGTGGTGGTCGGCGACGCGTACGGCCGCGTCCGGGCGATGCTCGACGACAAGGGCAACAACGTCGAGGAGGCGGCTCCGTCGACTCCCGTCCTGGTGCTCGGTCTCACCAACGTGCCGGGTGCCGGCGACAACCTCCTGGTCGTCGACGAGGACCGTACGGCCCGTCAGATCGCCGAGAAGCGTGCTGCGCGTGAGCGCAACGCCGCCTTCGCCAAGCGCGTCCGCCGGGTGTCCCTCGAGGACCTCGACAAGGTGCTCAAGGCCGGTCTGGTCCAGGAACTCAACCTCATCATCAAGGGCGACGCGTCCGGTGCGGTCGAGGCTCTCGAGTCCTCGCTGCTCCAGCTCGACGTCGGCGAAGAGGTCGACATCCGTGTCCTGCACCGCGGTGTGGGTGCGGTCACCGAGTCCGACATCGACCTGGCCATGGGCTCCGACGCCATCGTCATCGGCTACAACGTCCGCGCTGCCGGCCGTGCCGCGCAGATGGCGGAGCGCGAAGGCGTCGACGTCCGGTACTACTCGGTGATCTACCAGGCCATCGAGGAGATCGAGGCGGCCCTCAAGGGTCTCCTCAAGCCGGAGTACGAAGAGGTCGAGCTCGGTACGGCGGAGATCCGCGAGGTCTTCCGCTCGTCCAAGCTGGGCAACATCGCCGGTGTCCTCATCCGCTCCGGCGAGGTCAAGCGCAACACCAAGGCGCGCCTCGTCCGCGACGGCAAGGTCATCGCCGAGGACCTCACGATCCACGGTCTGCGCCGCTTCAAGGACGACGTCACCGAGATCCGCGAAGGCTTCGAGGGCGGTATCAACCTCGGAAACTTCAACGACATCAAGATCGACGACGTCATCGCGACGTACGAGATGCGCGAGAAGCCGCGCGCCTGAGTGCGGCGGTAGGTTCGGGGCCGGTCGGCGGAAAGTATTCCGTCGATCGGCCCCGGCCGTTGCGTGTACGGTTCTGGTGTTCCTGCCAAGCGACGGCGTGGCAGGCCACCGAACCCGAACCGGCGGGACATCCGGCACCGCATGTACGTGGGGACTCTGTCCTTCGATCTGCTCCTCGGCGACGTTCATTCGTTGAAGGAGAAACGCTCCGTCGTCCGGCCCATCGTCGCCGAGCTCCAGCGCAAGTTCTCCGTGAGCGCGGCCGAGGTGGGCGACCAGGACCTCCATCGCAGGGCCCGGCTGGGCGTCGCGCTGGTGTCCGGGGACCCGGGGTTCGTATCGGACGTGCTCGACCGCTGTGAGCGGCTGGTCGCGGCCCGGCCCGAGGTGGAGCTGCTGTCGGTGCGACGCAGGCTCCACACTGATGAAGACTGAATGAGCAAGGCAAAGAAGGAGAAGGACCAGTGGCCGACAACGCGCGGGCGAAGAAGCTGGCGGACCTCATCCGGGAGGTGGTCGCCGAGAAGCTGCAGCGCGGCATCAAGGACCCGCGCCTGGGTACGCACGTGACCATCACGGACACCCGCGTCACCGGTGACCTGCGGGAGGCCACGGTCTTCTACACGGTCTACGGCGACGACGAGGAGCGGGCCAGCGCGGCCGCCGGACTGGAGAGCGCCAAGGGCATCCTGCGCTCCGCCGTCGGTGCCGCCGCCGGGACGAAGTTCACGCCGACGCTGACCTTCGTCGCGGACGCCCTCCCGGAGACCGCGAAGACGATCGAGGACCTCCTCGACAAGGCGCGGGCCTCCGACGCCAAGGTGCGGGAGGCGTCCTCGGGAGCGAAGTACGCCGGCGAGGCCGACCCGTACCGCAAGCCCGAGGACGAGGACGAGGACGAAGAGGGCACCACCGCCTGATGAGCACCGCAAAGACGCCCGACGGCCTTGTCATCGTCGACAAGCCGTCGGGCTTCACTTCGCACGACGTCGTGGCCAAGATGCGCGGGATCGCCAAGACCCGTCGCGTCGGCCACGCGGGCACGCTCGACCCCATGGCGACGGGCGTCCTCGTCCTCGGCGTGGAGCGGGCGACGAAGCTTCTCGGTCACCTCGCGCTGACCGAGAAGGAGTACCTCGGCACGATCCGCCTGGGCCAGACGACCATCACCGACGACGCCGAGGGCGAGATCACGGCGTCCGTGGACGCTTCGAAGGTCACCCGCGAGCAGATCGACGCGGGCGTGGCCGAGCTGACCGGCGCCATCATGCAGGTGCCGTCGAAGGTCTCCGCCATCAAGATCGACGGCAAGCGGTCGTACGCGCGGGTGCGCGGCGGCGAGGAGTTCGAGATCCCGGCCCGGCCGGTCACCGTCTCGTCCTTCCGGGTGTACGACGTCCGGGAGGCCGAGGCCGAGGACGGCACGCCCGTCGTGGACCTCGTCGTCTCCGTGGTCTGCTCCTCCGGCACGTACATCCGGGCGCTCGCCCGCGACCTGGGTGCCGGGCTCGGCGTGGGCGGCCATCTGACCGCGCTGCGGCGGACCCGGGTCGGTCCGTACAAGATCGACGCGGCGCGGACGCTCGACCAGCTCCAGGCCGAGCTGACGGTCATGCCGGTCGCCGAGGCGGCGGCCGCGGCGTTCCCCCGCTGGGACGTCGACGAGAAGCGGGGCCGGCTGCTGCTGAACGGCGTCCGCCTGGAGATGCCGTCCTACCCGGCCGGGCCCGTCGCGGTCTTCGGCCCCGGGGACCGGCTGCTCGCCCTGGTGGAGGAGCAGAAGGGCAAGGCCAAGAGCCTCGCCGTCTTCGGCTGACCGGCGGACCGATCATGGTGGAGCGGGGCCCCCCCCGGGGCCCCGCCACACACCCCCCCCGGGATACCCCCCAACCCCCCCGCGCGGTTGAAAAAAAACCCGGCCCCCGGTTAAACCAGTATAATTAAAAAAAAAAAAAGCCCCACAGACCAGTT
>NZ_JBHXTV010000019.1:0-25520 GCF_042671585.1 Streptomyces sp. NPDC127129
AAACGCCCGGTTACATTCCGAACCCGGAAGCTAAGCCTTTCAGCGCCGATGGTACTGCAGGGGGGACCCTGTGGGAGAGTAGGACGCCGCCGAACTCCCGCCCTTTTAGCTCAGTCGGTAGAGCGTCTCCATGGTAAGGAGAAGGTCAACGGTTCGATTCCGTTAAAGGGCTCCAGTGAAACAGAAAAAGGCCCCCGCCTCATGGCGGGGGCCTTTTTCGTTTCTGTCCGAGTGACAGAACATGGTCAGCCTCAGGGCCCGAGAAGGGTAGCGTCGCTTCTGCCCGGGTCTCGACATGCCCCGAACTGCCCCACGCGTGGGAAGAGTTGCGAAGGAGCCGACCATGGATGACGCCCTCCAGCTGATCAGGGACGGCGATGGCCTGACGGTCATCGGAGATCAATCGGCGGTCGAGCGCTTCCTCGTTTCCGAGGGGCTGGTGTCGAAGGACCTCGGAGCGCGACGGCTCCGATCCGCCTTCGGCAACGCGGCCGGAGTCGCGCAGGCAGGCTCCGACATCGCCGCCGGCTCAGGTCGCTGGGTGAAGCTGACCAAGGAGTCCGCTCGGCGCATCGACAAGTACGGGCTGAGGGAGAGCTCCACGACGGGCCTCAGCACAGGGGTGCTGAAGGGCGACAAGGGCCAGATCAAGGGGTTCGTCGAGTTCGCGAAGGGGGCGGGGCCCTTCCGGGGCAACCCGGCGGCTCTGGCCAATGTCGCGGCGGTCATGGCACAGCTCGCCATGCAGCAGGCCATGGACGAGATCACCGACTATCTCGCCACGATCGACGCCAAGGTCGACGACGTGCTCCGCGCGCAGGAGGACGCCGCCTTGGCGAAGATGATCGGGGTGGAACTCGTGATCGAGGAGGCCATGACCATCCGGGAACAGGTGGGCCGGGTCTCCGAGGTCACGTGGTCGAAGGTGCAGGACGCGCCGGGGACGATCGCGGCGACCCAGGGGTACGCGTTGCGTCAACTCGACGCGCTCGCAGAGAAGATGGAGCGCAAGTCGAAGATCGGTGATCTCGCCGTGGCGGCCAAGGAGGCCGAGTCCAAAGCGCAGGAGTGGCTCGCCGTACTGGCTCGTTGCTTCCAGTTGCAGGACGCGATCGCCGTGCTCGAACTGGACCGGGTGCTGGACACGGCTCCGGACGAGCTGGACAGGCACCGCCTGGGGGTTCGCATCGCCCGGCAGAACCGCATGGATCTCATCTCGCGGAGCACCGAGCGTCTGGTGGTCCGGATGAACGCGGCTGCCGGCGAGGCCAACGCGAAGGTGCTGTTGCACCCGAGCAAGTCCCCGGCTGTCGTCGAGTCGAGCAACCATGTCGTGACCGGCGTGCATGACTTCCACGGGCGGCTCGGGATCGAGTCCGGTCGTCCGCAGTCGGAGACGAGGCGCTGGGCGGCCGCGGCCGCCGAGGTGAGGGACAAGGCCCTGGAGACAGGGGCGAAGGGCGTCGGTGCCGCCAGGAGTCTCGGCAACGAGACGCTCGACCGTGCCAGTTCGGTGAAGGACAAGCTCGCCGGCGGGATCGCCGAACGGGCGATCCGCCGGCGCGGGGACGCCGAGGAGGGCTGAGGGCACGGCGCACGTCCGGCCCGGAGCCGTCTTCGTCAGCCGGCGTCGATGGGCTCCGGGAGGCGCATCGCCAGGATGGCCATGTCGTCCGACGCGGGCTCCTGGGCGAAGCGTTCGACCGCGCGCAGGATGCGGGCGGCGACCGCGCCGGCCGTCAGGCCCGTACAGGTCTTGAGGACCTCGATGAGCCCGTCGTCGCCGAGCATCCTCGTGCCCTCGCGGCGTTCGGTGACGCCGTCGGTCACGCAGAGGAGGACGTCGCCCGGTTCGAGGGTGATGGTCTGCTCGTACAGCTCCAGGTCGTCGAGGACGCCGAGCAGGGGCTGAGGGTCGGCGGCCGGGACGACCGTGCCGTCCTGGCGCAGGCGCAGCGGCAGCGGATGGCCGGCGCAGACGACCTTGAGAATCGCGGAGCCGTCCTCCTGGGGCCACATCTCGCCGTACAGCAGAGTCAGGAAGCGGCTGCGGGCGCCCTCGTCGAGGATGGCCGCGTTGAGGCGCTCCAGGACGGCGGGTCCGCCGAAGCCCTCGCGGGCCAGCAGGCGTAGGGCGTGCCGGGCGAGACCCGTGACGGCCGCCGCTTCCGGGCCCGTACCGCAGACGTCGCCGATGGCGAAGCCGTATGCGTTGTCGCGGATGGGGAAGAGGTCGTAGAAGTCGCCGCCGACCTCGTTGCCCTCGCCGGCGGCCCGGTAGATGACCTCAACCTCGACGCCGTCGATCTGGGGGAGGCCGGGCGGCAGCAGGCTGCGCTGGAGGGACTGGCTGATCGCCATGCGCTCCGAGTAGAGGCGGGCGTTGTCCAGGGCGAGGGCGGCTCGGCGTGAGAGGTCCTCGGCGAGTTCCAGGATCTCCTGGCGGAAGTGGTCGTCGGAGGGCTTGCCGAGCGTCAGCATGCCGATGACGCGGTTGCGGGCGACCAGCGGCAGGACCACCGTCTCGCCCCCGACCGCGGAGGCGGTGGCGAGCGTGGTGTCGATGCCCGAGGACAACGGGCCGCTGCCGTGGCCGAGTTCGCGCATGGAGGTGGAGAGGGCGGCCCGGTGGGCGGCCTCGCCGGGTGCGGACCAGACACGGGCGCCGAGTGTGGGCACCGGGTCCGGCGGGGCGATCGAGGACAGCAGGGCCTTCAGGCCGTCGATGCGGTCCTCGTCCTCGTGCAGGACGTAGGAGAGGTACGGGTCCGAGGCCTGGTCGGCGATCGTGTAGACGGCGCACCAGGTGGCGAGCGTCGGCACGGTCATCTGGGCCATGAGGGCCAGGGTCTGGTCGCGGTCGAGGGTGCCGGCGAGGAGGTCGGAGGCCTCGACGAGGAAGCTGAGGGAGCCGCGGCGGAGTCGTTCGAGCTCGCCGAGGCGGGCGGACTCGACGGCGAGCGCGATGCGGTCGGCCGCGAACTGCAGGCGCAGGGCCTCTTCGTTGGAGTAGCGGTTGGATCCTTCGGCGGCGACGCCGAGGGAGCCGGTGAGCCGGCCCTCCACCTTGAGCGGCACGGTGACGACGGAGCGCATGCCGGTGCCTTCGAGGAGGGGGACGGCACCGGGGACGGCGGCCAGGTCCTCGTGGACGGCCGGCATCCGGGCGGAGCCGTAGCGGCTGGCGCCGGTCTCGACGGGAACGCGCGCGAACCGCTGGCGGGCTGACGGGAGGCCGGTGGTCGCCCGTACCTCCAGTTCGGTCTCGTCGTCGGTGGCGAGCAGGAGGAAGGCGGCGTCGCCGTCGAGCATGTCGCGGGCGCGCTCGACGGTCCGCTGGAGGAGGCCGTCGAGGTCGTCGGGGGCCGGGGAGCCGATGAAGACCTCGAAGGGGTCCGTGGACCGGCTCTCGGCGCCCGGGTCGGAGACCGCGGGGCGCTGCGGGGTCTGGAGGATGGCCCGCTCGTACTCCCGTACCAGCAGACAGACCGTGGAGGGCTCGCCTGCGCTGTCGCGGACGCGCAGGTGGGAGGCGTAGACGGGGATGACGCGGCCGTCGGCGCAGCGGATGCCGTAGCTGCCCTCCCAGCGGGAGAGACGCAGGGCCTCGGCGAGGCCGGTACTGATGCCGGGGGTGTGGGGCCAGGCGGCGAGGTCGCCGAGCGGTTTGCCGGTGACCTGTTCGGCGGCGTAGCCGAAGAGCTCCTCGGCGTCCTCGTTCCAGGCGCTGATGGCGCCGCCGCGGTCGATCTGGGCGACGGCGACGCGGACGCGGCTGTCGGCGGTGGGGAGGAGTGCGTCGGGGAGGACCGGTCCGGCGGAGCGGGTGCCGATCGTGCGTTCGGGGAGGTCGAGTTGGAACCAGACACGTTTGTGCGTCGGGGTGTACTCGACTCCCCAGCGGGTGGCGAGGGCGGCGCACAGGAGGAGGCCCCGGCCGTTCTCGCGGTCCGGGTGGGCGACGGTGCGTCCGCCCTGGAGGGGGATCTCGCGCTCGGGGTAGCGGTCGGCGACCTCGACACGGATCCCGTCCTCGCTGCGCAGGCAGAGGACGTCGGCCGCCGTGCCGGCGTGGATGACGGCATTGGTGACGAGTTCGCTGGTGAGGACGACGGCGTCGTCGACGACCTCGGCGTATCCCCAGCCCTGGAGGGTGTCCCGGACGAAGGCCCGGGCGGTCGCCACGGACCGCCCTACGGGGTCGAAGGTGGCAGCCGCCCGCGCGGTGATCACAGAACTCCTCGTACGCGTCTCGACGCCCGGCTCCGCCATGGTCGGTCCTGCCCCTCCCGCTGCCCGGTGGTCGTTTCGCGCCACCCGGCCCCTGCCGGGCGGACGGGGACGGTTGGACAGCCGGATGCCAGGTTACTTACCTTCGCTGTCCGAGCGGATGCCGGTCGCCGCTGTTTCCGTCCCCCGAGGGTGGGGACGCTATGCGAAGCTGCCGAACTGTTATCGCCAGGTTCGCCAGCGGTGAAACACTGGGCAGGCTTGTGGTGACGGCCCGGGCAGAACGGTCAACCCCTTCGGGAGGGACACGGTGGAGTCTGGCACGGCGGCGCGGCGCGGCGGTGGCACTACGCGCGCGAAGGGCGGACGGCCCCGGAGCGGCGGGACGGTTCAGGTGGACGCGGCGGCCATGGACCGGCTGCTCGCGGCCCTGGTCTCGATGCGGGACGGGAACTTCCGTAAGCGGCTGACCGTGTCCGGCGACGGGGTGATGGCGGAGATCTGTGCCGTCTTCAACGAGGTCGCCGACCGCCAGATGCATCTGACCGGCGAGTTGTCGCGGGTCAGGCGCATGGTGGGGCGCGAGGGCAAGCTGTCGGAGCGGCTGGAGGCGGGGCCCAGCGAGGGTGCCTGGCTGGCGGCCATCGAGCATGCGAACGCGCTGGTCGACGACATGACGCGGCCGGTCTCCGAGGTGGGGCGGGTGCTGTCGGCGGTGGCCGAGGGCGACCTGGGTCAGCGGATGGACCTGCGCTCGGACGGCCCTGACGGACGCCCGCTGCGCGGGGAGTTCCTGAAGGTCGCCCGTACGGTGAACAACCTGGTCGACCAGCTGTCCGCGTTCACGGACGAGGTGACGCGGGTCGCACTGGAGGTCGGTACGGAGGGCATCCTGGGCGGCCAGGCCCAGGTGCGCGGTATGTCCGGTTCGTGGAAGGACCTCACGGATTCGGTCAACACGATGGCGTACCGGCTGACGGCTCAGGTACGTGACATTGCTCTCGTGACGACTGCCGTGGCCCGGGGTGACCTGTCCAACAAGGTCACGGTCCATGTGGCCGGCGAGATGCTGGAGCTGAAGAACACCGTCAACACGATGGTGGACCAGCTGTCCTCCTTCTCCTCCGAGGTAACCCGGGTCGCGCGCGAGGTGGGCACCGAGGGCGAGCTGGGCGGTCAGGCCGAGGTCGCCGGGGTCGGCGGTGTGTGGAAGGACCTCACCGACTCCGTCAACACGATGGCGGGAAACCTCACCAATCAGGTGAGGGGGATCGCCGAGGTGACCACGGCGGTCGCCAACGGTGATCTCTCGCAGAAGGTGACGGTCAGCGCGCGCGGCGAGGTCGCGCAGCTCGCGGACACCATCAACCAGATGACCGAGACGCTGCGGACGTTCGCCGACGAGGTGACCCGCGTGGCGAGCGAGGTCGGCGCCGAGGGTCTGCTCGGCGGACAGGCGCAGGTGCCCGGCGCGGCCGGTACCTGGAAGGACCTGACCGACTCCGTCAACACCGTCTTCCGGAACATCACCACGCAGGTGCGGGACATCGCGCAGGTGACGACCGCGGTGGCCAACGGTGACCTCTCGCAGAAGGTCACCGTCGACGTGGCCGGCGAGATGCTGGAGCTGAAGAACACCGTCAACACGATGGTCGACCAGCTGTCCGCCTTCGGCTCCGAGGTGACGAGGGTCGCGCGGGAGGTCGGTGTCGAGGGTCTGCTCGGCGGGCAGGCCCACGTCCCGGGCGCGGCGGGCACGTGGAAGGACCTCACCGATTCGGTGAACACGGCGTTCCGGAACCTGACGGGTCAGGTGCGGGACATCGCGCAGGTGACGACCGCGGTGGCCAACGGTGACCTCTCGCAGAAGGTCACCGTCGACGTCGCGGGCGAGATGCTGGAGCTGAAGAACACCGTCAACACGATGGTGTCCCAGCTCTCGAACTTCGCCGACCAGGTGACGCGCATGGCGCGTGACGTGGGCACGGAGGGCCGCCTCGGCGGTCAGGCGCGGGTCGACGGCGTCTCCGGTACGTGGAAGGAGCTCACCGACTCCGTCAACTTCATGGCCGGCAACCTGACGTCCCAGGTGCGTCAGATCGCCCAGGTGACGACGGCGGTGGCGCGCGGTGACCTGTCGCAGAAGATCGACGTGGACGCGCGCGGCGAGATCCTGGAGCTGAAGAACACCATCAACACGATGGTCGATCAGCTCTCCGCCTTCGCGGAGCAGGTGACCCGGGTCGCCCGTGAGGTGGGTACGGACGGCCGGCTCGGGGGCCAGGCGCAGGTGCCCGGCGTGGCCGGTGTGTGGCGCGACCTGACCGACTCGGTGAACGGCATGGCCGGCAACCTCACCGCCCAGGTCCGCAACATCGCGGGTGTCGCGACGGCGGTGGCGCGCGGTGACCTGTCGCAGAAGATCGACGTGGACGCGCGCGGCGAGATCCTGGAGCTGAAGAACACCCTCAACACCATGGTCGACCAGCTCTCCAGCTTCGCGGAGCAGGTGACGCGGGTGGCCCGCGAGGTGGGTACGGAGGGCATCCTGGGCGGTCAGGCCGAGGTGCAGGGAGTCTCCGGCACCTGGAAGGACCTCACCCAGTCCGTGAACTTCATGGCGAACAACCTGACCAGTCAGGTGCGCAACATCGCGGAGGTCACGACCGCGGTCGCCAAGGGCGATCTGTCGAAGAAGATCACCGTCGACGCCAAGGGCGAGATCCTGGAGCTGGTCACGACCGTCAACACGATGGTCGACCAGCTGTCCAACTTCGCGGACGAGGTGACGCGAGTCGCCCGTGAGGTGGGTACCGAGGGCATCCTCGGCGGCCAGGCGCGGGTGCGCGGGGTCACCGGAACGTGGAAGGACCTCAGCGACAACGTCAACCTGATGGCCAACAACCTGACGAGTCAGGTGCGGAACATCTCGCGGGTCTCGGCGGCGGTCGCCAACGGCGATCTGACGAAGAAGGTGACGGTCGAGGCGCGGGGCGAGGTCGCCGAGCTCGCCGACACCGTCAACACGATGGTGACGACCCTGTCGTCCTTCGCGGACGAGGTGACGCGAGTCGCCCGCGAGGTGGGTACGGAAGGTGAACTGGGCGGCCAGGCAAGGGTTCCGGGTGTCTCCGGTACCTGGAAGGATCTGACCGAGTCGGTGAACTCGATGGCGTCGAACCTGACGGGTCAGGTGCGCCAGATCGCCACGGTCACCACCGCCATCGCCAAGGGCGATCTCACCAAGAAGATCGACATCGATGCGCGCGGCGAGATCCAGGAGCTGAAGAACACCATCAACACGATGGTCGACCAGCTGTCCAACTTCGCCGAGGAGGTCACGCGCGTGGCCCGCGAGGTGGGTACGGACGGACAGCTCGGCGGCCAGGCACGGGTCCGTGACGTCGACGGCACCTGGCGGGACCTGACCGAGTCCGTGAACGAGATGGCCGGAAACCTGACCCGGCAGGTGCGCGCGATCGCGGCCGTGGCGACCGCGGTGACCCGTGGCGACCTGAACCTGAAGATCGACGGCGTGGACGCCGCGGGTGAGATCCAGGCGCTCCAGGACAACATCAACACCATGATCGCGAACCTGCGCGACACCACCCTCGCCAACGAGGAGCAGGACTGGCTCAAGGGCAACCTGGCCCGGATCTCCGGTCTGATGCAGGGCCGGCGCGATCTGGACGACGTCGCCTCGCTCATCATGAGTGAGCTGACCCCGGTGGTCTCCGCCCAGCACGGCGCCTTCTTCGTGGCGGTGCCGAGCGGTTCGTCGACGGTCAGCCCCGAACTGGGCGGCCAGGGGGAGGGCTCGTACGAGCTGCGGATGCGCGGCAGTTACGGATACTCCGCCGGTTCCATGCCCACCTCGTTCCGCCCCGGCGAGACGCTCATCGGGACGGCGGCCGAGGAGAAGCGCACGATTCAGGTCAATGTTCCGCCCGGCTATCTGAAGATCTCCTCCGGTCTCGGCGAGGCCGCCCCGGCGCATGTGATCGTGCTCCCCGTCCTCTTCGAGGGGAAGGTGCTCGGCGTGATCGAGCTGGCCTCGTTCCAGCCGTTCACCCAGATCCAGCGGGACTTCCTCAACCAGCTCGCCGAGCTGATCGCGACCACCGTGAACACCATCAGCGTCAACACCAAGACCGAGGTGCTGCTGAAGCAGTCGCAGGAGCTGACCGAGCAGCTGCGCGAGCGCTCGGCGGAGCTGGAGCACCGGCAGAAGGAGCTCCAGGGCTCCAACGCCGAGCTGGAGGAGAAGGCCGAACTGCTCGCCCGGCAGAACCGGGACATCGAGGTGAAGAACACCGAGATCGAGGAGGCCCGGCAGGTCCTGGAGGAGCGGGCCGAACAGCTCGCCGTCTCCATGCGGTACAAGTCCGAGTTCCTGGCGAACATGTCGCACGAGCTGCGCACGCCGCTCAACTCGCTGCTGATCCTGGCCAAGTTGCTCGCCGACAACGCGGACCACAACCTCTCGCCCAAGCAGGTCGAGTTCGCCGAGACCATCCACGGCGCGGGCTCCGACCTGCTCCAGCTGATCAACGACATCCTCGACCTGTCCAAGGTCGAGGCGGGCAAGATGGACGTCTCGCCCACCCGTATCGCACTCGTCCAGCTCGTCGACTACGTGGAGGCGACGTTCCGGCCGCTGACGGCGGAGAAGGGGCTCGACTTCTCGGTCCGCGTCTCGCCCGAGCTGCCCGCAACGCTCCACACCGACGAGCAGCGCCTGCTCCAGGTGCTGCGCAACCTGCTCTCCAACGCGGTGAAGTTCACCGACTCGGGAGCGGTGGAGCTGGTCATCCGGCCGGCCGGGACGGATGTGCCGCAGTCGATCCGGGAGCAGCTCCTGGAGTCCGGTTCGCTGCGCGACCCGGAGGCCGAGCTGATCGCCTTCTCGGTGACGGACACCGGCATCGGGATCGCCGCGGGCAAGATGCGGGTCATCTTCGAGGCGTTCAAGCAGGCGGACGGTACGACCAGCCGCAAGTACGGCGGTACGGGTCTGGGGCTCTCGATCAGCCGGGAGATCGCGCGGCTGCTCGGCGGCGAGATCTACGCGGCGAGCGAGCCGGGCCGTGGCTCGACGTTCACGCTCTACCTGCCGCTGAGCCCCGTCGAGCTGCCGTCGCACGGCTACGGTGCGGGGGAGCCGGACTCCATGGACCCGCGGGGCCTGGACGACGGCTCGGTCGACGAGTCCGGGGCGGGCTTCGCGCCCACGTCCATGGCGGCCGACCTGCGCTCCGGCGCCGGAGCGCTGTTCCGGCACCGCCGCAAGGCGGTCCAGGCCGGGGCCGAGGAGCGGCCGGCGCTGCCGGGGCAGCCCGGACGGGTCGCACAGGCCGGGCAGACGGCCGAGGACGACCGGGTGGAGTCCGAGCCGCGCCGCACGTTCACCTTCGGCGGCGAGAAGGTGCTGATCGTGGACGACGACATCCGTAACGTCTTCGCGCTCACCAGCGTCCTGGAGCAGCACGGCCTGGCGGTGCTGTACGCGGAGAACGGCCGTGAGGGCATCGAGGTGCTGGAGCAGCACGACGATGTGACGGTCGTTCTGATGGACATCATGATGCCGGAGATGGACGGATACGCGACGACGACGGCGATCCGCCGGATGCCGCAGTTCGCCGGACTGCCGATCATCGCGCTCACCGCCAAGGCGATGAAGGGCGACCGGGAGAAGGCGATCGAGTCGGGCGCCTCCGACTACGTCACCAAGCCGGTCGACCCCGATCACCTGCTGTCCGTGATGGAAGAGTGGATGCGCGGAAACGGAACGGGGGGTTGTTGACGGACTGTCGCCGCGGGCGTGTGAGAGGGCTGGATCCGGGGAACCTTCTGGTCTCTCACCACGTTTCTGCTACGTGCACAGTGACATCGTGGTGACAGGGTGTGGCGACAGGCGGGGTGCGGCTACCATGACCGGCACAAGGACGGACGGCGCATGGGAGTCGTCTTCTGGGGCGGCGCCCGGTGCTTCCCCCGGCTCGGCGAGTCGGGGAGAGCCGTTGCCGGGGCGAGGAGGACGGGGCATGGTGCAGAAGGCCAAGATCCTCCTGGTCGATGACCGGCCGGAGAATCTGCTGGCGCTGGAGGCCATTCTCTCCGCGCTCGATCAGACGCTGGTACGGGCATCGTCCGGGGAGGAAGCGCTCAAGGCGCTGCTGACCGACGACTTCGCGGTCATTCTGCTGGATGTCCAGATGCCGGGAATGGACGGGTTCGAGACTGCCGCGCACATCAAGAGGCGGGAGCGGACGCGTGACATCCCGATCATCTTCCTGACCGCGATCAACCACGGCCCGCACCACACCTTCCGGGGTTACGCGGCGGGCGCGGTCGACTACATCTCCAAGCCGTTCGACCCCTGGGTGCTCCGCGCCAAGGTCTCGGTCTTCGTCGAGCTGTACATGAAGAACTGCCAGCTCCGCGAGCAGGCCGCGCTCCTCCGGCTCCAGCTGGAGGGCGGCGGCCACGGGGGTCACGCGAAGGAGTCCGCCGGACTGCTCGCCGAGCTCTCGGCCCGCCTCGCGGCGGTCGAGGAACAGGCCGAGGCGCTGTCCAAGCAGCTCGACGACGACTCGGCGGACGCCGCCGCGGTCGCCACGGCCGCGCACCTGGAGCGCAAGCTCACCGGTCTGCGGCGGGCTCTGGACGCCCTGGAGCCCGGAGCGGGCGGCCCGCCCGTTCTCCCCTCGCAGAGCTGACGCAACGTCAAGCCGCGGCCGCCCCAGTGAGCGGGCGTCAGTTTCGGGCCCCTGCACGTTCGACACGAACGGGTGAGCCCGGACGGGCACGTGTCCGACACGGCTCACACCGGTAACCTCAGCACCATGGCCTCACGTACGTCCGGCAAGGGTTCCCAGGGCACGGCGGGCACCGCGAAGCCGCGCGCCGGCCGTACGAGCGGTGCCGCGAAGAAAGCGGCGCCCGCGAAGTCGCCCGCCAAGCCCCCCGTGAAGAAGACCGCGGCGAAGAAGCCCGCGCCCGCGAAGCGCGCACCCGCGAAGAAGACCGCGGCCAAGAAGGCGGCCCCCAAGCCCGCGCCGTCCCCGACCGGAGGCGTGTACCGGCTGGCGCGCGGGCTCTGGCTCGGCCTCGCGCACGGCGTGGGCGCGATGTTCCGCGGGATAGGACGCGGAGCCAAGGGCCTCGACCCGGCCCACCGCAAGGACGGACTGGCGCTGCTGCTGCTCGGCGTCGCGCTGATCGTCGCGGCCGGGACCTGGTCCAATCTGCGCGGCCCCGTCGGCGATCTCGTCGAGATGCTCGTCACCGGAGCGTTCGGCCGGCTCGACCTGCTCGTGCCGCTGCTGGTCGGCGCCATGGGCGTGCGGCTGATCCTCTACCCGGAGAAGCCGGAGGCCAACGGACGCATCGTCATCGGTCTCTCCGCCCTCGTCATCGGCGTGCTCGGGCAGGTCCACATCGCCTGCGGCTCCCCGGGCCGTGGTGAGGGGATCAAGGCCATGCAGGACGCCGGCGGCCTCATCGGCTGGGCCGCGTCCAAGCCGCTGATCTTCATGATGGGTGAGGTCCTCGCCGTACCGCTCCTGGTGCTGCTCACGGTCTTCGGTCTGCTCGTCGTCACGGCCACGCCCGTCAACGCCATCCCGCAGCGCCTGCGGCAGCTCGGTGCCAAGCTCGGTCTGGTCGAGCCCGCGTACGACCCCGAGGCCGAGGGGGAGGCGTACGACGAGGACTGGCGCGAGGCCGACCCGCGGCCCGCCGCGCGCGCCCGGCGCACCACCCCGGGGCCGGACCGGGTGTACGACGTCGACCAGGCGGAGGAGGAGGCGCTCACCCGGCGCAGGCGCCCGCGCCGCCCCTCGGCGCAGCCCGCCTTCGACCGGCCCATGGACGCCGTGGACGTCGCCGCGGCGGCCGCGGCCGCGCTGGACGGCGCCGTGCTCAACGGCATGCCGCCCTCCCCGCTGGTCGCCGGTCTGACCCGGGACGTCACCGCCGAGCGCGCCGCCGCCGTCGCCGCCACGGCGGCCGCGGCCCAGGCGGCGGAGGCCGAAGCCGAGGAGGCCGCCGGTGCCTCGGGCTCCGCGCCGGTGCCGTCCGCCCGCGGCGCGAAGGCAGCCGGCCGCCTCCCCGGAGGCGTACCGGATCTCACCAAGCCCGCCCCCGAACACACCGAGCTGCCGCCCCGCGCGGAGCAGCTCCAGCTCTCCGGGGACATCACGTACGCGCTGCCCTCCATGGACCTCCTGGAGCGCGGCGGGCCGGGCAAGACCCGCAGCGCGGCGAACGACGCCGTCGTGGACGCGCTCTCCAACGTCTTCACCGAGTTCAAGGTCGACGCGGCCGTCACCGGCTTCACCCGGGGCCCGACGGTCACGCGGTACGAGGTCGAGCTCGGCCCGGCCGTGAAGGTCGAGAAGATCACGGCCCTCACGAAGAACATCGCGTACGCCGTGGCCTCACCGGACGTGCGGATCATCTCCCCGATCCCGGGGAAGTCCGCGGTCGGCATCGAGATCCCGAACTCCGACCGGGAGATGGTCAACCTCGGCGACGTGCTGCGGCTCGCGGACGCGGCCGGCGACGACCACCCGATGCTGGTGGCGCTCGGCAAGGACGTCGAGGGCGGCTACGTGATGGCCAACCTGGCGAAGATGCCGCACATCCTGGTCGCCGGTGCCACGGGCTCCGGAAAGTCCTCGTGCATCAACTGCCTGATCACCTCCGTGATGATAAGGGCGACCCCCGAGGACGTCCGGATGGTGCTGGTCGACCCCAAGCGGGTCGAGCTCACCGCGTACGAGGGCATCCCGCACCTGATCACGCCGATCATCACCAACCCCAAGCGCGCCGCCGAGGCGCTGCAGTGGGTGGTGCGCGAGATGGACCTGCGCTACGACGACCTGGCGGCCTTCGGCTTCCGGCACATCGACGACTTCAACGAGGCCATCCGCAACGGCAAGGTCAAGCTGCCCGAGGGCAGTGAGCGCGAGCTGAAGACCTACCCGTACCTGCTGGTGATCGTGGACGAGCTGGCCGACCTGATGATGGTCGCCCCGCGGGACGTCGAGGACGCCATCGTCCGCATCACCCAGTTGGCGCGTGCCGCCGGCATTCATCTGGTGCTCGCCACCCAGCGGCCGTCGGTGGACGTCGTCACCGGTCTGATCAAGGCGAACGTGCCCTCGCGACTCGCCTTCGCGACATCGTCGCTGGCCGACAGCCGGGTCATCCTCGACCAGCCCGGAGCCGAGAAGCTCATCGGAAAGGGTGACGGTCTGTTCCTGCCGATGGGTGCGAACAAGCCCGTCCGCATGCAGGGCGCCTTCGTCACCGAGGCCGAGGTCGCGACCGTCGTCCAGCACTGCAAGGACCAGATGGCCCCGGTCTTCCGGGACGACGTCACCGTCGGCACCAAGCAGAAGAAGGAGATCGACGAGGAGATCGGCGACGACCTCGACCTGCTGTGCCAGGCCGCCGAGCTGGTCGTCTCCACCCAGTTCGGCTCCACCTCGATGCTCCAGCGCAAGCTGCGCGTCGGCTTCGCCAAGGCCGGGCGGCTGATGGACCTGATGGAGTCGCGGAACATCGTCGGGCCGAGCGAGGGGTCCAAGGCGAGGGACGTGCTCGTCAAGCCGGACGAGCTGGACGGGGTGCTGGCCGTGATCCGCGGGGAGTCCGACGCCTGATCGGGGGTACGCGTACCGAGCGGGGGAGTCCCGCCGGCCGGGGCCGGGGTCCGGGCGCGCGCCGGAACGAGACCGGGTCGAGACTCACTCGTAAGGGAACCAGGGCAACCGTTTCCCTTGGTCGTACGTCAAGTTGGAGGGAGGGACAGAAGGATGTCCCAGCCTCATGGCGTACAAACTGCGTCCGCCCGGTTGCCCCACCCTTTCGTACCACCCATAGACTGAACATCCAGCAGGTGGTTACACGCTCGAAAGGCGCTCTCGTGTCCATCGGCAACTCCCCCGAATCCCCCGAAGACGACCGGAACTTCCCGGCAGACGACCGGGATTCGATCGGTCGTGCACTCCAGCAGGCCCGAATCGCCGCCGGTCTCACCGTCGACGAGGTCAGTGCCTCCACGCGGGTCCGCATCCCGATCGTGCACGCGATCGAGGAGGACGACTTCTCGCGCTGCGGTGGCGATGTCTACGCCCGCGGGCACATCCGCACGCTCGCCCGCGCCGTCGGCATCGATCCCGCGCCACTGATCGAGCAGTACGAGTCCGAGCACGGCGGCCGGCCCGCGCCGACCCCCGCGGCGCCGCTCTTCGAGGCGGAACGCATCCGTCCCGAGCCGCGGCGCCCCAACTGGACCGCGGCGATGGTGGCCGCGATCGTCGCCGTCGTCGGTTTCGTCGGCTTCACCATGTTCAGCGGGAACGACACCCAGGGCGGCGCAGGCGCCGTCGCCGAGGGTCCGGCCCCGGAGAAGAAGACCACCAGCCCGACGACGAAGCCCACCAAGACCCCCGGGACCAAGCCGGCGCCCAGCGCCATCGCTGCCGTCCCGAAGGACAAGGTCACGGTCAAGCTCACCGCCATCGACGACAAGAGCTGGATCTCCGCCAAGGCCAGCGACGGCAAGCTCCTCTTCGACGGGCTCCTCCTCGAGGGCGAGTCCAAGACCTTCCAGGACGACGAGCGGGTCGACCTGATCCTCGGCAACGCCGGACCGATCGAGCTCTTCGTGAACGGCAAGAAGATCGAAGAGAAGTTCGAGTCGGGTGCCGTCGAGCGGCTCTCGTACACCAAGGGCGCCCCCGAGTCCGGGTGACCTTCCGCGCAGCCGTCGCGCAGGTGAACCCTGCGCGGCGGGGGTACGGCCGGGACGAAGTAGTCTTGAGTCCATGCCCGAACGCCGTACCGTCGCCCTTGTCACTCTTGGCTGCGCCCGTAACGAGGTGGACTCGGAGGAGCTCGCAGGCCGCTTGGCAGCGGACGGCTGGGAGCTCGTCGAGAACGCCGAGGACGCCGATGTCGCCGTCGTCAACACCTGTGGGTTCGTCGAGGCCGCCAAGAAGGACTCCGTCGACGCCCTCCTCGAAGCCAATGATCTGAAGGATCACGGCAAGACCCAGGCCGTCGTCGCCGTCGGCTGCATGGCCGAGCGGTACGGCAAGGAGCTCGCCGAGGCCCTGCCCGAAGCCGACGGAGTGCTCGGCTTCGACGACTACTCCGACATCTCCAACCGCCTCCAGACCATCCTCAGCGGTGGCAGTGTCGAGGCGCACACCCCGCGCGACCGCCGCAAGCTGCTCCCGCTCTCCCCGGTGGAGCGCCAGCAGGCCGCCGCCGAGGTGGCCCTCCCCGGCCACGGAGCCGTCGCCGTCGAGGCGCCGGAGAACGTACCGACCGACCTTCCGGAGGGCCTCGCCCCGGCCTCCGGGCCGCGCGCCCCGCTCCGGCGCCGCCTGGACACCAGCCCGGTCGCCTCGGTGAAGCTCGCCTCCGGCTGCGACCGCCGCTGCTCCTTCTGCGCCATCCCGTCCTTCCGCGGCTCCTTCGTCTCGCGACGTCCCTCCGACGTCCTCAACGAGACGCGGTGGCTCGCCGAGCAGGGTGTGAAGGAGGTCATGCTGGTCTCCGAGAACAACACCTCGTACGGCAAGGACCTCGGCGACATCCGCCTCCTGGAGAGCCTGCTGCCCGACCTCGCGGCCGTCGACGGCATCGAGCGGGTCCGGGTCAGCTACCTCCAGCCCGCCGAGATGCGGCCCGGCCTGATCGACGTGCTCACCTCGACCGAGAAGGTCGTCCCGTACTTCGACCTGTCCTTCCAGCACAGCGCGCCGGCCGTCCTGCGCGCCATGCGCCGCTTCGGGGACACGGACCGCTTCCTGGAGCTCCTGGAGACGATCCGCGGCAAGGCCCCGCTGGCCGGTGCCCGGTCCAACTTCATCGTCGGCTTCCCCGGCGAGACCGAGGCGGACTTCGCCGAGCTGGAACGCTTCATCACCCACGCGCGGCTGGACGCCATCGGTGTCTTCGGCTACTCCGACGAGGACGGCACCGAAGCCGCCACCTACGAGCAGAAGCTCGACCAGGACGTCGTGGACGAGCGGCTCGCCCACCTCTCCCGGCTCGCCGAGGACCTCACCGCCCAGCGTGCGGAGGAGCGGATCGGAGAGACCCTGGAAGTACTCGTCGAATCGATCGACGAGGAGGACGGCGTCATCGGCCGCGCGGCCCACCAGGCGCCCGAGACGGACGGCCAGGTCGTCCTCACCGCGGACTCCGCCGCGCGCCGGGACCTCGCTCCCGGCCGTATGGTCGTGGCGAAGGTCGTGGGAACGGAAGGCGTCGACCTGGTGGCCGAGTGTCTTTTCGAGGAGGCGGGCAGATGACGGGAGCCCCGGCATCCGCGACGGGCGGGACCGGCAGGCCCGCGCCCGGCGGCAAGCTGGGCTCGGCGGCCGTCAACCAGGCCAGCCTCTGGAACATCGCCAACATCCTCACCATGATCCGCCTGGTGCTGGTGCCCGGCTTCGTGCTGCTGCTCCTCCAGGACGGCGGACACGACCCGGTCTGGCGCGCCTGGGCCTGGGCCGCGTTCGCCGTCGCCATGATCACGGACGTCTTCGACGGCCATCTGGCGCGGACGTACAACCTGGTCACGGACTTCGGGAAGATCGCCGACCCGATCGCCGACAAGGCGATCATGGCGGCCGGGCTGATCTGTCTGTCGTCGCTCGGTGACCTGCCCTGGTGGGTGACGGTCGTGATCCTCGCGCGAGAGCTCGGGATCACGCTGATGCGGTTCTGGGTGATCCGGCACGGGGTGATTCCGGCCAGCCGCGGCGGCAAGATGAAGACATTGGCGCAGGGCACGGCCGTCGGCATGTACGTGCTGGTGCTGACCGGTCCACTTGCCACGTTGCGCTTCTGGGTGATGGCGGTGGCCGTCGTGCTGACGGTCGTCACCGGCCTGGACTATGTGCGACAGGCGATCGTCCTCCGGCGTCGCGGACTGGCGACGGAACACTCCGAGGGCACTCCGGAGGCGAGCGCCGCCGGGGCACGGCAGGCGGCCCCCGGAGCTCCGCAGGCGGGTGGCGCTGGGGCACGGCAGGCGGGTTCCCCCGTAGCTCCGCAGGCGGGTGGCGCCGGGGCGATGCCGGGGCCGGCGGAGGCGCCGCCGGACGAGGCGTCCGGTGTGCCCGAGGCCTCTGACGCGTCCGCGAAGGGGCCGGCGGCGGGGTCGGCGCGATGAACACGGCCGCCCGGGTGCTGGGGCTGCTTGCGGAGCGTGGGCAGACCCTCGCCGCCGCGGAGTCCCTCACGGGCGGTCTGGTGGCCGCGGAGCTCACTTCCGTACCAGGAGCGTCGGCGTCGTTCCGCGGGTCCGTCACGGCCTACGCCACGGCCCTCAAGCGGGACCTCCTGCAGGTCGACGCGACCCTCCTGGCGGAGCGCGGAGCGGTCGATCCCGAGGTCGCGCTGCAGATGGCGGCGGGTGCCCGCCTCCGGCTCGGCGCCGACTGGGGCGTCGCGACGACCGGCGTGGCAGGGCCCGAACCGCAGGACGGACAGCCCGTCGGCACCGTCTACGTGGCCGTGGCGGGGCCCGTCGGGGCCGGGAAAGTGGCCGCATTGCGGTTGAACGGCGACCGTGCGGAAATCCGTAGAGAGAGCGTACGGAGCGTGCTGGAACTGCTCGGCGACGAACTCTCGGGAAATGGGCGGGCACAGGATACGGAACAGAACGGGGGGAATTGATGTTTGCAGCCCTGAGTGAACACGACATCGCTCCCCGCACGGCCGCAGCGCGAGGCGGTACGGTGGGGCGTGAAGGATGCGGCTACGCGGTCCGAGGAGGGAGCCACCGATGATTCTGCTCCGTCGCCTGTTGGGTGACGTGCTGCGTCGGCAGCGCCAGCGCCAGGGCCGTACTCTGCGCGAAGTCTCCTCGTCCGCCCGAGTTTCGCTCGGCTATCTCTCCGAGGTGGAGCGGGGGCAGAAGGAGGCTTCCTCCGAGCTGCTCTCCGCGATCTGCGACGCGCTGGACGTACGGATGTCCGAGCTCATGCGTGAAGTGAGCGACGAGCTGTCGTTGGCCGAACTGGCCGAGTCGGCAGCGGCGAGCGAACCGGTGCCTGCGCCGGTACGCCCGATGCTCAATTCGGTGTCGGTGACGTCGGTGGCAGGTGTGCCCACCGAGCGGGTGACCATCAAGGCGCCCGCGGAAGCGGTGGACGTCGTCGCTGCCTGACGCTAAGTGGGCTAAGGCCCCGGAGGGTGTCCCATGTGGGCATCCACCGGGGCTTTAGTGCTGTTGAGGGGGTTTTGCGGAGTTCGTAGGGCAGGGTTTGAGATGCCCGATTTCGGTCAGGCGTGCCATGGTGGGGAAACCGTACGACTGGTGGGAGAACACGCATGTCCGTCGTGAAGAGTTCGCTGTCCGAGGCCGACCGGAAGACGGTCGGCGATGCCCTGCAGGGGGCGCTGGTGGATCTGGTCGACCTCAGTCTCGTTGCCAAGCAGGTGCACTGGAACGTGGTCGGACCGCGCTTCCGCTCGGTCCATCTGCAGCTCGACGAAGTCGTCGTCACCGCACGTCAGCACTCCGACGTGGTGGCCGAACGTGCCTCCGCGGTCGGTGTCAACCCGGACGGCAGGGCCGCCTCGGTGGCCTCGGGAAGCGCCATCGGCGACGTCCCGACCGGCTGGATCAAGGACACCGAGGCCGTGAAGATCCTGGTCGACGCCCTGGTCGCGGTGATCGCCCGCATGCGCGAGCGGATCGAGGCCACGGACGAGCCGGACCCGGTGACGCAGGACATCCTGATCGCGCTCACCGCCGACCTCGAGAAGCACGCGTGGATGTTCCAGGCCGAGAGTGCCTGACGTGGCGCCTGGTTCGGTGGTGAGCGCGCCTGGCGTGGTGCCTGGTTCAGCGCCGAGCGCGTCCGGTTCGATGGTGGGCGCGCCTGGCGTGGCGCCCGTGTTGTGCGCTTCGTGCGCCGGGTCTGCCTCCGGTGCGCCCTCCCGCCGGGTGATACCGCCGGTCTAGCGTCGACCGCAGGAGGCGGCCATGGTACGGCGACGGGTTCCGCTGGTGATGCTCGCGTGGGTGGCGGGCGGGCTGGTGGCCGGCGGGCTGTGGTGGTGGGCGGTGCTGCGACTGGTGCTGGTGCCCGATCAGGCGGGACTGGTGGAGGGGGCGGTCGCGGCCGGCGGCTGGGGGCTGAGTCTGCTGCCGGTGCACGTCACGGCGTCCGCGGCCGCGGGCGGACGGGTGAGCGCCGGACGAGCGGGCGCCGGCGGTCCGCACGGTGTTCGGGGGGATGCCGGACGGGCCGTGGAGGGCGCAGGGGGCGCACAGGTCACCACGGCATCGCGACGCCGCCGTTGGGGCGGAGGATCTGACCCGTCGTGAAGGAGGCGGCGTCGGACGCGAGGTGGAGGACCGCGTGCGCGATGTCCTCCGGTTCGCCCACCCTGCCCAAGGGGGAGTGGCGGGCCATGGCCGCCTCCGCCTGCTCCTGCGCGGCCGGCTCGTGCCGGTCGGTCATGGGGGTACGGATCCATCCGGGGGCGATCGCGTTGACCCTGATCCCGTGCCGCCCGACCTCGGTGGCCAGCGTCTTGGTGAGCTGGACGACGGCTGCCTTGGTGACGCTGTAGCAGAGCAGCCCCGGGCTCGCGGTGTCCATGGCGCCCGAGGCCATGGTGATGATGGAGCCTCGGGTCCCGGTCGCGATCATCGAGCGGGCCGCTTCCTGGCAGGCGTGGAGCACACCCTTGAAGTTGACCGCGAGGAGGCGGTCGAGGTCCTCGTCGCGGGTCTCCAGGACCGAGCTCGTATGCATGATCCCGGCGACGGCGGCCATGGCGTGGAGCGTGCCCGCGCTTCCGACAGCGGCGGCCAGGGCGGCGCGGTCGGTGACGTCGAGGACGTGGGTGCGTGCGGTACCGCCCAGTTCGGTGACGAGTTTCGCCGTCTCACGGAGGCCGAGTTCGTCGCGGTCCGCGCAGTGGACGGTGGCGCCCGCCTGGGCGAGGAGCACGGCGGTCGCGCGGCCGATTCCGCTCGCGGCGCCGGTGACGAAGGCGGTGCGGCCGGTGAGGTCGTACGCGGTGAGGGCCATGACGGGACCGTACGACCGAATCTGACGGCCCGTCAATTAGTGGGTCGGGCCCTTCTGGCAGCCGGGGCACCAGTACGTGACGCGGTCGCCGAGCTCGGCCCGGCGGACGGAGGCGCCGCAGCGCAGGCAGGGGCGGTGCTCCCGTCCGTAGACGTAGAGGTGGTGGGCGGGATGACGGGTCGTGGTCGTGCGCCGGTCCGGACGGTCCTTGTTCGCCTCCAGCAGGCGGTGGGCCGTGGCGACCAGCCGTTCGGGTACGCCGGGAGCCAGTTCGCCCACCGGGAGCCAGGGCGTGACGGCGGCGAGGAACGCCAGCTCCGACTTGTAGACGTTGCCGATGCCCGCGAGATTCCGCTGGTCGAGCAGGGCCTCGCCGAGGGAGCGGGCGGGGTCGGCGGTGAGCCGGCGGACGGCCTCCGCGGGATCCCAGTCCGGGCCGAGGAGGTCCGGGCCCAGATGGCCGACGACGTTCTGCTCGTCGGCCGTGCGGATCAGCTCCAGCACGGGGAGGCGATAGCCGACCGCGGTGTGCTCGGCGTTGCCGAGGATCGCCCGGATCTGGTGTGCCTGGCCACCGCTCCAGCGCTCACCGGTGGCGAACACTCGCCAGGAGCCGTCCATCCGTAGGTGCGAGTGGAGCGTCAGCCCCTCCTCGAACCGGGTCAGGAGGTGCTTGCCGCGCGGTGTCACATCCAGGACGGCCCGACCGGTGAGATCGGCGGTGGCGAAGCGGGGCACGCGCAGATCGGACCGGGTCAGGACGCGGCCCGCCAGCGCGGCGTGCAGACGGTGCGCGGTCCGCCAGACGGTGTCTCCTTCGGGCATGGCTCCATGATGGATCTCCTACGGGCGCAGGCGCAGCCCTCGCGGGGTGGCGTGGAACCCGGCCGCCTCCAACGGGCGGGCGAGCGGGGAGGTGAGCGCGGGGGAGCCGTTGACCCGCTCCACCGTGACCGTGCCGAGCGACCCAGCGAGCGCCGCACCGGCCAGGGACTCGGCCGCGGCCCTCAGTGCCGGGTCCTCGGGGTCGGCCGGCCAGCACAGCAGTGTCTTGCCGCCGCGCTCCATGTAGAGCGTGAGCTCCCCGTCGACCAGGACGACCATCGAGCCCGCCTTGCGGCCGGGCTTGTGCCCCGCGCCGCTGGGCGGCTCGGGCCAGGGCAGCGCCGCCCCGTACGCGTTGGCAGGGTCGGCGGCGGCCAGCACGACCGCGCGCGGGCCCGTCCCGGCCTCGGCGCCCCTGTCCCGGGCCGTCGCCGCGGCGCGGAGCCGGTCCACGGCGCCGTCCATCGCGAACTGCGCCGCGCCCAGACCCTCCACGACATAGCCGCGGCGTGCCTGCCCGCTGTCCTCGAAGGCGGACAGGATGCGGTACGTCGCCGAGAAGCCGCCCTCGACACCTTCGGCGGCCACCGCGCCCCGGGTGACCACGCCGTGCCGGTCCAGGAGCGTGCGGGCGAGCGCGTGGGCGCGGTGTGTCGGCTCCGGCTCGACGGGCGGAAGGAGGGACCAGCGGCCGCTGACGGTCGGCGGGCCGGTGCGGGAGGCGGGCCGGGCGGCCGCGGTGAGGGTGCCGTAACGGCCGCGCGGGATCGTGCGCTTGGCGCGATGGGCGGTGGACCCCGCCGTACGGCCCGAGCCGAGCAGGGACCGCAGGGGGGCGAGGGTGTCGTTGGTCAGCCGGCCCGACCAGGCCAGGTCCCAGACCGCGTCGGCGAGTTGGGGATCGGTCGCGTCGGGGTGGGTGGTGGCCCGGACCTGGTCGGCGATCTGGCGGAAGAACAGGCCGTACCCGCCGGAGAGGGCGGTGAGCACCGATTCGTGGAGGGCGGTCGGCTCCAGCGGGTGCGGAGGCGGGATCAGCAGCGGGGCCGCGTCGGCCAGATAGAGCGAGACCCAGCCGTCCTTGCCGGGCAGGGCCCCCGCGCCCGCCCAGACGACCTCGCCGGTGGTCGTCAGCTCGTCCAGCAGGGCAGGGGAGTAGTCCCGGACCCGGGACGGCAGGATGAGCTTCTCCAGGGCCGAGGCCGGTACGGGCGCGCCCTGCAACTGCTCGACGGCGCGGGCCAGTCCGTCGATCCCGCGCAGGCTGTTGCTCCCCAGGTGCTGCCACTGGGGGAGGAACGTGGCGAGCGCGGCCGGGGCCACGGGCTCCAGTTCGTGCCGCAGCGCGGCGAGCGAGCGGCGGCGCAGACGGCGCAGCACGGCCGCGTCGCACCACTCCTGGCCGATCCCGGACGGGTGGAACTCGCCCTGGACGACGCGGCCGGCCGCGGCCAGCCGCTGGAGTGCTCCGTCGGTGACGGCGGCGCCGAGACCGAATCGGGCGGCGGCCGATGAGGAGGTGAACGGGCCGTGCGTGCGCGCGTGCCGGGCCAGAAGATCGCCCAGAGGGTCCTTCACCGGTTCCGTGAACGCCTCGGGCACCCCCACCGGCAGGGCTGTGCCGAGGGCGTCCCGCAGCCGGCCGGCGTCCTCGATCGCCGCCCAGTGCTCCGTGCCCGCGATCCGGACCCGGATGGCCCGGCGGGCGTCTCCCAGCTCGTGGGCCCAGACCGGATCTCCGCCACGCTCGGCCAGCTCGGCCTCCGTGAGCGGGCCGAGGACCCGCAGCGCGTCGGCGACGCCCTCCGCGTCCTTGATCCGGCGGTCCTCGCTGAGCCATTGGAGCTCCTGCTCCAGCTCCGTCAGCACCTCCGCGTCGAGCAGTTCGCGCAGCTCCGCCTGGCCGAGCAGCTCGGCCAGCAGGCGCGAGTCCAGGGAGAGCGCGGCCGCCCTGCGCTCGGCGAGCGGGGAGTCCCCCTCGTACAGGAACTGGGCGACGTAGCCGAAGAGCAGGGAGCGGGCGAACGGCGACGGCTCGGGGGTGGTCACCTCGACCAGGCGGACGCGGCGGGACTCGATGTCGCCCATCAGCTCTTCGAGCCCGGGAACGTCGAAGACGTCCTGGAGGCACTCGCGGACCGCTTCCAGGACGATCGGGAAGGAGCCGAACTCGCTCGCGACCTGCAGCAGTTGGGACGCGCGCTGGCGCTGCTGCCAGAGCGGGGTGCGCTTGCCCGGATTGCGCTTCGGCAGCAGCAGGGCACGCGCCGCGCACTCGCGGAAGCGGGAGGCGAACAGGGCCGATCCGCCGACCTGGTCGGTGACGATCTGGCCGATCTCGCCCTTGTCGAAGAGCGCGTCCGCCGCGCCGATCGGGGCCTGGTCGGAGTCGAACGTCGTGTCCAGGTGCCGCGCGGGGTCGACCGGCTCCTGATCCAGAAGGTCCAGGCCCATCAGATCGGCGTCCGGCAGGCGCAGCACGATCCCGTCGTCGGCGTGCATCACCTGGGCGTCCATGCCGTACCGCTCGGAGAGCCTGGCCCCCAGGGCCAGCGCCCACGGGGCGTGCACCTGGGCCCCGAACGGTGAGTGGACGACGACCCGCCAGTCGCCCAGCTCGTCCCGGAACCGCTCCACCAGGATCGTGCGGTCGTCCGGCACATGCCCACAGGCCTCGCGCTGCTCGGCCAGATAGGCGAGGACGTTGTCGGCGGCCCAGGCGTCGAGACCGGCGGAGACCAGCCGGAGCCGGGCGTCCTCCGGCTCCAGCGAGCCGACCTCGCGCAGGAACGCACCCACCGCGCGCCCCAGTTCCAGCGGGCGCCCGAGCTGGTCGCCCTTCCAGAACGGCAGCCTGCCCGGCACACCGGGAGCCGGGGTGACCAGGACCCGGTCCCGGGTGATGTCCTCGATCCGCCAGGACGTGGTGCCCAGCGTGAAGACATCGCCCACCCGGGACTCGTACACCATCTCCTCGTCCAGCTCGCCGACCCGGCCGCCGCCCTTCTTGGGGTCGGAACCGGCGAGGAAGACCCCGAAGAGGCCGCGGTCGGGGATCGTCCCGCCGGAGGTGACGGCGAGCCGCTGTGCTCCGGGACGGCCCGTGACCGTCCCGGCCACCCGGTCCCAGACCACGCGGGGGCGCAGCTCGGCGAACGCGTCGGAGGGATAGCGGCCGGCCAGCATGTCCAGGACGGCCGTGAACGCGGACTCGGGCAACGAGGCGAAGGGCGCTGCGCGGCGGACCGTCGCCAGCAGGTCGTCCACCTGCCAGGAGTCGAGGGCCACCATCGCCACGAGCTGCTGGGCGAGCACGTCCAGCGGGTTGGCGGGGATACGCATCGACTCGATGGAGCCGCTGCGCATCCGCTCGGTGACCACGGCCGCCTGGACCAGGTCACCGCGGTACTTCGGGAACACCACACCCGTGGAGACCGCGCCGACCTGGTGTCCGGCGCGGCCCACGCGCTGGAGACCCGAGGCGACCGACGGCGGCGACTCGACCTGGACGACCAGATCCACCGCGCCCATGTCGATGCCCAGCTCCAGGCTGGACGTGGCCACCACGGCGGGCAGCCGGCCCGCCTTCAGGTCCTCCTCGACCTGGGCGCGCTGCTCCTTGGAGACCGAGCCGTGATGGGCGCGGGCGAGGAGCGCGGGCGCGCCCTGGGCGGCGCCCGACTGCGCCATGATCTCGGCCGGCGGCGGCCCGTCCGGAAGGGCCTCGCCGGTGGCCCGTTCGTACGCGATCTCGTTGAGCCGGTTGCAGAGGCGCTCGGCGAGCCGGCGCGAGTTCGCGAAGACGATCGTGGAGCGGTGGGCCTGGACGAGATCGGCGATGCGCTCCTCGACATGCGGCCAGATCGAGGGCTTGTCACCGCCGTCCGTGCCCTCGGAGGCCGGTGAGCCTCCCAGCTCCCCCATGTCCTCGATCGGCACGACCACCGACAGGTCGAACTCCTTGCCGGACGGCGGCTGGACGATCTCCACCTTGCGCTGCGGGGAGAGATAGCGGGCCACCTCGTCCACCGGCCGGACCGTCGCCGACAGGCCGATCCTGCGTGCGGGACGCGGCAGCAACTCGTCGAGACGCTCCAGGGAGACCGCGAGATGCGCGCCGCGTTTCGTCCCGGCCACGGCGTGGACCTCGTCCAGGATCACCGTCTCGATCCCGGCGAGCGCGTCCCGCGTGGCGGACGTCAGCATCAGGAACAGCGACTCGGGGGTGGTGATCAGGATGTCCGGCGGCTTCGTGGCCAGCGCGCGCCGCTCGGCGGGCGGGGTGTCGCCCGAGCGGATCCCGACCCGGACGTGGGGGGGGGGGGGGGCGCGCCCCCCCCCCCCCCCCCCGCGACCGCGCCACGGGGGGGGGGGGTGTGGCGGGGC